>JAWODM010000078.1:0-33679 GCA_046483305.1 Candidatus Krumholzibacteriales bacterium | reverse complement strand
GCCGCTGATAAACGGGCAATAACCTTCGACGACATGATCTCCATGGGAAGGATCGGAAGTTTCGAGATCTCTCCTGATGGGGAGCTGATAGTATTCACGGTAACCTGGTTCGACAAGAAAGATAATTCATCTAAGACCGACATATACCTGGCCTCGGTAAAAGACGGCAACGCCCGCCGTTTTGTAAAGAGCTCCGGAAATGACTATTCGCCCTGCTGGTCTGACGACGGCAGGATGATAGCGTTCGTTTCCGACCGGGAAGGAACCCCCCAGATCTGGACTATCCCGGTGGACGGAGGAGAATCCAGGAAGCTCACCGATGTGCCGACCGGAGTTTCCGATCCGCTCTGGTCCCCCGATGGAAAAACCATAGCCTTCACTTCCAGGGTATATCCCGAATGCAAGGATATGGAATGTAACGGCAGAAAGCTGGAAGAGTTCAAGAACAGCGAGGTAAAAGCCAGAGTTATCGACCAGCTCATGTACAGGCACTGGAACCACTGGCGGGAGGGGCGCTGGAGCCACCTCTTCCTGGCGGATACCGAAGGTGAGATAATCACCGAAGTCAACACCGGAGAGACCGACGTTCCCCCCATATCCCTGGGCGGAGAAAGAGATTATGCCTTCAGCCCCGATGGCAGTCAGATCTGCTTCACCATGAACCCCGATGAGGTTATAGCCACATCAACCAACAACGACCTCTATATCATGGACCTGCCCGGAGGAGAGCCGAAGGGCATCACATCAAAAAACCTTTCAAACGACAACAACCCCAGGTATTCCCCCGACGGCAGGTATATAGCTTACCGGGCGCAGCTTACTCCGAAGTTCGAAGCGGACCGCTACAGGCTTATGCTGTACGATAGAAAGAGCGGGAAAATACGCAATCTCACGGAAAATTTCGATTACAGCATCGCCCACTTCTGCTGGGGGCCGGACAGCAGGACGATCTACTTCAACGCGGAAAATAAGGCCCAAAGATCGATCGGGAAGATATCCATCGAGAAGGAAGAGGCCGATTTCATTATCCGCGACGGTTTCAATATGAACCTCAGGGTCACGCCCAACGGAAAACATATAGTTTTCTCCCGTCAGGATATCGCTCATCCCACAGAGCTTTTCAGGGCCACTGATAAGGGCAGAGACATAACCAGACTGACCGGCATAAATAATAAGCTGGTCTCAGAACTGGAAATGAACGACGCCGAATACTTCTGGTTCGACGGAGCGGAGGGGAAGAAGGTTCACGGCCTGCTGGTAAAACCGCCCTTCTTTGACAGGGACAGGAAATACCCGATGGTGATGCTGATTCACGGAGGCCCGCAGGGATCTTTCGGGAATGAATTCCATTACCGCTGGAACGTGCAGATGTTCGCCTCTCCCGGGTATGTAGTAGCCATGGTCAACTTCACCGGAAGCATCGGTTACGGACAGCAGTTCACCAATGACATCAGCGGAGACTGGGGCGGGCGCCCCTATATCGATATAATGAAGGGAACCGATTACGTGCTGGAGAATTATCCCTTTATCGATGAGAGCAATATCGGAGCCGCCGGGGCTTCGTACGGCGGGTTCATGATCAACTGGATAGAGGGACATACCGAAAGGTTCAACTGCCTGGTATCTCACGACGGTGTTTACGACCAGG
Source organism: Candidatus Krumholzibacteriales bacterium (assembly GCA_046483305.1). GTDB lineage: Bacteria > Krumholzibacteriota > Krumholzibacteriia > Krumholzibacteriales > WJIX01 > WJIX01. The sequence continues at coordinate 32,031 of JAWODM010000078.1, read as the reverse complement.
TAAGCATGTACGGGGCGACCGAAGAGCTATGGTTCCCGGAATGGGAGATGAAAGGAACCCCCTGGGAGAATCCGGAAATGTACCGCAAATTCTCCCCCAGTACATATGCCGCGAACTTCAAGACCCCCTGCCTGGTTGTTCACGGCGAGAATGATTTCAGGGTACCCTATACTCAGGGGCTGCAGCTGTTCACCGCGCTTCAGCGCCAGGGCGTGGAATCCAGACTGCTGTACTACCCGGACGAGGACCACTTCGTGAGGAAACCTCTCAACGCCGAGCTGTGGTGGGGCACCATTCACGGCTGGTTCGAGAAATACCTGAAATAAAGGAGATTACAGATTAGATCAGCAGGAAACCCCGCAGCTTCCCATGGTTGCGGGGTTTCTTATATCTCGCTGTAAGCAAATAAAATATAAATCAGAAGATAAAAAAACACCGGAAAAGAGAACCAATGAAAGGGTCACACGGGCCGCCTTCTCAGTACCTTTCCCGGTATAAATAAAAATGAACCCGACTTTTATATAATACCATAAATTACTGAAAAAATAAACAACTATTTCTAATAAACACGGACATTATTAAATTCTTCAAAGTTCTTCCCTGAAACAGGAAAATTTCATCATCCATTTAATATTTTCCATAATTCTACGGCAGCATTATCCTGCCTTCACCAACATAAGCGACGGTACCGGTGACCTTCACAGTATCCAGCAATCCCCTGTCGCAGGTAACATCCACCCTTATCGAACTTCTCCTCTTCATTTCGACTCCCTGCTCTATCATCCACTTTGCCTGGCGCGGAAACTTACGCAGTCTGGCCAAATATCCACCCATGGCCCCGGCGGCGGAACCTGTGGCCGCATCCTCTGTCACCGAAAGGGAGGGGGCGAAAAAGCGGGCATGTATATCCACCTTCTTCTTCTCCACCCGGGAAAACAGGTATATCCCGCAGACATTGTACCGGGATGCGATATTAAACGCTTTTTCGGTATTGAGCTTCGCGTTCTTAACCGACTCTTCGCTTTCCGCCTCCACAATCAGGAAGGAGAGCCCGTTGGAAACAACCCCGCCCCCGGTCAGCTCCATTCTGCCCAGCCCTAAAGCCTTGGCTACCTGTCCCCTGTTCTGAAGAGCCGACCCGAACTCCGGCAGAGGCTGATACATCGATATCCTGTATGTACTGTCTGTCTTCTTTATTTCCGTGCTTATTATGCCTGAATTAAGCTCCAGGGTAATCTCCGACGGCTTTCTCCCCTTTTTATGGTTCAGTATCACAAAAGCCGCCCCCAGAACGGGATGCCCCGCGAAAGGGATCTCCTCGGCAGGGGTGAATATCCTTAGTTTTCCGTCCACATCCCTATGGGAGGACCCTGAGATGAACACCGATTCGGAGAAATTGATCTCCCGGGCTATCAGCTGCATCTGCTTCTGAGTAAGTTTTCCGGCGCGCTGGAAAACCGCCAGCTGGTTCCCCCTGAAAGCCTTGCTGGTAAAAACATCAACATGTTCATATGAAATTGTTTTTGCCATATCATTACATCCCTGTGAAAAACTATATCTTACATTTATTAATGTTATCTTATCAGAAGAGGGGAATATTTTAAAAGAAAAAAACTTTTGAAAATGTTGGGGTTTATATAAATAAAGTTTCCTGTTGTTCTTCTTCTTTTTCTTCCCCGCCACCCCGCACAGACTCCACCGCCCCCCGAAGAGCCGCCCACTCCCCCTCCCCAAAACAAAGAAGCTTCCTTAGAGCAGGAGGTGGGTCATGATCTCTGTTCCTATTCCCGCCAGTACCCGGATATCGGTTGACCTTTATCCCCGTAAATGATAAATTAAATTCAGGCGATAATTTGGAATTCTGTTGGCATTAACCCAAGAGGAGGTTGTTAATATGCTGAATAAGCTGATTATTTCCGTGCTTTCCATTGCTCTGGCCCTCCCTCTGTTCGCGGTTGCTCTGGACGCCGCGGCCAAGGACAATCCGAGAGTACACGTGGTGACAAACAAGGGGGAATTCACCCTGGAGCTGTATCCGGAAAAGGCTCCCATAACGGTTGAAAACTTCCTGTACTACGTAAATAGCAAATTCTACGATGAAACCCTCATACACAGGGTCGAAAAAGGTTTCGTACTTCAGGGCGGAGGGTATACCGTCGACAATATCAAGAAGGAGACTGCCGCCCCAATCAAGAATGAAGCTGACAACGGGCTGAAAAACGACAGGTACACCATATCGATGGCCCGAACCAACGAGATAAACAGCGCTACCAGCCAGTTCTTCATTAATCTGAAGGACAACCCGGCCCTTGACCACAAGGGCGAATCTCAGTACGGATACGCGGTCTTCGGCAAGGTAGTAGAAGGACAGGAGACTATCGATAAGATAGGAAAAGTGGAAGCCAGGATGAAGGACGGGATGCACCAGCCGGTCAAAAAGGTTATCATCGAATCGATGCGGGTGGCCGGAAAGGAAGAAGGCAAGGGGAAAAAGGAAGAGTAGTTATCTTCCGTAAAGACTGAAATCAGAGAAGGCGGAAGCGGCGCATCTTGCTGCTTCTGCCTTTTTAATGAACGCCTCTGCTTTTGTTAATTACAATCTGCAGATGAGTCCGGATATCATTCTCAGAATAATGCCGGCAACCATATCGAAATAACGGCCCTTCCGTCTGCGGCTGTGTTAAGAAACACCCCTCCCCCGTGCTCGGAGATTATTTTCTGCGCTGTCATGAGAGGCCCATCTTCCGCATTTCCGTAAGAGCCCCTTCCTGATATCAAAGACTCAGGCAAGTTGGGGTTTTCGGTATCAGCAAGGATTCTTATGGTAACCCAGCCACCCGCCCCGATATCCGCAAGCTCTCTATCCAGAGGGTCCGCCACCTTTCCGGCCTCTTTCATCCCGCCATTATCCCATCCCCTTATCTCGGCGCCCTCCTCCCGCCCCGGGCCTGTTTCGCTGACCGAATTTATAATCTCCAGCCTGCCTGCCGGCCGCAGCTGTTTGACCATTCTTTCTATCAGAGCGGTGAAAGCCAGTTCCATCTTTTCCGGGTCAGCCATCACCTCTCTGTGAATCTTTTCCGAGTAATCCACCGAAACAGATTTCTGTTCTATCTCCGGAATGAATTTTCTGAGTGAATCGTTGATCAAATCCGATATATCGGTTCTGCTCAGGTTCAGTTCGGTTCCCCTGAATTTCAGTTCGGCAATACTGGCAAGTTCTGTTATCTGCTTCTGGAGGCTTACCAGGGCGTCCCTGGCCATATCTATCATCAGGTCCCCTCCCGGCGTGCCGCTCTCCACAGACCACAGGGTGCTTTTCAGGACGGTCAGAGGGGTGTCCAGCTCGAAAGAACGCCTGGCCAGCTCTTCCTCCTTGAACCTCGCAAAATCGAGCCCGCCGGAATGATCTACCGTACTTTCAGAAATAGACAGAGCCCCCGCCGCCGCCGAGGAGCCGATCGCCACTATTACACTCAGTAGTTCAGGGTCAGGATCTTTAAGATCTCTTTTGCCGGCCTTCCCGCCCAGCAGCGCCAGGCCCAGCACTTCACCATCGGACCTGAGTGGAGCCGCCCAGGAATATCCCGCTCTTATCAGACCTTCCATCCATCCTTCCTCACCCTTCCCTATGCCACCCCTGGACCTGTAGTAATCATCCATATAGGCCGGAATATCCCTGTTGTCCAGCCACCTCTTGAACCCTCCGGCCGGATTTATTGTTTCCGGAGCCGGCTCCGTCCCACTGCCCAGTTCGTGCCTGAGTTTAAAACCCCCACAGTCACCGGGGCTCAGGTAAACCGCTGATTTTTCCACTCCCAGCCTGCCGGAAAGGGCCATGCAAAGCAACCGGCAGATCCGCACAATATCGGGTTGGCTGAACATCTTATGAGCCATTTCCAGGCAAGCATCAAGGAGGCTCTCCTTCCTTCTCAGTTCAGCCCTCAACCGGTTGATCCTGTCCAGATTGAGATCGGGGCTGTTCCCCTTATCTGTCCGGGTATTTCCCTGATTCCCAGTTCCAATCCCCCCGCTGCCTGATTTCCTGTCTCTGTTCATTATTCAGTTATCCGTTCGAAGTAATCCTGTCCCATCAGTACCTTAATATCGGCCTCGGCAACCGGCGGGATATCTCTCAGCCGGAGAGAGCCGCCAGTTTCCCTGAAAGAGACCGCCATCCCGAACAAAACTCCGAGATTCTCGCGGGAAAGTGATGACACCTCTTTAAGACTTATTCTGGCTTCCCTGGCATTTCCGTCCAGCAGCTCCCTCAGCTTATCCTCCAGCTGCAGGGCGGCGGAAGCCCCGAACCTGCCGGACATCGATATCCGGCAGGTTCCTTTTCTTCCCCGGCTATGTTCTATTCTGAACCCGTTCATCAACCTCTGCTTTCAGCGTTATGAATATTCACCGCGTGGCAGATATCCTTTCAGTTGCCATCGATTCCGGCTCCGATGTCCGGTTTTACTTAACTCTTTTTATTCCAGAGAGATATACACATCAATAACTTCTACCCCCCTAGCGATTATCTCCCTGTAACCGATTTGCCGGCAACAAGTTACACACACGCTGCAGGAAAATCTAATATCTCCCTCTGTTCTGATTAACCGCAAGAAACGTTCACAAATCGCCTGTAAATTGAATGCGGGGCCGGTTATCAGGCCCCGTTGCTGCCGAACCGGCAAATCCGGTCAAGGGGGCATCCGCCGCAGAGAGGAGACCTGCGGCAGAAATTCTTGGCATGTTCGACTATCAGGGCGTGGTATTCCCCGTATAGCCCGGGGTCTCCGGGCAGGTGCAGTTCGAAATATTCTTTTACGCGATTATACTCCGGAGATTTTTTCAAAATCCCGATTCTGCTGAAAATCCTGCATGTATAGGCGTCAACCACGAAGGAGGGTTCCCCGAATCCGTAGAGAAGAATGGAATCGGCTGTTTCCGGGCCTATCCCGTAAACGGAAAGCAGCTGATCCCTGGTAACCTCCCTGTTCCCGGAAAAGAATCGGGCAAGCGCCTTAAGTTTCCTGGCCTTCATGTTGTAATAGCCGGAAGATCGAATAATCCCTGCCAGCTTCCGCTGATCCAGGTCCAGTATCCGGCCTGGATTCAGATTTCCTGTCCTGTTCAGTTCGGCTACCGCTCCGGCAGCATTGCGCCAGGCGGTATTCTGAGTCAGCACCGCTCCAACCGCAACTTCGAATACCTGCTCCCGGCTCTCCAGGGTTACGAAATACTCCGGCCTGGACCCTCCTGGCCGTATGAGGGGCCACCATCCCCTCGGCCCGTAATAACGGAAGAGAATATTATAAATTTCCTCAGCTCCGCTCACTTTGTCCATCGGAAGGGTCTCCTCCGAAAAGAAGGCGCTTCTGTATGAAAAAACTCTTATATAACCGGTACTTCAGTGTTACACTCCCGTAAGGAGTTTAATATATGACAGTTGATAATAAAAGCTGCTAATTGGAGGTTTCCATGGAAACTACCCGTTTCGGTGTATCGATGAAGGACAGCCTGCTGGAGAAATTCGACCGGCTTATAGAGAAGAAGAGCTACCCTAACAGGTCGGAAGCGATCAGGGACCTTATAAGAAAGGCCATCGTGGAGGATGAGTGGGAAAGCAGCGGCGAGGAGGCAGTAACCGTATTCATAATGGTATTTGACCACCACAGGAGAGAGCTCTCCAGGTCTCTTCTCAGAAAGGAACATTCCTGGTCGGGAGAAATCATGGCCACACTTCATATACACCTGGATCATGATAACTGTCTGGAAGCAAAGATAATAAGAGGCAATATAAAAGAAGTGAAGGAGTTCTGCGACAACCTTACATCCATGAAGGGTGTAAAATTCGGCCGAATGGTTCCCGCCGCTACAGGCAGGGAGCTGGCCTGACCTCGCGATGGGAATGATTTTATTTTGAAAGGCGGTAGGATATGCGGATAGCTCTCCTGGGCGACGGCTCCCTGACCCATATCAGGCGCTGGGGAGAATACTTCTCCGGCCGGGGACACCAGGCCGCGCTGTTCACATTCGAAGAAACTCCTGAAACCGGATTCCCTGTAACCAGGCTCGGCAGGTACCTGCCCACCAATCTGCTGGGTTATCTCTCATCGCTTCCCAGACTGAAGAAAGAACTGGCGGAGTTCGGGCCGGATCTGGTAAGCTGCCTTTACATAAGCGGATACGGCCTGATGGGAGCATTGTGCGGATACCGCCCCCTGGTAATTACCGCCCTCGGTTCCGATCTGCTGGTTGATTACCGTAAACACTTCATACACAGAGCGCAGATTGAATACGCCGTAAAGAAGGCGGACCTGATTACCGTGGATTCGGACAGCCTGGCGGAAGCGGCGGTCCGGGCGGGAGCGCCCGGCGAGGACGTGGTCAAGATATACTTCGGCATCGACAGCGGTATATTTTACCCCCCCGACCCGGATAAACGGCTGGATAAAAAACAGGTCAGAATAATCAGCACACGGAATTTCTACAGGGTTTACAACCCGGGGCTTCTTGTCGAAGCCGCTCCCCGTATTCTGGGAGGCGTGGATGCCCGTTTCGTATTATGCGGAGACGGCCCTGAAAGGGGAAGGATCGAAAAAAGCATTTCGGAGCTGGGCCTCTCCGGCAGGTTCACCCTTTCCGGCAGAGTCGATCCAGAGACGCTCGCTGATAGACTCCGGGAGAGCGATATTTACATTTCCACATCCAGTTCAGATTCAACATCGGTATCTCTGCTGGAAGCTATGGCCTGCGGTGTTTTCCCGGTGGTCACCGACCTCGAGGCAAACCGCGAATGGATAGAGGACGGTGTAAACGGAATCATCCTCGAGAGCAATGATCCCGATGAGCTGGCGGGGAGAGTAATCAAGGCGGTAGTGGACCGGCCCGGTATGGAAGAAGCGAAAGGAAAGAACCTCCGGATTATTGAGGAAAGGGGATTGTGGGAAGACAATATGAAAAAAGCCGAAAGCAGGATGTTGGAGCTTCTGGAGGGATAAATCCACAGCCCGTGAGTAAACAGCATCCGCTGGAGGCGGAGGTTGAATCAGCATCAGCATGAAATCTGAAAAATTAATTCATAAGCTGGCAGGAACGGTTGTTATCGCGGTGGCTGCCGGTATTACCGGCGCCGGGCTGCTGAAGCTGTTCATGAAAGCCCTGGATTATCTTTCCGCCAGAACAGCGGCGGTCACCGTGCTGCCGGGTTTCCTGGTGCCGGTTGCGGGGGCCGCGCTTACCGGCCTGGTAATTCTGAGATACTTTCCCGGAGCGGGAGGAGACGGAACCAATAGCTATATCGAGGCGGTGAACAACGGCAGCGGGAGTTTCAGAGGCGTGGACACATTTTTCGCGGTAACCCCGGGAACCGTGAATTACTCCGCTGTTCTCTGCGCAAGCATCAGCGCGATACTTTCCTCGGCCCTGAATATACCTATCGCGGCCGCTCTGATAGCGGTTGCGATCTTTGACCACTCCTACATCATACCGGCAGCGGCAAGCGCGATATTACCATTCTTCATATTCCGGAGCAGAACAGTCTTCGCCTATCCGGGCGAAGAGCTCGCCGATAAATTGAAGAAAGATGGGGGAGCCGCAGGGAACTGAAGGGAATATCCATAAAGGGGCGGGAATTACCCTCTACAGCTTCATGAAGCTCAGGTGACTTTTACTTAATCTGCGGACCCGGGTGGTAATTATTTCCCAACCGGGGTTCCCCCTTCCGTTTTTGCGGACTTGCCATAAAAATATTTGTCCGCGGTTAAACCCTGTTATCAATGATGTTACAGTATAGACAACCTGCCTGTCCCCTTCCGGCCAGCCCGCGGAAATTAGAGGAACGGTTCTTGTATGGTTACGACAGTGTAATGACATAGACAGGGACGAAGTATAAGAAAGCGGTAATAAATAATGTCGGCCAAAAACCTTACAAGACATACTCTCCTGGGTCACACCCTGCTGACATTGAACAAGAATTTTCCGAGGACGCTCAAACATATCAATCAATTCGGGATCCCGGAGGGCTACGCCCTCTGGATATCGCCCTGCAGCGCTATCTACACGGTGGGCATGAAAAATCCGGTGGACATAGTCTTCCTGGACCGGGACCGCAGAATCATCAAGATACTCAGGAATTTTCCTCCCAGCTGTTTCGTTGAATCAGATTCGGAGTCTATCGGCGCGCTGGAGCTTCCGCCCAACCGGCTTGCCGATACCAATACTTTCCTGGGCGATGAAATTGAGCTGCAAATAGACTGAAACCGAAGGATCCGCGGGCATTTTCATACTGTTCATATTTACCAGTACCCTATTGCGGCGTATCCGACCCAGTGCCGCAGGGTGCTGATATTGGTCACTCCCAGCCCACCGGTTATGTCGCTGTAATGCGGTTTTTCCAGGCTGGTGCTGTACTGCAGCAGATATCCTTCGGGCCCTGGCCTGCCGCACAGGGCCGAAAGCTTGCTCAGGGTTCTCAGCCCGAACGGAATGGAATATACTCCGCACCAGGTAACCCTGTAGGGCCATTCAGGGTCATCCCTTTCCACCAGCTCCCTGAAACGGTCCAATTTGTCCGTATCAACAGCCCCCGTGAGCGATGAGTCTATTATCTCCAGCTCCTGTTCCAGCGCCCGGCGGTACCCCGACATGCCTGTTCCGAAGGGGGCGTAATTTCTCCCTCCCCATTTATAGTCGCCGTAATGGACACAATCTGCTGAGATGAGAATTGCCAGATCCTCTCCCAGGGTCCACCACCTGGCCTCCATCCGGTCCCTCAATACCTCGGCCATCAGGCCGGCGGCCTTTCCCTGCTTTTTGCCGGGGAACCTTGTTACCAAAACAGGAACTATCCCTCTCCGCTGCTCTTCACCCTCGCCGGCCGCGAAACCCGGATACTGAAGAAACGGTATAAAGGCCTCTATGGAGTGCTCTCTGGCGTGCAGTTCGTTACTGATCATTACATACTGCTGAGGCAGAGCATCTATTATTTCGTCCCTGAGCGTAGAGACCGGGCAGTTCCCGTAAGGGCCCTTCCACGCATCATAACTGTCAAAGATGAGTTTTTCCTGGATACCCCTGCGGCGGGCGGCATGACATACCCCGAAGATTACCGTGACCGGAGCCTTCACTCTTTTCATTACTTCGACATAGGCGGGCCCCGCGTAAAGATAATCGTCATGAGGGCAGATTGCTCCTGTCATTACCCCTTCCGGAAGGCCTTCTTCTTTTCCTGCTCCGCCGGCAATCGGACTGGTATATCCGGCCGCGGTTTGCAATATGAATTCAACTTCATCCGGCGAAGTGGCGTATCCGACAGAATCCAGCGGCTGCCTTATCAGAGGATCGCTTCCGCCCTGCTTCCCCTCCGGGACGGAGCGCGGCTGGTGTGAATGAGAAACCGCTCCGGCCGCCGCCAGCGTTAAAACAATTACTGAAGATATCCAGAATAATTTTCTGCTCACACTACTGCCTCCCGTTCTTTCGGGCCTTCAGGACTTCCCGGCCCGCCCCTTCCGCGTCCTTCAGATTATCATTTAAAACTCAGTCTACAGCCATCATACTAACTATTCCGGCCGGTGTCTTTAATTTTCTCTTACCTCCGTAAGCCTTCCGCTGTATAATTAAAACAATGGAAAACAATTTGGACAGAGAAGGAAAAAATGACTGAAAATCTTAAGAACGAAATAGCCGCGATGGCCAGGCGCCTTTACAGTCGGGGGCTGACAACCGTCTCCGGAGGAAACGTCAGCGCCAGGCACGGTTCGGGATCGATCCTGATCACCCGCTCAGGGCCGGATAAAGGGAAATTAACCGCTGAAGATATCTGTGAGATATCAACGGAGGGAGAGAATCTTTCTGTCCCCATTTCTCCAAGCATGGAAAAAGAGATGCACCTGGAGATATACCGGCGCCGCCCCGGTGTGAACGCGGTAATACACGCTCACACCCCGGTCGCCAGCGCCTTCTCCGCCACCGGCAGGAATATCGATACCACCCTGACCGGGGAGTCATACCTGATTCTCGGAAAAGTTCAGCGTATCCCGGGCGGCACCATGGGCTCCGCTCCCCTTGCAGAGGAGGCGGCTGAGGCTGCGGAGAACTCTGATGTCATACTGATGGAAAACCACGGTCCGGTCTGTCTGGGTAAAACCCTGATGGAAGCATACAACAGGGTGGAGGTACTGGAACATGCAGCCAGGATGACATTGATAACTCACCTGCTGGGCGGCTGCAGCCCCCTTTCCGGAGAAACTATCAGAAGCATAGACTCGCTTTTTGGAAATCGCAGTGATCCCGGCTGAATCAGATCCCGGTTCAGCCTGCAGGAAGAAGTATCTCCACAGAGGTTCCCTTCCCGGGACGGGTACTGAGAGACAACTCTCCGTGATGCCTTTTGATTATACTTTCCGCGACCGGAAGCCCCATTCCCAGAGATCCCCCTTCCGCACCGCCGGTATAGAACAGCTGAAGGCACTTTTCACACTCTTCGGATCTCATTCCGCGGCCGCTGTCCTCGATGACAATTCTATAATATTCTGCTTCCCTTCCGCCCGTCATCCTGACTACTCCGGTAAGCTTAATCACAATCTCGCCCTGGTCCTCTATCGCGTTACGCGCGTTATAGCATATATTCAACATGGCGTTCTCTATCTTTTTCCTCTCCGCCCTGATGTAGCATTCCTCATCCGGCAGTACTGCTCTTATTGCAATTCCATCGGGCAGCTCCTTCCTCATGTATTCCACTATACCGGAGAGGATATCATTCAGGGACTCCCTGCTCAAATCAGCTTTCCCATCCCCGGTCATTTCCTGCAGCTTCTTCAGATATCCGCCAATCTTTGCGGATATCTCCAGTATCTCCTTCAGGTCCGAGGATACCGATTTACCCTCCGGAACAGATTCCAGAGCCAGGGAGGCCACTCCCGAAACGCCATACAGGTAATTATTGAGGTCATGGGCTACCCGGGAGAGTATCACCCTGGCATCCTCCAGGTCCCGGGAGCGAAGAAGCTCGCCTGAAATCCCGAAACTGCTGTCAGCCCTGGTTCCGATTCCCGCTATTCCCTCTACTTCGCCCTCCGGCGAAAACAGAGGCCGGAGCGAAAAATCAAACGTCAGCCTTTCCCGCAGCCCGGCCCCCGGAACTGACACATCCGCTGCTTCTCCCCCCAGAACCCGGTCCAGAGCTTCCGCAGGAAAGACATTGGGCAGCATCTCGAGATCGGCAACCCCCTCTGTTTCTTCCGGCATCAACCCGGCAATCAGCAGGAATGGCCGGCTGGCGTAAATATACCTGCCGCTCCTGTCCTTCACGAAAAGGGCCGCCTCCAGCTCATCCGCCGCCAGATCCAGCAACCGCTGCGCCGCATTCCAACTGCCGGGATTCTGTTTATCCTCTTTCTTTTTCATAACACCGCCTGTACCTGTAATAGAAAGATTTTATGAATTTACTCTACTCTCAGACCAGGCGCTGGTTTTCCAGGCCCGGTTCAGCAAATTGCGGGGGAACCGTTAATTATTCAGCGACATCATTACCCGAATCGCTTCTTCAAAATCGCTCCTGGTTATCAGGCCGAGGAAAAGGCCCTCATGGTCGACTACCGGATAGGATTGAAACCTGCCGGAGTTTATAAGATGGAAAACCCTGGCCGGGGAGCTGCTCATTCCTATCGCATAATCCGACAATCTGGTATTGATAATATCCTTTACCTCCATATCAGGCCGCTGTTCCGGATCGATACTCTTAACATCGTTAATGGAGACAATCCCCAGCAGCCTCCCGTCATTAACCACCGGAAAGAAAAAATAATGGTACCTCTCAAAGTAATCCCTGACCAGGGTTTCCAGATCAGTAGTCAGCTCCACTGTAACCGCGTCCCGGCGAATCAGCTCGGAGATGTCAAGCCTCTTCATTACCTGGTCGTAGAGAATCGCCCCGTAGCTTCTCATGGCGGCGTGCCTGAGGAAAGTTCCGATTATCATCAGCCAGATCCCGCCAATTATGTTACCGGAAAAGATGAGGCTGAACAGGCCCAGCCCTATCAGGAAAAGGGCGAAGTACTTGCCGATTCTGCTGGCAATATCAGTCGCCCGGACTATGTTCTTTTTCCTGTACCAGATAATAGCGCGGAGAATCCTTCCTCCGTCCAGCGGAAACCCCGGGACCATATTGAAGAAGAATATCACTATGTTTATATATACCAGGGACTCGAACACCACCGTGGCGGGCCTCACCGAACTCAGGGCCAGAGAAAGAAGATAAAACAGCCCCGCCAGGATCAGGGTCATCGCCGGCCCCGCGGATGCCATCTTCAGCTCCACCATGGGGTCTTCCACCTCATTGTCCATATGGGCTATTCCGCCGAACATGAACAGCGTTATCTTCCCTATAGGCAGCCCGTTTTTCCTGGCAACCAGAGAATGGCTGAATTCATGCAGGAGTATGGAAATGAAAAGCAGCAATGAGGCCAGGAAAGCCATAATCCAGAGCTGGGTTGTGGAAAATTCCCCGGGGTAGCTCTCAGAGTAAAATCCGGTCGCGAAACTCCAGGTCACCAGCACCAGAATTATAAGCCAGCTTATATGTATCTGTACCGGGATTCCCCATAGTTTGAAAAGGTGAAGGGATTTTTTAAACATTCAGACTCTTTCCGGAACGGATCAATAAAAAGGCTGAGATTGATCCTCATTGAAATACCCGGCGAAATGATTCGATTCATCCACCCGGATAAACAGGGGGCACCTCCTGTCCCCGGTCCAGGCGAATGTCATGATATCCACAACATCTCCCTCCTTCACCAGGTGGGCCGCCGCCCCGTTCATGCAGACCACACCGGAACCTCGCCTCCCCTTAATTACATAGGTCTGCAGACGGTTACCGTTGGTTCTATCAACCACCAGGACATTCTCCTGTTCGCTCAGGTCCGCCTTTTCGATCAGGTCCTCATCTATGGTTATGCTCCCCACGTACCTGAGGTCCGCCTGGGTTACCCTGGCTTGCATTATCATGGATTTCAAGAGAAGCCTTTTCATCTATCCCGCCTCGGGCAGAATTCTAATCTCATCACAGCCTTAATATATAAAATTGCCTCATAAGAAAACAAGTCCGCTCTGGTACCTAAAATTTCATCCCCTCAACCTCAGTCAGATAGCGGACAAAGCGGTTTTCGCTGTCCACCAGTATGTTGCTGAAATTTCCCCCTGTCTCGCTCGACCAGGTAAACGCCATTATCCCTATTTCGTCCCCACCTTTCACGTGATTTGCCACCGCCCCGGAGGCGATGATTCTGCCCTTCCCGGGAGAATCCCCCACCGCAAAGGTTTCCAGCCTGGCCCCGTTTGTCGCGTCCACAATCAACACCTTCTCATAATCATCTATGTTGGCCAGTTTCATTATCTCCCTGTCTATCCTGATGCAGTCATTCATTTCCGGCTCGACGCCGGTGACATTCGCCTTATGTATCTTCGATTTAATAACCAGCCGGTCGGTATTATCGGAGATGACGAACTTCGACTTCCCCGAAGGGGTCAGCGGAATTTCATCAACCAGCAGGAAATTGACATGCATATTCGACCCGCAGTTTTCTTTTATCTTATTTCTCAGTATTTTAATGTTTTCCTTCTTCCAGCCCTCCCCCGCAACAATCCTGAAATCTATCCAGTTGAGGGCTTTCTGCTCAATCTGAAATCTTCTGATCCCGGGAACGGCCCGGGAGAGCCTGGTCCAGTAAAATCCTCCCACCAATTTCCCCTCGGGAGTCCTTATGGTATCAAAACTCCTCCCTTCGACTCTATCCAGCAGGGGAAGCCCCCTGCCGCATTCACAATTCCTTCCGGAGGCCACCGCCAGATCGCCGGTTCTGTACCTTATAAAAGGCATATACATATTCATAAGGTCAGTGATCACTATCTCCCCCGGCTCTCCATCCCTGGCCGGCCTGCCGCTGCTGTGAATCAGCTCCACCAGGTGAAGATCGGCGGAGACATGCAGGCCCGAGTGCTCCTGGCATTCAAAAGCGACATCGGCGAACTCCCTGGTTCCGTAACTGTTGAACACCGGAGCAGAGAAAACTTCCTCTATCAGGTCCCTCTGCTCGGGATAAAGGGTCTCACCGCCGGTAATTACCGCGTCCGGTTTATGGAGATCCACCGAATTCCTTTTGCAGAAATCCGAGAACAGAACCAGAGCGGACGGGTACCCCCTGATGAAATCCGGCTTGAAGGACCGTTCGATGGCGGTATATTTTTTCATACGGGAGTCTGACATGTCAAAAGTCGAAATCAGCCTGGTATTGCTGAAATAAGTCCTCAGAGCTCTCAGGAAACGTTCCCCGAGGCCCAGATCGGTATCCAGCCCCCAGAACTTCAGCTGCCTGGCGCCGATATCGACACCGGCCATCCGCATCTGCCTCAGCTTGTTGGCCTGTCGGTAAGGTATGGAACCCCGGTCACAGTAGAAATAAAGGGGAGTGCCGGTAGACCCTCCGGTGCTGGAGGGTAATCCCTTACGCAGGGGGTCGCCGCTGATCAGCGCCCTGGAATTACCGTTTATTATATTCCTGGTCAGGTAAGGTATCTTCCGGAAATCATCCATGCTGGAGATAGCCCGGACGTCAATACCTCTCCTTCTGAACAGCTCCCGGTAGTATGGCACATGAACTGACACCTGCCTGAGCATCTGCTGAAGCTTTCGCCACTGAAGCTCTTCTATCTCCTCCCCGGAAAGGTACTGGTTCCCTTCCAGCTCTTCCAGGATGGAAAGCACCCGGTCTCTTTTGAATCCCCTGTAGACGGGATATATGACATTTCTTACTATCGACTGAATCAGCGGCATAATGTCGCTCACCATTTAAATAAACATTACTTCAGGTTATATTTTAAGTTATAAAAGTTCATTGTCCAGCTGAATTTATTTCTTTCGTTTTATGGTTAAATTAAATAAACCCATATTGCATCAATAAATTATCATTTAATATCAATTATTCTTAGCTTCATTTAGACATTCCTTAGTAACAATTTGGTTATTTTGTAACAACAACGTTAATAAACGTTATAGACTTGGACTCAATTGCCCAACATTCTAAATATTTGTAACAAATATGTTGTTCTTATATCTATTAATCCAGATTGCTATTACAATTTATATTAATGTAACTTATACAAATTGTTGATGTTAAGGGCTTCCTGCTCCTTGATTATGTTTATGGTATACTAGTTGCAAATATATTTAAATCATATAAGCTAAATTGTTAAGTTAATAGCTAAAGATTATTATAAAGAAGGGGGGGATAGATTAAAAATATTGAATATAGGGAATTAGGGAATCACTAATTTAAACTTTGGGGGCTAAAATGAAAAAGTTGATAACAGCTTCATTTATATTTCTTTTTTGTATTTCTTTCTATTCCTATTCATTACAAGCCTGCGGTAATTGTAGTTTACCTTTATGTAATGGTGGATTTGAGGAGGACAATACTTATAATGGTTGGCCAAGCCAAACTTGTATATGGAGTTACGACGATACGGAAGTTGTTGCTGCCGAAAATGGGATAACCCCTTTTGAGGGAAACAAGATGGTTCGTTTTATAAGTACTCTTCAGAGTGGTGGAGGCGCTGATTATTCCTCTCTATTTCAAGTATTAGAAGTTACCGGTTCTGAATTTGAGGATGATATAGCTAGCGGCACATTTTTCTTTTCAGTGGAATATTCTTGTAATAGAGTTGCCGGTGATACAGATACAGATAGGGAATTCATTCTGGAAGTATTCGGGTATGATACATCAACATTTCCTCAGGACTGGCATTCAAATTATGTATTTAGGGAAAGCACAAGCATTATTACAGACGGTAATCCAGAAACATGGGAAACCATTAATTTAACTACTTCTAATTTGCCAGAAAGCACAACATACATTTCTATACATATTGCAGCTCATGAAGATGTAAATAATGGAGATTCTCCCGAATTTGATGGGCATTACGCTGATAATGTAAAAGCATTCTTTGGGAGTGTGGATACTGAAGACTCAAGCTGGGGAGCAGTAAAATCTATTTATAGGAATTAATATTAAATACGATTCCCAACACACCAGACGCCGGGATACTTATCCCGGCGTTTTATGTTTTCTTAATTTTAATAGTATTTTGCATAAAACAGGGCTTGATTTCAAATAATAAGTGCAATTAATATCTATAAGCTGGAAATATTGTTAATATTGCCATCTATAAAATTTATATTATTACAGCTGATAAGAAGAAATTTATAAAACCCCTTATTATTTAAGCAAACTTCAAGATTATTCAAATCATTACATTATACGCGGACACAAAACACCCTTTGCCAACAGGCACAAAGAATGATAATAATTATATCAGCAGTTTCCGGGTTTCCGCCGTAAAGCGGCGAAAAGGAAGGCCGTTGAAAGAAAGCCCTTGCTGGAACGGAACCATCTTGGAATGACAGGTAAGAATTGAGCGGATACACACTCAGAAAACACGCGTTCACGCTGTTCACGGGGAAGGTGGTAGCCACAGCCCTGATGTTCGCGGTGCCCCTGGTTCTGGTCAGGATACTCTCCAAGACCGATTTCGGTATATACAAGCAGTCTATGCTGCTGGTTGCCTTCTTTACCGCCATGCTCCAGATGGGAATTACCCAGTCGCTCTATTACTTCTACTCTTACGGCGAGAGCAACAGAAAACTGATTTCGCAGACCTTCTATATCTTTACGGCTGTGGCGATTCTCTTTTCCGTTCTTTACGGGCTCTTTTCCAGCCATATCCCCTCTCTGATCAAGGGACTGGACGACCCGGAGGTAATAAGAAACACCGGGATATACATAGTACTGTTCTTCATCTCCTTTTTCTTCGAAACTCTTCTGATACTGGAGCGCGAAGCCAGAAGGCTGCTGCTGTTTCTCCTGCTGGACAATTCAACCCGGACCGCCTTCGCCATACTGTTTGCTTACATCTACAACGATGTTTCCATGATCCTTTTCGGGCTGATCCTCTATGGATTGCTGAAACTGGCCGTACTGGTGACATATATGGTATTTCGTTACCGTTTCCCATGCCGGTTATCCAGCATCAGCAGGGTGCAGGCCCTTCGCCAGATCAGGTATGCCCTTCCGCTGGGCGGAGGAAAACTGATAGGTGAAGTAGGCAGAAAAGCGGACAGATTCATCCTTACCGCTTATCTCAGCGCTTCCGGGTACGCGGTTTATACCATCGGAACGCTTCGGATACCCCTGGACATAGCATATCTATCTATCGGGAACACCGCGCTGCCAAGGATTGCGGAATATTACAGAGCGGGGAGGAAAGACCGGATGGCGGAGCTATGGCATAAGGTCATATTCTATTACTGCCTGTTCACCATACCTGTCATTCTCTTCTGCGAAATCTTCGCCACCGAGATAATCACCTTTCTTTTCACCGCGGAATATCTGGAAGCGGTACCGGTATTCAGGATATTCATTCTGATCTACCTGGGGTATATGCTGGCCAGAGGATCGATACTCAAGGCCAGCAACAACACCGGATACACATTAAAGGCCAACATCTATTCCATGATATCCGGAGTGGGGCTGGGGCTGGTGCTGATCAGGTATTTCGGAATCATGGGGGGCGTAATCTCCGCCGTTACTGCATCATCCGTTAATGTCCTCTACCAGGTTTACATCTCCGGGAAAATCCTGGGCCTTTCCTTTGGAGAATGGCTCCCCTGGAAGAGAATGATAACCATTCTTCTGCTTTCGATCGTCTCGATAATTCCGGCCATATCCGTTAAACTTGCCGATATAGGAAACATATACCGGATAATAGCGGGGTTCGCCATTTATTCGGCGGTACTGGCAGCGCTGTTTGACAGATTCGGCCTGATAAGTATTTCAAGGGTGATGGCTAAAATAAGGGAACAAATTGAAGGAGCGAGGAAATGATATTCGTACTTCTGGGTATGCATAAATCGGGAACCACCCTTATATCGCGGATGCTGCATGAATCAGGAATAAATATGCGCGGGGAGCCCTGCGGGGAAGCTTCTTACGACGCAGGAAACAAATACGAAAGGCTGGAATTCCTGATCTATAATACAGCTATGCTTGACATCAGAATATCCACCTTCAGCTCGGATATCGTGAAGACCGCCGAAGACCTTTCCCTCTCGAAGCACCCCCGGGCCCTGGGCAGCCTGCTGGAAACGAGAATTGCCGAATTGAATTCCAGGCATGAGAGCTGGGGGTTCAAGGATCCCCGCACCTGCATGACCTACCGGGCCTGGAAGAGATACCTGCCAGAGCACCGGGTGCTGGTCTCATTCCGAAATCCTTATGAAGTGGCAGCCCACCTGGCCAGGTCGGTACGGAACATCAGGATGCTCAAGAGAATCGGGAGAACCGCCGGGGGCCTGAACTCCTGGTACCTGCACAACCGCAATATAATGGAATACTGCCGGGAGGGCGGCAATCAGTTCCTGTTCATAGATTACAACAAATTCATGAGCGGCGCCGGAGACAATTACATCGGGAGGATATCGGAATTCTGCGGCAGGGAGATAAGGGACCTCAGAGACAGTAATCTGTACCGGAACAGGATGGAAAAACTGTCACCCGCTGAAAAAATGGCAAAAAGCGTGGGAAGCCTCTTCATCGCAGGAAGAGTCGAAGAGCTCTATTCCCGGCTGAAGGATATGGAAGAATCACAGAGCTGAGATCCAGGGGCGGCCGGGATCATTAACATCGCCGGTGGCTTGAAACAGCCCGGCCCGGCGCAATCAGCCCTTGCTTAAAAGATATTATCTAGATAGAATCCGCAGTTGTGAACTAGAAATGGATTCGGCCCCGTCCGGGGCGGCTGGAGAGATTCCGGAGAGGAGAAATAATGAAAAATCCAAGGCGATCGATCATCCCGGCACTTCCGGTTCTTATCGTTCTGCTTCTGCCCGTGGCAGGCCTGACCTGCACCACCTTTATAGCCGGGAAGGGAGTAACCGAGGACGGTTCGATAATTTTCGCTAAAACTGAGGATGACACAGGTATTTACAAGGACTTCCTCTGGTACATCCCCCCGCGGGAGCATCCGGAGGGGACCATGATCAAGCTGGTCAGCGGGAACAGTATCCCTCAGGCGGAGAAAACCTACGGCTTCTTCTGGGATCAGCCCCCCGGCACTGAATATTCCAACGCGGTGGTCAATGAATGGGGACTGGCCCTGGGGAGCGACGCCTGCCCTTCCCGGGAGGATTCCATAGAGGAGGTTGAAGAGAGAGGCGGCCTGGTCAAGGGCGGGATAGGATGGAGGCTGCGCATAATCCTGGCCGAGAGGTGCAGAACCGCCAGGGAGGCGGTTCAGCTGGCCGCCGAGCTCCTGGACCGTTACGGTTACCGGGGCTCCGGGCGAACCCTGAACATAGTGGGAAGGAAAGAAGCATGGATGCTGCAGATGGTCCGGGGAAAGCAGTACGCCGCCCGCCGGGTCAGGGATGATGAGGTGATACCCCTCGCCAACACCTACACCATCCATGAAGTGGATATGAACGACCGGGACAACTTTATCTGCTCGCCGGATCTGATAAGATACGCGGAGAAGAGGGGATGGTACGATCCTGATACCGACGGGGAGTTCGATTTTGCAAGGGCCTACGCCGATCCGGGCAGTTACACCGACCCCAGGAACACCCGCCGGCAGTGGATAATAGCGAAGATGGCAAACCGCGGCTTCTCCCTCTCGTTAGAGGAAGCGGACGCCGGGAAAATGCCGGTATCTGTCAAGCCGGACAGGAAGATCTCTCTGCGGGACGCCATGGATATCATGAGAACCCATTATGAGGGTACAATGCTGGACGATTCGGAAGATTACCGTCGCTCGCCTCACCGCAACAGCAGCCGCCCGGTATGCACTTACCGAACCCACCGGACCACTGTCATTCAGCAGCGCGAAGAAATGCCCCGGGAGATCGGGACAGTAATATGGAGAGCTCTCTTCCAGCCCTGCAGCAGCGGTTTCGTGCCCTGGTATCTATGCGCCACCGAAATACCAGAGCCATTTCAGTCCGTTTCGCCGCCGGACCCGCAGCAGGACCTGCACGATTTCCATTTCAATATGCCGGAATCGGTCGACCAGTTCGATAACCAATCTGCGTCATGCCTGTTCGGGCTGATGGCCAACCTGGTCGACCTCGATTACGGTAATGTAATAGATTATGTCCGTGGAAGATGGGGAGAGTTCGAGAAATTCCAGTTCGAAATGCAGGGGCCGGTGGAAAAAACCGCGCTGAAGCTCTACCGGGATGACCGGGAAGCGTCGGTCCGCTATCTCAGCGACTACTCCTGTTCCAGAGCGCTGAGGTCGCTGGAAGTGGCTGAATCGATATTAAGAATTCTGAAAACCCGGACCTGGAAAGCCCGGCACGGCAAAGAGATGAAAGAGAAGCCGGCCGGGGCGGAGGAATAAACCGGCAGGTTCATAGAAAGACAGTTCATCAGCCAGTTTCATAATATATCCCGGCCAGCCGGCTGGCCCGAACATGCATTTCCCGCCGGCTCCGGCCTTTTCAGTTTAATTACTGGCCTGAAAGTTAGAATATCTGAATATTTTTTAATAATCAGTTCTTGTATTATTTCGAAATTAATGTCATTCTGCAGAATAAATTCAAAAGGTAGCTCTTGAACGCGGCTCAGCGCCGGAATGAACCGTGTTCAGAAATTTGTAAAAGGAGGATTGAAGTGACAAGAAGACTGATCGTTCTGCTCATTGCAGCCGCCTTTGTGCTCCCCTCCGCAGCCGCGGCGCAGGAGGCCGAATCTGACAGCGGCAGCCTGCTGGACAGGATTGAATACACCGCCAGAGCGGGGTTATCAATGCCGTTCGGAGACCTTGGCGATTTGTTCACGATGGGATTCTGTCTGGGAATGGACGGATTTGCGAAGTACAGGGATAATATCCATATCGGCGGCTCCATTACCTATAACCGCTGGGGCATCGACAGTGATTTTGGAGGAGACAACGTTGATGGTTCCGGATCGATGATAGAATTCGTCCCCAAGGTAAGGTATTTCTTCAACAGGAGCGAAGGGAGCAACAAGAGATTATACGCCCAGGGAGGGCTTGGATTCTACCGGTTCGCCTTCGATTACGAATGGGAAACCGACTACAATATCCCGGGCGTTCCTGAAGAGACCGTGAAAGTTGACGACTCCGAAATAGACCTGGGTATCTGTTTCGGCGGCGGAATAATCATAGAACAGTCGGAATCTTTCACCTGGGAAATCAGGCCGGAAGTGCATATCGTCTTCGCGGACGATAACGCCAACTATTTCGGGCTGACAGCAGGTATTATCTTTTAGGGCCCACCGGGCCTTTGCCCACCCGGCGAAGGGGCAGCAAATCCAACCCGTTAATAAATACGGAGCGGGGAGTATTGCCCGCTCCGTATAGTTATTACAGCGGGAGGGGAGCTTGAAGAAACCAATCCTGAACAAGATCGCGGCACTGGCGATGATAATACTGGCCACCGGAGCTTCGGAGGCCCGCCCGGAGAGCATGGCCGGCGACTCGACAGAAGCGGCTGACAGGGAATTCCGGTTGAGCCGCCAACCGGCGGAGAATTCAGGCTGGAGCAGAATTCAGACTGAATCTTCCCCGGACACCAGGATATTCCGTTTTATCAACTCCACCCTGTCGAACAGCTTCCTGGACAGGGTGATGCCATTTATAACCGATTTCGAAAATTTCAGGATCATAGTTCTTCTGATCTGGTCGGCGCTGGTGATATTCGGCGGCAGCCGGGGAAGGTGGGCGGCTCTTGCCCTGATCCCGATAGTGGCCGTCTCCGACCAGCTGACCAGCTCGGTTTTCAAACCACTCTTTCAAAGGCTCCGGCCGTGCGAAGTCCTTGGCTCAGTGCGGTTCTGGAACGATGATTTCGGGTGGATTACCACCCCGGCCGCGATAACCCGCGCTTACAAATCTTCCTTTTCCTTTCCATCCGCTCATGCCGCCAATATTACTTCATCTCTTATCTTCCTGGGGCTTGTTTACAGAAAGGCCCTTATCCCTCTGGCAGTAATAGCGGCCGCGGTTTCCTTCTCGCGTATTTATACAGGCGTTCACTGGCCTCTCGATACCCTGGGGGGAATAGTTCTCGGCCTGATGATAGCGATTCCGGGCTACCTTATATTCAGAAGGTACTCGCCGGCAGACAGGGACGATTAACAAGTTTTCACTTTACTTCTCCAGGTTTTGTTTTATTTTCACCACATATTTCAACCGGAGCGGACATGAAGTTTATAATTCTCACCAGAGAGAATATAAAGACCCTGATAATACTGACAGCCGCGCTGGCCGCCGGTTTTGCGGTGAGCAGCCTCAGCCTCCCCGGCCTGTCCGAAGCCGGCCGGATAACCCTCGGCATCTTCACCACCGCGGCGATACTCTGGGTGCTGGAACCCTTCCCGCTTTACGTAACCTCGTTCGTCATAGTGATACTGGAAGTAATTCTGCTGGCCAGAGAGGGAGGCCCCCTTAACATGACAGGGAACCAGTATGCTGTTTTCCTGGCGCCCTTTTTCGACCCGGTGGTAGTTCTGTTTCTGGGCGGATTCGTAATGGCCAAGGCAGTGAACCGCTACGGCCTGGACGAACGGATATCACGGGGCATCCTGGCAAGGGTGGGAACCAGGCCTTCGGTATTTTTGCTCGGAATGATGGTCACCACCGCCTTCCTCTCCATGTGGATATCCAACACGGCGACCACGGCATTGATGGTCACGGTGGCGATACCTATAGTCAAGAGCTTCCCGGAAGATGAATTGTTCAGAAAGGCGCTGATACTGGGGATACCTTTTTCGGCCAACATAGGGGGCATCGGAACACCTATCGGGACGCCTCCAAACGCTATCGCGATGGGGATACTCAACCAGATGGAGATGGATATCAGTTTCATAGACTGGATGCTGCGGGGCATCCCGGTGGTGATAATACTGATCGCGGCATGCTGGTTTATCCTGTGCAGGATTTTCCCGGCTGGAATTGACAGAATAAGCTTGGACGGCGGGGAGCGGGAACCGGTGGACAGGAAATCGAAGTTCATCCTGGCGGTATTCCTGGTGGTGGTCGCTCTATGGCTGACCAATAGCCTGCACGGAATACCTTCCTCCATTGTAGCGCTTATACCGTTCGTGGTGTTCTTTGGGCTGAGGTTCCTTGACGGAGACGACCTGAATGAACTGGGTTGGGGAATATTATTTATTATCGGCGGGGGAATGAGCCTTGGCATAGCGATGAGAGAAAGCGGCCTGAGCAGTTGGATCGTTGGCCTGATACCGTTTTCCGGGATGGAAATACTCCTGATCCTGTTTATCTTCGCCGCAGCAGCCGCTCTGATGACCACATTTATTTCGAACAGCGCTACCGCCAATCTTCTGATCCCGATTGTAGTGGGAGTTCCCGCTGTGGCGCCGGAAACCAGCGCAGTGGTAGTAGCCCTGGCCGCTTCCGCGGCGATGATTCTGCCGATCAGCACGCCTCCCAACGCCATAGCTTACGGTTCAGGGCTGGTCGACGTAAAAACCATGATTAAGGGAGGATCAGTGATTACCGCCATTTCGATAATAATTGTAGTAATGTTCATTTACCTTATATTCTAGGCGCAGGTAACGCCGGAAGAAGAAAGGGGGAGGGTTTTGAGATACAGGGAGAAAAGAGAAACAGCCAGAATAGAGCGCTGCGAAGAATGCGGCTCCACGGCCACCAGGAATAATCTCTACTTTCTAAAGGGCGAATATATAAAAGTATACATAGAATGCGCCGATTGCGGCGCCTTCGTCGCCAGGTACACCCTGCGGGGATACACCTCAAATAAAACCTACGAATCGCTTCTGCAAAAGCTTCGTTCCAGCCGGTTCAACAGCGGGAAACAGACCATGCGGACCATAGAGCTGTTCGGCAGAGAGGTAAAAGAGGAATTCGACCACGTCCGGGAAATAATCAAAAGCGACGAGGACAAGAGAAGAATGGAACAGATCATAGAAGAGGATTTCCGTAACGAACTGTAGGAATGATCCTTTTTCTCAAGCCGGCGTCCCCCTGCAGGCGCCCCGCCATCCGTTGAAGAAATAAGTTTACCCCTTCCCTCCGATAATATACATTCGGATTGAATATCAACAGAGAATTTATCCGGCAGAAGGCGAGGAGACGAGATGCTTTTTGAACCTGACGAAAGAGAAATACGGAAGAAGAAGTACATAGAAAAGATCAAGAAAATTAAGGTGGAAGCCCTGATTGCCCCTCTCAGGAAGAAACTTGGCAAACTGGACAGCGGAGAGATAACCCCCGAAGAGTTATTCAAGTTTGCGGGATACGTATCCAGAGAAGGCGGGAAGATCATAGGCGACTTCAAGAAGAGAACTGAGGTCATTCTTGCCGGCATCGCCATGCACGAAAATCTCTGCATGACCACGGTCGGCGATATAGGGGTAAGCGTGCGAAAGGGAAAGGTCACCAGAGTCTTCTCCGACGCGATAATAAACCCCGGCAGTATGGAAAGCGGGGCGGGAGCGCTGATCAGAAAAGAGGGAGGGGGCCAGATAGAAAAGGAAGCGGCCGGCAGAATCAGCGGAGACGAAGCTGTGGCCACCGGAGCGGGAAAGCTTCACTGTAAGAATATCATACACGTTAATCCGGCAGATCAGGACAAAGGCGGAGCGACCGCTGAATCAATCAGGAAGGCCCTGTCCTCGGCTCTCCTGAAGGCCGAGGAGCTGGAGCTAAATACTATCGCAATCCCGGATATGGCTGAACCTGAGCAGGGTCTTCCGTCAGAGGTGATTGTAAAGGCGACCGTGGACGCAATCCGCTCTCACCGGGGGGAAGAGGTTACGCGCATAGTACTGGTAAGCGAATCTGAGGATATAGCCCGTATGTTTGTGGATGAACTGGAGGTTCATGACTGAGGTAAATATCTCCGCTTCAGGGGCCGGAACTCCCGTCAGGGGATTTTCCCGGTCCAGCAGTAGAGGCAGAGCTTCTCCCGGGGCATCCCTATAGCCTCCACCATATCCTCAATGGTCTGGTATTTCAGCGTGGTTACCTCCAGGTCCTCTCTTATCAGTTCGACCATCCGGATATATTTCCCGGTAGTATGATCGATGTATTCACTGACATCTTCGATATCGCTTCCCTCTATCTCCCTGATGGCCCTTCGCGCGGCCAGCTCCCGGATACTCCGGGTAGAGAGATTGAAAATGCAGGGAAACATCAGTGGTGGGCAGGCGGGCCTTACATGAATCTCTCTGGCTCCCGCTTCCCAGAGTTTCTTGACTGTGAAATTCTTGAGCTGGGTCCCTCTTACTATTGAATCCTCACAAACCACTATCCTGTTACCTCTGATAATCGACTCGTTCGCAACCAGCTTCATCCTGGCAATGAGATTTCTTTCATCCTGGGATGTGGGGGTATAGCTTCTTCCGTATCCCGGAGTATATTTTACCAGAGGCCTGCGGTACGGCGCTCCTGATTCCATGGAATAACCGACCGCGTGAGCTACTCCCGAATCGGGAACGCCTGACACAACATCCGCCTTCACTCCTCCGTCGCGCCTGGCCAGGCACCTGCCGCATCTCTCTCTTACCGCCTCCACATTTATGCCCTCGTAATCCGATGTGGGAAACCCGGTATAAATCCAGAGAAAAGCGCAGATCTGGTTTCTGTATTTTTCTCCCTTATTCTTTGTCTTGAGGCCCTCTCTGCTCAGCAGTACAATTTCTCCCGGCCTGAGAACGCTTTCCGGAGTAAATTCCAGATTCAGGAAGGAAGTCGATTCCGAGGCGACGGCCAGCTCGCCGTTCCTTCTGCCCACTGCCAGGGAAGAATAACCGCGCCTGTCCCTGGCCGCGTAAATGCCGTCGCTGTGAAGAAGCAGAAGCGAACAGGACCCTTCTATCTTATCAAACATTCTCTCGATCCCCTCCAATATGCTCCCGTTCTGGGTAATCAATTTCGCTGCCAGCTCCACGTGATTGACACTGCAATGGCCCAGCTCACTGAAAGTTATGCCCCTGTCAAACAGTTCCGCGGCAAGCTCCTCGGCATTGTTGATAAACCCGTCCATTACCAGGCAGAACGGCCCGAACTTGGAATTTATATATATCGGCTGTTCGTCGGAGGCGCTGATCACTCCGACACCCATTTCTCCCTGCAGGTTGAAGATATCCTCCCTGAATTTCGCCTTGAACTGATCAGAATTAATATTATGAATCTGCCTTTTCAGCTCCTCCCCGAGAACCGCAACCCCGCCGAAAGATGTCCCCAGATGAGAATGATAATCGGTTCCGTAGAGAAGGTATCTGGAACAGTTTTCTTCTGAAACTACGCCGAACAGGCCGCTCATGGGGCACCTCCCTCTGTTTCACCCGGAGCTGATAATTTCGAGAACGAAAAATGGGATTGTAATTTAGAAGGGCAGCCAGTTCAAGGGATATTTTGAGATTGGAGTTCCCCCAAATGCTATGCCCCATCAGATTATCGATTTGATCAGTATAGTTTGCCACTCTCTCATTCTGAAAGCAGGTATTCCCCGAACCAGTTAATTATTCTCCTGAGAACATCCCTGCGGTGGCCCAGTTCCGAGAAGCCGTGGCCCTCCCTCGGGTAGATAACCAGTTCTGTCTCCACCCCGGACTGGTTAAGCCCCCGGTAGAACTGATAGGCCTGCTCCGGCGGGACCCTGCTGTCTTCTTCTCCCTGAAGTATAAGTGTGGGAGTGGAGCCATCCTCGACGTATTCTACCGGTGAGTGACCACGGTAGACTCCCGGAACCCGGTAAGCTATCCCGTTGAAGTACTGCTTCAGGAAATCCGGGGTGATATCGGTGGTTCCATGGAAACTGAACAGATTGGTAACCGGCGCTCCCGCTACCGCGGCCTTGAAGCGACCGGTTCTGGTTACCGTCCATGAGGTCATATATCCACCGTAACTCCAGCCGCATATACCGAGCCGGTCCGGGTCGGCGTACCCCTCCGAAACCAGGTAGTCGGCGCCGGCCATAACGTCTTCATAATCCCCTCCCCCCCAGTCGTCGAAATTGGCTCTGGCAAAACCTTCTCCGTAACCGAGGCTGCCTCTGGGATTTGGCAGAAGCACCGCATATCCTTCGCAGGCAAGCGGCACCGCCCAGTTATGCCAGCTTCCGTGCCAGCCCAGCCACCATGCCCACATCGGCCCTCCGTGCACGCTGATAATACCCGGATACCCGGTTCCCTCCTGAAAATCCGGCGGCAGAAAAAGCACACCCTCGACCCTGGTTCCATCTCTGCTTTTCCATTCAACCGCCCTGGCTTCCGGAAGTTTTCTTTCGGCGAGCCATTGATTATGATCCGCCAGCATTTTCTCATCCCGGCCCATCCATTTCCTGTCGATCAGCCAGAGCCCGGGGGGCCGGATTGAAACGCTTCTGAGAGTTACAATCATCTCCCCCTCTGATGAGATGTCAAAAAACCTGCCGCCGTAATAAGGGATGTTGAGTTCTGTTACCTGTTCAATCCCCCCGTCTTCCAGAGAGATATATACCAGGCTGCTTCTGACTCCCTCCATACCCATGGCGGCGATTTTTTCGCCGTCCGGGTGCCAGCCGGGAGAACGCAGAGTGCCAAGATAATTCTCCCCCAGCAGCGTCAACCCTGTCCCATCAGAGTTGATTACGGCTACAAAAGGGACCGTCACCGGGATTCGGCTGTGAGCCTTCTTATAGGTAAAAAGGATCATTTCTCCATCGCCTGAAAATTCAACCGGGCCCGACGCATTTTTCGAGAGAAGGGTCCTGTTACCCGTTTCCTCGTCGAGCAGTTCCAGGCGTGAGTGGTAGTAGGCTGAATTAGAATTGGGCTCATCGGAAACTATTACCGCCAGCTTGCCCGGTTTCCAGTCAATAGATTGAACATGGATTCCCGGATCTGAAATTCTTTCACCCGCTCCCGTGCGGGAATCTACTGTCCACAGGCGGGCTCTCTTTTGCTCCTGCCCCACTACAATTTCATCGTATTGCCGCTGGCTCTCTTCCTCACCGTCCGACTCCCTGACCGCCGCGGCAAATCTTTCTCCGTTTCTACTCCAGCAATAGCTGGCCACTTCTCCTTCAAAGGATGAGACCCTCTCCGCCTCGCCCCCCGAGGTATCTATCGTATAAATCTGTACTTTCCCGCCGCGGTCCGACAGAAAAGCCAGCCTGTCACCGGACGGGGACCACCGGGGCGAGAATTCGTGCTTGCCGCTGAATACGAAGGGACGGGGCTCCGATTCGCCCTCGAGCTCAACTATCCATATATCCATATCATTCTTAAGGCTATCCTGCCCTCCTTCCGGAGCATGGTTGAGGACATATACGGCAGCGGACCGGTCCGGGGAAATAACCGGTTCCGAAAGCCCTTTCACTCTTGCTAAATCATCACAGCCAAAACATTCATGGGCGGCATCCGTTGCGGATGGAATGACTGATACTATCATCACCAGAATCATTATTAATCTGGAAGTGCGGGTCGAAAACATATTCATCTCCTTACCCGGAAGGCCGGTTAATGATATAACTTCTGAGACAACTTTCAACCGTATCAGAATTCAGGAATTCCGGCAAACCGCTTTTTATGGCCGGATTTTCCCCGGGTAAATTCACGGCCCCGTGACGAGGATAACCCGCCCTGCCCGGGGAAAGATCAGGATTGCCGTTCAAATTCAATAAATAACGGACTGGTATTCGAATATGCTGATGAAACCGGGACCGGGATGGGCGCCGGCCAGGCCGCTGCCGCGCCCCGGGGTGACTTAAATCCATTTCCTCACCCTTTCGCAGTAATCCTCCCACTGCCGCGCGAACTGTTCGCTGAGCAATCTCTCCTCCTCTCTTATATATATGAACTCAAGAAAAACGGCGAAAAGGATTACCACCAGGTATGGCGAGAGGGACCCCAGCAGAACGGCTATACCCAGGAGGATAAGGACAAATCCCAGATACATCGGGTGCCTGCAGATTCTGAATACACCTCCTGTTACCAGGGTGGTGGACTTCTTAAAGGGCTTGACGGTAGTATTATACCTCTTGAAGGAACTGTCGGCGGCCAGATTAAGTAACGCCCCCAGAACAAGGGGGATGATCCCCGCCAGCCTCCAGGGCATCTCCATTACATGAGCCAGAGGCAGCGCAAAATGAATAGTGAGAATCAAGATCACCGCTATCGCCAGATACGTCGGCGGAAGAATGTCCCTGAACATAACCCCTCCTCTCAGTCATTTATGTTCATGCCATTTATCTACCTGTAAACCGGATTTCGCGAACAATCAAGTCTAATAATTATTTCTGCAGATTCTGGGGGATACGCGTGGCGAGAATATCATAAAATATATTGAACTTTATATTCATTTGCGTTCTACTGTTTTCAGTAGGATAAAATTATCAGACCGTGTTTATATTTTCACCCTGTATAGGGGAGGAGGCAAGGAATGGACAGCGAATTACTGAAGGCTGCTGGAATCGCGGCGGGCGACTGTCTGAAGCTGCAGGAGGATGAATCTTTTCTGGTGGTAACCGATACCGAGCTCAGAGAAATTGGCGAGGCCCTGGCGGAAGCCGGACGCGAAATAGGAGCCACAACCGTACTGATGGAGATAGATCCTCTTAGCAGGAACGGAGAAGAACCGCCCGAAATGGTTTCCGAAGCGATGAAAAACAGCGACGTGGTAATAATACCGATGTCCAAGTCGCTGACCCACACCGCCGCGCGCAGGGATGCCTGCGATGCGGGAGCCCGGGTTGCTACCATGCCGGGTATTACCAGAGACACCATGATCCGGTGTCTGAATGCCGACTACTACGCAATCGCCGACCGCACCAGGAAACTGACTGAGATCCTTACCGAGGCGGACTCCGCTCATATCACCTCTCCGGGAGGCACCGACATAACCATTCCCATTGCGGGGATAAAAGCGATAGCCTCTACGGGGCTGATTCACCAGAGCGGCTCTTTCGGAAATCTGCCGTCCGGGGAAGCTTATCTGATGCCTGAAGAGAACAAGTCCAACGGGGTATTCGTGGTGGATGGATCGATGGCCGGTATCGGAGACCTTGCTGGCAAAACTCCCATTACCATCAAGGTGAAGGACGGATTTGCCACGGAGATCACGGGGGGCGAAGAAGCCGATCTGCTAAGGGAAAAGCTCTCGGAGGCAGGGCCCCAGGCCTTCCACACCGCGGAACTTGGTATCGGAACCAATGACGCTGCTAAAATAATAGGAACCATCCTGGAGGACGAAAAGGTTATGGGAACCATACATATAGCCCTGGGAAACAACATGTCGATGGGCGGAACGGTGAATGTGCCCATACACCTGGACGGGATAGTCAAGGACCCTGATGTGGAGCTTGACGGCAAAAAAATCATGGAAAACGGGAAGCTTCTGATTTAACCGCAGGAGACCCTGGAATCATGCGTATCGTACTGCTCGGAAAACCGGGGGCGGGAAAAGGGACCCAGGCCGCCCGGCTGAGAGAGGGTTTCGGATACTATCACCTCTCCAGCGGCGAGGCACTGAGAGAAGAAATAAACAGGGGGACCGATCTGGGAAGAGAGATCAAACAGTACGTGGAAAAAGGTGAAATAGGTCCGGAGAAACTTATCGCCAGATTGGTACTAGATTTCATCGACGAAAAGGATATCGGCAAGAATCTTCTGCTGGACGGGTTTCCCCGCACTCTTTATCAGGCAGAGAAACTGGATGAACGATATCCCCCCGATCTGTGCCTGTTACTGGATATATCCGACAGCGAATCCATTACCCGCCTGTCCAACAGATATGTATGCAGAGATTGCGGGAAACTCTATCAGAACCGGGAAAGCGGCTCGCCGGCGAAGGAGTGCGGGGAATGCGGCGGGCGGCTGGTTCAGAGAGAAGACGATACTCCGGAAGCTATTCAGAACCGCCTGAGAGTATTCCGGGAAGAAGTAAATCCCGTAATCAACCATTACCGCGAACAGGGCCGGCTGGTGACACTTGACGGTTCTCTTCCCCGGGAGGAAATTCATAATAATATCAAATTCGCCATAATGAAAATTGTGGGGCCCAATTAACCCTGCTTTTGCATGCTGCAATACTCTTATCCCTCTGAATCAGCCGGAAACCGCAACAATAAAGCACTTAAGGCAACGGGCCACCCCCATAGCGCTCTCCGCACCATTGCAATACCCTATATGGCATAATGAGACTTGATAAAAGGGCCTCCCGGCTAATCCCCGTAATTTTATTGCCGGCTTAATTTATTATATGACAACAGATAACCGCCTTCATTCCGTCGTATTTCAAGTATGGCATACGGATTGCTGAAAACAATCACCGAGGGGACAAACGGACTTTTAATGAGAAGGAGGTCTCAATATGCGTAAAGTCCTCGTAGTACTTATGGCCCTCACTCTGAGCGGTATGTTTATTTCCTGTTCAGAAGATGAGGAGACAGTTACCCCGACACCCTCGGTGGAAGAACTGTCAATAACAACCAGCTCTCTTGCGTCAGGTAGCACCTGTTCCCCATACAGCGTTCAGCTCGAAGCCGAAGGTGGAACGGCGCCCTACACCTGGGAGCTTGCTTCCGGTTCTACTCTGCCTGCTGGATACGAACTTACCACTGACGGCGTTATTAAGGGAATGACCAGCGATATCGCAGAGAACAGCTTCACTGTAACATGTTCAGACAATGAGGGAGAAAGCGTAACCGCCGATTACTCTCTCACCGTAGATGTGCCTGCCAATCCCTCAATCGGTATCTTCTACGATGAGACGGCAACCGTCTGCAGCGAGCAGGCAACCGCTTTCCTCACCACTCTTGACTGTTACGTATACATTATGCTTGAGGATAGTCAGTACGATTGTACCACGGCTGCTCAGTTCAAGGTCAGCCTGGTCGACTCCGACGGCAATCCCCTGGATTCATCAAAGTATGCCATCGCCTATACCGATTGGCCTGATTATACATTGACTATCGGCAGCCTTTTCGATGGC
>JAWODM010000068.1:0-64460 GCA_046483305.1 Candidatus Krumholzibacteriales bacterium | reverse complement strand
TAGTATCCGAAGTCTCCGCCGCCCAGCCCGGAGAAGTCATCCACGTGGAAGAAGGTGTCTATCTGGGCATGCATGTCTCTGGAAGTCCACCCCTGCCAGCTGGCCGGGTCGAAATCATACTTTACTATATTGTATGTATCCACCGGGCTGGATTGATAAGTAAGTGGAACGCTGTCGTCTATTAGTATTGTGCTGTTATCCGCGGGCTGCATGAAATTCCTGTCCTGTTTATCAGGTTCCCTGGGAGAGGCCGCGCTGAATGAGAATACAATAATGCCTGAAATGGCAATGAGTAACAGTGCCCTTTTCATTATAGCCCCCTATATCTGATTGAAAGCTGCCCTATTGCGTTAAATATTAGCATATTTTAATGGTTTTTTCAATCATTTTGAAGTCTGGAAGCGGCTAATATTATAATATTTCACCCCGCATTTTCTCTTTGACTATTAGAGTCTTTTTGTTATAGATTAATAGTTCAGTCTTAAAGGGGGAGTTATCCCTTTATTTATATTTGGTAAATAGTTTTTTTAATTCAAGGTGTGTAAAAAGTGAAAAAAGATTTAAGGATTAAGATAATCATTGTGGTGTTGATATTTATCGGAGCGCTTTACTTTCTCTACCCGACCTTCAGAGTGGTCACCATGTCAGACGAGCAGAGAGAGGCCATGAAGATCGAGACTCCCGAGGAGTACGACAAGCTTCTCCAGAAATCCCTGAAGCTCGGCCTGGATCTGAGGGGCGGGATGCACCTTGTGCTGGAAGTCGACCAATCCAAACTTCCGGAAGAGGAGAAGCAGGACGTGGTGGACAGGGCGCTGGAAGTAATCCGCAACCGGGTGGACCAGTTCGGAGTAGCGGAACCTACCATTCAGAAGGAAGGCAGGAACCGTATAATCGTTCAGCTTCCCGGCCTTCAGGATGCCGAAAGGGCTAAGAGGCTGATAGGAAAAACCGCCATGCTGGAATGGCGCCTGGTGCGGGACCAGAAGGAACTGGCCGCGGTGATCAGAAGAGTAGACGAGGTCCTCAGGAAAGAGGGCGGCGACTCGCTCGCCGCGCCGGCGGCTGTTGACACGGCGGCTGTTGAAGAACCGGAGGAAGAAGTTCTCGAGGATACCGATCTGATGGCGGTTGATTCGGCCGCCACCGATCCCGATTCTGTCTTTATGGCGGATACCGAAGAGGAGCTCGGAGAGATTCCTCTGGAGGCCGCCAGCGAGGAGAATCCTTTCTCTTCGATGCTGTTTTCGGTCTACCGGGACTGGGTAGTGGTTCACGAGAACTTTGTCCCCAGGGTGCGGAGGGCTCTGGCCAGGCCCGAGGTCAGGAAAGTTATTCCCGGTGACAGCGAATTCGTCTGGTACGAGGAATGGACCCAGCTTCCCAACAATGCGGGGCGCGGAAAGTTCCTGTTCCTGCTGGCAAGGGATGAGATGGTATCCGGAAGCAACCTCAATAACGCCACCCCCAGATCGGACCCGCAGAACCCCCGCAACCTGATTATCGGATTCAGCTTCAACCGGAAGGGAGCCAGGCAGCTGGCCTCATTTACCGGCAAGAATGTGGGCAGGTTTACGGCTATAGTGCTGGACGGAAAGATTAAATCCTACCCCGTAATAAAGAGTAAGATCCCCAGCGGCCAGGGTGTAATAGAGGGCAGTTTTACCGATGTGGAGGCAAGAGACCTTTCCATTGTGCTCAGAGCCGGCGCCCTTCCTGCCGACATGAAGATCATAGAGGAAAGGTCGGTAGGCCCCTCCCTGGGACGCGACTCCATCAGGATGGGTATCAGGGCCGCTCTGCTCGGCCTGGCCCTGGTAGTACTTTTCATGATTGTATATTATAAACTCTCAGGTGTGGTAGCCAGCATAACCCTGCTGTTCAACCTGCTGATAGTGTTCGGCCTGCTGGCCTATCTGGGAGCGGCTCTTACCCTGCCGGGCCTTGCCGGAATCATTCTGACCATCGGAATGGCGATAGACGCGAATGTGCTCATATTCGAAAGAATCCGTGAAGAACTTCTCAAGAATAAAACTGTAAGGTCATCGGTAGACGCTGGTTATGAAAAGGCTTTTACCACCATTCTGGACGCCAACCTGACCACCATAATAACCGCGGTGGTACTGTGGCAGTTCGGGACCGGTCCGGTGAAAGGTTTCGCCACCACGCTGAGTATCGGTATCCTGGGCTGTCTGTTTACCGCGCTGGTTTTCAGTAAACTGGTTTTCAACATCTGGACCAGAAGCGGCCGAGTCAAGAAACTTAGTATATAATTATTGAGGTGAAAGAATGAAATTCATAGGTGAAACAAACATTAAATTCGTCGATTTCAGGTACAAGGCGTTCATAATCTCTGTCGCGGTTATACTGGCGGGGCTGATTTCGCTGGCCATACATGGAGGCCCCGACCTGAGTATCGACTTCGAGGGGGGAACCCTGGTCCAGATCAGGTTTGATAGTCCGGTCTCCATAAATGACCTGAGGGGCGTGGTGGAGAATGCGGGATTCCGGAACAGCCAGATACAGGAGTTCGGAGAACCGAATGAATACCTTATCAAGGTAGAGAGGATAGATGAAGCCGGTATCGCCGCCGACAGGCTGCTGGAGGCGGTGAACGCAGTGGCCCCCGAAGCGGGCTGGGAAGTGGTATCGGTAAGGGAGAGCACCGAAGGCCTGTCCCCCGAAGGGCAGGCCGGGAACCTGGTAGTTCTCTCCGGCGGGAATATACCCGATACCGAGGTCCTGGTCAACGCGGTCAAGGATCAGGGGATCGGAGTAAACGCCGCCACCAGGGAAACGGAGAACCGGGTGGCCTTTAATCTGCCGTTCATGGGTATAGAGTCGGAGGCTTCCGAGAAAATGAAGGCCGAGATCGAAAAGGCATTCCCCGGCAGGAAGATCGAAATCCGCCGTACCGAAACGGTGGGGCCCAAAATCGGCGAGGAGATGAAAGACCGGGCCTGGGCGGCTATTATAATATCGCTTTTCGGTATCCTGGTTTACATCAGCTGGCGGTTCGAGTTCAAGTTCGCGGTGGGAGCGATAGTAGCTCTTATCCATGACATACTGATTACCCTGGGTATTTTTTCGATAACCGGAAAGGAACTCTCACTGGTGGTAATAGCCGCATTCCTGACCATCGTGGGATATTCGCTCAACGACACCATCGTGGTGTTCGACCGTATCCGCGAAAACTTCAGTATGCGGCGGCGCAGGTCCCTTGAGAAGATGGTCAATACATCGATTAACGAATCGCTGAGCAGGACTGTCATCACTTCACTGACCACCCTGGTTGTGGTTCTGTTCCTGTTCTTCGCAGGGGGAGAAGTGATACATGACTTTGCGTTCGCTCTTCTGATAGGAGTGGTGGTTGGAACCTACTCCTCCATCTTCGTGGCGAGCCCGGTGGTGATAGAGTGGCAGAACCGCATATCCAGGAAGAAGAAGGCAAGGGCATAGAGACTGCGCTGCCCTGATACCGCCGGCGGGCGCCTGCCGCAATTCCATTAAAGCGGAGCGCTGCCCGCGGAATGAATGCCGGGCGAGAGGCGAAAACCTGCCCGCGCAAAAAAATATCATAGCGATAATTGTTTTATGTTACAATATTAAGGGAAGATGCCAGTCTTTTCAGCGGAACTGGCCGTATCCGTACTTAACCCGCTGTAAGGACGGAAAGATTCCTTATGGATTACAGTAAAGAGCAGAAGATCTTTTTTTCCCTCCTGTTTATCTTTATTGCGGGCAGCCTGATATTCTTCGTCGCATTTCTGGCTCTTGGCAATAACCAGCTCTCATCTCCGGTCTGGCTGATGTTTATCCTGGTGGATGGGGGATTCATAGCTTTTATTCTTCTGCCTTCCCAGGGGAGGATGATATTACGTGGAAAGGGAAAGCCGGTAAAAGAGCGGAGGTGGTACCCCAGGACTCTGGAAGGCATTGTATCCTCCGGGGAGGATGACCGGCAGGCTGAAGGGGTTATCAGGTCCCCCGCCAGAGCTGTGGACCCGGTACTTATTATTACTCTTCTTCTTATAATGGGGATAGCGGCGGTGATGTACCCCTCGGATTACCGGAGAGAAGAATGGAAGGCGGAGGAGACCGAACGTCTCAGGAATATCTATGATATGGCGGAGAGCAAACTCCTTGATATAGAACAGGTGATGATCAAAACCGCCGAAACGGCCCGCGGAATGGCCGGAGAGTTTCAGCTCGATGGAATAGGCAGGATGGAGAGGGCCGAGCTGATGAGGAAGATCGATTCCCTGGCAACCCGGAAAGCGCAGGATATCAGGCCCCTTACAGATCTGGGTATTCAGGTTTATTCCAGGGGGAGAGAGAGGATCGCCTGGGGAGGAGAGCCCTCATACCTGGAAGAGATAGGTCCGGATATCAGCGGTGTGCGCACATTCACTGATAAAACCAGGCTTTACACCATCATGGTCACTGCTCTGTCCTTCCCCGGAGGGACCGTGGTAGTCGATCTTCCGGTAAAGATCAATTATATGATGAAGAACCGTTATTTCCAGAAGTTAAGCCTGGAGGAGGAGCTGTCCGGAGAGCAAGGCGCCGGGATAACCTTCCACTTCCGAGACGAAGATAGCCCCGCCCAGGCGGGCGGCGGCGATAACGCCAGGAGCAGCATAGTATTCAACGATCCCAGCGGAGAAATGGGCATTTACGGAAAGGTAATATCCAGCACCGGAGTTCCCCTCTCCAGGTTAAAGGTCAAGGGAGAAAGATTCAGCCGGATGGTCAGCCGCAAGGGAGAAAGAAAATCCCTTCTGGCCGGAATTCTCCTGACCCTGACGGTCACTGTACTGGCGGTCAGGATCTATCGCGGTTACCTGGTAAAGATGAGCAGAAGAAAAAACAGAGGCTGGAATCTTATTATCAGGGTGGCGGCCCTCCTTTTCTTCCTGGCCCTGATCAGGTATATTCTGCTGGTGTTGAAGATCCCCTCCCGTATACTGGATTCCTCCGCGCTGTTCGACCCGGCGATTTTCATGGATAATATGCCCGGCGGGATCCTCCGCACAGCCGGCGATTTTCTTATTACCGCATTTTTCATGCTGATATTCGTGTTCGGAGCGATTAAGGTCTACCGCACCTTCTACCCGGGCGAGCTGGAAAGGTCCCTGCCCGGGCAGGGGGATGCCAGCTGGATGAAGGTGGCCGGCAGGGCGGCGCTGCTTTCAGCCCTGCTCTATCTGGGTACTCTGGCGGCGTCGATTCTGGTGTCCAGGGTGGTAGTGAACTCAAATCCCCGGCTGGTAGGATTCGATATCGATTTCTTCGGCCTTCCGGGGCTTTCCCTTCACCTGGCTCTTCTGTTTTCAATATCCGCAATCTTCATAACCCTGATATTCGCCTGCAGGCTTATACTGCTGTGGGGCGGAGGCGAACTCAAAGTGACTGTTATTGCAGTAATTCTGCTGCTGGTGCTGCTTCACCGGGCCGATCCGGCGATGTTCATCCCGGCGGCAGCTCTGCTGATTATCTCGGCGAGGATCTTCCCGATATTGCGGAAAGAGGAGATAATAACGGTGATGTTTTCCTCCTTTTTCCTGGTCCTTGCCCTGTCCATGCTGATTTACGGCACCGCGGAGGAGCGTTACGAGCAGTTGAAGCAGAACCGGGTCAGGGAGATGGCCTACGAGTTCAATCACCCCGAGCAGAGCTGGCTGAAAGACTTTCTGCCGGAAATCAACGCTGATATATCTCAGAGCAGGAGGCATGGCTCGAAGGTTTCCTCGAAGAGCAGCTCCGCGGCTTTCGAAATATGGGCTGAAAGCAGCCTGGGAAAATTCGATCTTCCCTGCCTCATTGAGGTATACACCAGGGAAGGCGAGAGAGTATCCACCTTTTCGCTGGGTATCCCGGTGGAGATAACGGACGGGATGCAGAAAGAAGGAAGGCCTACTCAGAGCACCCAGGTAAAGAGAGAACAATCTGAAACGGGAAGTGGCACGGTCTTCTATTTTAACTCCATTTCACCCCTTTACAGCGCCGAGGGAAGGCTGGAGGGCAGAGTGGAAATAAAAATCCCCTACTTTTATGAAAACCCGGAACTGCTGGCCCGAACGGGGCCGGAGACCCCGGAAATATTCCATGCCAGGGAGAAGGGCTCTCTGACCAGAAGGGTTGACGAACCGCAGGACCTTCTGGTAGCCAGGGTTGAATCGGGCAGAATAGCGGCCTCTTCGTCACCCTATCTCAACGCCGGTGAAACCCTGCCTGCCGAAGATAGAGAGTGGTTCGAGCTTGCAGCCGGCGAGAAGGTTTACCGGGCAATATTCTACGGCTCTGACGGCCACGGCTACCTGGCAGGATATGGGGTTAAGGGTATTTCAAGGAAAATCGCCGAGTGGGCGACTCTGGTATCGATAGAAGTGTTCCTGACCATCTTCTCAATGTTTGTTCTGTTTCTGATTCGCAAACTCCCCTTCCTGGGAAGCGTTACCCCCAATGTTTATTTTCCGCGGGCGCTGGGATTCAAACAGAAGCTTCTTCTTTCCTTCTTCCTGGTTTCCATCATCCCGGTGGCGGCAATGGGAGTATTCTCCAACCGGTTCATTGAGGACCGGTACAAGGAAGAGGCCCGCCGTGAAGCAAGAACCGGAGTCCGGGGAGCGGTTTCCCTGATGAAGCATTCACTGATGTCGGAAGCGGAGCTGCTGGCGGGGAGCCAGTATCTCGGCGATATACTCAAGGGAAAGAAGCGCCCGGAGATCAGGGATGTATCCATAGGGAAAGCGCCCCGCTTTACCCTGTTCACGGAGGACCGGGTTCTCCTGGATGAGTCCCTCAGTAATTTCGGGCAGCCGGACGCCGGGAAGCTCCTGGAAGGGGGAAGGCTTCAGGAAGTTACCGCCACCTACGCTCCGCCCAATGTTTTCGGAGGAGTGGTGATCCCCATTGCCATACCTTCGGGGGGTAAGGGGTACCTCTACTACCGGAGAATTCTGGATGATGAATTTGCGGAGGGGATATCCCGGGTGCTGGGAAAGGATGTGAATCTGTATTACAGGGGCGTCCTGAAGGCCTCCAGCCAGAGAGACCTGTTTTCGGCAGGGTTCCTCAGTTCTCTGCTTTCGCCAACCCTTTTTCTGGATGTCGGACTGGGGGGAAGCGAAATAGATATCAGCAGGGAGTCGGTGGGGGAGTATTCCTACCAGGTTGCCAGTGTTCCGGTGGAACCGCTGAGGGGCTCCGAGCCGGCAGTTCTGTCGGTTCCCATGATCTATCAGCCGGCCCTGGTCCAGAGAGAGAAGGATAAGACCTTCGGGCTTCTTCTGGGAGTGCTGGCCCTTCTGTTCGCCCTGGCGGTTACGCTGGGGGTATTCCTCGCCGAGAAGATATTCAGGCCGATAGCTCAGCTCAGGGAGGGAACAGGCAGGATTATGGAAGGCGACCTGGAGTTCAGGCTGGAGGCGGAAGCGCCTGATGAGATAGGCCAGTTCGTGGAATCTTTCAACTCCATGACATCGGCGCTGTCATCTGCCCGGGAGAAATTGATGGAGAGGCAGAAATACCTGACCACGGTGATGGACAATATCGGCACCGGGGTAATATCTTCGGGGAGCGACGGGAGGATAATGACCCTTAATCCGGCAGGAGAGAGGATCCTGAATATTCTTCACGAAGAGATAGTGGGGCAGAGGCCCTCCATGATAGAGAGGAAGGGCCTGGAAAGATTCTTCTCCCTGTTTAACGTGGAGGCGGCAGGCAGCGAGGAGAGGGAAGTCGTTCTGGAAGTGGAAGGCGAGAGAAGGACTATCAAGGCGGTTATAACTTCTCTCTCCAATCAGGATGAACAGATGGGAAAGGTTATAGTATTCGATGACCTTACCGAACTTATAGAGACAAAGAAACTGTCCGCCTGGGTGGAAATGGCCCGTCAGATCGCGCATGAGGTCAAGAACCCCCTGACTCCGATCAAACTTTCCGCCCAGTTCATGAAACGGGCTCACCAGAAGGGAGACAAGGGTTTCGTGGAGATATTCAACAGCAGTATAGACACTATCATGAAACATACCGACGTGCTCCAGAGGATAGCGTCGGAGTTTTCGAGTTTCGGGAGGGTTTCCAAACTCAATATCGAACGGATAGAGCTCAGGGGATTTATGCTGGAACAGATCGCCGCCTACCGTGGTATGAATAATATAGAGATAAGATTCGAAGGAGAAGAAGACACAATTGTCCCGGCCGACAGGGAAGCGCTGAGAAAGATCGTCACTAACCTGATAGAGAACGCTATTGAAGCTATCGAAGGAGAGGGCGAGATAGAGATAGAGGTATCGGCGAAGGGAGGCAGGGGTATTATACGGGTGACGGATAATGGCGCCGGGCTGTCCCGGCAGGTTATGGGAAAGCTATTCGAGCCATACTTCTCCACCAAGACGACCGGCACCGGGCTGGGACTGGCAATTTGCAAGAACCTGCTGGACCAGATGGACGGAGGGATAACTCTGCGCAACAGGGAAGAGGGAACCGGCGTGGAAGCGGTGGTAGACCTGCCTCTGGATACCGGCAGCAGCGATTAGCATTGAGAGAGATGACCATGGAAAAGATAAAGATGATCACAGCGGCCGCGGCCGCTCTTTTTATCCTGGCGCCTGCCTTATCAGGGGAAGGCGTCCCTGATGAGGCCAGGTTGAACGTGGCCAGAGTAAAATACGGGGGAGGGGGGGACTGGTACAGCGATCCCTCCTCGCTGCCAAATCTGCTGAGCGAGTTCAGGCAGAGGACCGGCATTGAGACCTCATCCAGCGAAAAGGTGGTAACCCTTTCCTCCCCGGAGCTATACCGTTACCCTTTTCTCTATATGACCGGCCACGGGAACATGGAATTAACCCCGGAAGAGATAAACGCCCTGAGAAACCATCTATTGAGCGGCGGATTTCTGTACGCCGATGATAATTACGGAATGGACAGCTCCTTCCGGCGGATGGTACGAAGGCTTTTCCCGGAAAGGAAGCTGGCCCAGGTCCCCTTCTCCCATCCGATATACCACTGTGTGTACGATATGAAAGGGGTCCCCAAAATCCATGAACATGACGGCAAGCCGCCGATGGGCCTGGGGGTATTTGACGGAAGCAGGCTTATTCTGTTTTATACTTATGAGAGCGACATCGGAGACGGGCTGGAGGATCAGCCGGTTCATGGAGATCCCCCCGAACTCAGAGAACAGGCGGTCAGGATGGCGGTAAATATACTTTATTACGCTCTTACCCGTTAGGGAAAGAAGGCAGAAAGGTGATGGCGAAAAAGGAACAGACAGGCAATTTCATCCGCTGGATGGACAGGCTTGCCGCTGAAAGAAGGCGCGCCCTGATCAGGGGGATGGTCTCGGTGCTGGCAGCCGCCGCTCTGTTCATGTTTCTGCTGCTGAGGATCCTGCACGCGTTCTGGGGAGAGCTGACCCTGTTCCCCATCTTTTCCTTTGCCTTCTTCTGGGCGGGGATAGCGGCCGCTCTGGCGGCAGTTTTTATCCCCGGTTATTTCCGCCCGGCCGGAAGAAGGAGGCTGGCGGCGATTCTGGACGCCAGGACGGGAAGCTACAGGTCTCTGGTCCGCTCCGCCGAAGAATTTTCACGCGGAGGGGGCGATTATTCCCCCTATCTGATTGACCGGACCATCCGGGCGGCCGCGGGCAGGCTGGGCCGGCTTCACCGGCGGAAGCCATTCATCAGAGAGGGAAGGCCTGGCTGGACCGCCGCTGCGGCGCTGCTCTGCATTCCCATGATCCTGCTGGCAATGTTTGCTCCGGAGGGAACAGCGGAGCTGGCCGCTATGATTACCGATCCCGGTATCTCTTTCAGATCAGAGGGAGGATCGAACATCCTGGTCCGGCCCGGTGATATCCGGATATTGGAAGGGACCCCCCTGCAGGTGGAGGGGATACAGTTCGGTTCAGGCGGAGGGGATGTTTTCCTCAGGACCAGGTCTGCTGACGGTATCTGGAGAGAACAGCGGATGAGCCCGGATACGGTGACCGCCGGGGGGCTGCCGATGGCGGCCTACCGGAGAAGATTTGAAGATCCGGGTTCTGGATTTGAATATTATTTCAGCTCCGAGGACGGTTCAACAGACACCTCCAGGGTGGATGTGATTCGCCGGCCGGTAATAAACAGGATAGGAGCCGAGCTGAGGTATCCTTCTTATACCGGAATGGAAAAACAGGATATAGATATGCTTGCCGGGAGGCTGAGCGCTCTGCAGGGAACCGAAATCACTGTGGAGGGCGAGGCCAGCAAGCCCCTGGGGGGGGGAAAGATTCTCTTTTCTTCAGGGAAGGAAATGCCCCTGAGGACCGGAGGCAGCAGTTTCAGGGTGTCTTTCACCGCTTCCGGCCGGGACACCTTCTCGGTACGGGTGACCGACACGCTGGGGTACTCCAGCCGGCGGAAGGTTATCTACCCCCTGGAGGTACTGGAGGACCTTCCTCCCGGCGTGGAGATAGAATACCCGCCATCCGGCGAATATCTACCCAGGTCGATGCTGGTCGATCTGCATTACAGCGCCGATGACGACTTCGCGCTCTCGGAAGTAAATCTGCTGTATAAAAAAGCGGACAGGGATAAGGATTTCAGGAAGCAGCCGCTGTTCAGGCAGGGAAAAACGCCGGTTGATGAGCTGGAGGAGAGTTACTCCTGGTCGCTGGAGGGTATCGATATAATGCCGGGCGACAGGGTACTCTACTATCTGGAGGCCCTGGATAACAACTCTTTGACCGGCCCGGGCCGTACCCGCACCGAGACCAGGTATCTGCTGGTTCCTTCGCTCTCCCGGATGTACGCTCAGTACCGGGAGCAGGAACAGAACCGGAGCAGCGGGCTGGAGGATATATACGAGCAGGGAGAGGAGATAAGGGAGAAACTGCGGGAACTGTCCATGAAGTTCAAGTCAGAAGGAGAAATGAACTGGGCGAAGAAGAAGGAGGGGGAAGAGCTGGTAAGGAAATACCGTGAGCTTCGGGAGAAGGCTTCCGAGGTGGTCTCCGGCTTCGAGAAATCGCTTAATACCCTGCAGCAGAACAGAATGACATCAATGCAGATAGGAAAGAAACTGGAGCAGATACGGGATCTGCTTTCCCGGATTGAGAACCGCAGGCTCGCCGAGATGATCGAGAGAATGAACAGCATAATGGATGAGCTGTCGGAGAAGGAAATCAACTCTGCCATGGACCAGGTTGAAAGCTCCATGGAAGACATGATGAGGAACATGGACAGGGCTATCAAGTACCTCAAGGATATCAGGCGCGAGGAGCAGATGGAGGCGCTGATGCGCAGAATGGAGGATATGCTGGATAAGCAGAAGCGGCTCCGGGATTCTTCCCGGACCGGAGACCTCAGCGAACTCTCGGATGATCAGAAGAAGCTGGGAGAGGAGGCGGAGGATTTCGAGAAGGAGCTGTCCGAGTTTGCGAAGAAGGATCAGGAGGGGCTGGAGGAGCTGATTGCCAGGTCCGGGGCTTCCGATATCGATTCCCTGATGAAGGAAGCGGCGGGACAGATGAGCAGGGAGAACAGGGACAGCGCCACCTGTACCCAGAGCAAAACGGTGGGGGATATGCTCAACCTCTACACCTGTATGGGAAACTGCCAGATGAATATGAATATGCAGATGGATGAAAAGATGATGGAGGCGGTGGAGAGAGCCGCGGGAGAGCTGATACAGGCATCCAGGATACAGGAGGAGGTTCTGAAGGGTTTCGGAAAGAGCAGATCCCGCCGGGAACTGATCGACAGGCAGCTGGTGGTTAAGGGGGCGGTAAGGCGGGTCACCGAAAACCTGCACCAGGCATTCAGCGGAGCCGCTTTCAGTCTCAGAAACGTATTCCTCCAGCTCGGTTCGGTCTCGGCCAGTATAGACAGGGTTCTCAGCGCCTCAGAAAATATGAGAGACCCTGGAGAGAGAACTTATGCCGAACGGGCGATGACAGGGATTAACAGGGCGGTTATGGAGATGCTGAAGGCTTCTTCATCCCAGAGCGGTTCCGGCGGGGGGATGAAAAAGAAGATGACCGGAATGATGAAACAGCAGTTTTCCATTGATAACAGCCTGAGGGAGATGTACATGAACGGGAACCGGGCCGGCCTTGACATGGAGGAGAGGTCCGGGATGGCAAGAATTGCGGCAAAGCAGCGCAGGCTGGAAGAACTGATGAAGCAGATGGAGAAAGAGAGCGGGGGAAATGATGACCTGCTGGGCGACATTACCGGGCTTTCCGGGGAGATGGACAGCGTGGCGGCCGCCATGGAGCAGGGGAGGCTGGACAGCGATCTGATGGACAGGGAAAACAGGATTTTGAGCAGGATGCTTCAGGCCCAGCGCTCCATCAACAGGCGGGATTACAAGAGAGAGCGGAGCAGCAGAAGCTCCGATTTCGTGTGGGGCCGGGAGAAGGAAGTATATGAGGCTGACAAGAAGGAAGAGGAAGAGCTGCTGAGGATGATAAGAGAAGCGATGCGTGAGAAGGGGCCGCGGGAATACCGGGAGCTCATCAAACTGTATTTCCGGGCTCTTTCGGAGAGGATCAGGGAGGGAAGCGAATAATGACCATGGGCTGCAGGCCAGCTTGTATATACAGGAGAGCCGTTCTGGCGGCGGTAATAGTGGCAGTATCCTTTGCCCTTGCCGCCGGCGCTCAGG
Organism: Candidatus Krumholzibacteriales bacterium; assembly: GCA_046483305.1. Lineage (GTDB taxonomy): Bacteria > Krumholzibacteriota > Krumholzibacteriia > Krumholzibacteriales > WJIX01 > WJIX01. Next base: position 51,806 of record JAWODM010000068.1, on the reverse strand, counting down.
AGGATGCCGGAAAGCAGGCGGGGGGCGACCTAGAGATAAAGCTGATGCTGGCCGAACGGCTGATCAGAGAGGGGAATGCCCCTGAGGCGGTTGATATGCTGGAGCCGCTGTACCAGGAGGACAGAGAAAGAGAGATTATCTGGCAGCTTCTGGTAACCGCCTACGTCAAGAGCGGGAACCCGGATAAGGCAGCCGGCCTCCTGGAGAGGAGAATTGACCGGGGGCGGGAGGATTACCGCCACCTCAGGGCTCTGGGAGGGGTGTACATGGAGATGGGAGACCCGGAATCGGCGGAAAAGGTCTGGCTCCGTATCCTGGAGGTAGAGCCGGAAGAGGGGAAGTTCTATGACGAGGTGGCGCAGCTGTTCTGGGATTCCGGCAGGTACGACAGGGCGCTGCGGCTTCTCCGCGAAGGAACCCGGCACGGCGCCTTTTATCAGGTTTACATGAGCAGGATCGTCAGGTGGGAAAGACTGATGAACCGCCCCCGGGACGCATTCAGAGACGAACTGGAACGGCTTCTGAGAAAACCGCTGAAGAACATAAGAAACGCCGACCGGCTGGTCGAAATATACAGGGAGGCCGGAAAGGACAGCGCGCTCATCTCAAAAGTCGATTCGATAAGCGCGTCTCTGGGGAATCAAACCTGCATGCCTGACCTTATGAAGACGGCGCTGTTCGCCATATCCGGCGACTTCGACAGGGCTTCGAAGGTCATCCGGGAGGCGGACTGCGAGGAGGGATCTCAGTATATGTCATTTATTTCCCTTCTAAGCCTGGCCGGCGCCGGAGAGGCCGGCAGGGAGATCGAGCGGTTCCAGGGCGCGGTCCTTGACCGTTTCATAGAAGAGTACGGGGATAACAGAATGGCCCCGCGGTTTCTTCTGGAAAAGGCGGAGCTGATGTTCAGGCAGGCGGCGAGGGAAAACGATCAGGCCCGGATGGACCAGGCCTTCAATACCGTATCTCAGATTCCTCACCACAGGTTCGGCAAGCCGTATGAGGAAAAAGCCCTCCTGCTGATGGCCAGGATAGAGCTGGAGGGCAGGAGAAGGCCGTCCGAAGCGGTGAGGATACTCAGCCGCCCGGAGGGCTGGAGGCAGAGAGGCCTCAAAAAGGAGAGTATGATTCTGAAGGCCAGAGCTTACGCGCTCTGCCGAGAATGCGGGGAGGCCGAGAAAGAGCTTGAAGAACTTGCCGGCGGGAGAGATCCCGAAGTGTCCTCGGAAGCGCTCTACCGGTTATCAGAGAAGCTGCTGTATTCGGGCAGGTACGAAGAAGCCGCGGAGAAGTTTGCCGAAGCGGCCAGACAGAGGCCGTCCGGAGAAAGCTCCAACGACGCCCTGGATATGGCGATAGTGATAAAAAAAGGGCTCAGGAGCGGAGATAACAGAGTTCTGGACCTGATAGCTTCAGCCAGCCTGCTGGAAGCCGGTGGACGGGCGGGAAGAGCTGCCGATACCCTATCGCTGATTGCCGGAAAATACCCCAATTCGCCCCTGGCGCCGTACGCCATTCTGTGGAGCGGCAGGCTGAAGATTGCCGGCGGGAGAGAAGCTGAAGCGGAGAGAGAGCTGGCCGCCATGAGCGAGGATTACCCCAACAGCATTTACGCTCCCCGGGGTATGGAGCTGATTGCGGACATGATAGCCGGGGAAAGGCCGGGGGAAGCTCTGGAACTGTTGAGAACGGTTATAGACCGCTACCCGTCAGATCCATATCTGGACAGGGTCAGGCGAAAATACATGCAGCTGGCAAAACAGCTGGAGCCGCAGGCGGGCAAACGGGAAGGAGAACATCTTTGAGAAGCCGGATTTTCATAATCGTTTTTGCTCTGCCGGTCCTGCTGTCTGGCCGGAGCCTTCGGGCGGAATACCTGGTCCCCATGGACCTCTCCCAGGCTAACCATCTGAAGGCTTACGGACTGGTATATCATTCCCTGCAGAGGGGCAATCAGGCCAAATGGCTGCTGAATTACCGCGGCGGCTCTTTCCTGCTTCCGGGGGATCAGAAGGCCGCCGCCGAGGCCGCGGCCACGGGGGTGAAGATAGAGGAGGTGGGAGGAAATGATATAGCCACGATTTACCGGGAAATCGAAAGCGGAAACATGGAATCGGTTCTGCTGGAGAAGGCTCCCCTGATAGCCGTTTACGCCCCGCCCAACAAGCAGCCCTGGGACGACGCGGTTATGATGGCTCTGGAATATGCCGATATACCCTACGACCAGATCTATGACGGAGAGGTCCTGGGCCGGGGCATTATGAAATATGACTGGATTCACCTCCATCACGAGGATTTCACCGGCCAGTACGGGAAGTTCTATGCCAGCTACCGCAATAGCGAGTGGTATGTGAAACAGCAGATTCTGTTCGAGAAGATCGCCTCCTCCCTGGGTTACCAGAAGGTATCTGAGGAGAAGAAGGCGGTGGCGGAAGCGATCCGCGAATACGTAAGAAGAGGAGGCTTCCTGTTCGCGATGTGCAGCGCCTGCGACACCTTCGATATCGCCCTGGCGGCCCGGGGGGTGGATATAGTGCCAAGCGAATACGACCATGACGGGATAGACCCCGGCTACAGCGAGAAACTCGACTACGGCAGGTGCTTCGCCTTCGAAAACTTCAGCCTGATAACCGATCCCTACGTATACGAATTCTCGGATATAGACATGACCGAAACCGCCGCCGGGAGGGGTGAGATGAACGATTACTTTACCCTGTTCGACTTCTCCGCCAGGCACGACCCGGTTCCCGCCATGCTGGTTCAGAACCACGTTTCGGTGGTGAAGGGGTTCATGGGGCAGACCACCTCATTCAGAAAGTCCCTTCTCAAGAACCGGGTTCTTATCCTGGGCGAGGTCAAGGGGGCCGGAGAGGTCCGCTACATTCACGGCAATTTCGGCAGGGGGACCTTCACCTTCCTGGGAGGGCACGATCCGGAAGATTATCACCATTTTGTCGGAGACTCCCCCACCCGCCTGGAGAGGCACCCCAATTCGCCGGGATACCGGCTGATCCTCAACAATATCCTGTTCCCCGCCGCGGAAAAGCAGGAGAAAAAGACCTGAACCGGCCGGGGCAGTTCCGGTTTTGCTTCTTGTCCTGCCGGTGAACCGTTCCTCCCGGCCCGGCTGCTCTCCGCCGGAACTATCCGGATCCGTTCAATCCCTCCGCCGCCATTCATTATTATACCGGAGAAAAGAGGATTAATACTCTGATGCGGGGTATTAAACCGGCGGCAGGGTATGACATGCAACGGAACGGAAGAAATTCAGAGGAGAATGCTGCTTCAGGGCCGGAATTTAATAACAGGGCGGTATCTGGAACAGTAAAAGAACAGGATGTTCAATCCCCGGATCTGTCTTCCTCCAGCAGTGCCTCTATCCTCCTTACCTCATCGAGCATATCTTCGTAATGGCTCCCCTTCCAGTAGGCCTTCCCGCATTCGGGGCATTCCATGAAATCGCTGAATATTTCCGGTATCCTGTCCGGCAGCCTGCCTCTGGCTTCCTCGGCCGAAATCTCCGAGAGCTCCCTGTTGCAGTCCAGGCACCTGGTGAAAGGTTTGAAGGGAGGAGGTTCCGGAAAATGGCTCAGCAGCTCCAGGATCTGGCCGGTCAGGTCCCTGCTCCTGAGAATCAGAGGCTCTTTTCCCGGCCGGTCGCTCTCTCTGACCGACAGGGTTACGGCCAGCCTCCCCTCCGCTTCGGCGTTCAGCAGAAAGCGGCCGGTTTCGGATTCCGGATTGAGTCTGGAGTCGAATCCGAGCAATCTCATCCTGCGGCATAGCGACCCCAGCATTCTGTCGAACAGGAATTTGTCGGTTCGGTTCATGATAACCCCCTCACTTTTTACTTGACAGTATATTGCAAACCGTTAATTATGGGAACCAATAATAAATTCAGGAAGTGGGAAAAGGTTTAGACCAAAGTGTAGATGGAGGTGAAAGTCCCGGTCATCACGAACCGGGCAGGGAATATGTCAGAGAGATTTACCGGTTGTTTGAAGTGCGAAAAGGGTGTTCTGATCCCTCTTTCCGATTACGGCAGAGATGGGGCTCCCATCAGGTATAAAGCGTGGGTATGCAATAACCCCGACTGCGGATTTAACATCAGAATTGATAATGGAGAAGTCAGCAAGGGGAAACCTCTCGCTGAATTGGATTAATCAGGTAAAATTCCAGTACCTTAACAGGGGGGAGCTGTTCCGGCAGCTGCCCCCTGTTTGTATGAGCGGGCCCGGAGGAGGCTGGACCGGCCGGTGAGAGAAGGCAATAAATACTCGGTAATAAGCTGGAGTCTGTACGATTGGGCCAATTCCGCCTTCACCACCACGGTGGTGGCCGGGTTTTTCCCGGTATTCTTCAAGCAGTACTGGTGCGCCGGCATGAAACCGGCTCAGAGCACCGCCAGGCTTGGAATCGGCAATTCCATAGCAGGTGTGATAGTGGCTCTTCTCGCTCCGGCGCTGGGAGCCATAGCGGACCGGGGAAGCGCCAGAAAGAAGTTCCTGATATTCTTCGCTTACATGGGGGCGCTCTCCACCGCGGCTCTCTTCCCGGTAGCCGAGGGAGGCTGGCTGCTCGCCATAATTCTTTATATTTTTGCCGCTTCGTCATTCGGAAGCGGGAATGTCTTCTATGATTCCCTGATCACTCTGGTCGCTTCCAGAGACAGGATGGAGTTCGTCTCCTCTCTCGGGTACGCCCTCGGCTATCTGGGCGGGGGTATTCTTTTCGCCCTGAATATCTGGATGGTCTCGTCCCCCGCTGCTTTCGGGCTGGCTTCGGCGGAGGAGGCGATAAGGTACTCCTTCCTGACCGTCGCTCTCTGGTGGGCCGTCTTTACCATACCGGTGATAATATTCGTCAGGGAAGAGCGGCCTGCCGGCAGGGAGAAAAGACTCAGCATGATAACGGCCGGGCTCTCCGAGCTGCGGAATACCTTCGGCGAGATCAGAAAGCTCCGGCATATATTCCTGTTCCTCCTTTCCTACTGGTTCTATATCGACGGAGTTGACACGGTAGTCCGGATGGCTGTGGATTACGGGCTGTCCATAGGGCTGAAGAGCCCGGACCTGATGCTGGCCCTTCTGGTGACCCAGATAATAGGGTTCCCCTCAGCGCTCTTTTTCGGGTATATAGGGAGAAGGATAGGGGCCAGGCGCGGCATTTACATTGCCATAGCGGTCTATCTGCTGGTTTCAACGGGGGCGTCTCTAATGACCAGGCGGGAAGAGTTCTTCATCCTCGCCGCGGTGGTGGGGCTGGTGCAGGGAGGAATCCAGGCGCTGAGCAGGTCTTTCTTCGCGGGGATGATACCGCCGGGGAAATCAGCCGAATATTTCGGGTTTTACAACCTGACAGGGAAGTTCGCCGCGGTAATAGGGCCCGGGCTGATGGGAGCGGTGGCCCTGCTGGCCTCCCGGGCGGGCGCCGGCGGAATGCTGGCCACCCGGATCAGCATCGCTTCCATCTCCATCCTGTTCATAACCGGCGGGATTCTGTTTCATTTCGTGGACAGAGAAGAGGGCAGGAGGGGGGCCGCCGGAGCGGCGGGAGAAGAATCCGGTTAGGTTTGCCCGCCGTCACCTTCGGCAGGAGCGCCTGAGCTCATTTTCTCTAAAATATATATGCAGTATATTAACAGTGCCACCGAGGCGCCCACCCAGAACCCCGAGATGGAGGTGGTGCCTGCCTCCCTGAGCTCGGCTTCGGAGGTGAAATGGAGCCTCAGAAGAGAGATAAGGTTGTAAACGGCATGCGCGATAAAGGGGTATAAGAGATTGCCGGTTCTGACGAACAGGTAACCGAAGAAGATTCCTATCAGAGCGGTGGCCGGTATCAGGGTGAGATCGAAATGAGCTGCCCCGAAGAGAATCCCCGCCAGAATAACAGCCAGCCACCTTTTCATGTTCCGTTCCATTATCCTCTGGATGAACCCCCGGAACAGGAGCTCTTCGGAGAAGGGCGCCGCAATCACAAGTCCGAAGGCGACCGCGATAAAGCTCAGAAATCCTTTGGGCTTGATTGAGAGCAGGAAGCTGATATAATCTGAATTGTCGGCCTTGAACCGCTCGAAGAATCCGGCGATGGCGTCGGCGGGCAGGGTGAGGCTCACACTGGCGAGTATTACCAGTCCCAGAACTGCCTGGTTGGGTTTCCCCAGCCGGTAGGTTTCTGTGAATACGGACGAAACTCTTGAAGAGAGCAGGGCCAGAGGCAGAACAATGGCAATTATCCCCGGAACTATCAGGATCAGCTTGATGTATCCGCTGATATAGAGAATTCCTGAAAGGGTGAAGTAGATAATCAAGCAGGTTGCCGCATAAAAGAGCAGAAGGTAATTATTGATTTTGTCGAACAGGGATGGTTTTCTTCCCTCCCCGTTTTCATGGTTATGGTAATTCTCTTTATTTTGCATGCTTAAAGATATAACGCAAACCGGAGAAGCGACAAGGAGAAAGATGTGATAGATCTTATAATATTCGATCTGGACAACACCCTGACTGATTTTGTGAGGATGAAGAATACCGCCATCGAGGCGGCGGCCAAGGGAATGGTGGATGCGGGCCTGCTGCTTCCTTCCGAGGAAATAGAGACGGAGATTTTCAAGATATATGAGAAGGAGGGGATAGAGTATCAGAGAGTTTTCAACCAGCTTCTCATCGAGCTTATCGGAGAGGTTGATTACAAGATCCTGGCGGCCGGAATAGTGGCTTACCGGAGAGCCCGCGAAGCCGCCCTGGTCCTTTATCCCCATGTGAACAAGACCCTGGTGGAACTTCTTAAAAGGGGGTTGAAGCTGGCTGTGATTACCGACGCCCCCAGGCAGGAGGCCTGGCTGAGGCTCTGTTATCTGAAACTTCATCATATGTTCGATATCGTGCTGACCTTCGAGGATACCGGGGTGAGAAAGCCGAACCCGATACCGTTCGAGACCGTTCTCAATAAGCTGGGGCTTAAACCGGAGAGGGCCCTGATGGTGGGAGACTGGCCGGAACGGGATATAGTGGGAGCATCGGAGCTGGGGATGAAGACGGTATTCGCCAGGTATGGCGATACCTTCGGAATCAAGAAGTCAGGGGCCGATTATGAAATCGACGACCTTCTGGAGCTGGTAAGAATCGTGGATGAACTGAACGGAGCGCCTTCATGATTCTCTATCTTATCAGGCATGGACAGACCGACTGGAACAGGGAAAAGAAGGTGATGGGAAGAGAGCCGGTGCCTCTGAACCGGAATGGCCGTGAGGGTATTGCCCTGGCCGCGCGGTTCCTGGCGGATCAGGGGATTGACAGGATTTTCTGCGGTACTCTGGCAAGGACCATGGAGTCGGCGGAGATCCTGGCCTCGGAGTGGAAGGTACCGGTAGTCAGTGAGCCCGGGCTGGATGAATCAGCTTTTCAGAGGTGGGTGGGAAAGAGTTACAGGGAGCTCGAGCCCGATCCTGATTTCAGGATGTATTTCAGCAGGCCGACAGAGTCTGACTTTTCGGACGGCGAGGGGATGGAGGATATTCAAAAAAGGGTTATTGAGGCTGCAGAGCGGATTTCCTCCGACCCCGGTATCCGGAGGGCGGCGGCTGTTTCGCACAGTGATGTCATCAAGCCGGCGCTGGCTCACTGGCTGGGAATGGAGCTGGATATGATGCACCGGCTGACCATATCCAATGCCTCTGTCAGCAGGGTTGAGCTCAATCCCGGGGCTCCCCCCCGAGTAAGGTATATAAACGTGGTGCCGGGGCGGGACTGGAGCTGAATTATGGAAAAGATATATCTGGGGATAGAGACATCCTGCGACGACACGTCCTGCGCCCTGTATTCATCCGATTCAGGGGTTATTATTCAGAAAACGGCCACCCAGCTGGCTCATGAGGATTACGGGGGAGTGGTCCCCGAGATAGCTTCCAGAACTCACCTCAAGACACTTCTGCCGCTGTATCTGCATATTCTGGAAAAGGGCGGCATCCGGCTGGAAGAACTGGCCGGCATCGGGGTGACCAACGGCCCGGGCCTGACCGGGTCCCTGCTGGTAGGGCTTTCCTTCGCCAAGGGGATTTCCTACGGCGGCGGGGTGCCGCTGGCAGGGGTTCACCACCTGGAGGGGCATATACTGGCCAATGACCTTGAAGAGAGGCTCAGGACGCCCTGCCTGGTGCTGGTGGTCTCGGGGGGTCACACCCAGATACTGGAGGTGGAGGAGATAGGGAGGTACCGGTTCCTGGGAGGAACCAGGGATGACGCCGCCGGCGAGGCCTTCGACAAGATCGGAAAGCTCCTGGGGCTCCCCTATCCAGGAGGCCCTAATATAGAAAAGGCCGCCAGGGAAGGGGATCCGGAAGCGTACGATTTTCCCAGAGGGCTGATAGACTCCGGGGAATGCGACTATTCGTTCTCCGGTCTGAAAACCGCGGTCAAGCTGAAGGTAGAATCGATGGGACGGCTAACCGAATCTGATATAAGCGATATCGCGGCCTCCGTTCAGGAAGCGATCGTGGATGTTCTGGTCCGCAAGGCGGTTATGGCGGTGGAGAGGAGCGGGGCGGAAAGGATATACCTGGCCGGCGGAGTGGCCGCCAACGGACGGCTCAGAGAGTACGCCGCCGGGATGTTCAAGCGGGCGGGAGTGGAGGTCTCCTGGCCCGGGATCGAGTACTGTACCGATAATGCAGCCATGATAGCCTGCGCGGCCAGATACCGTATTGAAGCGGGTATAACCGACGGAATGGAGCTGAATTCCTTCCCCAGGGGCGAACTGGAATCCTGGAGATAGAGTCCGGCCGCCGGAATACCGTAATTTCTGACCTGAACGGTAATTATAATAATCGAATATCCTGGCCCGAAAATCAGCTTTATGCAAAAATTCTGTTGCATTTCAGCTGTTGAATAACCGATTTAATCTTTCCCAAGATACATTGTAAAGAGCTGCAATGCTTAAGATTATAGTCTTTTCCCCACTACGGGGGCTGTTTGCCGGCAGGCGCTTCCACTTGGCATATAAATTGCGAATTATCCCTTTTGGAAAATTCAGTTGTATCTGTATGTACAACGGGGTCTGGAAGATAAATTCAATTTCTTGGAGAGTAGATGGCTGATTCAAAGAACGAATATCCTAAAATTCTGGTGGTTGACGACGAGGAGCACATCAGGAGAATTCTCAAATACCAGCTTGAAAAGAACGGGTACAGGGCTTTCTGCGCCGGGGACGGGCAGAAGGGGCTTACCATGGCAAGGGAAGTCTCCCCGGATTTGATTATTCTGGACCTGATGATGCCGATGATGGACGGTTTTGAAGTGTGTACCCGGCTGAAGGAAGATTTTCAGACAAGTCAAATTCCGATAATAATGCTTACCGCCAGGAGCGAGATGGGGGACAAGCTGAAGGGCCTGGAGAATGGCGCCAACGATTACCTGGTGAAGCCCTACTCCAACGAAGAGCTGCTGCTAAGGGTGAAGAATGTCCTGGACTGGGGCCAGAAGCAGAAGGACGCCAATCCACTTACAGGTTTTTCGGGGAACAAGGCTATTGAGAAGGAACTCAGCCTCCTGCTGAAAAGGGACCAGTCATTCGCTTTCCTCTATATCGATATAGACAACTTCAAGGCATACAACGATTACTACGGTTACCAGAAAGGCGATCAGTCGATACTCTTTCTCGCTGACATAATCAAGGAAACCGTGGAATCGATGGGTAACAAGGAAGATTTTATCGGTCATATCGGAGGGGATGATTTTGTGGTAATCACCTCTCTCGAAAAGTCTGACCGGGTCGCAAAAAGGATAATAGACGAATTCGACAAAGGCTCTCTGCTTTTGATGGATGAAGAGGATATACGGCGCGGATATCTGGAGATCAAGGACCGTCTGGGCCGTGAGAACCGGGTGCCTCTGATGTCGCTTACCGTCGCTCTGGTAGAAAACAGCGGAGAATCGATGAAACACTTCGCTCAGGTCAGTGATATCGCCTCCGAACTGAAGAAATACGGAAAGAAGATGTTGGGAAGCGTTCTGGTCAGGGAGAGGCGGCAGAGCAACGTGGAGACGGACATCATGAATACTTGAAGAAGTAATCCGCTCCGTTGGGGAGCGGGTTGAATTGTAAGCTCAATCAGAAAGCGATCTTGAGGGTATAAGATGGTTATTGCCGGCCCCAGAAATCTTTCCCGGAACCAGGATGACACCGGGTCTGGAGAAGACAGGAGAATTGAACTGGCAGAGCAGGAGCTCTCCCGGTACAGGAGGATTCTGGACACCGCGGTTCTTCTGGCCGGAAGCGAGTTTATCAAGCCGCTGTCTTCGATAAAGGGTTACCTGGGGCTCATCAGGGGCGGCAGCGAAGATCAGGGTAGCACTCAATCGCGAAATGGCCACTATTTGAGCCGTGCCGAAGAAGCGATATACGAACTGGAGCAGCTTATATATCTGTACATGCAGTTGCTTCGATCGTCCAGGGGCCGGCTGGAACCCGGAGATATAAGAAGAATCAATGTCTCCGATTTTATCGATGAAGTAACCGCCAGATACTGCAGCGAAGAGAAGGTAATCCGGAACAGCGTTGACCGGAAGCTGTGCGAAATTTCTGTCCAGAGAAATCCTCTGTCGGTTGTGCTGGGCAATATTTTCTCGAGTGTGGCCAGAACCGGCAGCGGAACCGTCTGCGCCGAGGTTACCTCCAGGGTATGGTCTGAAAGCGGCGATTCGGCGGAAGGTTATCTGATTGTCGATATCATCTGCACGGATGGTTCCGATACCGGATGGGCCGGTGACGGGCGGGAGGAAAGCTCCGCCAGGATAGATGAGCCGGGGCTTCTGCTCGCCAGGAATATCATAGAGATAATGGGAGGAGGGCTGGAGATAAGCAGCGTCCGGGGAACCGGCGCCACTCTGAGCCTTTCGTTCCCGGCCATATTGGAAATCTGAACAGGGAGAAAGGACTGCGGGCCAATTGGAAAAAGACCTTAAATATAAAGATCTGATAAATGTTCTGAATATAAGAATGATAGAGCTTGCCACCATTCTGGTAATCCTCTACCTGGCCAGGGAGCTGGCCGGATTCAACTTCCGCTCGGACCTGGTGGCCAGTGTATTCCTGGTCTCGATGTTCCTTCACTTTGTTATTGCGGTTTTTCAGAATTCCGCCTGCAAGCAGAACAGCCTTTCCGACAAAATTGCAAACGGAGCCGCCATAGCGCTGGATATTATCACCGTCATTTCCATCATCTACCTCACCGGTTCGGCCTGGAGCCCGTTCCTGTTCATTATCGTGCTACCACTGTTTTTCTCAACCAGGATCGACTCGTCAATAATCACCAGCGTGGCTGTATCGGCTATAAGCATCGCCATCCTGGGCGCTCTGTCGGCTATGGAACTGACCGGAACAATACCTCATTATTCCTGTTATCCGGGAGATCACGCCTCCATAATGAACTGGGATTTCATGGGGGGAGTCCTCCTGATACTGGCCGGATTCATGGGGCTGATGTCCTACGTATTTACCGCCTATTACAAGAACTTTCTGGTATTTTTCAGGAGTACCGAAAGCAAGATAGAGAGGTCCAGGAACAAGATAATGGAGCTTACCAGGCTGCACGATATCAGCCTGGGCATCAACTCGGTGATAAGCCTGGAAACGCTCCTGAAGATGGTCTGCAAGGAGGTCACCCTCCTTCTGGACAGATCCTGGTCGGCTATAATGCTTCTGGCCAATGAGAACGAGGTCCTCGATTACGTGGAGATAAGCGAAGAGGCCGTTACCAATAAAGATATCTGCGGCAACTTTACCGAAGACCCCCTGGTCAGGGAGATGTTCCAGGACGACAGCGGGCTGATAATCGAGAATGTGCTCAGCCACAGGTCCGCATCAACGTCGATGATTCTGGACCGGAAGAACATCGCTTCATTTATAGCTGTACCCATTATATCCAGCCGCGGCAATGTCGGAATTCTGATGGTCGGAGGCGAGGAGAGGAGAAAGCCTGTTCTGGAGGAGGACATGAAACTGCTCACCATACTTTCCGCCCAGTTGGCCAGCGCCATTGAGAAGAGCAGGCTATACAAGGTGATGGACAGGCGGGTAAACAGGCTGGAGAGGGAAAACGACAGTCTGAGGAATTCGAACAAGCTCAAGGTAGGGTATATCTCCCATCTCTCCCATGAGTTCAAGACCCCCCTTACCTCCATAAAGGCTTACGTCGAATCTCTGATGGAACATGCCGATGAGGGTAATTTCCCTGAGAGAAGCGAATTCCTGAAGGTAATACTCAATGAGACGGAGCGTCTTATCAGAATGGTAAACAAGGTTCTGGACGTTTCCAGAATAGAGTTCGGCCAGAAGAGTCTCAAGAGACAGGATATCGATGTGTCTGATCTGCTTAAGGATGTGGAATCATCCCTGCAGCCCTATTTGAATGAGAAGAGCCTCAGTCTGGCCAAGAGCATCCCCGAGGAGATACCGGGTATCGACGGCGACCCCGACCTGGTCAAACAGGTCTTTATAAATATTATCGGTAACGCCGCAAAGTTCTCACCCTCCGGCGGGAAGATCTATGTGAACGCGGTGGAGGAACCGGTTTCCATCAAGTTCAGTATAAGGGACGAAGGGGAGGGGATATCCGAGAAAGATATCAAGAATATATTCAAGAGGTTTTACCAGGCCAGGAGCGGCCTGGGCAGGGGAGTGGGCCTGGGCCTTGCCATTGTCAAGAATATCGTGGAACAGCATGGCGGAGAGATAGGCGTCAGGAGCGATATCGGAAAGGGGACCGAATTTACATTCACCCTGCCGAAAGAGCATCATTTCACCAACCTTCTGGGGCTGCTTTCCGGCTCTTCGGAGATAGAGAGTGAGATCAACGAAATGTTCAGCCTGGCGGTCCGGGTGGTGGCCGAAGTGCTTTCAGCCAAGATAGTCTCGATAATGATCATTGACGATGAGGGCGAGGAGCTTTTCATCAAGAACGCTTACGGGCTGGATAAGGATATAGTGGAAACCACCAGGGTAAAGGTGGGAAGCAGTATCGCCGGCAAGGTGGTGGAGACCGGCAAGCCCATGCTGATAGACAATATCGAGGAGATAGGTATTACCGAGGGCAAGAGCAGGCCGCAGTACGAGACCAAGTCCCTGATCAGCGTTCCCATTATGGTGGGATCGAATATACTGGGGGTCATCAACGTCAATAACAAGACCTCCGGGGAATCCTTCAACGAAGACGACCTGGCCCTGCTCAAGAGCCTGAGTATGCGGATCTCCAAGGTGATAGAGAGAATCAGAATGGCCGAAGATTTCCAGGGATTTATCGAACAGACACTGCATTCGCTGCGCTCCGTGCTGAAGATTTACGAGGATGATGTAGTGGGAAGACGGCAGAGAGTAGTCAACTGGGCGGTAAAGGTAGCCAAGAAGCTCAACATCAACCAGAAGGAAGCCAGGGTTATTCAGTACGTGGCCAGCGTCCATGATATCGGAATGACCAGTGTGGCGGATGATATCCTGGAGAAGGCCCTCAAGCTGACTCTGGAAGAGGCCGAGGAGATAAAGAAACATACCAAGAGGGGGGCCGAACTGATCAGGCCGTTCGAGTTCGTGGAGATGGTCAGCAAGATAATACTTTTCCACCATGAGCGTGTGGACGGCAAAGGTTATCCGATGGGGCTCAAAGGGGAAAAGATTCCCCTGGGCGCGAGGATTCTCTCGGTGCTGGATGCCTATAGCTCCATGACCAACGACCGGCCGTACCGGGAGAAGCTCACTCCGAAGGGAGCTCTGGATGAACTGGTGTATAACTCCGGAACCCAGTTCGATTCAACGGTGGTGGCAACCTTCGTGGATGTGCTCTTCGATGAGGGGGAGCTGGATTCAGGTGATTATATAAGGATTGTAGAGAAACTCAGAAACAGATCGGGAAGAAAGATATTTCATTGATTATCGAAGGTACAGAAAGGATATTTTCCGGGTACTCCGGAACGGCTTCATACGGGATAGTTATCCTGCTGCTGTCCGCGGCAGGGGTGTACCTGAGATTTGCCAGGGGCAAGGGAAGGATCGGCTGGCAGGCGGCAGCGGGACTGGCCCTGATCGTTCTCTCCAGGCTGGCCTTCGTGAATAATTTCTTCTCCGCCGGGTGGAGAGAGATCTCTTTTCTGGCAGGCCAGGCGGGATTGTATATAGTCCTGGTATCCCTGGCCGGTTCGCTGAGAGGGTTCAGAATGCCTCTTTTCGACAGGGAAATCATGCCGGCCGGGATAATTTCTTCGTCTTCCCTGACAGCTCTATATATATGGCTTTCTTCCATAAGGGTGACTCCGGTGAGCGTCATGCTGATGGTAGGAACCTTCGCGGCCGCCGGTCTCTGGGTCGGTTTTCTGGAAAAGAGTTACCGGGCCGGAAAGGGCGCGCTGGCGGCGCTGGCGGCTGCCGCCATGATATCTGGAGCCGGCTTCATTCAGGGAGCGGTAATTACGGGGATTGTTTCCAGCGCCTCCTTCTGGACTCAGATGGTAGCCCTTCTTGACGTGGCAGGGATGGTTCTCTTTGTTATAGCTCCGGCTGCGGCCGGGTTCGGCGAAAAATCCGGGTTCAGGGATGATTCGCTTGGATCGTCGGATAGGCTGGAAAAACTGATAAATAGTATCTCATCGACCGATAACCTGACTGACAAATACCGCATGATAACCGAAGCGATCAGGAAGGAATACCGGGCCGATTTCGCAATGATCAAGACCTCCCTCTCATCGGAAGGGGGGTTTGGAATCAGGGCCTGTTCAGGCAGCTGCGGCGGGGATAATTTCTATGAGATGGCCTCGCTGACCTCCAGGAAGGATTACCTCAGTTATTTCAGGAATAACGGAGGCGGCAGTAACGGGTACCCGCTCAGCCGGGGAGAACTGGGTGAGGACAGCGTGCTTTTCGTCCCCGCCAATATCACCTGGAAAGCCGAATCGGTGTATATTTATCCGGTCCGGAACGGCGGCAAGGTGGAAAGCTTTTTCACGGTGGGATTTTTCAACTACGGGATTAGCCTGGATGAAACATTTCTTAAGAGCTGCTCGGAGCTGGTCAGCCAGCTTAATATGTTGGAGGCCGGAAAAGAACAGAGGCGCCGGCTGGAGGCGGCCGTGATGCAGTGCAGGCAGGAGCTGGAGGGCGCCAACCAGCTGAAATCCAATTTCCTTTCCATTGTGTCTCATGAGCTGAAGACCCCCCTCACCTCTATAAAGGCATACGCCGAAACCCTGATTCAGAATCTTGCATCTCTGGAGCGCGAAAGGGTGGGAGAGTTCCTGAATATAATGAGCGAGGAGAACGACAAGGTTATCAGCCTGGTCGACAATATACTGGATTACTCCACCATGGAGGCCGGGCAGCTCAGGTATGAAAAGAAGCTATGCGATATTACCGGCATCATCAAGGATGTCCATGATGGATTCAGAGAACAGATGCTGGGCGCCGAGGTAGGTTGCGACCTGCGCCTTCCCGCCTCCAACGTCTATATCGAAGCGGACAGCTCCATGATCAGGCAGCTGCTCTCCAACCTGTTCGCCAATTCGATAAAGTTCACCCCCGCCGGGGGTAACGTCAAGGTGGCCCTGGAGGAGGAAGCCTCCGCTGTCAGGATAATCGTGCAGGACACCGGAAGGGGCATTCCCGAAGACCAGCTGGAGACGGTTTTCGAGAGGTTTCACCAGGTCGACGCCAGCAACACCAGGGAGCACGGGGGCTCCGGACTGGGACTGGCCATATGCAAGGATATTGTGGAATGGCATGACGGACGGATCTGGGTGGAGAATATCAAGGAGGCCGGAGCGAGGTTTACCGTACTCCTTCCGATCAGGGACACGGTGGTAAGAAACAGCAGCACCGCGGGGATAGTGGGAGCGACCAGGTTCAACCGGGAGCGTTTCCTGTCGCTGATCGTGGAGACTCTGGCCGGGTTCCTGCAGGCCAGAAAGGCCTCCATAATGGCCCTGGACGAGACCGAGAACGTCCTGCGGGTGGTGGCGGCCAAGGGGATGGATCCCGAATTCGTTCAGAACACCAAGGTAAGGGTCGGAGAGCGGATTGCCGGCAGGGTGTTCGAAGAAGGCAAGGCGGCGCATATTAATGACATAGAAGAGGATGACCAGTTCAGGATGGCCAACAACTCCGCGTATTACGGAACCCACTCATTCATATCGGCGCCCCTGATGGACGGCGAAGAAGTGGTGGGAGTGGTTAATGTCAGCGACCATGTGGAGGGCAAGGAGTTCTCCCCCTTCGACGGGAAGGTGCTGGAAGCTCTCAGCGGGCTGCTGGTCAATATGCTAAAGCAGCTGGAGAATTACGAAAATGTATCGGAGAATTTCGAGAACCTCAGGGAGGCGATGAGAACCATTCTCGATTTCAGAGAGAGCGTGGGAAGCAAGAATATCGCCGTGTACTCCAGGATGGCTGTCAGTATCGGCGAGAAGGCCGGCCTGGACGAGCAGTCTCTCACCGCGCTCAGGCTGGGGATGAACCTCTACGATGTGGGGATGATGATGGTTCCCAGGCAGATCAGGGGCAAGAGAGAGGAACTCAGCGATCAGGAGTGGGAAAAACTCAGAGAACATACCAGCGCCGGCTACTCTCTGCTTGCGCCGATGGAGCTGGACGGCAGGATTATGGAGATGATCAGGAGCCACCACGAGAAATACTCGGGGGGCGGCTATCCGGACGGAAAGGTTGCCTCCGGCACCTATATCGGGGCGAGGGTGATCCAGATGGTGGATGCTTTCAGGGCTCTTCTGAGCCAGGGCCCCTACCGGAGAAGCTACTCGGTGGATGAAGCGGTTGAGGAGATAGGCAGAAGCGTGGGGGATAAGTTCGACCCCGACCTGTGGGATGCATTCGTCAGGGTAATAGAAGAATTCAGGGAGTCCGGCGAGATCAAAGAGCTGGATTCCTTCCGGGGTTATCTGACAGAAAAGGAAATTGAGACTGAAAAAACGGATAAGAAAGAGAGAGTGAAGGAGAAGGTATGACAGAGAGAAAAGTACTGGTGGTTGACGACGAGGTCAACATCACCCAGATAATGGAGTTCAGTATCGGGGCCGAAGGTTACGAAGTGGTCACCGCCGCCAACGGCGAGGAGGCGATCAGCAAGGCCCGGAAGGAGCAGCCCAACCTGATCATTCTGGATATTATGATGCCGAAGGTTGACGGGTACGAGGTGTGCAGGGTGCTCAAGCGCGACCCTCTGACCAAGCGGATTCCGGTGATTCTCCTGACCGCCAAGGGCAGAGGGATAGACAAGCGCCTCGGCTACGAAGTGGGAGCCAGCGATTACGTGGTGAAGCCGTTCAGCCCCAGCCAGCTGATCGAAAAGGTGAACAGCTATCTATACAGCAAGAAATAGGTCGGGGCCTGAGAAATCCCGGCAGTATCAGTCGTTCCGGCAGAGGCGGAACCCAATATCAATATTGGTATTGTAATGCGAAGACGATCCCCGGAACGAACTCCTGCAGTAGATCTGATCAAACTGATAGCTTCCACCCCGGATAATACGTGGCTCTCCCGCTGCCGGGCCGAAGTGAATCGCCGGGATTGATCCCCCGGGGTACTGTTCATTCCTGTCCCAGCACCATTCCCAGACATTCCCGCTCATGTCGTAAAGCCCCAGCGGGTTAGCGGCCTTCTGCCCTCCCCGGTGAGTATGGTCGGTTGAATTATCCCTGAACCAGGCGCAGTTTGATATACTCGCATCGATGCTGTAGCCGCTGTGCTGATCTCCCGGTTCGAAGCTGCTTCCGTCTATATACCTGGCCGCGTATTCCCATTCCGCCTCGGTGGGCAGCCTGTAACCGTCGGCGGAGGGTTCCACTTCGCAGCTGTCTCCGGCTACCGGCGCTATTCTGCAGACGTTGGCCGGGGTATGAGAGGTGCCCGCATAGTAATAAACCGGGGTCAACCCATTCTTCTCGGAGAGGGCATTGCACCAGACCACGCAGTCTGTCCAGCTGATTTCCGTGACCGGGTGATGCTCGTCGGTAAATGGCGGCGTATCGTTGCCGGGCTGTCCCTCGTTGATAAAGATGTATCCGTTGGATGCAGCCCAGGATCTGATCTGCTCCCACAGGCGGTAGGGGACTTCCAGCTCCGATATCTGGAAGGGATCCACGGCGGCCTGATGAACCGGAACAGCTACGCCATCGTAACCCATATCGTAGGTTCCCCCGGGGACCGGGACGAACTCGTAGAATTCCACCGTAATAGTCACATGGTCGGTCCCGCTCTTGCCGGAGCTGTCGGTCGCCTTCAGTTCTATCACATGGGTATTGACGGAAAGGTCGTTCCTGCTGAAGCTTCTTCCCGTTCCCAGCAGTGAATCCTGGTCGCTGGTCCAGGCCATCACGCTGTCCGGCAGAGCGCCCTCTTCCTCGTCGGTGGCGGTCCCGGAGAACTGCACGGTATCGCCGAACATATATAATGACCCGTCAGGCGGGGAGGTGATCTCCACATCCGGGGTGTTATCCACCGGAACGTTTACTTCCTCCTCTTCGGTGCAGGAGGTCAATATAGCGGTAATTAGTAAGGGTATTATTAACAGGCCGGTTAGTTTCTTCATCACAGGCAGCTCCTTTTGTTATTAATATCGGATGGCGTCTGTTTAATTATAGCATCCGGGAGGCGGATTCTCAAGTAGGTCGAGGTTTGTAAAGGTTTATATATTTCCAGGCCCATTCTCAGGTGCATCTTCGAATTATTATCCAGCTCTTGTTTAATTAAGCCCTTTTCCCCTTCCGCTATATTTCCAGTTACTTTTTATATGGCCAACCAGCTGATCCAGCGGTATCGCGGGATAATATCCGGCACTGTCTTTACTGAGCCCGAATAATCCTGCTTTATAACTGTCCTGACCTGGAATATATATTTCAAATTCTTCATCTCTTTCTATCAAAAAGATTTCTCTAAGATCACTTCTGCTCACTAAATGAGCGTATTTATACCCTTCCTCACCCGGATATTTTTCCCTGACCTCGACAATAGGCTGTGCCGATCCCCCACCTCCTGGATACCATTTCCCGTCAATGTATTTTTTCATTCGTATAATAGTCCTGGGATTCTTTTCATCACCGATATAAATCGGCAAATTCCAGCTGCGAAAATCCAGAGCATTCTTGAAATCGCTTGTATCTTCCATTCGATAAACCTTCCGAACATCAAGATGGTATGCCGGGTAAGGGTCACCCAGCCTGAAATCCATAAGGTCATCTTCAGGATTGAAGTAGGGCGTCTGTTTGTAAGAATCGGGATTTGTCCTAAAGTGTTCTCCTAAAACCTTTTCAGCCTCCGGAAGCAAATCCTCAGGTGGGTTTTTCATAATACCGGAATTTTCTTTCTTAAATAGATCTATCCCCTTTACCCTGGCTTTCATCCATTTTCGATAACCTTCTCTTTTGCCATACAGGATTTCAGCCTTCAGTTCGTTAAGACTGCGTAATTCCCG
This sequence comes from Candidatus Krumholzibacteriales bacterium, assembly GCA_046483305.1. GTDB lineage: Bacteria > Krumholzibacteriota > Krumholzibacteriia > Krumholzibacteriales > WJIX01 > WJIX01. The sequence goes on along the minus strand of JAWODM010000068.1, from coordinate 32,347 downwards.
GCATTCGGGATCGTTCCTGAAAGCGGTGTCAATTGCCTCTATAGCCTTCTCTTTCTTTCCCATCTTCAGATATGTCATGGCTAAAAACAGCTGGACATTATGATACCTGAAATCAGGATACTTCCTGTTGACCTCCCTGAACTTTTCGGCAGCTTCTTCCAGCTTTCCCTCCCAGTATCTGGCATTGGCAACCCGCAGCTCCAGGTGCCTTGTCAGGGGGTTATCAGGGTATTTCTCTATTAACTCGGACATAATCTCAGCATCTTCTGGTTCCACCCTGTCATATATATAAATATCAGCGCCAAGCGAGTGTTCCATTGCGTCAATCATCTTCTTTTCAATTGGTCCGGGTTCCCTGAAATTAACAGTTATTTCATTCGATCTCAAACCGCCTTCTCTTGTATAGATATTATTAAATTTCTCAGGTGTCGCTTCATAGACTATACTGATCTTGTAGGTTCCCGGCTTATTGAAGGTTCTGTAGCGTCTCTTTTTTTCTTTCAATACTTTTTCTCTTGTTACTTTGCCTGCAAGGAAAGACTGAAAAGGATAAACATAAGCTACCAGACTGTCGCCTGGAGCCAGAGGAACGCCCTTGTAATCCCCCATTCCTCCAATTAAATCGGAATCCCAGGGAATATACCGTTTTTCTTCTATTCCTGCGGGGGTGGTAATATAATAATCTATATTTCTTGTTAATGATAAAAACCCCTCCCCGGTATCCGTCAACACACGCTGTTCTGTCTCAGAAATGTTTTTTAGTTTAAGCTTGAATCTGACAGGTTCGTTGACAACATATTCATCCTTGGAGGATTCGATGGTGAACTGGACAGGTTCCCCGGCGGATGCTTCAGCAGCGCCCGCCGCCACAATCACCGCCATCAGGAAAATTGCAGGTTTAAGCCTGTATCCGGATATCATACTGTCCTCATTATGGTTATTTATTGGAGCCTCTTTTAAAATATACTAAAATAAATCTCATTTTCAAACCATAACATTACTTCATCACTTTTTTACTGAAATTTGTACTATAAACTGACCGAATTCAGCTGAATTCGGTCAGTTAAAGAACAGGGCCTGGCATAATTCAGGCATATATTGAAATAATCTGCACAATGTATGGGCAATTTTCTGAAAAAGCCCATTGCAATGTCTGATTTTCAGAATATCATTATTGCGTCAGGCCATTTAATTTTAAAAAGTTACATCTTTTATTGACGAGTATAATAATAATTACGACAGGTATCGTAACGACATCTGTCGTAATATGGGACAGGCTTTTTAACCTTCCATCTGTTCAATGGTGATTTCTGTGGCAATAGAAGTACCGTTGCCGCGGGCTCCCGGAGGTTTTGTTTGCCCGCCTACCTCTGCCGTTATATAATCCCCCTGTCATGAGCACTGAAAGTAATGATAAACAGCACGCCGATGTAGCCCTTCCCGTGCCGGTGGACAGGTTCTTCACCTACAGGGTGCCCGCGGAGCTTTCCGGGGATATAGATGCCGGCTCACGGGTAAGAGTAAGGTTCGGAAGGCGGAAGCTGACTGGGTATGTGGTCAGCTTCAGGTCAAAACCTGAGGGCGGGTTCAAGATCCGGGATATAGAAAAGCTTATAGACGAGGTTCCCCTGATCAACCGGGAGCTTCTTAAGCTGGCGGAGTGGATATCGTCGTACTACGTTCATCCCCTTGGAGAGGTCCTGCGGGTGATGCTTCCAGCCTCTGTGAAGGGAAAACCGCGGAAGTCCGCCAGGACCGCAGATGAAGCCAGCTTTCCCCTGGAGGTTGAAGCCCCTGAGCTGAACCCCCAGCAGAAAAAGGTCTTCAGGGCGGTGGGTGAATTCCTGGAAAGGGAAGAATACGCCAATATCCTGCTTCACGGCATTACCGGAAGCGGCAAGACCGAGGTATACCTTCGCTGCATAAGGGAAGCTCTGGATATGGGAAAGCGGGCGATAGTCCTGATCCCGGAGATAGCGCTTATTCCGCAGCTTACCATCAGGTTCACCAGGAGGTTCGGCAACCGGGTGGAGGTTCTTCACAGCCGGCTGACCGGCGCGCAGAGGCACCGGATCTGGAAGAAGGCGGCGGCCGGGGAGCTGGACGTGGTGATCGGGCCACGCTCGGCGGTGTTCGTTCCGATGAAGGACCTAGGTATAATCGTGGTGGACGAACAGCAGGATATGTCGTTCAAGCAGCATGAGAAACCGCACTACAACGCGGTGAACGCGGCCGATTTCCGGGCGAGGGAGCTGGGGGCGGTACTTCTGATGGGCTCTGCCACCCCGTCGCTGATCAGCTACAGCAGGGCCAGGAAGAGAGAGGGGAGTTACTTCCGTCTGGGGAGCAGGCCTCTGAAGGGTGAACTTCCACCGGTTCAGATAGTGGATATGCGTGGAAGGAAGGAGGCGCTCTCCGGTGAGCTGCTGGATGCCCTGGAGAGCAGGATCGGCAGGGGGGAGCAGGCGATTGTGCTTCTGAACAGGAGGGGGCACGCCAATTTCATCCAGTGCAGCAAGTGCGGCTGGATAGACCGCTGCCCCAACTGCTCGATATCCCTGACTTACCACAGCAGGGGTTCAAACCTCATCTGCCATTACTGCGGGTATGACAGGAAACCGCTCCCGAAATGTCCCGAATGCGGCTCTTACAAGATGCGGAGGGCGGGGATGGGTACCCAGAGGATAGAGATAGAGCTCTCCAACCTGATGAGGGGGGCGCGGATAGCCAGGATGGACCTGGATACCACCTCCGGCCGGGGAGGGCATGCCGACATACTGGAGAGGTTCGGAAGGCATGAGGCCGATATCCTGCTGGGGACCCAGATGGTGGCGAAGGGGCATCACTACCCCAATGTCACCATAGTGGGGATAGTCTCGGCTGATTCCGGGCTGAACTTCCCCGATTACACCGCCTCGGAGAGAACCTTCCAGCTGCTCTACCAGGCTTCGGGAAGAGCGGGAAGGGGCAGCAGGAAGGGGAAGGTCATCGTTCAGACCTATGCCCCGGAGCACCCCATATTCAGCTACCTGGTCAATCATGACTTCGACCGGTTCGCGGAGCAGGAGCTGGCCCTGAGAAGCGAGCTGAAATACCCGCCCGAGCTGGAGTTCATACTGTTTACCATCAGCTCCAGGTCGAGCAGGAGCGCCAAAGAGGCCTCCGGCAGGATCAGGGATGCCCTCGCCGGGAAGTTCTCCGGAAGGATATTCGTTCTGGGCCCGGCTCCAGCTCAGATCTACAAGCTCAGGGGAAGGTTCAGGTTCCACATAATCGCCAAGGGAAAGTTCGACCCGGCCCTTAAGAAAGAGCTGGTGGAAACGGCGCGGGAAGCTATCTCGGGGTCCAGGGCGGTAGACCTGGAATGGAACGTGGAACCGGTCGGTTTATATTAAAATTTTCTGCGCCAGATCCGGGAGGGATGCGGTGATGCTTATCTCAGGCATGATCCCGCAGAAAAGGATAAGAGACAGAGTTCGCCCTGTGTGCGTAAAAAAAAAGGTGAAGATATGCAATCTACTCCCACCGGTGGGAGTAGATTTGAGCGGAAATTATCTGTTAAATCTGAAAACAGGCAGGGATTACTCCCAACGTTGGGAGTGGAAAAAAGTCAGTTGATAGTTCTCGAAGAGTTAAATCTCAGGAAAATTGCGGGAAGGAAATTAATATATAAGTAGAAAAAGTTCAGGCTGGAATTCGTGGTGAACGATAAGACCATCAATAAAATAAACAGGGCAGAATCTCTTCTTTCGACTGAATATCCGGACCGGCCGCTGGCGGAAAGGGAGTACGGCAGCGGGCATATCGGCTCCTCCCGGCTTGAATGATCCTTGAAATGCAATATGGGCTGATGATATCATTTCGTTCCGGCCTGCTGAAAATTGGTTTGCCGGGGGGCAGTATCTTCTTGACATAGAAGATATTGATTGATTAAATTACGGTGAGTGAGGAGTCAACAGATAAAATCCAATTGCAAATAGTTCTATATTTTGTTGGATAGACTTCTGAAAACTCACTGTCTGTGGAGGAAAATTAAAATTTTACCATTCTGAAGATTAAGAAATATTCATGAAATTCAAGGAGGATTAGCTGTCATGAAGAGATTTAGCCTGCTTTTTCTGATTTTTGTAGTTCTGGTTCTTTCGATCCCCGGTTGTAAGAGCGTGGAGACCACCAGCGCCATGCTTCACAACCAGGCCGGCGAGTACGAAAAGGCGATCGAGATGGCCGAGCTCGGCCTGGAGAAGGACCCTCAGGACGCGGAAGCCTACTTCCAGATGGGTATCGCGTACAGCTTCAAGGGCGAAATGAAAAAGGCCTTCGAAAATTACATGAAGGCCAAGGAGCTTGCTCCCAACACCAAGGGAGACCTGGCTGAGACCAATATCCAGTCAAACTGGGCCAAGCATTACAATGACGGCCTGAACGAATATCAGCTGGACAACAGGGTCGGAGCGCTGAAGGAGTTCGAACTGGCAACAGAGGCAGACCCCAGGAGGATCAAGAGTTGGCTCAACTACGCGAATATAGCCTTCATCCTTGCCAATGACCCCGAGGTGGGAGATTCGACTTACTTCGATAAGGCATACATGGCGGCGGACACTCTTCAGTCGATTATCACCAGGGAAGACGAGGATTACCTGAAGGTGCTTCCCCTGGTGGGAAAGATCAAGGCCAGCCAGGGCGAGATAGACGACGCCATAAAGAGCTTCGAGGAGCTCATCAGCGAGAAGCCCACAGAAACCGAGCCGGTGGAGAGAACCGCCCAGCTGTTCTACGTGAAGGAAGATTGGGATGCCGCGGCCAAACTGTACGAAGTTGCCGCCCGGGGCCATGAAATCAGCGGGCAGGAAAATCCGAGCCTGTATACAAATCTGGGGGTAGTATACAGCAAGATGCAGCGTTATCATAAGGCGGTAAAAGCTTTCAGCCAGGCCCATATGATGATGCCGGAAAACAAACAGATTGCTTACAGCCTGCTGGTGACCTACTACCAGGCGAAGCTGTGGGACGAAGCTATTATGTTCGGGGAGGAGTATACCACCAAGATAGCCCCGGAGGATCCCAACGGTTGGCAGATACTCAGCAGGGCCTACAAAGAGAAGGGCCTGAAGATCAAGGCAGAGGAAACCTACAAGAAATTCATGGAGCTCAGTCAGCTGAAGGGCGCCGAGTAAATACGACCGGGGAGAGCTCGTCCCTGTTGAGCTTCGCGGGGAACGGGGTGATATAAAGAAGAGAATGAAACTGTGTTTTTACTTGACAAAAAGGCCTGAATAAGATAGTTTTCCAAGTAACAATTGATATCAGCAGATAACTGTCCCAATTCTCCTTCTGATAAAATACGAAGATGGCTAATTTCAGATAGATAAATAGTTCAAAGTGCTGGCATTGCACATCGGTTTAATGAGTGCTTCAGAATGAATTTTTATTCAAGAACCGGCACAGGAGACCAGAATCGGCTTTCAGGGGTGTTCTCCGGAAATAGGTTAAACGGAATAAACGGTCGGTGTTTATTATAGATAACGGAATAATGTGAGTTAAAGGTGATGAAACAAGAGGTAAGTACTGTATGGACATAGTAGAGTTAAAGAGTAAAAAGATTGACGAGCTCATGGAGCTTGCCGAAGAGCTCAAAATAACAGAGGCAAGCAGTCTCAGAAGACAGGAAATACTTTTCAAGATTCTGGAGGCGCAGGCAAAGCAGAACGGGAATATATTCAACAAGGGGGTTCTTCAGGTTTTGCCTGAAGGTTACGGATTCCTCCGATCCCCCGCCTATAACTATCTTCCCGGGCCTGATGATATTTACGTATCCCCTTCACAGATAAAGAAATTCGCGCTCAGAACCGGCGATACCGTTTACGGGCAGGTCCGTCCTCCGAAGAACTCGGAGCGGTATTTCGCCCTTCTCCGGGTCAAGAGCGTGAACGACGAAGATCCTATAGAGAACAAGAGAAAGACCCTGTTCGACAACCTGACTCCTCTCTATCCGGAGGAGATGATCAACCTGGAGCATATTCAGAAGGAATTCTCTTCACGGCTGATGAACCTGCTGACCCCGATCGGCAAGGGGCAGCGGGGCCTGATAGTATCCCCTCCCAGAGCGGGAAAGACCATAATACTCCAGAAAATAGCTAACGCGATTACCACCAATCATCCGGAAATAGACCTGATAGTGCTTCTTATAGACGAGAGGCCGGAGGAAGTAACCGACATGGAGCGCTCGGTAAAGGGAGAGGTCATCAGCTCGACCTTCGACGAGCCGGCCAGCAGGCATGTTCACGTCGCCGACATGGTTATTCAGAAGGCGAAGAGGCTGGTGGAGCATAATAAGGATGTGGTGATCCTGCTGGACAGTATCACCAGGCTGGCCCGGGCCCACAATACGGTGGTTCCCCATTCCGGCAAGATCCTCTCCGGCGGAGTTGATTCCAACGCCCTCCAGAGGCCCAAGCGGTTCTTCGGAGCGGCCAGGAATACCGAGGAGAAGGGCTCGCTGACTATCATCGCCACCGCTCTTGTTGAGACCGGGAGCAGGATGGACGAAGTGATTTTCGAAGAGTTCAAGGGAACCGGCAACCTGGAGATAGTTCTGGACAGAAGGCTTGCCGACAAGAGAGTGTGGCCGGCAATAGATATCTTCCGTTCGGGGACCAGAAAAGAAGAGTTGCTCCTGGATGAGACTGTTCTCAACAAGGTGTATATTCTCCGGAAGTTCCTCAGCGACAAGAACTGCGTGGAGGCGATGGAATTCCTGCTGGAGAAGATCTCCCGCACCAAGACCAACAAGAGTTTCCTGAAATCGATGAATGTATAGCCGCGGCAGTAATTTTTTGTTTGTTTTTATAGATTGCTCTTATTAAGTTATCAGAGCGAAGGTTATGGTAAAATAAGTGTAACTGGAGAATAAAATGAAGAAAGACATTCACCCTGAATATCAGGACGTTGAAATAACCTGTATATGCGGAAACAGGATTCAGACCCGCTCCACCAAGGATAAGATCTCGGTGGAGATCTGTTCCAAGTGTCACCCGTTCTTCACCGGTAAGCAGAAGCTGGTTGACACCGCCGGTCGAATCGACCGTTTCCGCCGCAAGTACGGGGATTACCGGAAAAAGAATACAGAGGAAAAGAAGGGGAAATCCTCCTAGCTTCTTTATTTTGATGATATTTATTATTCACGCGGGCAGCCGTGCACTATCCGGCTGCCGCGTTTGTTTATGCGGGTGTTTGAAGGCCCGGTTAACTGACAATTTTATGGAATAATAATTTAAATTTCTTTAATTTCTTACTACTATAAGGCATGGCCGTTTTTTTCTGATCAGGGCGCAGCCGGCGGAGGCGACAGGTGAAAAGTTCCGAAAGATACAGAACCGTTCTGGACCGTTTCAATGAAATAACAGAGAAGATGGGCGATCCCAAAGTTATCAATAACCGGGAGAAGTACAAGGAGCTGGCCATCGAAAGAAGCGACCTGGAAGATGCCGTGGAGCAGATAAAAAGGTATTTCGAGGCCAGCGATATGATCGAGGAGGACCGGAAGGTTATCGAGGAGTCCGACGACCGGGAGCTGGTAGACTTTGCCAGGTCGGAAATAGCCGGGCTGGAAGAGGAGCTGGAAGAGCTGGAGGACAGGATAAACCTGATGCTTATCCCCAGGGACCCCGATGACTCCAGGAATACCGTTTTCGAGATCAGGGCGGGTGCCGGAGGCAACGAAGCGGCGCTGTTTGCGGGGGACCTGGCCCGGATGTACCGCCTGTACGCGGATAAGAATAACTGGAAGATGGAGATCCTGTCCTGCCACCCCGCGGAGGTTGGCGGGTACAAGGAGATAGTGTTTCTGATTAACGGGCAGGATGCCTACGGAAAGCTGAAGTTCGAAAGCGGGGTCCACCGGGTGCAGAGGGTACCGGAAACCGAGTCGGGGGGGCGGATACACACCTCCGCTGTTACCGTGGCGGTCCTGCCGGAAGCCAGCAAGATAGATGTCAATATAGACAAGAAAGACCTTCGAATAGATGTGTTCAGGGCCAGCGGACCGGGGGGGCAGAGCGTCAATATGACCGATTCCGCGGTCAGGATCACTCACATCCCGACCGGGATAGTGGTCAGCTGCCAGGACGAGAAATCACAGCATAAGAACCGGGCCAAGGCGCTGAAGGTTCTCCGTTCGCGGCTGTTCAATAAGCTGAAGGAGGAGCGGGACCAGAAGAGGGCCAGGAAGAGGCGCGATATGGTGGGGTCCGGCGACCGAAGCGCCAAGATAAGGACTTACAATTTCCCCCAGGGACGGGTCAGCGACCACAGGATAAATTACACTTCCCATAATCTCAAGGGGATACTGGACGGCGATCTGGACGATATGATAGAAAAGCTGATGCTCTCTCACCGGGAGCAGATTCTGGCAGAGGAGTTAGAACAGTCCGAGGAAAGCTAAGGGGGCGTTCCATTGCAAGGCCAGTCAAAGAATCTGCCGCCGCCGACGGTTATAGAGGCGGTGAAACTTTCCGAGCGGTACCTGGAGAAGCGGCAGGTCGAATCGCCCCGGCTGAGCGCGGAAAGGCTTCTGGCCAAGGCGATCGGCTGCAGCAGGATGGATCTGTATCTCAACTACGACAGGGTTCTGGAAGAAGATACCCTCTGCGGCTACCGGGCTGATCTCAAAAAGCGAGGCGAACATTACCCCCTGCAGTATATTCTGGGCGAAACCGAATTCTTCTCCCTTCCGTTCCGGGTCTCCGAGGAGGTATTCATACCCAGGCCGGAGACAGAAGTGCTGATAGAACGGGCTGAAGAAATCTTCAATGAAGCCCGCCCGGTCCGGTTCCTGGAATTCGGGCTGGGGAGCGGAGTGATTTCCGGAACACTCGCCTACCGTCATCCCGGCTGGAGAGGTGCGGGGTTTGACATATCCGGAAAAGCGGTCAGTCTCTCGCGGGACAATTTCAGGACGCTGGGAGTGCTGGACAGGCTGGAGACCCTGGTTGCTTCCGGTTTTGAGGCGCTGTCGGCCGGCCAGAAATTCGATCTGCTCGTTTCCAATCCGCCGTATATACCCGCCGGAGAGATAGACGGCCTGCAGAAGGAAGTCTCCGTATACGAAAACCGGACCGCTCTTGACGGCGGGCCTGACGGAGGAATGTTCTACCCGGTGCTGGCAGAGGGGGGGATAAGGCACCTGGTCCCGGAAGGGGTTCTGCTGGTGGAGACAGGCGACGGGATGGGGGAGATGGTAAAGGAAATATTTGAAAGTTACGGTTACCGCCGGGTGAAGATCACCCGCGATTACAGCGGCCTGGAGCGGGTGGTGTCGGCGGTCAGGCCTGAAGGGACAGGGTGTTGAACGATGGATAGTTTTGTAATCAGAGAATCAGGCAGGCTTGAGGGAAAGGTAAGGGTAAGCGGCGCCAAGAATGCCATGCTTCCCCTGATGGCAGCGTCGATTCTGGCCGGGGGGAAGTCGGTTTTCGATAATATCCCCGACCTGAGGGACAGAAGAACCATGTCCCGGCTCATGGAAATGCTGGGAGTCAAAGTCGAATTTGAAGGCTCCCGCCTGACCGCTGACGCCTCCAGGATAGAATCCGAAGAGGCGCCGTACAGCCTGGTAAAGCAGATGAGGGCTTCGATTTATGTGCTGGCCCCCCTGCTGGCCAGGAAGGGCCATGCCCGTGTTTCCCTTCCGGGGGGCTGCGCCTGGGGCCCCCGTCCGATAGATCAGCATCTGAAGGGTCTCACCGCCCTGGGAGCCAGAATAACAATAGATCACGGATATATCGAAGCCTCGGCAAAGAGGCTGAAGGGGACAGAGATAATACTCTCGGTGCCCAGCGTGGGAGCCACCGTGAACATAATGTTGGCGGCGGTACTGGCGGAGGGAAGAACGGTGATAGAGAACGCAGCCCGTGAGCCGGAGATAGTCAATCTGGCGGATGCCCTGGAGAAGTCGGGCGCCATCATCAACGGGGCGGGCTCGTCGGCCATAGAGATTGAGGGAGTCAGGGAGATACGGCCGCTGGTATCCAGGGTGATACCGGACCGGATAGAGGCGGGGACCTTCGCGGCCGCCGCGGTTATAACCGGCGGGAAGGTAGAGATTCAGGAGTGCGATCCTGACCACCTGCACGCGGTTATAGAGAAACTGAAGGAGTGCGGCGCCGAAATAGAGACAGGGGACGGCCTCCTGACGGTGACCGGGCCCCGGGAGAGAACCATACCGGCGGATGTTAACACGGGATATTACCCCTCTTTCCCCACCGATATGCAGGCGCAGATTATGTCGTTGCTATGCCTCGCCGGCGGTTCCAGTACGGTGGTGGAAAATATATACGCGGACAGGTTCTCGCACGTTCCCGAGCTCAACAGGCTGGGGGCGGAGATACATGTCGACGGCAATATAGCGGTTGTGAAAGGAGTCCGCAGGCTGGAAGGAGCTCCGGTGATGGCCACCGATATCCGTGCCAGTTCGGCGCTCATACTGGCAGGGCTGGTAGCAGAGGGAGAGACCAAGATACTCAGAATATACCATATTGACAGGGGTTACGAGAGGATAGAGGAGAAGCTCCGGGCCCTTGGAGCCGATATAGTAAGGGTCAAAGAGGATCATTGAAAGAGGCAGCGGTGAAACATGTAATAGTAGGAACGGCCGGCCATGTGGATCACGGCAAAACAGAGATAATAAAGGCGCTGACCGGAAGGGATACCGACCGGCTGGCCGAGGAAAAAGAGCGCGGCATATCTATTGTTCTGGGATTCGCCCCCCTGGAGCTGGTGGACGGGCTGGAGATAGGGGTGGTGGATGTCCCCGGGCACGAGAAATTCGTGAAGAATATGGTCTCCGGCGCCGCGGGCGTGGATATAGCGCTGCTGGTAGTGGCCGCTGACGAAGGGGTGATGCCGCAGACCAGGGAACATTTTGAGGTGATCAGGCTGCTGGGCATAGATAACGGACTGGTGGCAATATCAAAAACCGACCTGGTTGACGCTGAGATGGCCGGGCTGGTGGAGAGCGAGGTGGCCGATCTCCTGGCCGGCTCCCCCCTGGAAGGAGCTCCGCTGATAAGAACCTCGGCAGTCAGCGGCGAGGGGCTGGATGAGCTGAAGGCGGCGTTAAGGGAGGAGTGCCTGAAAATAGCGGAAAGGAAGAAGGGCGGATTCTTCAGGATGCCGGTGGACAGGGTATTCTCTCTGCCGGGTATCGGAACTATCATCACCGGCACCACCTGGAGCGGGGAAGTCAGCCCCGGGGATACGCTGACGGTGGAGCCGTCCGGCCTTACCACCAGAGTCCGGGAGGTGCAGACCTTCGACCGGCAGGTGGAAAAGGCGGGGTCCGGGATGAGGGTGGCTCTGGCCCTTCACGGAGTCAGGGCCCGGGAGGTGTCGGCAGGAGACCAGGTGCTGACCCCCGGTGTGCTCCGGAAATCGGGGATGCTGGACGTATATGTACGCGTGAGCAGGATGGAGGGGTCGGTAATCAGGGACCGGCAGAGACTGAGGTTTCATCACGCCGCCGGAGAGATAATGTGCAGGGCCAGGCTGATGGAAGAAGGGCAGCTGGGGCCGGGCGGCGAAGGGTATGTCCAGCTTCGGCTGGAGGAGCCGGCCGTGGCGGCCGGGGGAGACAGATTCATCCTCAGGAGGTATTCGCCCATGAGGGTGATAGCCGGAGGGAAGGTGCTGGATCCCGCCCCGGACAAATACGGCCGGAAGGACCAGGAGAGGATTGACAGGCTGACGGCCCTGAAGGAGGCAGCCCCGGAAGAGGCGCTTATGGAATTAATAGAGAGCGGGGGCAATGACGGATTTATGCTGCCCGATTCAAGGATGTACGGGTTTACCATGAATGAGGCGGAAAAGATCGCCTCAACACTGGAGGGTGAGGGGAAACTGATCAGAACTGGCGGGGTGCTCTTCGCGGCGGCAAGGATGAACCGGCTCGAGAAGCAGCTCCGGAAGATGGTGGATGAGTTTATAAACAGCAACCCCCTGGTGTGGGGAATCAAGAACCAGAATCTCAGGAGCGGGCTGGGGCTGGAGAGGGAGGAGATATTCGATTATCTCCTGGAGAAGGGGAAGGAAGAGGGATGGCTGTTTACCCGGAAGGGGCTGGTCAGGACCGGAAGCCCGGAGAGGGAATTCGGCTCCGAACAGAGCCGCGAACTGGAGAGTATAGAGAAGGCGATCCGGCAGGCGGGGGCTGAATTTCTTTCGGAGGATCAGATTCTTTCCGCTTCGGGGGTCGGCAGTAATATCGACAGGTACCTTCATATACTGAAAGAGAGGGGGACGGCGGTAGAGGTCTCGGAAGGATCTTTCATCCACTGCGACAACCTCAGCCGGATCCGGGAAAAAGTCTCAGGCCATTTCGGCAATAACCATGAGATGGCTATAGGGGATTTCAAGGGCCTGACCGGACTCTCCCGGAAGTACGCGGTGCCGCTGCTCGAGTATTTGGATATGGAGGGATTGACCGAGAGGAAGGGTAATGTGAGAGTAGCCGGGAGAAAGCTCCGGGAGTGATATCATGATAAGCAGAAGAAAAACCAGGCAGATAAGGTACCGGGGATTTCCGGTGGGGGGGGATGCTCCGGTATCCATACAGTCGATGAGCACCAGGAAGGGGTCGGACCCGCAGGGAGTGCTGGATGAGCTGGACAGGCTGGCGGGAGCCGGATGCGAGATAGCCAGGGTCTCGGTAAAGGATATCGAGGACGCGGGGGCTCTGGAGAGGATCTGCGCGGAGTCGCCGATCCCGGTTATCGCCGACGTTCATTTCAATCATACACTGGCGGTAGAGGCGGCCCGCAGGGGAGTGGCGGGACTGAGGATAAACCCGGGAAATATCGGGGGGGCCGGCAGGGTCAGAGAGGTTGCCGAAGCGGCCGGCGAAGCGGGGATCCCGGTGAGGGTAGGAGTCAATTCAGGCTCCCTGGAAAAGAAGCTGGAGGGGATGTACCGCGAAAATCCCGCGAAGGCCTTATGCGAGAGCGCCCTGCGCGCAAAAGACCTGATGGAGAAGATCGGATTCGAAGACCTCATATTCAGCATCAAATCCTCCGATCCGATGATAAACCTGGAGAGTAACAGATTATTCGCGTCCGATAACGATTACCCGCTGCATATAGGGGTGACCGAAGCAGGCCCCCCTCTCAGCGGGGCGGTAAGGTCGGCTGTTTCCCTGGCTTTTCTTCTCAGTGAAGGGATCGGGGATACAGTCAGGATATCCCTTTCGGCGGATCCGGTGGAAGAGGTGATAGCGGCTGCCGCTCTGCTCTCGGCGCTGGGGATCAGAGAGGATATACCCAGGGTAATCTCCTGTCCAACCTGCGGAAGGTGCCATATCGACGTTCCGGGGATAGCATCGGAAGTGGAGAGGGGTATTCTGTCGCTGAAAAAGAATATTACCGTAGCGGTGATGGGGTGTGAAGTGAACGGCCCCGGAGAGGCAGCGGAGGCGGATGTGGGGATCGCCGGCGCCCCGGGCGGGGCGATTCTGTTCAGGAAGGGGAAAAAGGCCGGCCCGGTGAAAGGGGACCTCCTGGAGGCGCTTCTTCGGGAGATCGCCGGGATGGATTAGGGTGGAAATCCAACTGTGTCAGAATATCACAATATTCAGGTCATATTTTATTCATTGATAGGTGTATCTGCCTTTTTTCAGTCTGTTTCAGCGGGTTACGCAAGATTAATCTTGAACGAAACACTATATAATGTTATAATTCAGCGTCTTTGAAATACACCCTTAAGGACCGCAAATAAGGAACTGCTGAGAAGAGTACTTAATGGGGAGGAAGTTTGAATGGAGAAATGTAGTAGAGTGATAATTGCAGTGGTTCTGCTTCTATCTCTCGCCGCTTCGATGGTCCAGTCCGAGGGGGAATACGCAATGGCCAAACCCGTGAAGGTCAGTAGCGGCTGCAAGATCGTTACTTTTGAGGGAATTACATATTCCATATATTCACAGGGAACCTATTCGTTGTTCTTCTCCGAATATGATCCACAGAAGGTCCAGCTTGATATCATTCCAGCCTATGAAGAGTATTCAGAATACCCTCCTGTATACGTGCAGTGGAGCACATTCTCTACCGTGGAGCTTGGAGTAAGTAGTGACGACGGAGAGACATACCTCCTGGGGACCGAGACGGGATACGCGGAGAAGTAAACAGTTCACAGGCATATCATCTAACAGGATTCATCATCGGGCAGTGAAGGGCCGACGAAGAGAGTGGACTCGCGCTCGAGGCGAGCCGTTCCGGGGGGAGATTTCCTCGGTTTGCGGACATATCTTTTTTCAGTATAGCTTACCGGAACAAGTTCGGAATTGCGTGATTTACTGAAGTAGGCCGCTATAGCGGCAGCTTTTTTCAGTATACGGGGCGGAGTGGAGCGGTTAGCCCCGCGCAGTACCACGTGAGAGCCGGGCACTCCCCTGGCATGGAACCAGAGGTCCCTGCCGGAGGCGAACGCATGGGTCAGGCGGTCGTTCTCCCTGGCGTTTCTTCCAACGTAGACTGTGTATTTCCCCTCTATGGTGTATTTCCTGAAATTTCCCCCCCCGGTTTCTTCTCCGCCCTCATCCTGCCCGCTCCTTTTCTCTATGTATCGATACAGTTGATCGGGGCTGGAGCCCTTTTCTATCCTCTCCATGGTATCCTCTGCCCGGGCAAGCTCTTTTTCCGCCTGTTTGATCCTCTCTCTTATCCTGCCCAAACCGGCCTCTCCCTTTTTCGCCTTCCTGAAGTAGAGCTTGATATTTTTCTGCGGAGTGAGCTTCTGTTTCAGGGGGATGGTGACCTGACGCTTGCCGGAGAGGTCCGGCAGGGTAACCTCCTTCATCCCTTTCCTGAGTTTATTGAAGTTGGAGGCCAGCAGGTTTCCCCGCCTGAGGTATTCCCGGTACTTTTCCGCCTCCCGGTGGTCACGCCGGAGGTTCTTGATGAGCCGCTTCAGCTTTCTGCTCCTGCTGCGGATGTTGCTCAGGGCCATTCCTCTGAGTTTATCCATGAATTCCGGGAAAACAGTCTCTTCCGCGTGGTATTTCATGACCTCGTTGTATTCGCCCGTTTTGAGAGGCTCTACCCCGAAAGGCAGAGAGACCGGGTAGATGACGGTTCTTTCGCCGTGCCGGTACAGGCGCCACCGGCCGACGTCGGTTTCCAGCCGCCCGGCCAGGTTCCTGAGATAGTCCCATACCGAATCGGGGTCGTCCCCGCAGTGTGCGGATATCGCCCCGGCGGCGGCAGGGTCAAGCCCTTCGACAAGTTCCGGGAGAGTGCGGCCGGCGGGGCCGGCGATTTTGCCGCCGCTTCCGGCAAGTTCTGAGGGAACCTCTTCCGGAAGCGACAGCAGCGAGAAAGGGGCGGATTCAGGTCTGGTCCAGGGAGTGATGGACTCTCTTCCGCCGATATTTCCAGAAACTGTGATCAGCCGGAGGTCTTCCCCGCCGAAGAGAGTTACCGGCACCCCTGGAGTTATGAAATCTATCCTGAAAATATATGGATTGGACCTCTCCCAGCCCTCATCTCCTCCTGCCTTCAGAAGCAGCACTCTGTCTATTCCCAGAGACTCCGCGCCGGTAATTCTTCCTCCCCATGCCTGCTTGAATATCGGTATGGAGTTGGAGGGATCGGCCAGGGGCGAATCTGAGAACAGAATTCCGGAATGGCGGTCAAGCCGGAAAATGTTCATCAGCCGGAAGGGCGCTCCCGATAGCGAAAAACTGAGCAGTCCGGGGTAACCGCGGATGGATTCTATGAATCCCCCCTCTAACATGGCGCCGAGGCGGCGCCCCAGAACGTATGCGGCCAGACTGTTCATCCTGCTGCTGATGATAGGGATAAGAAGCGGGCAAGTCAATTTATTATCAACAGAAGAGCGGGCCTCCGGCGGGATTAATTGGCTTTACAATCCGGGCGGTTTGGGATTAATATGGAGACTGTTGAGAGGGTACCCGGGAGGAGGCGTTCAACCCCGGAGCCGCCAGCGATAAATGCGGGAGGAAATAATGGTTCGAAGCATGACAGGTTACGGCAAGGGGGAAGCGGAGTTTCAGAATGGCTCTATCATGGTTGAAGTAAGAACCGTTAATCACCGCTTTATCAATTTCTCCACCAAACTTCCCCGGGAGATAAAACCGCTGCAGCAGGATATCGAGAGCAGAATCAGGGAAGTGATAAAGAGGGGGAGTGTAAATACGGTAGTTTCTTTTGATTCTGATTACAGGGCCGGGCATATCGGTCTTAACAGGATTTACCTGAACAAGCTCTACCGGGAGCTGATTGAATTCAGTTCCGAGAACGGAATCCCCGGGACCATAGATATGAGCTCTCTGCTGCAGGTGCCCGAAGCTATTATCGAAAACGAAGCGGAAATCCCCATTGATGAGCTCTCCAAGGCGGTGGGAGAGGCCCTGGAGCAGGCACTTCAGATGTGCGTTAAGATGAGAACCGCCGAGGGTGAAGAGCTCAAGGGTGATATACTGGAGAAGATGCAGACGGTCAAAGGTTCTCTGGAGGAGATCGAGAGCAGAGCGGACGGCGCCGCGGAAGAGTATTTCGAGCAGGCCAGAAAGAGGGTGGCCGATCTGCTGAAAGACACCGAAGTGGACGAGGGCAGATGGCTCAACGAAGTGGCGATCATGGCCGAGAAGATGGATTTTTCAGAGGAGCTCGCCAGGATGAAATCCCATATCACTCAGTTCGAGAAGGAGATAGAGGAGAAGGAAGAGGCGGCCAAGAAGCTGAAGTTCCTGCTTCAGGAGATGCACCGGGAGGCTAACACCCTGGGAAGCAAGGCTTCGGATGTGGAGATAATAAATCAGTCCCTTAATATAAAGGAAAGTATCGAAAAGATCAGGGAGCAGGTGGCTAACCTGGAGTAGCGTCAGATGCCGTCTGAATTGGAATACAACGAGGAGACGGCCGGAAGGAAGAAATTGATCGGTCTGAATAACCACTTCTGATCAGGCGATCCTGCCTGCGGCAGGTGTGGAGACCCTGATGCAGAGGCTGGAGGGTAAAGAATAGCTGAGCTTCCGGAGGTGCGGAGATTATTGAATCCAGCGAACCATTCGTAACAGTCATATCGGGGCCGTCGGGGGTGGGCAAGTCCACCATAGCCGACCGGGCACTGGAATCGTTCGATAATATGAAGAGGTCTGTTTCGTACACCACCCGCCCTCCCCGGGGAGGGGAAAAAGACGGAGAAGAGTACTTCTTCGTGGACAGGGATCAGTTCCAGAGGCATATCCGGAATAACGACCTGATAGAGTGGGCCGAGGTTTACGGCAATCTCTACGGAACCGGAAAGGATTTCGTCAGGAGCAGGCTGGAAGATGGATGGAACCTGATGCTGGAGATAGATGTCAAGGGCGGAGAATCGGTTAAGCGTGAGCTGCCGGAATCTGTCCTGATAATGGTGGTTCCCCCTTCCATGGAGGCGCTGGAGGAGAGGCTGCGGGGCCGCGGTACCGAACAGGAAGAGACCATCAGGAGAAGGCTGGATAACGCCCTCAACGAGCTGGGGCACTGGAGAAACTACGATTACATAGTGATTAACGACCGGCTGAAGGACGCGGTGGAGAGGGTATGCGGCATTATAAGGGCTGAGGCGATGAGCAGGCGGCGGATTAAAATGATAAAAGTTATTGAAAACAAGTAGCAGAATGTATTATCTATTACTACTCTATGGTATTTTGAAATTTTTTAAATCGTATTGAATTCTGATCTGTTTTTAGAGGTGGATACATGGATGTAAAGTTGATGGAAGATCTGCTCGATAAGGTTGACAATCGCTACGAAGGGGTAATGGTAGTGGCCGAAGAAGCGGCCCGGATAAATGCCATTATCAGGTTATCAGGCGAGGAAGTCAGCGAAAAACCCACTACCATCGCGCTCAGGCGGGTAGCTGAAGGTAAGGTAAAGTATAAATATGAAGAAAAGCGGGAGGAAGAATAGGCAGGACAGAGGGGTTGCGGGACGAAGAATAGTTCTTATCGCCTCGGGCGGCATTTCTGTATATAAATCAGCTTACCTGAGCCGTATTATGAAGAGGGAAGGGGCGGAGGTGCGGGTGGTAATGACCGAAGCGGCAACCAGATTTGTTACCCCCCTGACATTCAAGACACTTACCGGGAACCCGGTAGCTGTCTCCATGTTTCCCCGGCGGGACGATCATTCGGTTATCCATATCGACCTGGCGTCCTGGGCCGAAAGGATAGTGGTGGCCCCGGCTACCGCCGATTTCATGGCCAGGATAGCAGCCGGGATGGCGGATGACCTGGCCAGCGCGGTTATCAGCGCGGCCCGGTGCCCGGTTATACTCGCTCCGGCCATGAATGAAGGTATGTGGCAGAATAGGGCCACCGTCAGGAACGTCGACATTCTGCGGGGAGACGGATTCGCGTTCATACATCCGGGTACCGGAGAGCTGGCCTGCGGGGATCAGGGAACGGGAAGAATGGCGGAGCCCGAAGAGATAGCGGCGGCGGCAGCGGAATCTTTCAGGAGCGAAGGGATGCTGGCCGGCAGGAAGATACTGGTCACGGCGGGCCGGACCGAGGAAAGTATCGACAGCGTCCGTTACATAACCAACCGGTCCAGCGGAAGAATGGGGTGCGCTATAGCGCGGAGGGCCGGCGAGATGGGAGCGGAGGTGACCCTGGTCTGCGGAGCCGTGGATGTTCCGGTGCCGGCGGTGGAGAAGAAGATTGAGGCTGTTACCGCTTCGGCTATGAAAGAGGCGGTACTGGACCGGTTCGCGGGCCACGATACTCTCATTATGACTGCGGCTGTTTCGGATTATAAGCCATCCTCGCCCGGGGAGGGCAAGATCAGACGCGAGGCGGACTCGATCGCCCTTGAGCTCGAAAAAACAGATGATATACTGAAGATGGCCGGCGATAGAAAGGGCAAGTCGCAGAGGACGGTGGGGTTTGCCCTGGAGTGCGAGGAGGATGACGGGGCGGCAATGAAGAAACTGAAGGAAAAGAACTGCGACCTGATGGTGCTTAACGTTATCGGCGCCCGGACGGGATTTTCAGCGCCCACCAACCGGATAACCATATATAACCGGGAGGGGAAAGTGCTGTCCACCGGACTGATTACCAAGGATGAAGCTGCCGGAGTGATTCTGAATCAGCTGGTTGAAGAGGGATCAGGTGACTGACGCCAGGGACGATATAAGAAGATATCTCTGCTCCATGGCGGTAAGGGGGAATGACCTGCTGTACCGCAGCCCGGAGGCTGTGACCGCGGGGGAGGAAGAACCGGAACAGCCGGCCCGGAAAGTTGAAGAGAAGAAGCCGGCGGCGAAAATTGAAAAGAAAGAGAAGATGGATATCAGCAATATAGAAACCGGTATAGTATTCAATACCGTGGAGGCCGTTCAGGACAGGCTGTTCGCGGAACAGGGAGCTTCGGCAGAGCATGATCTTTCCGGGGACGATATGAAGAGCCTGGCCGGAAAGGTCGAAAAATGCGCGCTCTGCCCTCTCAGCAAAAGCAGGACCAGAACTGTCTTCGGCGCCGGCGACCCGCGGGCGGGGATTGTTTTCGTGGGAGAGGCCCCGGGCAGGGAGGAAGACCTCAGCGGCCTTCCCTTTGTGGGCCGCGCCGGGAAGCTCCTGGACAGGATACTGGCTGCTATGGATTTCAGCAGGGAAGAGGTTTACATAGCCAATATACTCAAGTGCCGCCCGCCGGATAACCGCGATCCCAGAGAAGACGAAGTTGCCGCCTGCGAGCCGTTCCTGCAGAAGCAGCTCGAGCTGATGAAACCTGAAGTGATCTGCGCGCTGGGCCGGGTGGCGGCTCAGACCCTGCTCAGGACCAAAAGCTCCCTGAGCAGGATGAGGGGCAGGATACATTACTACAACGGAGTAAAACTGATAGCCACATATCACCCGGCCGCTCTTCTTCGGAATCCCCATTTCAAGAGGCCGGCCTGGGAAGACATGAAGCTGCTGAGAGCGATATACGACGGAAAAGCGGATTAGGCGGCGATTCAGCGATGCCGAACCTGAAGGGAGGTTGAGGTGGAAAAAAGCATTGACGAGAGAGTTGAAAAGGGAAGGATGCCCCCCCATTCACCGGAAGCGGAGAGGGCGGTTCTGGGCGGCATGATGCTGGAGCCGGAGGCTGCCTCCAGGGCGATCGAGATGATCAATATGGACGCTTTCTATAACCCTTCTCACGGGAGGCTGTTCCGGGCGATGGTGGCCCTGTTTACCCGTCACGAGCCGATAGATGTGATGACCCTCTCCGAGGAGCTGGGGAAGACTGATGACGTGGAGACGGTAGGGGGGATGAGCGCCATCACCGATATAGTGGACAGCGTTCCCTCGGCGGCCAATATCGAATATTACGCCCGGATAGTGATGGAGAAATTCATACTGAGGGAGCTTATAAAGGTTTCCTCCCAGATCGCCGGCGACTGCTACAGGGGCGAAGAAGATGCCAATACCATTCTTGATACGGCGGAGCAGCGGGTCTTCAGAGTGTCCGAGGCCAGGATAAGCCAGGGATTCTTTCATATAGAGGATGTTCTGAAGGAGCATTTCGAGGAGATTCAGAGGATACATGAGACCAGGGAGGCGGTTACCGGGCTTCCCAGCGGATTTCAGGACCTGGACAAGCTGACCGCCGGATTCCACGAGGGAGAAATGATAGTTATCGCCGGGCGGCCCTCCATGGGCAAGACCAGTCTGGCTCTCAATGTAGCTCAGTATATCGGGCTGGTGGAGAAGAAGCCGGTTGCCGTCTTCAGCCTGGAGATGTCCAAGGAGCTGCTGGTGCAGAGGCTTCTCTGCTCGGAGGGGCAGGTCAATTCCCAGAAAGTCCGCAAGGGGCTCACCTCGGCCAAGGATATAGAAAAACTGACCAACGCCGCGGGGCTTCTTTCGGAGGCGAATATATTCATCGACGACACTCCGGCGATTACCGCGCTGGATATGAGGGCCAAGGCGAGAAGGCTGAAGGCCGAGCATGACCTGGCGATAGTTTTTGTGGATTACCTGCAGCTACTCCGTTCCAGCGCCCGGGCGGAGAACAGGCAGCAGGAGATATCTTCCATATCCAGGTCGATCAAGGCTCTGGCGATGGAGCTTCACATACCGGTAGTGGCGCTTTCCCAGCTCTCCAGGGCGGTGGAGTCGAGGGGCGGCGACCGGCGCCCGATGCTTTCCGACCTGCGGGAGTCGGGAGCGATCGAACAGGACGCCGATCTGGTTCTTTTCCTGTACAGGCCGGAAGTTTACGATCAGGATGACCCGGATAAGGAGGGGAAGGCGGAGGTTATTATCGGTAAGCAGAGGAACGGCCCGACCGGAGTGGTCGATCTCTATTTCGAGAAACAGTATACCAGGTTCCGTTCCTATACCCGCGCGGAGGAGCCGCCGGAGGCCGGTTACTAGTCCGGCCGGCAGCCCCTGCTTAACTTGGAGGAGCTTCCTGCAGCATGTTTGTCATTCTGGGAAGATATGTTATCTCATTTCTGGAAGAGGTGGGCGGCATAACCGTTCTGGCGGCCAGGACGTTCAGGCGGACAACCGAAATCTTCAGGAACCTTCCCTCCCTGTTTTTCCAGATGGAGAGGATAGGGATAGGATCGATACCGCTGGTCCTGGTTACCTCGCTGTTCGTGGGGGCGGTTACCGCCGTTCAGGCCGCCTATCAGTTCCAGGGGTTTGTCCCGCTGAGATACATCGGGGCGGTGGTGGGAAAGGCGGTAACGCTGGAGCTGGGGCCGGTCCTCACCGCGCTGGTGGTGGGGGGCAGGGTGAGCGCCGCCATGGCCGCGGAACTGGGAACCATGAAAGTGACCGAGCAGATCGACGCCATTGAGATGATCGCCATCGACCCGATCGACTTCCTGGTGACGCCGAGGATAGTGGCGGCGGTTGTAATGCTCCCGGTTCTGACTGTTTTCTCCAACCTGCTGGCCATATTGGGAGGGATGCTGGTTTCAGACCTGACAGTGGGAGTGAACCCCCATATCTTCGTGGAGGGACTGAGGCTGCTGTTCCGTTATCAGGATGTTGTGGGAGGGTTGCTGAAATCTGTTTTCTTCGGTTACATCATAGCTCTGATGGGCTGTTATTACGGCTTTAATACCAGGGGCGGAGCCGAGGGAGTGGGGATGGCGACCATGAAAGCGGTGGTTTCCTCCTGCCTGCTTATACTGGTATCCAATTACCTGCTGGCTAATATCATATTCAGG
Source organism: Candidatus Krumholzibacteriales bacterium (assembly GCA_046483305.1). Taxonomy (GTDB): domain Bacteria; phylum Krumholzibacteriota; class Krumholzibacteriia; order Krumholzibacteriales; family WJIX01; genus WJIX01. Next base: position 10,126 of record JAWODM010000068.1, on the reverse strand, counting down.
ATTATTTTTGCGCCTTAAATTATATTGATTAGAGTTTGAAGGGATCAGATATTGCGTCCGGAAGTCATCATAAAGATCAGGGAACTCAGGAAAAAGTTCGAGGATAACCTGGTGCTGGACGGGGTCAACCTGAATATCTGCAGGGGAGAGACCCTGGTGGTAATGGGGGGAAGCGGCTGCGGCAAGAGCGTTCTGCTGAAGAATATTACCGGGTTGATTAAACCGGACAGCGGTGAGATACTGTTCAAGGGAGAAAATATTACAGAATTTACCAGGGAAGAGCTGTTTAAAATGAGGATGAGCTTTGGTATGCTTTTCCAGGGGTCGGCGCTGTTCGATTCCATGTCGGTGGGCGAAAATGTGGCCCTGCCCCTGGTCAAACACACCGACCTTACCGACGACCAGGTAGAGAAGGTTGTGCTGGAGAAGCTGGACCTGGTGGGGCTGGCCGGTGTAACGGATAAGTATCCGGCCGAGCTCAGCGGGGGGATGAAAAAGAGGGTCGCCCTGGCCAGGGCGGTGGTGATGGACCCGGAGGTAGTTCTGTATGACGAGCCAACCACCGGGCTGGACCCGGTGATGGCCGGTGTGATAAGCAGGCTGATCCTGGACCTGCAGAAGAATCTGGATATTACCTCTATCGTGGTGACTCACGATATACCGAGCGCCTACATGGTGGGCGACTGTATAGCGATGCTCCACGATGGGAAGATTATTTTCGAGGGAAGCCCGCAGCAGGTTCAGCAGACGGATAACGAGACGGTAAAGAGATTTATTAACGGAGGCAGAGATGCCGGTGAAAAGACGCAGCGGGAGTAGATAATGGAAACAAAGTCGCTGGAACTCAAAGTCGGGATTACCATATTTATCTCGTTCATTGTTTTTGTGGTGGGGATGATGTGGCTGGGAGGGTTCAAACTGAGGAACGAGAGTTTCGGGATCTATGCTGAATTCCCCATGGTGGGGGGTATCAGCGAGGGAGATGCCGTTAATGTTGACGGAGTGGAGAGGGGTGTGGTAAAGTCCGTTACTCTTGGAGAAAAGTTCGTGGAGGTTGAGATGCGGATCGATGTGGGGACGGTGCTGCCTGTTGATTCCAGGGTGCATCTCAGCGCGGCGGGGATGCTGGGCGAGAGGGTGGTCTCAATAAGGAGAGGCGAGTCGGAGGAGCTTATTCAGGAGGGGGACAGGTTAAAGGGTTATTACGAACCGGGGCTTTCGGAAACATTCGGAACCCTCACCGGGATGTTCGAGGACCTGCGGGAACTTGCCACCAGTGTGGAGAGGGTGCTGGATATTCTGACCGACGACGACAACCTGAAGAAGTCCCTGGCAAACCTTTCCTCCGCCGCCGGGGAACTGAGAGAGCTGATAGCGGATACCTCCCCGGATTTCAAGCGGGGGGTTTCCGCGTTCAGAAGTTCGGCGATAGCCGCGGACAGCCTGCTGGGCAGAAACGCCGCCGGACTGGACCGGATGATCAGCAGGCTGGACTCGGCGGCGGTCAGTATGCCGTCAACGGCGGCCAGGATGGATACCCTTTCCAGCCTGCTGCTGGAGGTTTCCAGAAGGCTGAACTCTGAGGAAAACACCGCGGGAGCCCTTCTCAGCGAGCGCGAGGTGCTGGACAAGCTGGAGAGCACTATCGATTCCCTGCAGAAACTGATAGATGACATAGAGGAAAATCCTGGAAAGTACCTGAAATTATCGATCTTTTGATTTTGATAGAGAATGGAGTAACCGATGTCAGAGGACAGAATAGTTTGCATTGTGGCCGGAGCGGGAAGGGGCAAGAGACTGGGCAAGAAAATCCCCAAGGGATTCTTCCCGGTGGAGGGGAAGGAGCTGTTTATCCGTTCGATCGAGAGCATCAGCAAATTTCCGGGGATATCCGAGTACATCGTCCTGGTTCCATCCGGGTGGGAGGAGGAGGCTGAAGAGAAGATCCGCAGAAATATACCGGATATAGAGTTCAGGGTAATGGCTGGCGGGGATACCAGGCAGCAGTCGGTGGCTATCGGCCTCAAGGCCGTGGGCGATGCCGGCCTGGTTCTGGTACACGACGCCTGCCGCCCCTTTGTCTCCGGAAAGCTGATTGCCAGAGTGGTGGAAGCGGGCTGGGAATTTGGAGCGGCGGTTCCGGTCATGGAGGTAACCGACACCATGGCAAGGGTCAAGGATAAGATGCTGGAGGGGATCGTTCCAAGAGAGAGGGCGGTATGTATCCAGACTCCCCAGGCCTTCAGGACAGAGGTGCTTCGCAGTTCCTATGACACCGCCGAGGAGACCATCAGGGTTGCCACCGACGAGAGCAGCCTGGCTCTGAAAGCGGGCCACCGGGTGAGAGCCCTGGAGGGGGAGCTCTGGAACATAAAGGTTACCGTGGAAGAGGACCTGGAGGTGGCCACCTGTTTCCTCACCGCTGATATTCTGGAGATGGATCCGCCAGAGGGTAGCTGATGGAAGCTGAACAGCTCAGAGTGGGGATCGGTTACGATATACACCCCCTGGCATCGGGCAGGGACCTGGTGCTGGGCGGGATCAGGATAGATTATATCAGGGGGTTGGCCGGGCATTCCGACGCGGATGTTCTGACCCACGCCCTCTGTGACGCTCTGCTGGGAGCCTTGAACCGCGGGGATATCGGGAGGCATTTCCCGGAGACCGAAGAGTACCGGGATATCTCCAGTATGATTCTGCTGGAGAGGGTGGGGAGGATGGTTTCAGAGAGCGGGTACCGGCTGGTTAATGCCGACTGCATTATCATTGCGGAAGCCCCCCGGCTGGCCGATATGACCGGAGCCATGTCGGAGAGAATCGCAGAAGCTCTGGGGACAGAACCGGAGAGGATCTCGGTTAAATGCACCAGGGGTGAGGGGATGGGCCCGGTGGGAGAAAAGAGGGCGATGGAGGCCCGGGCGGTGGCGCTGCTGGCCCCCGCGGGATAGATGACTGCATTATGATGGAAAAAGGATATTATGGATGAAGTGAGAGTAAGATTCGCGCCCAGCCCCACCGGCTACCTTCACGTGGGCGGCGCCCGCACCGCTCTGTTCAACTGGCTGTTCGCCAGGCACCGGGGCGGCAGATTCATTCTGAGGATAGAGGATACCGACCGGGAAAGGTCCACAGGGGAGTTCGAAGAGGGGCTGATAGAGGATCTGAAGTGGCTGCATATCGACTGGGACGAGGGCCCGGAAAAAGATGGAGATTACGGCCCGTACCGGCAGTCCGCCCGGCTGGAGATTTACCGTGAATACGCCGGCCGCCTGGTGGACCGGGGTTTCGCGTATCCGTGCTTCTGCTCCGAAGAGGAGCTGGAGCGGAAGCGCGAAAAGATGAGAAAAGAGGGGGTTCCGCCCCGTTACGACGGAACCTGCCGCAACCTCAGCCCCGAGGAGATTGAGGCGAAGAGGTCGGCGGGGATCCCCGAGAGCATCCATTTCCTGGTGGATACCGGCAGGGAGAGAGCGATCGATGATATTATCAAGGGAGAGGTGGTCTTCCCGCCGGGGATGGTGGGGGATTTCGTGATAATGAGGTCCAACGGCCTGCCCACCTACAACTTTGCCGTTTCCATAGACGACGCCCTGATGAAGATAACCCACGTGATACGCGGCGATGAGCACCTTTCCAATACCCTGCGGCAGGTTATGATATACGAGGCCCTGGAGATGGAAACGCCGCGGTTCGCGCATATCCCCCTGATACTGGGCCCCGACCGGTCCAAGCTGAGCAAGCGGCACGGGGCGCCCAATGTTCGCGATTACAGGAAGCAGGGCTACCCCGCCAACGCGGTGGTCAATTACCTCTCCATGCTGGGCTGGTCCAGCCCCTCCGGCAGCGAGATAATGGAGATAGAACAGATAGTCTCCGAATTCACCCTGGACAGGGTGTCCGGGTCCCCCAGCATCTTCGACCGGACCAAGATGAACTGGGTCTCCTCCAGGCACATCACCGGGGGCGGGGTGGAGAGGTATTTTGAGCAGGCCCGTAAATATTTTCCGGACTCCTTCGGCAATCGGTATACCGAGGATGAGTTGAGGATGATATTCAGGCTTGTCTCGGAAAGCATATCGAAATTCTCTGATATAGAGGAGGAGGCGGCGGTTTTCTCGCCCGGGAAGATCAGCTTCAGTCCCGAAGCCCTGGAGGCTCTCTCCGGAAAGGAAGATCTGATAGACGCCCTGATAGTCAACCTGGAGAGTTTCAGCGGGTGGGAGCGGGACGATATCAGAGCGGCCATCAGGGAAGCGGGCAAGAAGAGCGGAGCCGGGGGCAGGGACCTCTATGTGCCGCTGAGAGCCGCCATTACCGGCCGGATGGAGGGGCCGGATCTTGCATCCATAATAAGGATAAAGGGCAGAGAGGATATAATCGAAGGGTTGAAACAGGCCCGGGAACGGATAAAGGCAGGATAACTTTCATGAATTTTGAAGCCGGCGGAAGGAATGACTGAGTTATGAATATTACGGTGCTTCTGGGCGGAGATTCTCCGGAGAGGGATGTATCCCTGTCCAGCGGCCGAGAGATAATAAAGGCGCTGAGGGACAGGGGGCACCGGACCGTGGCGCTGGACCCGGCGCTGCCGCCCGGAACCAGTCTGGACCTGAAGAAGATCGGGATCGGCACCGAACCTCCCGGAAAAATCCCGCGGGTGGACCGGAAATGCGCTTTCGACTGGCTGGGGAGCCCGGCAATTCTGAAGGCGGATGTTGTCTTTAACGCTCTTCACGGCGGCCGGGGCGAGGACGGCACCATCCAGGCGCTGCTGGAGAGCGCCGGAGCCGTCTACACCGGCGCGGGAGTGCTGGGAAGCGGGCTGGCCATGAACAAAGACCGCTCCAAGGCGCTGATGCGGGAAGCGGGAGTTCCGGTGGCCGATCATATTCTGCTGAAAACCGGCAACCGGATTACCGATCAGAGGCTGCAGGAAATGGTTTCAGACAGGATGGGATTACCGGTGGTGGTAAAGCCGAACTCTCAGGGATCCAGCGTGGGATTCTCCTTTGTCAGGGAGCCGGAAGAACTCCCCGAGGCGGTGGCCGCCGGCGCGGAGTTCGAGGATGAAGTGATGATAGAAAAGTACATACCGGGGAGGGAACTGACGGTGGCGATTCTGGGCGACGAAGCCCTTCCTCCCGTGGAGATAGTCCCCGAGGGGGGGTTCTATAACTATAAATGTAAATATACCAAGGGGTGCAGCAGATATATAGTTCCGGCCAGGGTCAGCGAAGAGTGCCGCTCCCGGATGGAGCGGGTGGCCCTTGCCACCTTCCGGGCCCTGTGCTGCCGCGATTACGCCAGGGTCGATTTCAGGCTGGACGGGGATGATAACCCCTACTGCCTGGAGCTGAACACCCTGCCGGGAATGACCGGGCTCTCTCTGGTGCCGATGGCGGCCGCCGAGAGGGGGATCGATTTCGGAAAGCTGGTGGAAAGGATATGCTGGCTGGCCCGGGAGCGGGCCGGAAAGATAAACAGTTGATTATCATTTCATAAGGAGATGACGGAGGGAAAAATGGACCGTATTGAGAAGATGATGAAGGAGTTTACCGAGGCGGCCGGTGTGTCCGGGGACGAGGGGGAGGTCTTTTCGCTGATGGAAAAGTACCTGGAAGAGATAGTGGAGGTGGGAAGAGACAAGCTGGGCTCTTTCATAGGAAAGCTTACCGCCGGAGGGGAATCGCCCAGGATCATGCTGGCCGGGCATATGGATGAGGTGGGGATGATGGTTTCTCATTTTACCGATAATTTCGTCAGGTTTGCGGTGGTGGGGGGATGGTGGGCGCCCAGGATGATAGGGCTTCCGGTGGTCATCAAGACCGCGGATAAGGATATCCGGGGGGTTGTTGCCTCCAGGAGCCCCTTTCATATGGAGGGCGACGAGAGAAAGAAAGTGCCGAAAAAGACAGATCTGTTTATCGACGTAGGGCTGACCGGCGACGAGGAGCCGGCCGGGCTGGGGATAAAACCGGGCGACCCGGTGGTGCCGGATTCCCCTTTCACTCCCCTGATTAACGGGAATACCTATATGGCCAAGGCCTGGGACAACCGGATAGGGTGTATGGCGGTGGTGGAGACCCTGACCAGGCTCAGCGGCGAGAAACCGCCGTGCGCGGTGTTCGGAGTGGGAACGGTGCAGGAGGAGGTAGGGCTCAGAGGGGCCGAGACCAGCGTTCACCACGTCAACCCCGATGTCTGCCTGGCCGTGGATGTGGGTATTGCTCAGGATATTCCGGGGGCTCCCAAGGGGGGGATGGACCGGCTGGGCAAGGGGGTATCGATATCGGTGTTCGACGCTTCGCTGATCCCCAACCGCGCCCTTCGCGACCTGGTGGTCTCGGTGGCGGAGAAGGAGGAAATAGAGTACTACTTCAGCGCCACTCCCTACGGAGGCACCGACGGCGGGAAATTCCACCTGAGCAGGTCGGGCGTTCCTACTATTGTGCTGAGCATACCTACCAGGTATATTCACAGTGGCGGGGGAATCCTGGACCGCAGGGATTTCGAGAATACGGTCCGGCTCCTGGTGAGGCTGATAATGAAGCTCGACGATAAGGCGGTGTCCGGACTGGCATGAATCTGAAAGGATGAAAAGGGGAGTCCAATAATGGCTTTGAGAGTATACAACAGGTTCACAGGCAGGAAAGAGGAATTCAAACCGCTGGACGACAACCGGGTGGGAATCTATTTCTGCGGAATAACCGTGCAGGGTGAGCCTCACGTGGGGCATATGCTGGCATTCGTGTCCGCCGATGTGATCAGGCGGTACCTGATATTCAAGGGTTACGACGTAACCTACGTTCAGAATTTCACCGATGTGGACGACAAGATCATCACCAGGGCGAATGAAATGGGGATAGAGCCGGCCGAGCTGGCGGAGAGGAACATAGAGAGCTACTTCAGGGCGTCCGATCTTCTCAACATAAAGAGGGCCGATATCTATCCCAGGGCGACCGAGCATGTTGAAGATATAATTAATCTTATAAAGACTCTGGAAGAAAAGGGTTTTGCCTATGCGGCCGGCGGGGATGTCTATTACAGGGTAAGAAAGTTCGGCGAATACGGAAAGCTCTCCGGCAGGAAGATCGATGACCTGATGGTGGGGGCGCGTATAGCGGAGGGGGAAAACAAGGAAGACCCGCTCGATTTCACCCTCTGGAAGTCGGCCAAGGAAGGGGAGCCGTACTGGGATTCCCCCTGGGGCAGGGGCAGGCCGGGATGGCACATAGAGTGTTCGGCGATGTCCATGAAATACCTGGGGAAGACCCTGGACATGCACGGCGGCGGAGAGGACCTGGTATTTCCCCACCACGAGAACGAGATAGCCCAGAGCGAGGCGGCCACCGGAGAGCGTTTCGTCAATTACTGGATGCACAACGGGCTGCTCAACCTGGAGGGTGAGAAGATGAGCAAGTCCACCAGTCATTTCTTCTCCATAACTGATGTGAACGAGGAGTTCTCCGGGGAGGTGATCAGGTTCTACCTGATCTCCACCCATTTCCGCAGCCGCTCCGAGTTCAGCAGGAAGCGGCTGGAGGAGGCCGGAGCAGGGCTGGACAGGATCCGGAATATGTGCGTATACCTGGATGAAGTCGCCGGAGCCGAAGGAGCCGGTTCTGCCGCCAGGAGCGAAGAGCTCCGGCGGCTGGAGGAGCTTGCCGGGGAGACAGAAAAAAGGTTCATGGAGGCGATGGACGACGATTTCAACAGCGCCGAGGCGATCGGGCATGTATTCCACCTGGTAAGAGAGTTTAACCGGGTAAGGAGTATGCCGGAGGCCGACCTGGCCTCGCATCCGGATACCGCGGAGAAGATCCTGGAGGTAATGGGGAGGTTCAACACCATTCTGGGCCTGTTCAGGGACGGGCTGCCCGCCGCGGAGGCGGAGATTCCGGACGAGGTAATGAAACTGGTCCGGGAAAGGGACCAGGCCAGGAAGGACCGGGACTGGGAGAAGGCGGACCGGCTGAGAGACCGGGTCCAGGAGCTCGGTTATGTGATTGAGGACGGCCCCGGCGGAGCCAGGGTCAAGCCGGCCCGTTAGAGTCCGCGGGCGAATCTCGGGAATTTCATCTGACAGGGAATTACAGTCAGCCCTTTGCCGGAACCGGCAGGATATGGTTCCGGATAGATGGTTCAGGAGTTTATCTGCCGGGGATTACCCGCTGGCAGATTTCCCCGTATATTTTTACTGGCCCGCCTTCTCCCGGACTATTACCAGGATGCCGTCCCTGGCTTTTTTCAGTTTAAGGACTGTCAGAACCAGGCTCAGCTCCGGGTTGTCCGGAGTAACGAACTTCGCCTCGTAATGCATCGGCACGTTGTGATCGCCCAGTTTTCTGCGGTGGATGTTATCCTTGATCCTCTCGGTAGAATCGTTGTGGCAGATATCCAGGATCGACAGCCCCTCGCATTCTTCGACTGTTTTTCCGAACAGCCGGGCGAACCTTTCGTTGGCGGCGGTGATGTTCATGTCATGGTAGAAAACAGCTGCCTCGCCGCATTCATCCAACACCTCCAGCAACCTCTCCTTGCAATCCATCATCAACTCCCTTATAAAATGATTGATTCAGGCCGGGAACCTGATTGTCCGGCCCTGCTGACTGGTGCGTGTTCCATGCAAATATCAAACCAATGTAATTATATCACGCCGCAGATAATGGTGCATCTATTTATCCTGTAAAGTAATAATATTAATACTTGAATAAATCCGCCCACCCGTTTTATAATGGCAATTAAAGTGATGAGGAATTCTTTTCAGTAATGAAGAAATTTTTCCGCTTTTCAGGGAAACCTGAAGGGCAGTTGGTTGATAGATTGGGTGCTTTCCCACCCCCCCCGTTTTCCCGGAAACAGGGGGAAGGGCGGAGTAGCCGCTAAATCAGTGTCTAATGCTTAGATGAACGCAAAGGAGGGGAAAAATGAAATACTTTAAATTTTCCCTTACATTAATTCTGCTGATCTCCATTCTGTCGGTTCCGGCGATTGCCGCCGGCGGCAGGGACGATCAGGGGCTTGTGATCAGAGACAAGTTCAGGAACGGAAAAAGAGATAAGGATAACGAGGAAGAATACGAGCACGTATTCAAGGCCCAGTTGAGGGGTGAGAACGAAGTGCCCCCGGTATATTATCCGGGAGGCCCCAGGGGGGTGGGGAACTTCGTGGCCCATATCAACGAGTTGTATGACAGCCTGCGGGTCAATGTCCTGGTGGTCAACAATGTTTATAACGTGGTAGCCGCTCATATCCATCTGGGCGGGCCTGATGAGAACGGCCCACCGGTGGCAACCCTTTACGGCCCGGTTCCTCCCGGAGGGGGAAGGCAGAACGGGGTGCTGTGGCAGGGTTGCATCCTTGCCGGCGATCTGATGGGCCCGCTGGAAGGCGAGCCGCTCTCGAAGCTGATAATGGAGATGGCCGAAGGAAATACCTACGTCAACGTTCATACCGATGACGGCGAGGGAGAGGATAACACCGGCCCGGGCGATATGGCCAGCGGAGAGATCCGGGGCCAGATAGAGCTGAAGGGGATGCTCCCGCCCGCCTACGCGCGGCTTCAGGTGATTCATAACGCCGCAGACCCGGCGGCCGACACCGTGGATGTTTACGCCAACGGCGACCTGCTGCTGGATGATTTTGCTTTCAGGACGGCCACGCCATTCATAGATGTGCCGGCCGGAGTGCCTATTATTGTCGGAGTTGCTCCCGGAAGCAGCATGTCGGTCGATGACGTAGTGGCCGATTTCGAAGTAACGCTTATGCCTAATGAAAGGTATGTTGTTTTTGCCAATGGCGTGCTGGATCCCTTCGCCTTTGCCGCCAACCCGGACGGCAGGGATATCGGGTTTGACCTGTTCGTTAAAGAGGGCGCACGGGAGATGGCCGCCGACACGGCGATGGTCGATTTCTTCGCGCTTCACGGCTCCACCGACGCTCCAACCGTGGATATCTACGCCAGGGATGTGGCCAAACTGGTCGACGACGCGGCTTACGGCGATATGACCGGTTACCTGTCGGTGCCTCCCGACAACTATCTGCTGGATATCACGCCCTGGGATGATGACACTACCATAGTAGCCACCTTCGAGGCCGACCTCAGCGGGCTGGCGGGAGGAGCCGC
>JAWODM010000041.1:0-80485 GCA_046483305.1 Candidatus Krumholzibacteriales bacterium | reverse complement strand
CCGTCCCCCATTTTCTTCAGGAATTCTCCGCCGGCAACCCGGTTATTGGCCGTCCAGAGCAGCCCGCCGGGCGGACGGACTATCGCGGGCTGCTGTTCTGGGCTCAGGTAACCGTTCCAGCCGCAGGATCCGTCGGCCCAGGAAACGGGAAGTCTTCCGTCCCACCCGAACCGGTTGGGAATCCGTCCGGCAATGGTCCATGCGATATCCCCCGCCCTGTCGGCGCATACGAAATTCTGGGGAGGGATGCCGGCCCTGGAGGCGGCAGCCACCGCCTCGTCCACGTTGCGGGCTGTTTCCAGCTCCAGCAGGTTCATATTGACGGCGGCGGTGTCGTGAGCGGTCCACCGGAGTGCCATCGGATTACCAGCAGCATCTTCCAGCCGCACCGGCCCCCACCTGGTCTGCCTGATCAGCAGGGTGTCAGCCTCCCCGCCGCCGGCCTCAATAACTTCTCTGATTGTCCGGAACTTCTCCCACCCGTCCGGTGTGCGGTAGAGAGTGCTGTCGGATCGATTAACCTCCAGCCGCACCAGGTCGGCGGCATCCACATAGCTGTTGGTAAATCCCCAGGCGATATCTCCGTTGCTGCCTGTGATCAGGGTGGGGATTCCCGGCAGGGTTACACCGGTAAGGGATCTGCCGGAATCATCATCGTTCCAGCTGATCCGGGCCCGGTACCAGATATTGGGGATTCCATGGGACAGATGCATGTCATTGGCCAGGAGAGCTCCTCCATGGGATGTCAGTTTTCCCGCTACCGCCCAGTTATTGCTTCCCGGGGTACCAGAGGATTTTGTAAATATGCTTTTTCCCGTTGAACATTCAGCGGTCTCCCATTTGCGGAGGTCCACCATGGTCGAATCCGGAACAGGGGAAGGATAGGGCGGCCCATCCCGCAGCGGGGCGTCCCACCTGGCCGCCCGTGTCAGCAGGTAATCTGCGAGAGGGGCTGGCAGGAGTTCGTCTGCCAGAGAACAGGAGTACTCGAATCTGTAGGTGAAAAGCGAAAGGTCAAGGAACATGGTGTAAATCGTGAGAATGGTATCTTCAGCCAGCCACGGCTCCGGTTTCCTGCGGAGGATAAGGTATTCGAAGGGCCGGACCTTCAGGTCATCCATCCCGGAATTGACCCCTGCTGTATAGGCATCCAGAAGCTTGCGCCTTTCCCTGGAAAGGCCCTCTATAAGCTTCTGCGAAATTTTCCTGAAGCGGTGTATTCGATAGGCCCGGTCCGTGCTGAGGAGGGCGGGACCGAGGAGTTCGGCAAGCTCGCCGGCGGCGTTGCGTCTCTGAAGGTCCATCTGGAAAAACCGGTCCTGGGCGTGAAGGTAACCAAGAGCAAAGGCGGCATCCAGCCGGTTCTCCGCCTGTATATCCACAACTCCCAGGGAATCCCTGGTAACGGTTACCTCGCTGATCAGCCCTTCAACCCTGCGCTCGCCGGCCAGGCGGGGCAGGCTGCCTCTGAGAGCAAGGGCAAACGCCAGAAGTATCAGCGCTGCAAGGCCTGCGGTGCCGGAAAGTATTATTAAAACCGTTATTTTAATACGCCTTGACACCACCGGCCGTTCCCTCATTCAGACTCATAATTGCAGGGTTCAGAGGCCGCGGTCCGCTTTCAGCACGATGATGGTTATATCGTCGCTCTGGGAGGAATCCCTCATGAAGTTTCTGACATCTTTCATGATATCGTCCCTTATACCTTCCGCGCTTTTTCCTTCTCCGCAGCTGTTGAGGATTACATCGACGAGCCTTTCGCTGCCGTAGAAATCTCCCTCCGGGTCTCGCGCTTCCTCGACTCCGTCGCTGGTCAGCACCACCGCATCATTCGGCCTGAGTGATATCTCCCCGCTCTTGAAAGGTTCCTCTTCTTCCGTTTCTTCCATTATGCCGAGGGGGAATCCGGTTATTCCAAGAGGCTGAACTTCTTTCTCTTCCGCGGAGTAATGGTAAATCTCCGGGTTGGCGGCGCTTGCTACCCTGAGCGATTTCTTTTCCGTATCGACCACGGCAATTCCGGCCGTGATAAACATTTTCTCGGGTATCCGCCCCAGCAGGGATCTGTCCAGCCGTTTCAGGATCTGAACCGGGTCGTCCTCCCCTCTCGATTCGTACCGGAGCATCTCATTGAATCTCATCGCTATAGTGGCCGCCTGCATACCTTTTCCCGAAACGTCGGATATCACTATCGCCACCCTTTTATCATCAAACCGGATATAGTTATAATAGTCTCCTCCCACCTCCCTGGAGGGCTCGCAGACTCCCGCCAGTTCAACACCTTCGATCTCCGGCGGCCGGTCCGGGAGAAGCGCCATCTGCATGTCATGGGCTATCTGAAGTTCATGCTTCATGGTATCTATCTCGCGCTGCTTTCTTCTCTGCAGTTCTTCGAACAGCCTTGCCCTCTCCACCGCGATGCTTATGAAATCAGCCATGGTGGTGAGTATCCTCAGCTCGTCATCGTCCAGTTTGTGCCAGGATCCGGAGGCTATATTGAGGATTCCGAGCTTCTTGCCCGCCCTGGTGTAGAGAGGTATGCTGGAGTGATACTTCAGGCCGTTTTTCCCCTCCTTTATTTTTCGGAGGCGGCTGCAGGTCAGCATATCAACATTGACAGCGGAGAGGAGGTCGTCACCCGCGAATCTGTTCAGGCAGTGGCACCATCCTGTCATCACCTCGGGGTTATCCTTCAGGCCGGGAGGCAGGTTCCTGAAGCACGCAAGTTCCGGCTCAGAGGTTTCTTCATCAATCAGGTATATCCATCCGGTTCGAAGATCCAGCAGCTCGAGGGTTTCGCTCAGAGCCTTCTCCAGGGTCTCATCCAGATTAATGGTGGAGTTCAGCTCCCTGGCGATAGAATTGAGTATCGCAAGTTCCCGGTTGCGCTTTTCCAGTAAGGGGGAGTCATCCATATCAGGCGATTTTCCGCTTCATGTCAAAGAGATAAACCAGGTGCTCCCGTTCCTCCTGGATAAGTTTCTCTACTATTTCCTGGCTCTTTTCATCCAGGAATTTAGACAGGCCGGAGAAGAACAGTATGGCGTCTTTTTCGAAAGTCATCCCTCTTTCCAGGGCTTCCACCGGAGTTTTTATTGATTTGGCTAAGTCATCCGGATTGATATCGTCGTAGAGGTCGCTCTGAACCAGGGCGTTCATATACGCTTCCAGCTCGCCGGGGTAATCCTCTGCGTAACCTCCTCCGGAGACTTCGCTCCGGATCTCCTTGAACTTCCTGATATGATCTTCTTCCCAGTCTCTCAGCCTTATGAACAGTCCGGCCAGGTCTGAGTTTTCCTCAAAATGCTCTGCGGCAAGAGCGTAGAAATCCCTTCTCTTCTTTTCCTTTTCGATCCCAATATCAACAATGTCGGATGGGTTAAGGACACTCATATCTTACCTCTTCCTCTGAAACAATAATCGTTCCGCTGCTCTGCCGCCCCGCAGGCTTCCCCTGAAAACCGGCGCTGAGACACGCGGCATCCAGCTGCCCCGGGAGGGCCTTGAACAGCTCCAGCAAACGGATCACACTTTCTGTGATTATATATGAGTGCCATATATAAATCCAATAAAATCCTGGGGCTGTGCTTATTCATCAAACGGATTGACCTGCCGGAAAATCACCGGGTATTATATCCTGTACCGGTCCCTGTAAGGGATGTAGTAGTCTATGATTTTATCCAGGTTCAGCCGAAGGCTAAATCGAGAGAAAGGATTACCGGATGAGAGAATGTTTTATCGCGGCATTGGTTATAATGGTGTGCATGGCTGTCATTTCCGCGCAGGAAAACAACGATTTTTACGACAACACAGAGACCTTTGAACTGCGGGGGCCCGATATAGTGGTGGAAGGGGAGGTGTCCAATCATCTGGTATCTGAAAATATTCATGGCCATGAGTTCCAGGGTCCTGATTGTATGGGTAACTTCCCGGCTGCCGTAATTTCCTGAATCCATCTCTTACATAATAATTCTCCTGATTAGGTTATACTGTTTATACAGAATAATGATATCTCACCGGTTCCATATAAATATTATTTCTGTTTGAAATATCCATGAATATCCCTTAATCAGGCAGGGCCGGGATTGTACATGGCCAACAGGCCATACAAGCAGGCATCTATCACCCGGATAGATTTACCCTCCCGCAGAATGAATATGAAAACTGCCCGGTTATCCGCAGGCAATGAATGCGCCAATAACCGGACAGTAATCAGAAAACTGACAGTATTATCAAATCACCCCTGATCCTCGCCTATTAATTGTGTTACCGGACTGCGTTAACCCGCAGAATAGCCGGCCCGCGACGCGATTGCGGATCAAGGTTTTAACTGTTCAATACTTCAGAAAGCTTATTTCTTCTGAAGCTTGCCCAGAATGAAAATCGTGTATATCGCCGAGAGTCCCACCAGGATGTATATGATCTTTGAAATTAGCGACATGTCACCGAAGATAGCGGCGACCAGATCAAAACCGAAGATGCCTACCAGGCCCCAGTTCAATCCGCCGATAATTATAAGGATCAGCGCAATCCAGTCCAGAACGTTCAGTTTATTCATTAGAATCACCTCCTCAGTAGTTTTTATATCAGAAGGATATACTATTTCAAGCAAAAATCTATAAAAAATCATATGATTGCAGATTTTTTTATTACCGCATAATTTCTGGTATGAAGAAATTGATTTAACAATAGTTGGAAAATAATTTGTTTTATGGTGGTATTTTTCTCAGTGACCGGGCACCGGGATGTGCTGCGCGAAGTAGTTTCTGGGGGAGAGCTTCCCGGATGGCTGCATGGGGCAATATCTTTATACCGGCTCTAAGCTATTCCCACTGGAGCGAGTTTACACTGCCGTCAGGCTCGATTACTGTGTAATCAGCTCTTTTCTTCATGATTACCCACGTTCCGGTATTGTAATAAGTTCCCCATACTTTTCCGCTGTTGCCGAGGATTTCATCCCTGAGCTCTACCGGCCCCTGCTGAACATGGGTATGCCCGAAGAAAACATAATCTATCCTGTCGCTTTCTTCCCTTTCCTTCAATTCTCCCTCTTCTGTAACGCTGAATTTGCAGATGTCTCTTGCGGCAAGAAGAAATTCCAGTTCATCAGGCGCCATGCCGACTCTCCCTGGTGTGTTGGAACTGTACAGGAGATTGTAAATGCCGCTTCTCAACCGATCCACTGAACCGAGGAGCCTGTCGTCAAGGGTGGGGGAGATCTCTTCGAGTATCCCGGCGGCCCTTATTACCGAATCAAACCTCTGCGGGTTGCCCCTGAAGTAGTGATTGAATTCATGGCCGTGAGCCAGGAATACTCTCTTTCCCTGAAGGGTCCTGAAACAGGCTGAGGTGGGGATTTTCTCGGCCCCGGCCTTCCTGGTATCTTCTCCCCCTTTTCCCACATATTTTCTGACCGGCAGATATCTGTCCCTGGCCAGCCTGACCGTTATGTTGGGATGCGGTATTAAATTGAACCCCCGAACGTCGGAGATGGTAAAGTCGTGATTTCCCAGCAGGTAGGTTATCTCTGTGCCGCAGTTGGCCACTTCCAGCAGTTTCATCAGGACATCCAGGCATTCTTCGTAAACGATGGCCATCCTTCTCTGAGAAAGTTCGAAAATATCCCCGAGCAGTATCAGCTCTGCGGCTTCTTCTTTTACAAACTCGTTCAGGAATCCGATAAAACGGGATTTCTGAGAAGCCGGGAAATCAGGATCCGCCATATGAATGTCAGAAACTATCACCACCTTATTCTTACCGCTCATTGAATCCCTCCTGCTGAAGAAAATCACTCTGAATTAAACTATGATTATATTCCACGTATTTGACGTTGCTGAATGCTATATGAGAATATCCCCCCGTGTTGCCGCTCATAGCAAGGCGCCGCCGGTTCGGGCGGCGCCTTATGGGATAATAAGTTAATCCCTGGCCATATCGGTTTTCCAATCCTTCCAGACCTTTCCCACCAGGCCGGGGCCCGGTTTGAGAGTGGTCTTTCCCGGTCTCCAGCCCGAGGGGGTGGCCTGTTCTCCCTTGCTCTCTCTGACCAGCTGAAACGCCTGAATCTGCCTTATGGTCTCGTTAACATTTCTTCCCACCGGAGGTGTAAGCACTTCATATCCCTGGACAATTCCGTCCGGGTCGATTATGAATCTGCCCCTGGTTTCAACTCCTCCTTCTTCATCATAGATACCGTATTCGGTTCCCACTCTGCCGCCGGCGTCAGACAGCATGGGGTAAGGGATTCCTCCCTTCACCATCTTTGACAGTTCATGATCGTTCCACATCTTGTGGACGAATACGCTGTCCACGCTCATGGAGAGAACCTCCACTCCCAGCTTCTCAAGCTCGGGGTACCTGTCGGCAACTGCCGACACTTCCGTCGCTCAGACAAATGTAAAATCACCAGGATAGAAACAGAGCAGAACCCATTTACCCAGATATTCAGAAAGATTGGCTTTCGCGAACTTCCCCTTGTAATATGCCGGAGCGGTAAAATCCGGCGCTTTCTGTCCAACCTTTATCATTTTTGTTTCCTCCTTTGAGGGATGACGAGATTCTTCTTCAGCTTTCTCCCGGGGCGGCGCGCTGTCTTCGCCTACCGGCCCTCCGGTAGGGCGGGCGCATCCCGCATCGAACTCCTCAGGCATTTCCGTCCCTCCTTCCGCGGGATCAGGTTTCATCAGAAACAGGTATTCGATATTCTGCTGTCTACCCGTTCTTCGGTACACTAATAGAGCTGATTATATATCAAGGCCATCCATCTGTAAAGACAGTTTGCCTCTCTGGTCTAATGCGAATCGTATGCACGCCCGGGGTATTAATATTGCGGAAAGTAATATAGCCGGGTCATGTAGAGAGGTTTTGGATTAACATTAATATTATAAGTAATATAAACAGCCGCATTCCATTAACATAGAAGGCAAAAGCAGCCGCGGCAATGCCGGAGCTGAAGCTACATGGATTTATCCCCTTTCAATTCCCTGTCCATCCATTCAAAATAACCGGCGCTTCCTGCCGATACAGGGACAGCCACTATCTCGGGAATTTCGTACGCGTGTTCATCTATGATAGCCTGTTCCAGCTCCCGGTACAGGTTTTCCCTGGTCTTCATCAGGCAGATATGTTCATTTTCCTCCACGATATTATCCTCCCACCAGTACATACTGGATACCGGCCCGATGATCTGAACGCATGCCGCCAGCCTCTTTTCCACTACCGCCCTGGCTATTCTCTGAGCATCCTCTCTGTCATCCACCGTCGTAATTACCTGAATGTAACTGTCCATCGGAACCTCCGTACTGCGCTGGCGCCGCTCAGGCGCTCAAATATTTCCACGAATTTCTTATAAACCGTTATTATAGAATAGAGCGGTATATATTTCCAGCTCCCATTCCGCTCCCGGCCCGGGATTTTATTAGTTTATTACGCCGTGGAATATTATTGTTATTTATAAGAAATCGAGATTATAACTTTTTGCGTGATTGAATTTCACTGAAGAGTACCGGAATGAAGGGAAAAAAGAAAAATAAGTATAAATTTCCCCCTGGACGGGAAAAGGGAAGGGAGATCCTGACCGGGATAGTTCCCCGGCTCAGGGAGATGACCAGAGATGAAAAGGCGCCTTCGGTAACCAGCGTGGCCAGGGAGACCGGGTCTCCCTTCAAGGTGCTGGTTTCAACCGTGATAAGCGCGAGGACCAAGGATGAGGTGACCGGACAGGCCAGCCGGAGGCTGTTCGCCCTGGCCGCAACGCCGGAAGAGATGGCAGCCCTCCCGGCTGCCAGGATTGCCGGGGCGATCTACCCGGCAGGGTTCTATAACAACAAGGGGGAATCAATAAAAATGCTGTCCGAGAAACTGGTCGGAGATTTTGATTCAAGGGTTCCGGATACCATAGATCAGCTCCTGACTCTGCCGGGGGTGGGAAGAAAAACCGCCAATCTGGTCCTCACCCAGGGTTTCGGAAAGGATGCCATCTGTGTGGATACCCATGTGCACCGTATCATCAACCGGCTGGGGGTGGTAGAGTCGGCAAACCCTACCGAGAGTGAATACGCCCTTCGGGAGATACTCCCCCGGAACCACTGGATAGAGATCAACGATCTGCTGGTCAGCTTCGGCAAGAAGGTGTGCAGGCCGGTATCCCCGATCTGCAGCGGCTGTCTTATATTCGAAGAATGCGCCAGGGTGGGGGTGGAGATTTCGAGGTGAGTCGCCGGAGGCAGAGCGGGCATATGAATTTGCCAGCAGAAGATAATTCATTGAACATGAGATTAATGAGTAATAGTATAATCTGAGATCTGTTAAATTAACGAATTTTAAAGAGCAGTATGGAGGGTAAATTGAAAAAGATTCTGAGCGCAGCGGCGATGATAATACTGGTTTCTTCCGGAGCGCTCTCCGGAGAGCCGGAGTTCGGCGATTACTTCAAGTCCGGCTGCCTGAGGATTGACCTTTATCATTCAGGGGCGGGAGAGACTGAATTCTACAGTATAGATGAAATAATCAGGGAGAAATACTGGGGAGGAAACCCGAATTCGCTGATAGATAACATGAATCTGGGAGAATACATCTATATGGTTTTCGACCTGGAGACCAACGACCTCATCTTTTCCCGCGGCTACTGCAACCTGTACGGCGAGTGGGCGGTGACCGATATGGCCGGGACGCCTCCCCCCGCGGTTTTCCACGAGACCATCAGATTCCCCTTGCCCAGAAAGCCGGTTCAGGTCAGGATAAGCAGGAGGAACAGGGAAAATATCTTTGAAAATATTTCCAGTTTTGTGATCGATCCGGATGATTACCATATAAAAACCGAAAGGAAATATAATTATTTCAGAACCAGGACTCTGCTTAAGAGCGGAAAACCATCCGAAAAAGTAGATATATGTATTATCGGAGACGGTTACAGGAGCGACCAGGTGCATAAGATGCGGGAGGATGCCGCCAGGCTGGTCGACACCCTGTTCAGCGTGGAGCCGTTCAGGAGCAGGAAGGGAGATTTCAATGTCCGGCTGGTGGAGTCGGTCTCGGAGCAGTCCGGGGTTGACGACCCCAGGGAAGGGGTATACCGGGACAACCTTCTTGACCTGACCTTTAACTCTCTTGAGCTTGACCGTTATATGGTGGAAGCCGATAACAGGGTAGTGCGTGATATCGCCTCCCGGGTTCCGTATGACAGGATAATCCTGATAGCGAACGAGGATAAGTACGGAGGAGGGGGGATATTCAATTTCTACTCCAGCTGCACCACCGATAATGAATATTCGGGATACGTATTCGTGCATGAATTCGGCCACTCCTTCGCGGGGCTGGCCGACGAATACTACTCTTCCGATGTAACATATAATGACGAGATGTATCCCCGGGGAGTGGAGCCCTGGGAACCGAATATAACGGCCTTTCCGGAAAGGGGCGGGGCCAAGTGGTCTGACCTTATCGAAAAGGGCACTCCGCTTCCCACCCCGGACGATTCAACATATGCGGGTGTGACCGGCTTCTTCGAGGGGGCCGGTTATTCCGCCAGGGGGCTGTACAGGTCCAGCCGGGACTGCATTATGTTCTCCAAGACCATGCGTTTCTGTCCGGCCTGCGGCAGGGCGATAGAGAAGATGATAGATTTTCAGACCGATTAAAGGGTCATCCCCCCGTCGGCGATAATGGTCTGGCCCCTTATCCAGCCAGCTTTCTGGGAAAGCAGGAATGAGACCACTTCCGCTATATCCCCGGGAGAGCCCAGCCTTCCGGCCGGAGTGCGGTCCACCCATTCGCTGATAATCTTTTCCTTATCGGGGAAGTAGTCCAGAGACCTGGTCTGAACAGGGCCTCCGGAGACGGCGTTGACATTTATACCTCTGGAAGCCAGCTCTTTTCCGAAGTAACGGACCAGCGCTTCCAGGGCGGCCTTGCTTGCTCCCACCGCTGTGTATCCGGGAAGCACCCGGATGCTGCCCACCGACGACACCGCAACTATGGAGCCCCCTTCAGGATTGAATACCTTCAGGGCCTGCTGGGCGCAGAGCATGAAGGCCCTGGCATTGGTATCCATCGCTTTCTTCCAGCCGAATCTTCCGATCCTCTCTGCCGGCCCCACAACCCCGGAAACTGCGTTGGATACGAAACCGTCCAGTTCGCCAAGCTTTTCCCTGACCTCCCTGAACATCCTCTTGATCTCTTTGGGGTCGGAAATGTCGGCCTGAACCGGGACAGCTTTTCTCCCGGTTTTCTCTATTTCGGAGACCGCTCTCTCCGCCTGTCCGGTGTCGCTCCTGAAGTTGACCGCCACGTCCGCCCCCTCCCGGGCCAGTACTTCAGCCACGGCAAGCCCAATACCCCTGGTCCCCCCGGTGATCAGAATCTTTTTATCTCTATGTAATTCCATTACCTGTCACTCCCCTCATAAGTTACCAGGTGGGGATTTCCTCGTCGGTTATCCACTTATAAGCTTCCAGCGCCGCTACGCATCCGCTTCCGGCCGCCGTGATCGCCTGTCTGTAGATAGTATCCTTTACATCACCGGCAGCGAAAACTCCTTCCACCGATGTCTGGCCTCTGGCGTCCGCGATAACATACCCCCTGTCATCAATGTCCAGTTTGCCCCTGAATATTTCCGTTGCCGGGATATGTCCTATGGCGACGAAAACTCCCTCCACCGGAAGCTCCTTCTTATCGCCGGTCTTGACATTCTTCAGGAGCAGGCCGGTCACTTTATCCTCATCCACTCCCAGGATCTCCTCCACCAAGCTATCCCATTCGAACTCTATTTTATCGTTATCGAAGGCTTTCTTCTGCATCGATTTGGATGCCCTGAGCTTGTCTCTTCTGTGAATTACGGTTACCTTGCTGGCGAACCTGGTAAGGAAAGTCGCCTCCTCGATGGCGGAGTCTCCTCCCCCCACCACCGCGATCTCCCTGTCGGTGAAGAAGAATCCGTCGCAGGTCGCGCAGGCCGATACACCTTTGCCCCTGAGTTTGCTCTCAGACTCCAGTCCCATCCACCTTGCCTTTGAACCGGTCGCCACTATTACCGCCTGCGCCTCTATCTGATCCGAACCGGCGGTCAGTTTGAAGGGGGAACCGCTCAGGTCTATGTCTTTAACCTCGGCGGCGACAATCTCCGTGCCGAATTTTTCCGCCTGTTTCTTCATTCTCTGCATCAGTTCGGGCCCCTGAATCCCTTCCGGAAAACCGGGGAAATTCTCTACCTCGGAGGTAATGGTCAGCTGCCCTCCAGGTTCCATCCCCTCAAAAACTACGGTATTCAGTTCTCCGCGGCTGGCGTATATCGCCGCGGTCAGGCCCGCCGGGCCGGATCCTATAATAGCCAGGTCATACATCATTCAGTCCTCCTTCTATCTATTAATACTCTTATTTTTGCTTCCGTTCGCTCTCTCGCATGCTTCTGAGAAGGGCCAGGTTCTTCCTGTCGAACTCCAGGTCATCCCCGTCCTTGGGAGTTTCAAGCACCATCGGAATTTCCATGAACCGCTGGTCGTTCACCAGGAAGGAAAACCCTTCTTTCCCGATTTTGCCCTCCCCGATGTGCTGATGCCTGTCCTTCCTTGACCCCAGCCCGTGAAGCGAATCATTGAGATGGAAGGCCTTCAGGTTTTCGAATCCGATTACCCTGTCGAATTCACTGAAGGTCTTCTCGTAACTCTCCCTGGTTCTTATATCGTAACCGGCGGCGAATGAATGGCAGGTATCATAGCAGCATCCGGTCCGGCCGGTTTCCCTGACCTTATCCATGATCCAGGCGATATGCTCGAACCGGTATCCGATATTATCCCCGGTTCCCGAGGTGGTCTCCAGCAACACCATTACCTTCGCCCCCCCTGTTTGAAGAAAGACTTCGCTGAGCCGGGAGGCGATTCTCTCTATTCCTTCTTCTTCGGTGGTGCCCCGGTGGCTTCCCGGATGAAGCACCAGAAAGGGGATGTCCAGAACAGCGCACCTCTTTATTTCGATAACAAGCGCATTGATGGATTTCAGCGCCTGCCCGCTCTCCGGGGACGCTATATTGATAAGATAGCTGGAGTGGGCCATCAGGAAATCATCCCTGTAACCGGCCTTTTTCCGGCGAAAAGCCGCTATCTCCTCCTCTCTGAGGGGGCGGGCCTTCCATTGGTTGGAACTCTTCACGAACATCTGGACGGCGCCGCAGCCGGTCTCTTTTCCCCGTTCCAGGGCCTTATCAACCCCTCCGGCGATTGATTTATGGGCTCCAAGATTCACATTATCCCCCCGAACTGTTTCGCCGGGTCGTCACTTGCAGGTAAGAAATTTATATATACCGGCCGATCTATCAACCTTTTTCCTTGTTTATGCACTGATCAAAGCGGTAGTATATCATAAGCAGCACACAACCGGCAAGAAAGGGCTGATGATGAAAGACAAGAAGAACACCGAACTGGTGGAGCTGATCTCCGTTCAGGGAGAGATCGAGGAGAATATGGTGGTCTCGCTTCTGGAGAGCGAAGGAATTGATACCCTGGTAAAATCGGGAAGGGCCGGGGGGGCGCTTCCGATTTCCGTTGACGGGATGGGAAGGGTAAGGATTTATGTTCGAAAGGGCGAGGCTGACAGGGCCAGGAAGATTCTCAAGGAGCATGACAGGGAGGACCAGGAGTAATATCATCCCTGCGCGGTGCGAAGAGGATTAGTCAGCTAATCACTTGCGCGGGAACGGGAATCATTTTATAGTAATTACTGTAAAGAGAACGGGAGCTTAACTCAGTGGTTAGAGTGCTATCTTCACACGGTAGAAGTCACAGGTTCAAATCCTGTAGCTCCCACCATTTCTTCCTTGAAGTCTGATCGGCAGTAAGATTAAGACTTTATCCCGATTAGTAATCATGATATATTAACAGTGCGGAAGTGTATGGAGACTCTGCCGGAACAGGGGATTTAAAATGAAAGCTATCGGGATTATTCTTATGGTTCCGGCGCTGCTGTTGCTGGCCGGCTGTGGCGAGGATGCCGAAAGGCCGGGAGACGGTTCTGGTGCGAAGGTTATCGAGGTAACAGTACTGGAACTTTTTATAAGCGCCAACCTGATGCCTATGTATCCCCCGGACCCTATCGACTGCCATGCGACCCTGGCGATTGATAACAGCGCGGGTTACCGCCTGTCAGGTCTGTCAGTTCCTTCCGCAGGGGTCTATCTCAGCGAAGGCGACAGGTATCTGGGAGAGTTCCGATTTTCCTCCGGTTGGGACGGAATTCTGGAACCGGGAGAGGTTGATACAATAAGTGTGGTAAAAGTCCAGGAAAGTTCGGCTATTTTCGAGCCGCCCTGCGGAGAGCTGCTCTATCTGAAGATACTCCTGGACGGCGGCCTTTTCCGGACAACCAGAATAAAAACAGGCGATTCGTTTTTCGCCTGCGTTTATTAGGATTATAATCAGTTTCCCCGGGATATTCCCGTCATAGAGCTGATTTGAGGTCGGTTACCCTGTTTACCAGCGGCTCGAACCCGTCAATCACCGCCTCTACGGTATCGCCTTCTCTTACGGGCGCGGCTCCCGGGGTCCCGGTTGAGATGATATCTCCTGGCAGCAGGGTCATTACCCTGGAGTGAAAGGATACCAGGCGGGCAGGGGAGTGGACCATGTTCGCGATCAGGTTTTTGGCCTGAACGGCGCCGTTAATAATTGTACGGACCTTTATATTTTCGATATCAGTCATCTCGTCGGGGGTTATCAGCTGAGGCCCGAAGGAGAAGAAGGTGTCGAAGCTCTTGGCCCTGGTCAGGTACCTGGGATTCTTTCTCAGGATATCCTCGGCGGTCATATCCAGTACCGGAGTGAAGCCGGCCACATAATCCCGCCAGTCCTCCTCGCTGATATCCCTGCACTCTCTGCCGATGACTATGCCCAGCTCAGCCTCAGCGGTAGTCCGGGAGGACTGTACCGGAATTTTTATGGTATCTCCGGACCCTATAATGGTGGTGTCCGGTTTCATGAAGCTGGCCGGCTCGGCCTCCGGGGCTGTCTCGTCGAGGTCGGCGGCATGGCGCCTGTAGTTAAGCCCGATTCCCCATATCTTTCCGGGGTGCCTGTAGCAGGGCGCGAAATCAACTTCCGCCGGATCCATGGCCTCGAACCCTGCCAGTTCATCCCGGCCCACCGACCTGTACCAGCGGTTGAATTTTTCCATTCTCCCTGACCTGATCAGGTTAAGAAGACCGGCCGGAACAGCCATTCCATATACGGCGTTGATTGTCTTTACCGGGATAAGCCCCCGGCCTGCCCAGATGGCCGTCTCTTCCACTCCGTTTATCCTGATGGTTGATAACTTCATCAGCCGTAAAACCTTCCTTCTTCAGTATGCTGCTTCCAATGTAGATAACAGATTACGGCCCGGCAGAGAATATGTCAAATACTCCGTATAATAATTTCATCGATTGAACAGGGTTGAAAGTGGCAGAAAATTTACCGCCAACACCGAAGGGATTCCCGGAATATCAAAACCGGGGGAGATTATTGAAGAATTGGATCCAGATACGGCTTAATGACAGCCATCTTAAGGGCTTGTAAAACAGCTCCGATCAGTGATTTCATGACAGATTCGGCTGCGCCCTCCGTGACGCTTCCGATAACCCTCTTTAAATCATAATATAATTTGACAAAGTGTAATATAAATAATAGTTTATTGTTGAAATAAATCAGGCGGTTTTCATCCTTTGCCTGAAGGTGTATGGATATTGATCGACAGAGGATTTTTGCAGAGTGGATTCTGGAAAACCAGCCCGCTCCCACCATGTTTTAAAAGGGAGGAATGATCTTGAAAGGGAATGTATTAATAATCGATGACGAAGCTGAAATAAGGCGGAACCTGACCGTGGGCCTGACCCAGGAGGGTTACGGCGCGGTGGCATGCCCCGACGGCATATCGGCGATTCATGAGCTCAAGAACGCTCAGGAAGAGGGACGGCAATTCGATTATCTTATTACCGATATATTCATGCCCGACATCGACGGCCTCAAGATTCTGAAGGTTATCAAGAAACAGTACCCCGACCTCCCGGTCCTGGTAATTACCGGTTATGGGGACGTCAGCCTCGAACTGGAAGCTATCAGCGAACACAATACCGGTTATCTGGACAAACCTTTCGAGATAGATGAACTGGTTGAGGCGATGGAAGAGCTTAAACCGGGCCGGACTACCTTTTCCAAAGAAGCGATCGAGAGCAAACCCGAGATCAGGAAGTCAGTAAGCGCCTACCTGACCATCCGGGTTACCGGCCAGGAAGACAGCATAGATATATACAAGAAACTATATCACATGAAGGGGGTTCAGCGCTGCGAGGCCGTTCACGGCGATTTCGACATAATTATCCTCGCTCAGGCCGACACTCAGGAGGAGATCGATTCCCTGTTCAAGAAGATCGGGGATATGGAGGGGGTGGAAGTGGTATCGATGAGCAGAGTGGAGAGGCCCAAGCTGGACCGCGACGTTGACGAGTTTATCAAAACATACAGCAAACTGGTCAAGGAGTCCGACACCCAGACAGCCGCGAAACATCCCGGAACTACCAGTTATATAATCGTGGACATAGATAAGGACGCTATCCAGCAGGTATTCACCACTGTTTTCTTTATCGACGAGATAGTCTTCTGTGATATTATCGAGGACGGCTCAAAGCTGGTCGGGATGATCATAGGCGATTCGGCGGTGGGAAGCAAACCGCGCATCGTGGAAAAACTCAACCAGATCGAAGGTGTGCTGAGAGTGCGTGAGGCCAAGGTTATCAAGATAATGGATGAGTAAATAATAAATCAGCTTAGGGATGAATCGATAGGTTTCATCCATGGAGTAAGGTTAAAATGGCTTGAATAGAGAAAGTAGTGATAAATGAGAGAGGAATTCACTCACAATCTCTGGCGCTACGACGGGTCCCCCGGGGAATTGATTCCGCTCCTTCAGTCCGCTCAGGACCATTTCGGTTACATTCCGCGAAGAGCGATCGACTATATCTCCACAGTTACAGGCATTCCTGAATCCGAAGTTTTCGGAGTTATTACATTCTACAGCCAGTTCAGGCTGAGGCCAATGGGCAAGTATGTAATAAGGGCATGTGCCGGTACAGCCTGTCATGTGTCGGGTGCTGATCTGATCAGGGATACTATAGAGGATGAACTGGGTATAGAGGTCGGAGAGACTACCAAAGACGGCATGTTCACCCTGAATACGGTGGCCTGCATAGGATGTTGTTCCCTGGCCCCGGTGATCATGGTGAATGATAATACCCACGGGCGCCTTACACCATCAGAGGCAAGAAATATAATCAGGAAATACAGGAGAGGCGAAAAGAGTTTGAGCCAGGAAAGCGGCGCCGCCTGTGATGCAGATGCAAGGAAGTAGAAATCCGGTTTGCAGAAATAGTCCCGGTGGCGCGCGGGCGCCGGAGGTATGCGCCGAAGCCGGCGGCAGCCTGATACAGGAAATAATCTTTATGTTCGAAACGGGAGTTCTGGTATGAAAAAAGTAATTGTCGGGATGGGAACTTGCGGGCTTTCAGCGGGAGCGCAGGAGGTCTACGACAGGATCGAGGAGATTCGCCGGAAAAACGGCGGCGACTTCGAATTGACCAGAGCGGGATGCATCGGGATGTGCTATCTGGAGCCTCTGGTGGAGGTCCGGGACGGCGATAGAAGGGTTATCTACGGGGAAGTGGACCCGGAGTCTGTTGAAGAACTGCTGGAAGAGTACATCAAAAAGGGGAAAATAATAAAGGAGAAAGTAGTTCTGGAGCTGGGCCCGGAGGGGGAAGCTGCCGGGCCGCAGTCTGATTTTTATAACCTGCAGACCAGGATCGTCCTGAGACACTGCGGGAGCATCAATCCGGAGAAGATCGATGAGTACGAGGAAGCCGGGGGGTATCAGGGACTGAAGAAGGCGCTGCTGGAAATGGAGCCGGATCAGATAATCGAAGAGGTCAAGGAATCCGGACTGAGGGGGCGGGGCGGGGGAGGATTCCCCACCGGTTTCAAATGGTCTCTGGCGGCCCGGAACGAGAGCGACATAAAGTACGTGATATGCAACGCGGACGAGGGAGACCCGGGCGCTTTCATGGACCGCTCGGTGCTGGAGGGAGATCCCCACGCGGTCCTGGAGGGAATGATAATCTGCGGAAAAGCGATAGGTGCTTCCTTCGGTTATATTTACTGCCGGGCGGAGTATCCCCTGGCCATCAGGCGGCTGGAG
This sequence comes from Candidatus Krumholzibacteriales bacterium, assembly GCA_046483305.1. Classification (GTDB taxonomy): domain Bacteria; phylum Krumholzibacteriota; class Krumholzibacteriia; order Krumholzibacteriales; family WJIX01; genus WJIX01. Next base: position 63,274 of record JAWODM010000041.1, on the reverse strand, counting down.
ATAGCCATACAGGAAGCCAGGGAAAAGGGTTATCTGGGGGAGGATATAATGGGTTCGGGGTTTGACTTTGACCTGAAGATCAAACAGGGCGCCGGAGCTTTTGTGTGCGGAGAGGAGACCGCTCTGATAGCTTCCATTGAGGGCCACCGGGGGATGCCTACGCTGAGGCCTCCCTACCCCGCAGCGGAAGGTTTGTGGGGCAAGCCCACCAATAACAATAACGTGGAAACATACGCCAACGTACCCTGGATAATATCCCGGGGGGCAGGAGAATACGCCCGGTACGGGACTGAAAAGAGCAAGGGAACCAAGGTTTTCGCCCTGGCCGGAAAGGTTAAGAGGGGCGGCCTGGCGGAGGTTGAGATGGGAACCACCATAGAAGACCTGGTATTCAAGGTGGGTGGAGGAATAAAACAGGACAGGGAGTTCAAGGCGGTTCAGATGGGAGGGCCCTCCGGGGGCTGCATACCGGCAAAGCTTTCCGGCACGCCGGTTGATTTTGAATCGATCCCGGCCACCGGCGCGATTATGGGGTCCGGTGGAATGGTGGTCATGGATGAAACCAACTGCATGGTGGAAATAGCCAGGTTCTTCCTCGATTTCACCCAGAAGGAATCCTGCGGCAAGTGTACCTTCTGCAGGATTGGGACCCTCAGGATGCTGGAGGCCCTGGAAAGAATAACCAAGGGCGAAGGCCAGGAGGGGGACATCGAAAAACTGGAGAAGTGGGGGAAGAGGATTATCGAATCCAGCCTCTGCGGCCTGGGTCAGACCGCGCCCAATCCGGTGCTGACCACTGCAAAGTATTTCAGAGATGAATATGAGGCGCATATCCTGGACAAGAAGTGCCCGGCCTGTTCATGTTCCGCCCTGGTCGATTTCAATATCGATCCGGAAAAATGCACCGGGTGCACGCTATGCGCTAAAAACTGTCCGGTGGACGCTATAAGCGGCGAGCCGAAGAAAACCCATGAAATAGACAACTCCATCTGTGTTAAATGCGGCAAATGCATTACCAGCTGCAGGTTTGATGCAGTTTACAAGAGTTGAGGAGCGTATTGATGGAAGAAAAGATTAAAGTAACCATAAACGGCACTGAGATCGAAACCGAGCCTGGTAAGACTATCCTGGAAGTAGTTAAAGAGAACGATCTGGACGAGATCCCCACTCTCTGCTATTCGCCCGAGCTGGAGCCGTATGGGTCCTGCTTTGTCTGCGTGGTAGAGGTCAGGGGTAAGAGAGGCCTGGTTCCCTCCTGCGCCACCAGAGTGGAAGACGGAATGGAGATAGTGACCAATAACGAGCGGGTAATCAGCGCCAGGAAGATGGCCCTGGAACTCCTCTGCTCCAACCATTACGCAGACTGCGTTTCACCCTGTATGGAAGGGTGCCCGGCGGGTGTGGACGCCCAGGGGTACATCGCGCTGAGCGCCATGGGAGAATATGTCAAAGCGGTTGATCTCATCAGGAAGACCAATCCCCTTCCCGCAATATGCGGGAGGGTATGCGTCAGGAAGTGCGAGGTGGTGTGCAGGCGCCAGGATGTTGATGAACCGGTGGCGATTAATAATATCAAGAGGTTTCTTACCGATATAGACGGGATATACGAGGCGGATCCGGAGAGGGAGCCCGATACCGGAAAGACGGTCGGAATAGTGGGTTCCGGGCCGGCGGGGCTGACCGCCGCCTGGTTTCTTGGGAAAAAGGGTCATAACCCGGTAATTTACGAAGCCCGGGACCGCTCCGGCGGGATGCTGAGATACGGTATCCCTGAGTACCGGCTGACCGATTCCGTACTGGATGCTGAAGTAGATTATATCTGCAGGGCGGGAGCGGAGATCAAGTACAATACCAGGGTAGGTGAGGATATAGAACTTAAGGAGCTGCGGAAGAAACATGATGCCCTATTCCTGGCTACCGGCGCCTGGGTAGGCAAACCGATGAGAGTGGAGGGTGAGGATGAAACCGAGGGGGTCGTCAGGGGGGCTGAATTTCTCCGTGAGAAGACCGATAATCCTGAGCCGGTATCAGGTACCGTGATTGTGGTGGGAGGGGGCAACACCGCCATGGATGTTGCCAGGACATCCTGGAGGCTGGGAGCGGATAAGGTAATAGTGCTGTACCGGAGAACCAAGGCGGAGATGCCAGCCGACGAAATGGAGATAGAAGACTGCCTGGATGAAGGGATTGAGCTGATGGAACTGGCCGCTCCGGTGGGGATAATAAAGGAGAACGGCCGGCTCAAGGCGCTCCGGTGCATTAAGATGAAACTGGGCGAACCGGATGATTCCGGAAGGCGCCGCCCGGTCCCCCTGGAAGGGTCCCAGTTCGATTTCCCGTGCGACCTTGCGGTGCCGGCGATAGGCCAGTCGCCCGATGTGGATGGATTGACCGACACCAATGGGGACAGGATTGATTTTACCAGATGGAACACTTTCATAATCGATACCGACACCATGGAGACCAATGTGGAGGGAGTCTACGCTGGCGGAGATGCGGCGGATGACGGCCCTACCGTGGTTATCGACGCCATCAGGGACGGCCAGCGGGCCGCCGCGGCGATAGATGCGTACATTACCGGCAGGGCCCGCCAGGAAGAGGATTTCAGAATCGAGAAGGGATTCTGGAAGGATCCCGGCAGGAAAGAGCTCGGAGATGTAAGGGAAACCCCCAGGCATGTTCTTAACATGCTCGATGTGGAGCAGCGGAAGGGAAATTTCAACGAGGTGGCTACCGGTTTTGATTACGAAGACAATATCCATGAATGCGACAGGTGCCTGTCATGCGGATGCCTCCGGTACTACGACTGCGACCTGCGGCTTCAGGCGGAGAAGTACGGGGTGGACATGAACGAATTCAAGGGTTATGCGAGAAAGCACAAGGTGGACGACAGGCATCCCTATGTAGTTTACGATCCGAACAAGTGCATTCTGTGCGCCAGGTGCATAAGGACATGCGAGAGAGTGCTTCCCATCTCAGCTCTCGGACTGGTTAACAGGGGGTTCAAGACCGAAATGAGGCCGGCCTTGAACGATCCGCTGGTTGATACCAGCTGTGTGAGCTGCGGCAACTGCGTGGATTCATGTCCCACCGGAGCTCTTACCATCAAATACCCGTTTCCGGGAAGAGCCGCTCTCTATACTGACAGGATGGAATCGCACTGTGCTTTCTGCTCACTGGCCTGCCCGATAAATGTGAATAAGATCAGCGACAGGAATTACTTTATCGGTTCCTCGGATACCCCGGGTGAATATCTCTGCAGGTACGGAAGATTCGGAACCGAGATTTTTATCAAGAAGGACAGAATTGAATCAGCGGAAATAAGGGCCATGGGCGTTCCGGAGAAGGCAGAGGTGGGAGAGGCGGCGGATTTCGCAGCCGGAAAGCTGAAAGAAGCGGCGGAGGAATTCGGCCCGGAAAAGGTAGCTGTTTTCGTGTCGCCGGATCTTACCAACGAAGAGCTCTACCTGGCTTCGAAAATCGCCAGGGATGGGCTGGGAACCAATAATATATCTTCGCTCTCTCTTATTACCGGCGGAATGAAAGCGGGGGCGCTGGACCGGTCTTTCGGTTTCAATGCGGGAACGGCCGGCAGAGAGTCTCTGAGAGAAGCGGACCTTATTATCTGCAATAATACCTCCATAGAGACGGATCACCTGATACTGAGCGTTGAAGTTATCGACGCGGTCAGGAAAGGCGCCCGGCTGATGGTGATCAATTCGGCCCTTGACTATACCGACCGGACGCTTGCCTCTCTGGTAATGGACCCGATGAGGGGCCGGGCTGCGCTGCTGTGGAAGGGAGTTATTCAGGCTCTTCACGAAAAGGGCGTCCTGGGGAGCGGGATGGACGAAGATATCAGTAAACTTGACGGTGTCAGCCCGGAAACAGCTTCGGGCCTCAAGAGCATCTCCGGCATTACCGGTGTGGATGAAGCGAAGATTACCGAAGCCGCGGAAATAATCTCTTCGGCGGAAAGAGTTGTGGTTGTTCATTCGCCCGACCGTCCCCAGGACAGGGCGGAGGGCGATATCGAGACCCTTGCCAATATGGTGATTCTGCTCAGGCGTTCCGGCATCGAAGCGGACCTTCTGCTTCCGCGCAGCTGGGCTAACAGCGCGGGCGTGGAGTTGATGGGGTGCGATCCCTCATTCGCGCCGGGAAGGACTGAGCCTTCACGCGGCCTCAAGGGAGCCGGCACCCGCGAGGAGCTCCGGCAGATGCTTGAAAATGCGGAGATAAAGGCGGCGCTGGTGATCGGGGAAGATCCGATGTCATGGGTCAGGACAGAATCCTGGTTCTCCAATGTCGATTTTCTTGCCGCCATGGACTGGACTGATACCGAGACCACCAGGATGGCCGAAGTGCTGCTCCCCGGCTCTACCTACCTGGAGACCGAGGGGACCCGCTGCAATTTCGAGGGGAAAGTCATCCGTTATGATAGGGCGGTTGAGCCTCCGGCGCCTGTTTCGGGCAGGGAAGTCCTTTGCGAGGTGGCGTCAGCCATCGGCGTGAAACTCGCCGGGGAGCTTACCGGAGAGATAGAGAAAATGGTCAGGAAGAATATCGGGACAGAGCTGATTCCCTACTACTGGAATACCGGGGAAGAACGCACCTCCCTGCCTGAACCTAATCTGGTCAGGGCCCCCATCGGAACCAGGCCTCCGGCTATACCTCAGCCTCTTACTCAGTACGGCAGGTATAAGCAGGAAATTATTAATGTTGGTATAAAACATTATAAGGTTATATAATATTAACGCGTAAAGGGGATATTTGTCGTGGCTGCCGGTTTCCCGACGGTATCCTGTTGCCGTTATCGCAAGAGCCGGAGCGATGAGATTGCCTGACTGAAAATGAATTTGCGCGTTTGAATATCCTCGAGCGATCTGGAAAAATACCCAACGGGAGACGAAGATGATAAAACTCCAGAATGTATATTCATGCCTTGAGAGCAATTTTGAGTACCTGCTGGTGCTGGACGGAGACGGCAGAATAATCCATACCAGCAGGCATATCGCCGAGGATGAACTGGGAGGAGACAGCTCCCCCAACAGCAGAAATATCAAAGAGATAGTTACCCCCTCTTCGTGGAAAAGCTTTTCTTCCTCCATGGAGCAGGCCCGGGAGGGCAACCGCGGTATCGCCCTGTTTGTCTCCAGGGACGGCCGTTCCATACCTCTGAAAACAGGATACCTGGACCGTGAAGGGGAAGATTTGTATCTCTTCTTCGGCAATACCATGGGTTCCCTCAGTAAGGACAAGGAGTGGGAAAAGGATGAGAGGGTCAAGGAGCTTACCTGTATATACAATATCGCGGAATTAATAGAAACTTCGGAAACCGTGAAGGAATTCTTCAACAAGCTGCCTCGATATCTCAGCGCCGGGATGCTGCATCCCGAAGAAGTAGTGGTCTACAGCAATTACGACGGCGTAGAGTACGGGCAGAAACCGTCATCCAGTAATTATATCTCTGTAAAACTCACGGTATGGAATCAGGATAAGGGAGAGATACAGGTCGGGTATCACGATGATTTAATCAAGCTTCTTCCCGAAGAGCAGAAGATGCTCGATGAAGTAGGGAGGATGCTCAATCTGGCGCTGGACCGTAAGGAATTGAAGGAAAAAGTAGAACGGATGGCCAGGGAGGAAAAGGAGTACCATGACCAGCTCCAGGAACTCAAGGAGGAGATCAGGAACAGAACAGCGGAGCTGGATAAACAGAAGAAGAAACTGTCAATAGTGGATTCATATCTGAACAGGGTCAACGACGGCTGGGATAAGGCCAAAAGCCGTCTGGAAACTATCTTCAGGGCGATCCCCGACGAGGTAGTCCTGCTGGACAGAAACCGTAAGGTAGTAATGACCAACCGGGAGGATATAGAACCGGGGGATCACTGTTACTCCAGCCTCTTTGACAGGGAGAGCCCCTGTGACGACTGCCGCCTGGCCAGGATACTGAATGAAAAAACGCCGGTGACGCTCACCATCAAGGACGGCGAAAGATATCTTCAGGTTCATGCCCTCCCTGTCTTCAACAAGAAGCACGAGGTAGACGGCATCCTTGAATTTTACAGGGATGTTACCCTGGAGAAGACCTACGAGCAGCAGCTCCAGCAGGCGGATAAACTGGCTTCCATAGGAGAGCTGGTCAGCGGGATCGGACATGAAATAAACAACCCAAACCAGTTCATCAGGGGAAATATCAAGATAATAAAGCAGTCCATGGAAGATATGATCCCTATCGTGGACAGGTATTACGAAGACCATCCCGACCTGAGAATCGCCAGGCTGAATTATGATTTCTTCAAGGAACATATAATGGTTCTGGTGGAAGATATGACTCATGGCTCGGAGAGAATCAAGAGTATTGTGGAGGGCCTCAGGGCGTTCACCAAAAAGGATGAGGGGCTTCTGGTCGACAATGTGGATATCAACACGCTGGTGGAGGCTACTACCAGGCTGGTATACAAGGAAGTTCACAAGAGAGCGGAGATAGAGCTGGATCTGGTGGAGGACCTTCCTGCCTTCAAGGGCAACGCCCAGAAGATCGAGCAGGTGCTGGTTAATCTCATCGTCAACGCCGGCCAGGCGATTCCAGAGGACCGCAAAGGGCATATAACGGTAAGAACCATGCTGGAGAACGGGAATATCGTGGTTCAGGTCGCGGACAACGGGACCGGGATGAATGAGACCACCATGAAGCAGATTTTCGATCCCTTCTTTACCACCAAGAGGGCCAGGGGAGGTACCGGGCTGGGGCTGGCCATAGCTTTCCGGATAATTGACGAGCATGGAGGAAACATCTCGGTTAACAGCAGAGTTGGCAGCGGCACCACTTTTACCATAAAGATACCTGTTGAAGCTCCCGGCAGAGGCGAGGAAGGAAAGAGGAAATGAAGCATATCCTGATTGTTGACGACGATGTCGCGGTGACTAACTATTTCAAGGTTTTCATAGCCCAGACCGGCCGCTTTGAAAGCACCGTGGTTAACGATTCCAGGAGAGTAATGGATCTTCTGAGGAATAATAATTTCGACGTTATACTCCTGGATATGGATATGCCCAATGTGTCCGGAATGGATATTCTTAACGCGATGAAAAAGAATAACATAGATATCCCGGTGATAGTTCTGACCGGAGTGAATGATATTGACCTGGCTGTAAAATCGATGAAGCTGGGAGTTTTTGATTATCTTATCAAACCGGTGGATGAGGATAAGCTTCTTGAGATAATAGATGACGCCCTCGAACACCGGAGCCTCCACCGGAGTATAGATGAGCTTCCCTCCGAGCTTTCCCGCAGGGAACTGGTGAATGTGGACGCCTTCGAATATCTGCCCTCAAAGGACCCCGAAATGATAAGGATGTTTCATCAGGCGGAGAAGCTGGCCTCCAGCGACCTCAGCCTGTTTATCTGGGGCGAGAGCGGCACCGGCAAGGAGGCTCTGGCCAGGGCGATCCATAATGCCAGCCCCAGAAGCACAGAGCCTTTTATAGCTGTTGAAGCCAACAACTTCGAAGCGGATCAGCTTCCGGCTTTTGTTTTCGGGCAGGTCCGAAGCTGGGGAGGTACCAGAGAGGAAAAACCGGGATTTGTAGAGGAAGCTGATGAGGGGACTCTGTTTCTAAATAACATAGAACATTTTAATTATCCAATGCAGACCAGGCTCAAGAGGCTTATTCAAACCAGGGAATATTACAGGGAAAGCTCTGCGAGGATCAGAGAGGCGGATGTAAGAATAATAGTCTCCTCTACCAGGGACCTTACCGCTCCCGAGTACGAGGACTGCTTCAGCAGGGACCTTCTATATCATCTGATGATAAATTCCATAAGAATTCCGCCTCTGAGGGAGAGGGTTGTGGATATACCTCTGCTGGCAGAGCACTTCCTCAAGAAAGAAACTGAGAAAGCCGGCAAGAAAATCAGGGGGTTCTCCGAGGAAGCGTTGGAATTACTCGAAGATTATGATTATCCCAACAATGTACAGGAATTGAGAACCATCGTGGCCAGCGCTGTGACCAAGGCGGAAGGGGAACTGGTTACCCCGGAATCATTGCCCAGAACGGTAGGGGGGATCAGCAGGATCAGGGAGAGGAAGAAGGGGAAGTCGTTTAAACTGCGGAAGCTTGATGAAGTGATAGAAGATCAGGTTAGAAAGACCGTCGATTACTTCGAAGGGGACAGGGACAGGGCGGCCGAAGAGCTGGGGATATCACGCAAACGTATCAACAGAATAATTGATCAGGACAGTTGATTGCCAACCGTCTCTAAAACACTGACGTCTGACGCCGGCCGTCGAGTTATTTGTTCTTCCGGAACCGCAGCCGGTCCATCATCATATAGACAGTCGGAATCACGAACAGGGTAAAAATTGCCGATATCAGCACCCCGCCTATCTGCGCCGCCGCCATGGGCACCCGGTATTCAGCTCCCGCTCCAGCCATCACCTGGGGTATCATACCCACCGCGATAGCCAGGTTGGCCATGATGATAGGTCTCAACCTGACCGGGCAGGCTTCCAGGAGGGCTTCTCTGATTCCCATTCCCCTGCCCCTCAGCTGGGCGGTGTAGTCGAGCATCAGTATGGCGTTGTTAACCACAATCCCGATAAGCATCACCATGGACATCAGACTGAGGATATTAATGGTCTGCCCGAAGAAGAACAGCCCCACCGATACTCCAATAAGGGCAAGCGGGAGTGTCACCATTACCGTTATGGGATGTATGAAACTCTCCAGAATTGCGGCCATCACTATATAAATAAGAATAATAGCCAGGATCATCGCCTCAAATATTGACCTGAACGATTCATCCTGGATCTCGGCCATGCCTCCGTACTGGACGGTAACGTCCTCAGGGATCTCCGCCTCCGCGAGCCTGCTGTCTATGATGGCGCGGACTTCGCTGAGGGAACCGGTAGATATATTTCCGGTTATCTGAACAACCCTCTGTTTGTCCCGGTGAAGTATCTGTGCCGCTCCCATACTCCTTCTCAGCATTCCCAGGTCTGAAAGGGGGAGGTTTACCCCTGCCCGAGTAGGTATAGGCATATCGGACAGATAGGCCGGATCTTTCCTGTTCTCTTCAGGGTACTGAACTATAACATCGTACTCTTCGCCTTCCTCGCGGTATACTCCCGCCTCGGTTCCCGCAAAAGCGGTTCTCATGGTCATTCCCAGGGTGCTGGCGTTGAGGCCGTGCTCGGCAAGCTGGTAACGGATCGGCGACAGAATGATTTCAGGTTTTCCGGTTTCGTTACTGGAACTGACCTCAACCAGTCCGGGAGTATTCCGGGCTATCCCCAGAACGGTTTGACTCGCCGACATCAGATCGTCAGGGTCATTGGAAAGTACCTCTATCAGAAGGTCCGCTTCGCTTCCTCCTCCCTCGCCCTCGGTGACCAGCTGAATTTTTGCGTCCGGTATGCCCGCCAGCTGGGGCCGTACTATATTCATGAGCTCCTTGAGGCCGGTTTCCCGCTTGCTGCCCTCTACCAGCAGAGCGGTTATATCGGCATCTTCCACGCCCCTCTGGCCTCCCCCTATCTTTACCAGGGTTCCCCTTATTTCGCTTCTCTTCTGCAGTATTTTCTCGATCCGGCTGGTTTGCTCAAGGGTTCGTTCCAGAGAAGTGCCGGCGGGAAACTCCACCTGCACAATGAAAAAGTTCTGATCGATAAGGGGCATGAACTCTCCCCCAATGGTGGTTATGAGGAATATGGCGAATATAAATGCCGCCGCGGCCGAAAGCAGCGGTATCCATTTATGGCTGAGAGCGCCGTCCAGAAGGTTACGGTAACCGTTTGAAAGGTTCACGTAGAACTGATCCCATTTCTTTGTCAGTTCCTTCCACCATCCGGGCTCCTCAGCCGCCTGCTCTTTCCTGGGCTTGAGAATCCTGGCGGAAAGCATCGGCACCATGGTAAATCCGATTACAAGGGAGAATATAGTGGCGAATACCACGGTAAGGCCGAACTGGATAAAGAAGCGTCCTATGATACCGCTCATGAAAGCTATCGGGGTGAAAACCACTATGTTGGTCAGGGTGGCGGCGATAACGGCCACCGCTACCTCCGAGGTGCCCTTCTCCGCCGCTTCGAACGGGTCCATCCCCTCCCTTACGAACCTGGTGATGTTTTCAATTATAAGAATCGAGTTGGTTACCAGGGTTCCGATGGAGATACCCAGCGCCATCAGGGTCATGATATTCACGGTAAACCCTCCGGCTTCTATAAGCAGGAAGGTGGCAATTACCGATGTGGGCATCGACAGCGCCGCCACAATCATCTGCCTCCAGTTATGGAGGAAGATCAGGAGGAGTATGGAGGTAAGAAGTATACCCAGCCCGATATTCTGCAGAACGTCATTTACCGCGTCGATGATGAAAGTGGACGAATCCTGGGATATATCGATGGAAATATCCGGATCGAGTTTTGCCCGGAGCTCCTCCAGCGCGTTGTGGATACCGTTGCCGATACTCACCGTGTTTCCGTCCGAGCGCTTTATTACCGAAAGTCCTATAACCGGCTGTCCGTTATAGGAAGAATATTCTCGCAGCTCCTCGGTGGTGTCTCTGATGTCGGCGACTTCGGACAGCGGTATGGTGCCGCCCCGCGGCAGGGGGATCCTGAAAGCGGCGAGTTCGGCCGGATCGTTGACCTCTCCGACCATTCTTATGGTTGTCTCCGAAGCGCCCCTGGTTATATGGCCGGCCGGCACGTTGAGATTTCCCGCGGATACCACCCCCACTATATCGAGAAGGCTCAGCCCGTAGCCGCGAAGACGCTCCTGCTGAACTTCCACCCTGATCTGCCGTTCTCTCTTTCCGGTAATTTCCACCTCGCCGACGCCCCCGATCCGGCTGAGGCGTTCTTTTATAACCCGGTCGGCGATACGGTAGACTTCCTGAAGGGGGCGTGGCGCTGAGACCGCTATCTCAATTATAGGGATTGCGTTGATATCCCATTTCTGTATGATAGGCCTTTCCGTATCCTCAGGGAGTTCTGACAGGATAGCTTCCACCTTGTCCTTCACGTCGATGGCATCCAGGTCTACATCGGTCTCCAGTTCAAACTCCACCACGATCTGAGACATGTTCTCCATGGAGGTCGATTCTATCCTTTTTACGTTCGCGATAGTGGCAATCTCATCCTCGATCTTCTTGGTTACCTGGCTCTCTATCTCTGCGGGGGATGCTCCGGGATAAACCGTTGTTACCACTACAAAGGGAAGGTCTATCTGAGGCATCATCTCCACGATCATGCCCCGGTATGAATTAATGCCCAGAACCAGCAGGGCAACCAGGATCATGGTTGTCAGAACCGGTTTTCTGATGAATATCCGAAAGAGGTTCATATTAATTGCCCCCCTTTACCGGCTTGATCAGGTCGCCGTCCTGCAGTTTGCTCCATCCGAATTTTACTACCATCTCTCCGGCTGATAGCCCGGAAGTAACTTCCGTTCTGTCTGTTGTCCTTACGCCGGTTTCAATAATGCGCTGTTCGGCCCGGTAACCCTGTTCCGTTTCCTCGGCCACGAAAACCCGGTAGGTGCCATCGGTTTTGATCATGCTCTCGTTCGGAATTGTCAGAGCCCCGCTGTTGTTCGCTACATTTACGTCAAAGGAGACCAGTAACCCCGGTACCAGCTCTCCTTCTTGATTGGGAAACAATGCTTCGCCTTCAAGCAGATGGGTCCTCGGATCCGCGGAAACAGCCAGCTTGCTGATTCTGCCCCTGCCGCTCTTTCCGGTCAATTCCGACTTCCATACAGCGGCCTGCCCGATATCCAGGTCCAGCGCCTGCCTGCTTCCCGCGTGAAAAACTATTTTCACAGTGTCGGTGTTGGCTATCCAGGCCAGGGGCGCTCCGGCATTGGCCATCTCGCCTTCCTCGACCAGGATGCTGGTGACTATTCCCCGGGTGCTGGTTTTGAGGTTAATGCCCTCCGAGGCGTTGATCAGATTTGTCCCGGCGACGCTGAAATTCAGCTCAGCCTTGTCCAGGGCCTGTTTGGAGACAGCGCCCTCCCGGTAAAGGTTCTTCATTCTCTGAAGGTCCTTCCCGGCATCTTCGTAAACCGCCCTGGCCCTTTTGTAAGAGTGAAGCATCGGATTTGGGGCTTCCTTTATCAGCCGGATAATTACATCTCCGGGTTCGACCAGGCTGCCCTCGGATTTCAGGACATCTTTTATCTGTATGGTGTTGGTTGAGATAATGGGGTACTGGTTAAGCCCTTCCACGGTACCAGCGAGTGTGATCCACCGGTTTATCTCACCCCTTTCCACTTTTACCAGCTCTACCGGTTTTCCCTCTTTCTTCTGCACCGAATCGATACTCGCCACCGTGCCCTGATCACGCAGACTTATGAATCGGGCCGCAAAAGCCACCGCCACTACCGCAATGATAATAACTGTTATCAAGGTGCCTTTTCTGCTTCTGGTTCCTGTCTCCTTTTTCATCTCTCAGCTCCTTCTGTACTAATCTTCAATATTGTCAGCCGTATCGATTCCTATGGCCAGTTCAAGCTGGGCCCTGGCAATATTGCATGAGTAAAGAACCTCCGCCAGCTGGGCCCGGGCGGTGGTCATGGCCAATTCGGCGTCCAGGCGTTCCAGGGGAGTGGCCAGCCCGTTTTTTAACTTCACCAGCGCAATCCGGTGGGCCTCTTCAGCAAGTTCCACTGCCTCCCGCCTCCCCTCCAGGGAGGTTATCGCGTCGATAAGAGCCAGGCGGGTTGTTCTCACCGCCACCTCTTTATCCCTGAGGTTACTGTTAAGATCTATTTTTGCGGTCCTGAGGTCAGCTCTGGCTTTTCTGATTTTCCCCTTTGCGGCGAACCCGTCAAAGATGGGAATCTGGACTCCTATCTGGACCGCCGCGGTTTTCGCGACCATTTCCTCTTCCGGAATGAAATCGTTTGACCACTGGGACTGCAAAGCATAGTAGGCAGTGAGGTTGAATATCGGATATCTTTCCGCCTTCTGAAGACTGAGATTCTCCGCCTGCATCCTGACCTGGGATTGAAGAGCCCCGATTTCCGGGTTTACTTCACGCATTCTCGATAGCAGCGCTTCGGTATCTTCTGGAATATCAACAGGTACCAGCTTATCTGTAAGCTCCAGCGGGGTTCCCGGCTCAAGGCCGCATCTTCTCCGCAGCAGTATGTAACTCTTATTAAGGTCATTCCTTGCTTTTACCAGAGGGGACTGGCGGTTGGAAAGTTCCACTTCGGCTCTCAGAAGGTCGAACCTGCTGACCGTTCCCTCCTCGTGACCCGCTCTGGCTATTCTTGCCGATTCCTGCGTTGCCTTCAGAGCCTGTTCCGCTATATTCAGGTTCTGTTTGGCCAGGAGGGCTGAATAATAAGCCTCTTTAACCAGGTATACGGCGTAATTCCTGGCTGCGGCCTCCCGGTCGTTGTATGCTTTTAGATAGCTCTGCGCTATGTTTATGGCAGCGCCCAGCCTTCCCACTGTCCAGAGCGGCATTTCCAGGATGGCCTGCCCCGAGAAATCATTGTCCTCTCCGATCTCTACGAAGGATGAGGTCATACCGAAAGCCTGCCCGAACTCAGGGGGCAGAAACAGAACCGGTTTCCTGATATTCCTTCCGTATTGGCCGTTCAGGTTCAGTTTGGGGAAGGCCGCCGCCTTGGCTTCGGTTATTCCCGCCTTCGCTTTCTCTATGCCCTCTTCCGCCTGCTTGAGCTGTTCGTTCGATTCAAGCCCCAGCTGAACCGCTTTTGAAACGGATAGTTCCAACGGTTTGCCCTGCCCGGCAGAATCATTTTCAGCAGTTTCTGCCGGTCCGGTAATGATCACTGCCGCCGCAATCGCTGCGGCCTTGATTACAAGGCTTTTTCTGAATAATTTCATGTTCTCTGGTCCTCCGATCATTTCATTCATTATCCCTGATGTGACGGCTGGAGAATGGTGCGTTCAAATATACTTATCAGATCATCCTTCATTTCCGCATCTTTTTCAGTGGCCAGTATATGAGCGTATGAATGAATATATCCTATGGTGATCACCGAGAGAAGGCGGGGGTTGTCCCAGACAAGTTCCTCTTTCTCGATAGCCATGGAAAAATACCTCTCCAGCAGGGAGAGTTGCTTATTGAAGAAATTGTTTATGATCCCATGCATCTTATGCGGGTTCTCAAGATGAATCACTATCATGGCGTTGAGGTGTTTATCACAGAAATGAAGGTATGTCCTGAAAAATGAGCGTATCTTGTCTACCGGGCCCTCATTCCTGTTGGATGCTTCCCGGATTTCGCGGTCCAGATCTTCGATTATCAGATTTATCAGATCCAGGAATATGGCTTCCTTGCTGTCGAACAGGTTATAAATAGTTCCCACCGACACTTCGGCGCTTTCGGCGATCTGCTGAACAGTGGTTTTTTCATAACTCAGATTTGAGAACAGTTCGGAAGCGGTAATCAGGATCTCCTCACGCAGCCTCTTTTTTTCTCTCTCTTTCCTCGGAATTCTTTCTTTCTTCACTCTGTGATTTCCTCTTGTGAATTCTGATTATAAATAATGAATATGTATTCAAAATATGTGTTGGTTTAATATATAGGAGGGCTGTTTAAAATATCAAGGTTAAATTTTGCTGGCATATTGTCAGGATTCAGCTTCTTCTCTCATCATGGGATGTGAAGGGGGGCGTCCGGGCCGGTGGGAAGGCCGAGAAGCATCCAGGCGGCCAGGAGTATTATCCAGAATATGCCGAAAGCGACGGAGTAGGGCAGCATGGTGGCGATAATGGTTCCTATCCCGTATCGCTCGTTGTATTTCTGGGCGAACGCGACAATCAGAGCGAAGTAGCTCATCATGGGGGTAATAATATTGGTAATAGAGTCACCGATTCGGAAAGCTGCCTGGGTAATACCCGGATGGTACCCCAGCAGCATGAACATCGGAACGAATATCGGCGCCATGATAGCCCACTTGGCGGAGGCGCTCCCCATGAACAGGTTTATGAACGCCGATACCACCACAAAGGATATAAGCAGGGGGATACCGGTAAACCCGACATTCTTCAGGATCTGAGCGCCGTTGATCGCAAGCAGGACCCCGATATTGCTCTCCTTGAAGTAGTAGACAAACTGGCCGGCGAAGAATACAAGTACTATATATCCCGCCAGGCCCTTCATCGATTTGGTCATCTGCTTGATTACATCCTTGTCGCTTCTGATGGTTCCAACAGTTATTCCGTAGGCCAGGCCCGGGATCAGGAAGAAAATCATTATAGCCGTGATCAGGCCGTCCATGAAAGGTGAATGGAGTATCGAGCCTGTTTCGGGATTGCGCAGAACCCCGTTCTCGGGAATTATCATAAGCAGGAGGGCTCCCAGCACCACCGCAACGGAGATGCCGGCCCAGAACAGGCCTTTCTTTTCCCGGTCCTCTATTTGTTCGAAATCTTCCGTTTCTCCGCCGTAATCCCCCAGCCGCGGCTCCACGAATTTCTCTGTGACCCAGGTTCCCACTATTACGATCATGAAAGCGGACGCGAGCATGAAGTAGAAGTTGACCGCTGGATTGATCTGCATGCTCCCGTCGATCAGGTTGGCGGCCGACTCTGACAGGCCGGCCAGTATGGGATCCACCGAACCTATCAGAAAGTTGGCGCCGAACCCGCCGCTTACTCCGCAGAAAGCGGCCGCCATCCCGGCCAGGGGGTGTCTCTTGAAGGCCGTGAACACCATCGCTCCCAGAGGGATCAGCACCACATATCCGGCGCTGGAGGCCAGGTGGGAGAGGACCCCGGCTGCGATTACCGCCGCAGTGACCAGGCGCCTGGGCGCGGAAGTTACCAGGTGCTTGAGAAGAGCCGTGATCAGGCCGGAACCTTCCGCCACTCCGATACCTATCATGGCAACCAGCACTATGCCCAGAGGAGGAAAGTAGACGAAGTTCTCCGTAGCCCTGGAAAACATGAATCTCAGCCCCTCGGGGTTGAGAAGGGATATCCCCCGTATCATCTCCCCGGTGCCGGGATGTTTTGCCACCGAACCGCTTCGGTGAACTATATCGGATACTATTACGACTATAGCCGCGAATATCGCGAAAAGAGTGGCGGGATGAGGAAGCCTGTTTCCAACCTTCTCTATCCTGTCGAGCGTTCTCATCAGGAATGAGCGCCTGTCTGTTCCATTCTGGCCGGTTGCCGGTTTGTTCAGATTCATATTCATCTCCTGATCCAGGGATTAATCTAATGATCCGGTTTTACGGAATATAAGTTTGAATCATATCTTTTTCAAATAGTTTAAGGATTTGTCATTTTCAAGAATTGTCAATGCATGGTTTACCGGCAGTAATCATTCGGTATAATAAAGGCTTTTTATCTGGTATATCAGCCACCGGCTTCAAGTATGATATCTCTGCCCGCCGGCCCGCAGTTCATCAGCAGGTCCAGAGTGGAAAGGTTGTATATGAATTCCCCGTGAAGCTGAGGATATACCGGCGGCCTGTAACGGGCCGGTATGAACTCTATTCCTTCTTTCCGCATGGCTTCGGTATCCAGGTGTCCGGCCGCCGCCGGAAAGTTAAGAAAGCCATCCGCTCCGGCCTCCCTGCAGATATCTATTATCAGGTCTGTTCCGGCGCTTTTTACTCCCAGTTCCGTTTGCAGCAGGAAAGGGGTATCTATATGGAGGGCTCCTGCGAGGAAGAGAATGATTTCGAGATTGAGGTCGGCCAACAGAGTATGATCTCTCCTGTAGGTCTCTTTCAGCTCAGGCATATACTTATCCAGGTAGGGAGCGTTGGTATAGTTCTGCCTGATTGCTGTCAGGTGTTTTCTTCTCCACTTCCTCTGGTAACATATTTCGACGTCACGGATCTGCTGAAGCCCCAGGCCTTTTCTCCATACCGGCACGATCAGCCAGAGAGGGCCGTCTTCATCCTTGATTCTGTTTCTGGTCAGAAAACTCGAACCGGTGGGGAACTGCACATCATCGAGAAAAACCAGCACGTCTGCTTTCAACGCCTTGAAAAAGAGCCCGGGCCAGGGAAGCAGCAGTGGTTGATGAACGGCTATAATCATCGTCTCCGGGCCTCCTTTTCTGATTTTGCCGGCATATAGCTGAGAATATCGCAAAAATTATTGACAATCAATTAATATAAAGTTCTTTATTAATATGTTCCCTCTGATCTTATATAATATTAAAATGGAAATCTTTATATGAATAGAGTTATTTCATATTTATTTGCGGGAAAGCCGTTATGATTCACCCCCGGGTAAGCAGCGACAAAATCAGGAAGATTATCGAAGTGCTCGAGGAACTGCCGAGGATGAGCAAGAAAGTGGATGACAGGGGTTTAATAGTTACGGTGTTTAGCGGGGAGGGCTGCGGCAGCGGATACGGGAGAATAATAGAAAAGCTTGAAACGGGGCTTTCCGAGAAGGAATATAACCTTACCATGGAGGAGTCCAGGGATATAGTTATCGCGCTCGATCTCTATAACAGAAGGCGCACTGACAACGTTAATTTCGCCTGGGACCCGGAGGTGGAAAAGATATTCCATGAGTTGAAGAAAAGGTACGCTGAGATTTACGGAGAGAGCATCTATCAGTGGGAAGAATAAATTTCCTTTTTTCATAACAGGCGGGAGTAGCTCAACCGGATAGAGCCCTATCCTTCCTGGATAGCAGATTCAGGTTCGACCCCTGGCTCCCGCTTTTTTACCTGCCGCCGGGGTTATTCATTCATTCTTTTTCTTACCGATTCCAGCTTCTTTTCCATGCTGGCGTTTCTGTCGCGCCGGTCATCTATCGAAATCTGGGTGGAGACCCTCATCGCTCCTTTCCTGAAGGGCGCTTCGTGCATTTTCCTGACTGCTTCAAGAACAGCTTCCAGGTCGCCCTCTATTATGGTGGACATCGGTGTCAGCAGCGTTTTCAGATGCTTCTGTTTTTCGAGAATTTTCTCCACATCGGCCACATATTCACTGAGCGAAGTATCTCCTGTTCCCAGCGGCACAACTTTCACTTCGGCGATTACTCTTGTCATAATCGATCACCCTGCCTATTCGGTTTCGGCCTCTTTCTTCTTTTCCAGCAGAGAGGCAATCTCTTCCGGCAGGTCAAAGAGAGTATCGGGCAGCTCAATATTGGTTTCGATCTTTTCCAGGGTAATTTTCCTGGTCTGTCCCATAAGAGTGACTTCGGTTACGAAAGATGTCAATATCCCATCTGTCTCCCTGTAATCCCCGATGGCGGCAACCGACGGCATATCGCCCATCTGGGAGTGAACTATTTTTTCGGTCTTTACCAGCAGGCCGGATTCCCTGTCGAAGTATGAGGTTTCGGCGTTTCCGCTTTTAGTGGTGAAAACAACTTTATAGCATTCTTTGCCGTCAACTTCTTCTATTCCCTTGTTCTCCGCCTTGCTGTAAATATCTTTCCACCTGATCATCCTGTCTATCAGGGCGTCGTTCAGCATCTGCCGCTTTTCCTTTCCCTCTTTAATGGAGGGGCCCGTCATCATGCTGTTTTCCCAGGCCACTCCTTCTCTGGAAACTCCCCTTTCGATCTTCCCAAGCTGGGGAGATTCGATAACCGCGTACATCAGGTTGGGCCGCGCGTTATAGGAAGTTATGTTCATGACCATACCCTGGTCGGGCATCTCGAATTTTCCGGTGGTCATAATGTTATCTATCCTGGCATAAGCCTCCCTGCCCCCGGTTGCTTCTATATAACTTTCTATCACTTCTTCGGCCGGGGGTAGTTCCGAGGCGAGGCAACCCGGACCTGGTTTGGCCAGGGACAGGATTGCCGCAGCCGCCACCAGGGCAAGAGTCATAAATTTAATTGAAAATCTTTTTGTGTATTTTCTCTGAAACATCTCGTCTCCTTCATTGATTGTATTAACCCGTTTTCTATTCCGGATTTCCGTTTATCCAATTCACGGCTGCCTTCAGCACCGGATCGCCGCTCTCCAGAAGCTGTTCCCTTCCCGGGGTTATTTCAAAGTCGGGAATGACCCCTCTGCCTTCCAGCCTGGTCCCGTCCTCAGCTGTATAATTACCTATAACGTACTGGAATGCGTCCCCGTTGGGCAGGCGGTCGATGACCGAGGGGAGGGCCGCTCCCGGAGTCCTGGTTCCGAATACCTTTGCGGCGCCGATCGCCTGCAGTCCCCCGGCGAGAAACTCCGACGAGGATGTGGACATCTCATCCACCAGCACTGCCACCTTCCCTCTGAAGGTATCCGGCCGGGGATTGATTATAAGTTTAAGTTCGCTGTCTCTGGTAGTAAGTTTTCCCAGATATCTCCCCCTTTCATTTATAAACCAGCCGGCCATCCCCATCGCCATGCCGCCGATACCGCCCGGATTGCCCCGGATGTCGATAATAATCCCGTCCCTGTCCAGGAATGACATCACCGCTTTATTAAATTCAGGCATAATATGCATGGGATCAAAAAATGAACTGAAAGAGATATACCCAATATTGCCATCGATCTCCGAGTAATCCAGCCATACGTAGAATTCCGGCAGATAGCCGAACTTGTGAGGATTTCCCTTCCTCGAATATAGAGGGAGGGATTTCAATACTTCATTGCCTGATCCATCCATGAAACTCATGGCGAGGGTATCTCCGGGCGGCCCGGTCATTAAATGCAGAAGAGAGGCGTTCAGTGAATAGTCAAGAAACCGTTTCCCCTTCAGATTCTCCCTCAGATTGGAAAACCTCTCCCGCAGATCTACCCTGTTTACGGAAACTATCTCCCATCCCGGCCTGACCCCGGCGGCCGCTGAAGAGCTTCCCTCTCTGACCGAAACAACGAGAGGTTTATTATTCCTGATCCTGGCGGTTATCCCCACCTCTCCCGCAGTGGATGACTTGCTTTCCGGCCCGGCTATATCGAGATAGGCCTCTTCCGGTATGATTCCGAAATGGGAATGGCCCAGTTCCTCCAGCAGGCCGCTCATAGCCTGCCTGGCTTCACTCATCGTTTCCGCTGCGGCAACCTTTTTCCTGTATTCATCTCCAAGTTTTTTCCAGTCCAGGCCCAGTATTTCCGGGTTCCAGAAATTGCTGTTAATGGTTTCCCATACATAGTCAAAGGACTGCAGGTTCAGCCTGACCTGTTCTTCTGTAAGGAGCTCTGCTTCCGGGCCGGGCTGTTCCGGCGGAGCCGGAGCGGAGTGGCACCCCGCCAGGAGCAGGGCCAGGCAGACGGCTGCAATAATTAATTCGGCTCTCTCAGGTGTCATTCGATTCGATTTTCCCGTCAATTCAATACCTCCTTCCGGCGGATATTATATTCCATGATCCAGTTGCTTAACAAGAAGTAATACAGCCGGCCTGCCATTCTAATCCGATCCCGGGCGAATATATTCAGTGAAATTCAGCGCATCTTATATTATATTTTCAGAAAGGGAAAATATAATAATAATTGAAAGGGAATTAAAGTGAAGAAAAAAGCGTTCTGTTTTTCATGGTTCCTGATGGTTTCCGTACTTCTCTTTTCCTGCAGCGAGGAGGAGGTCGCCGAACCGGAACCTGATTTTACTCCCGGCGTGGAGATTTTAAGCCCTTTCAATAACCAGTATTTCCAGGAGGGGGATTCGATTCCTTTCCTGGCGGAAGCGGAAAATTACAAAGGAGTAGGGCTGCAGCCTGATGCGCTGGTCTGGGTATCGGACCAGGATGATACCATTGGTACCGGATACTCTTTCACCAGGAACAACCTTTCGATTAATACCCATAATATACTTCTCAGAGGATGTGACATGGAAGATAACTGCGCCTCCGATGAAGTGACCATACATGTTACCAGCAATGAACCGCCGGTGGTAAATATAATCTCGCCGGATGATCAGAGTTCATTCTACCAGGGAGAGATGATCAGCTTCAACGGGGAAGGCACGGATTGCGAGGATGGGCTGCTGACCGGAAATCAGCTGGTATGGACCTCAGACCTGGACGGTGGAATAGGAGTTGGGAATACTTTCAGTACAGACCAGCTCTCCGGCCAGGTGCATCTTATAGTTCTTGCAGGTTTTGACAGCGACGGAAACAGCGATTCAGACTCGATAACAATTTATTTGACTCATTCCATGGTATCCGTTCCCGGCGTGTCTGATTTTGCGATGGGAGGGGGAATTGAGAGTGACGAACTGCCCGTTCACCGGGTAACCCTGGATTCCTTCCTTGTCGGCAGATTCGAAGTGACCTACTACCTGTGGTCAAAGGTTAAGACCTGGGGAGAATCGAACGGCTACAGCTTCGCCAATGAGGGGCAGCCCGGATACGGAAGCAATACAACGAACCAGCATCCGGTGGTGATGGTCAACTGGCGCGATTGCGCGGCCTGGTGCAACGCATTTTCGGAAATGGAAGGGTATTCACCCGTATATTACAGGACTTCTTCACTGCTGCAGGTCTATAAGGACTCATCCATTGAAACAGATATCGACAGCTCCTGCGTGGACTGGGAAGCGGACGGATTCCGGCTGCCCACCGAGGCGGAGTGGGAATGCGCGGCCAGGTATATTAACGGAAACAGCTTCTCCGATGGGGTTAAACATAGCGGGAGTAATCTCTTCCCTGACCCCGATGAATGTGTCTGGCACAGCGGAAATTCCGGAATGAAAACTCACAGGGTAGGGGGGCTCAATCCTAACAGCCTGGACCTGTATGATATGAGCGGGAATGTTTGGGAATGGTGCTGGGATTTTTACGATGCCGATTACTACAGCGTTTCCGCTTCGGTTAATCCCAGAGGGCCGTTCAGCGGGGGCGCAAGAACAGGCAGGGGCGGAAGCTGGAATGTTGACCTTCAAGAGATGTGTTATACCGCTGAGCGGCTTAGCCACAGCGTCTTTCTTGCTTCGCCCGATTTCGGATTCAGAGTCTGCCGTAACGGCCGGTAATAGACTTTACGCGGGGAAATAATACCCGGGCCCGGTCTCATATACCGGTGGGAATATCAAGGAATACTGTTTCAACCCTGAACTCTGTTTCGAGGTGTTTTCCCAGAGCTTTTATTCCCACTGTCTCGGTGGCGTAATGCCCCGCGCAAAAGAGTGTTAACCTCCGCTCATACGCGTTGTGATATACTGAATGCGATTTTTCCCCGGTCAGAAGAGCGTCACAGCCCGCCGATGCAGCCTGATCCGCCAGCGAAGCCCCCGCTCCCGATACCACCGCGAGTTTCTTCAGCCTCTGTTTGCCGAAATCGAATGATTCGACCCGGGCTGAGAGAAGGTATCCGATCTTTCTGGCCAGCCCCCGCGCGGTGATGCTTCGCGGCAGTTCGCCGGTTATTCCTATCTCCCTTCCTCCGTACTCACCGAAGCGGCTGCATTTCTCCAGCTCGAGAAGTTCAGCCAGTTGAGCGTTATTACCGAGAGAGGGGTGGGCGTCCAGCGGGAGGTGCGCCGCGTACAGGGAAATTCTGTTGCTTATAAGAAGCTCTATCCTGTCCTTCATGATTCCGGTTACCGGTTTCTGCTCTCCCCAGAAGAGGCCGTGATGTACTATCAGAAGGTCTGATCCGTTTCTGGCCGCTCTGCCGATGGAGGCCCTGCAGGCGTCCACCGCCAGAGATATTTTGCTTATTCTCCCGGAACCTTCCACCTGAAGGCCGTTGAGGGAGGAATCCGAGTTGAATTCACTTATCTGAAGCAGGTTGTCGAGGTATTCCTTCATTGTTGAAAGCAGCAATATTTTTTCCTTTCATCTGTTAATATTCCACCCGGGAAACCCGGATTGAATCAGCTGAATAAAACACCCTGAAAATATCGGCCGGCAGGCCGCTTCCCCCGAAATTCACCTTAACTCGCTGTTTGCTCGAGCTGGTCGTTGTCTGCCCGGCTTTCTCCAGAATAATGTCGATCCCCGGAAGGCCGAGAAGTTCTCTCTCACCACCTGCTCCGCAGACAGCTATTACAATGTGGCAGCCCTCTCTCTTCATACGGTTGATAGCTTCCAGGGCCGCTATTTTCGGATTTATGATATTGTACTTATTGAATCTGCTGTATTCCGGCTGAACGGAATCCGCAGGGGAGATGCTGAATATCCCCGCCTTGATCTCCCTTCTTTCGCCGGTTTTCGTCTGTTGTCCTTCTATACCTGCTATTATCCACTGACTGAGGTTATTTCCGCCCTCTCTGCCGGGAACGATATTGGCCGAGGTCAGCGGCAGAGGGAGCTGCAACAGCCGAAAGGAGCCGGAGAGGACTTCCGGCGGATTTTCGTCGCTGATTACCGGGACGACCGCGTGATAACCGGTTTTTTTTAACTTTTCGATGGGAAGGTCTTCCATTCGCGCCCCCGCTTTCAGAAGCCCCGGGGTGATTTCCATATAGTCGATAAGCAGCGAAGGGTTATTGTTCTCTATTATCTCCGCGATCCGCTCCCCGCTAGCGCAACCGCCGCCGCGGGTGAGAGCACAGGAAAGGTTTCGGGTGATCATCATATCGAATCTGACCTGATGCTCGATTGGCGGCGAACCTTCCTCTTTGCTGATATGAATTTTCAGGGGTATATATAACGCCAGCAGTATTATGAATACGATCACGCTGAACCTGATGAGCGCCAGGTTTCTTTTTGAGATGTTACTTTTCATTATTTTTCAGTCGTTTGTAGAGAGTTGGTTTGGAAATTCCGAGGATGGAAGCCGCCCGGGTCTTGTCTCCCACCAGATCGACGACTTTCCTGATAACTGAGTTCTCCACTTTGGGCAAAATCGGATCTTCGGAGTCAAAATCCATTATCTCCACCAGATTCTCGATGGTATCCTGGAAGGATATTGTTTCCTCGATCCTGTATTCGTCAGAATATCTGATTATTTTCTCGGGAAGGTCTCCGGCGGTTATCAGGTCATTTCCGGATACGATAATCATTCTGATGATGACGCTTTCGAGCTGCCTGATATTACCGGGCCAGTCATACTTCTGCAGGTAGCTCATCGCTTCCGGGGATATGCTCTTCAGCGGATGATTGTAAAGCCTGCAGTACATTTCCAGGAAGTGTTCGCATAGCGGCGCAATATCTTCTTTTCTATCCCTGAGTGACGGTATGCGAATGGGGAATATGTTAATTCTGTAGTAGAGGTCTTCCCTGAATGCACCTTTTTTGACCAGCTTCTGAAGGTTCTTGTTGGTGGCTGTAATAATCCTGGCCTCTGTCCTGATCTCTTCGGTTCCGCCTACCCTGAAGAAAGTTCTCTCTTCCAGGACCTGGAGCAGTTTTGGCTGCAGAGAGAGAGGCAGGTCGCCAATTTCGTTCAGGAATATGGTTCCCTTTCCCGCTGTCTCGAAATGCCCTTTCTTCTGCCTGTAGGCTCCGGTGAAGGAGCCTTTCTCATGTCCGAAAAGCTCACTTTCCAGAAGATCTTTCGGCAGAGCGGATACATTCACCGCCTGGAATTTATAATCCTTTCTTGAGCTCGAATAATGAATGGTTTTGACGATCAGGTCCTTTCCGGTTCCGCTCTCGCCGGTAAGGATAACCGTGGTGTCCATTTCCTTTACTCCTTCGAGGAGTTCGCATACCGACGACATCGCCGAAGATTCGCTCACGATATGATCGAATTTCTTGGCGCCAGCCCCTTTCCTTTCCGGGGGAGTTGGTATCTGACCGCCCTGAGAGGAGCGGGTTTCCTCCATCAGGGTCCTCTCCAGAGAAGTTGCCGTCTGCTGAATTATCGCCAGAAGCAGCTCCTTGTTCTTGTCGTCCATCTCCGGGTCGAGGCGTGAGGCGTCAAGGTACAGACAGCCGTTGGGATCACCCTTCAACTTCAGGGGGACACATAGAATCCGCGGATGTTCCTTCAGGAAATTATCGCTTACCTTATCCAGTGGGAGGGAAATCCTGGATGTATCGAGAGTATATCCCATCTGGTTTACGATATTGATGATAGAGACAATATCGTCTTCATATGACAGTTTCCGGCCTTTTTCAAAATCTCCGGTTGAGGTGAGGACGGTGTAATAATCCCGGGGGTTGTCGCGCACCGCGATCAAGGCCCTTTCCATCCCGGTGAGCTGAAGGACGGTTTCTATCACCGTATCATAGAGTTTTTCAGGTTCACTTATGGTTCTCAGAAGTGAAATGGTCCGGCAGAGGATCCTGTAATACTCAGAATCGTTATCTCTGCCCGCCTTGCCGTATTCGGAAAGTTCCTTAAGCCTGGATTCGAGATCGCTTATTCTTTTCTGCGCCCTTCGGTTATTCTCAGCCAGAGAAATTGAACGGATCAGGTATTCTCTGGACAGGGGTTCGTTGCCTGATTCCAGGTACAGTTCCCCGAGTTTTATATTGATGATGGCCGCGCGGTTCTTTCTTCCCAGGAGTGAAAGTTCCAGAGCCGCCTTCTCCAGTGTTGAAATACCGGCTTCCCGCTCCCCGCTTTTTACCAGAAGTTCTCCCTCCACTTCATTGAGCAGGGCTGTTTCCAGGTGCGATCCGATCCTGCTGTTGTATTTCCGGGCCTGCCGAAGGAAATTATCTGCCATTGACGCCTGGTCCATGACAAGGTAAAGCTGGCTCATCCTTCTCAGTACGATAGCTTCTTCCCGGGTTGATTTTGTTTTCCGGCAGATATCCAGGGCTTTCTTGTAGTAATCGTCGGCGGTATCATATTCCCCCTTGAGGTAATTGATTTCTCCGATAGTGCCGTATGCCTGGGCCAGCAATTCCAGGTTGCCGGTCTTTTCGGCGTAACTGCAGGCGGTTTCGGAATTCTCCAGAGCCCTGCCGAAATCCTCCTTGTCCAGATATACCAGCGAGAGGTTCAGATAAGCAGCCGCCAGGCCCGGTATGTTGTTAATCTTCTGCTTAATTTTCATGCTTTTACTGAAACATTCGATCGCTTCTTCAGCCTTTCCGCTGGATCGGTAAACCAGGCCCAGATTATTGAAGCTGGACGCGATCCCTGCCCTGTCATTGCTCTGTTCTCTGAGGCTGAGGCATTTGCTGTGGCAGAATATGGCTTCTTCGTATTTGCTCCGGTTCCAGTTTATAGTCCCCATGATGTTGTAAGACTGGGCAAGTTCGCTGTAGAGCTCTTTCTTGTCCACCAGTTTCTGAACCTTGATGCAGTTCTGCCAGGATTTATCAAACTGGCCGAGCCGGTAGTACACCCAGGCCAGGTCGTTGTACAGTTTGGAGCACTCTTTAAGGGTGCATTGCTCGGAGTATTCTTCGATGGTTCTTCTGAGAATTTTCTCTGCCTGCTGGAAGTTGCCTCTTCTTTCCAGAATATCGCATTCTTTTCTTATCGTTTCCACGTAGAGCGAACGAAGCTTGTTCTCCTGCCGGTGGCTGCTTATATACTCTCTGCACTTCTCATAGTAATTTCTGGCTTCGTCAAACTGCCCGGCAAATGAGAAGTGGTCCCCGGCTTCCACCAGGAGTTTCGCGTACATCTCCAAAGGAAGATAGTTGTAAAGCTCGGCGTTGCTGAAGCTGGAAAATATACAGCTTATAGAGCTTGAGCTTCCCTGGCCGAGAAATTTGCGGAAGCTTTTGTAGTAATTGGCCGCGGCGCTTTCTTTCTCGCCGCTGTGAAGCAGGTGGTAGTTTCTGTAGGCGGACGGGATCCCCGGAATATTTTCCAGTAACATTACTATGTTGGAATTAAGCTGAATTCTCCTCTCCGCGGGGATAGATCCCCTTATTTCTTCAGCCAGGGTTCTGCTGCTCAGGCTGAACAGCTGGCAGAGAGTTCCCCGGGAGAGTTTTGACTCGCCGGCTTTTTCACTGACCAGGCCCAGGTTAATCAGGTTCTGGAGAGCGCGGAAAAAACTGTCTTCGGTTGTGGAATAGACCTTTTTAAGTATGACCAGGGGGATGTTGAATTTGAAAACCGCCATGAAAGTAAGTATGGACTTTTCCATCGAACCTATCCGGTTCAGAAGGGCGGGCCCATCCAGCCGCTCAGCTTCCTTTTCGCCGCTGAGAAGGAAGAGGTTAACCGCATAATTTATCCATATCATTCTTCCGGAAGTACCAGGCTTCTCATTATACTCACTGAATTTTTCCGGAGGGAGTTTTCCGGCCAGCAACTGAAGTTTTTCCCCTTCATCCGGCTGCGGCAGTTCGATCGTTTCGACCGGCATGGAGTATCGCCGGCAATCCCGGATTAGAGGTTCGATGAAGTATTCCGGGGTGGAGCTTCCCACCGCGCATATAACCGGGCTGCCATTCCTGGCATACCGGAGTATTTTATAAGATATATGGCAGCACAGAAAGGGATTCTGAAGGTGGTCGTCAAATAGGATGCATTCGGAATGTTCGTCTCTCGAAAGCTCAATCTCCGGTTCCGCGGAGAAGAGCTGATCCTGGCTCAGCATTCTTCCGGAAAATCCGTACCCCGGGAGAATCTCGTCAAGTATGATCTTCAGAAGCGAACTCTTACCCTCTCCGTTTTCCCCGCGTATGAAAATTACCCCGCCGTCTTCCATTCCTTCAAGAGATTCGACAATTTTCTCTCTAATTCTGTCCGGAGGGGGCAGCAGGAGTTCTTCCCTGGTGGTAACGGCTCCCAACTCTTCTTCCATCCCCAGAAAGTTTTTTATCATATCAAGAGTTTTGAACAGCTCCGCGGAAGTCCCTCTGCAATCCGGATCTCTCAGTTTGCCGGCGATATCCGCGCACGATCTGGACTCCTCCCCGCTTAAAAAAGTCTGGAAGAAAGAAAAAATCTCTCCCAGGCTCCTCATGTCCGCGAATAGACGGGGGCACGAATCATTTCCGGTCGCATCCCGCTCCGTCAGGCCGGCAGCGATACCCGGAGGGATGAGATAGGCAGTGGGAAGAATTACAGGGTGGCCGTCCACTATGGATAATGACTCCAGAGTAATATTGTTAAAGTAGAGCCCCCTGTTCCATCCGGCGAATACCGTAGCCGCAATCTTCCTGAGAATTTCCAGGCGTTCGCCGTTACCGGCTTTAGCCAGGTGGTCCTTAAGCCCGGTAAGGTTGTATCTGCGAAGGAGAAAGATTATTTCCCTGCCGTTTTTCTCCAGCGAAAGAATCGGCAGTGTGGCGCTGTCGAGTTCCCCGAAAAGATTGCTTCTCATATGCAGGTCTTCCAGTGACAGGGAGATATTGCGGGGGGGGAGGAAGGAAAACAGGAGGTAGTTATTGGCGTTAAGAAGGTCGGTAGCGTCGTAACCCTGCCAGGGGGGGTATTCCCCTATATCAGTATTTATCATGAAACGGGATTTTCTCTTCTTTTCACCGGTAGTTGTTTCCATGGAAACCCTCCTCTGTTAAATTATTTTACCCGGAAATATTATTAACTTCAAGGGAAATGATTCAACAGAAGGGAAAAATTAAATAATTTTCCATCTCATATCTGAAAGCCGCTTATTTCTATATAATATAAAGGATTCTTCCGCAGTTTTCGCAGGTTATAATATCTCTTCTGGTCTCAGAAGAAAAGAATTTGGTTGGCAGTTTTCCGAAACATCCAAGACATATATCGCCGGTTATGGGCAGGATCGCAAGCTGGTAAGCTTTTTTCAGCTTTTCGTACCTGTTAATCATTTCCGGTGATATTTGTTTCGCAAGGTTTTCACGGGCGGTCTTAAGTTCGTCGAGTCCGGAAAGCTCGAAACCCATGTTCTCAAGCTCTCTGGAGGTGGATTTGTCTTTAACCTCTCTTATCATTATATCCAGATCCTGCAGGGCTAGAAGAAATCTCAGATCTTCGGTCAAGGTATCATCCTCCCAACACTTCTTTCAAGGATTCAAAATTCTTGATTTCGTGAAGTCTCTTCAGTTTATCCGGCTGTTTAATAATACCCAGGAGATCGCTGAGCAGCTCAAGATAGGTTTCAGCGTTGCTGTCAGTGGGAGCCAGTATCAGAAAAAATATATAAACATCCTTGCTGTCTGCCGCGTCGAAGTCAATCCCGTAGGGAGACCTTCCGAACAGAACAGTAAGCTCTTTTATGGCAACTGATTTGCCGTGGGGGAAGGCAACTCCCTTGCCCAGGCCGGTGCTTCCCAGATTCTCCCTGTTCCTGAGCATTTCCATAATCAGCCCGGCGTCAGTAACCTTCCCGGTACTTACCAGGTGCTGCACCATTTCATTGAGCACGGTAAATTTCTTTTTAGAACGCAGATTGAAGAGACACAGATCCTTGTCGAAATGGTCTATAAGTTTTTTGCTTTCCATGGCATCCTTAATTCTGTTTAACCTACCCTGAATTTTATAACAATTAACACTTTGTAATACAAATGTTTTTTTATATTATCGGCAAAAAACAGGATTTACGTAATTTAACGAATTAATTGGAGAATCAGAGAGGGAATGAATTCTGAAGATATAATGGAAGGGTTGCTGATCAGGATCAAGGGATCGGGCTATTATGTAGTCAGCGGAGAGAAGGAGTACAAGTGCTACCTGAGAGGGCGGTTCAGGATAGAGGGGGAGGGAAAACTGCCGGTGGTGGGAGACTGGATTACTTTCAGGGTGAATAGAGAAAAGGATTCTCACCAGAAAACCGGATTGATACTCTCGGTTGGAAAGAGAAAATCTGTTTTCGCCAGATCGGTATCGGGGGGAAGGAAGAAGAAGATTCTGGGCGCCAATCTCGATTATGTTTTCCTGATTCACGCGGTAAAGAAACCGGAGCTGAACGCCAGGCTGGTGGACAGGATGATTGTGGGAGCAGAATACGGAGGTATTGAGCCTGTGATATGCGTTAACAAGATCGATCTGATTGAAAACAGGAGCGATCTGTCGGAAACCGCCGAGATTTACAGGCGTATAGGGTATAAATTCTTAACCTGTTCGGCGAAGAAGGGGGAGGGGATGGAGCAGCTGAGTTCTCTGATGAAAGGGAAAATTTCACTGATGGCCGGGCCCTCCGGCTCAGGAAAAACCACCATCATTTCGGTTATCCAGCCCGGCCTGGACATCAGAATCGGCAAAGTGAGTTCCCGGACAGGCAAGGGAAGGCACACTACCAGCCATCTGGAGCTGCATCCGCTGAGCGGAGGCGGTTACGTGGGAGATACGCCGGGAATCAGAGGTTTCGGGGTGGAACTGGTGGATAAGAACGAACTCCAGAATTATTTTCTGGAATTCGGAGAATTCAGGGATTATTGCCGTTTCAAAACCTGTATTCATTACAGGGAGCCGGGTTGCGCGGTAAAGGAGGCGGTCGAAAGGGGGGATATAGCTTCTGAAAGGTATGACAGCTATATCCGTATGCTGGAAGAGATAGAGCAGCAGCGGCCTCAGTACTGAATGAGAGTAGAGGGCAATAAAGCGCCACGGACTGCTGAACCGTTTTCATGGAGGCAAGAGTAATCATAAAAGTACTGGAAAGACGCGGGAAAAAACTACTTGCCGGTATACTGGGGTTCTTCCTGGGCGCTGATAAAACCGGCCCGGAAGTCCTGGATGGAAGGGAGATAAGAAAACTCCTGGTGATAAGGCAGCAGAATCAGATGGGCGATATGCTGCTGGCCGTTCCGGCGCTCAGGGGAATCAGGCGCCGCTTCCCCGAAGCGGAGATATCTTTTATAGCGGCAACCATCAATGCGGAGGTGGTGAGAAACAACCCCTTTATCGACGAATTGATTATTTATTCCAAGAAGCGTTATCTCAGGAATCCGATTTCCCTGGTTAGATTGATAGCCGGGTTGAGAAGAAAAAGGTTCGATCTGGTGATAGTCCTTAATACGGTTTCTTTCTCGGTAACAAGCATGCTCCTGGCGGTGGCCAGCGGAGCTTCTCTCAGAGCGGGGGTGACCAGCCGCCCATTCGGAAGCGATCTGTCAGAGAGGTTCTATCATATTGAACTGCCCCTGCCGCCGGAGCGGGAGCTGGAGAGTATGCATGAGAGCGAACATAATCTTTACCCCCTGGGCGTTCTTGATGTGAAAGAATCCGACCTTTCCTCACTGCTGGTTCCGGCTGACAGTGAAAGGGAACAGGCGGAGAGGTTTATCAGGGAGGAAGTAAAAGGCGATTTCATTCTGGTTCATCCCGGCGCCGGCAAGGTTGCTAATATCTGGCCTCCGGCAAACTTTGCAGCCGCCGCTGATTACCTGGCCCACAGGTATTCACTGAGGATAGTGGTGGTGGAAGGCCCCGCCGATGCGGAAGTTTTTCGTGATTTTATCCGCAGTTGCCAAGCGGAAGCGGTTCTTCTGAGAAGCCCTTCGGTGGGATGCCTGGGGTCGGTGATGACCCGCGCCGCCGTTACCCTCTGCAACGATACCGGAATAATGCATATAGCCGGAGCGGTGGGAGCTCCGTCGGTGGCTGTGTTCGGCCCCACAGACCCTGGCCGGTGGAAACCGGCGGTGGATAATGTAACAGCGGTCCGGGCGGATGACCACAGGATAGAATCGGTGGCGGTAGAAGATGTAATCAGGGCGGCTGAAGAATTTCTGACAGCAGGTTAGGGCTTTTCCTTCACCATGGTAATATTCAGCCGGAGGGCGCCGCGGGGCTGAACCTCAACCGTATTTTCCCAGATGGCGAAACCTTCCTTGACCAGCTTGACCCTGTGGGGGCCGGCTTCAACGAGGACCGGCGAGGCAGCCGGAGTAACCAGAACAAATTCTCCGTCGATAAAGAGCCTGGCTCCGGCCGTGGTATCTATTTCTATTTTACCCTTTACCGGAACCAGTTTTATCCTTCTTCTGGAGAGTTCATCCCCGATAATGTTTATCACTTCGGTATAATTCTCGTAACCTGTTCTGCGGATAAGAAGACTGTGCCTTCCCGGTTTTATAGGCATCGGCCCCAGGTGGTTCCCGAAGATCTCCTGCTTTCCGTCTATGAAGATAGCCGCTTCGGGTTTCACGTGCACGTCCAGGTATCCTGAGGGAATCTTCTCTTCCTCGTCAATGGCCTGAGTGGGTTCTGTCTTCTCTTCCGCCGGGGCGTCTTCCGGAACGGCGGGATGTTCAGCCGCTCTTTCAGCCGGTTCGCTCTCTTCAACGGAAGGCTCCGGCTGGCTTTTATCTTCCGCCTCTCCGGATGTGTCGGAGGGGGGAGCCGGTTCCGGATCTGCCTCTATAAATCCGAATCCGCCGCTTCCTTCCATCCCCGCTCTCAACTCTTCGCCGGCGCTTCTGCTTTCGTTTGCCGAGCGGAGGTTGCGAAGAACCGACTTCATCTGATGAGGATTCAGAGGCAATGCCAGAATAATCGCCCCCATAAGAAGTAAGGCCGCAGTGCGCCGCATTATCCGACCGCTGTTTCTCTTTTTCCGCCTTCTTCGAGGCGCGGGGGGCCTCTTCCGGGTCAGGTATGATTTCAGTATATCTCCGGCGGATAAAACCTTCTCTTGACCAACGGTTTGCTCTATCGCCGCAGCCATCTCGGCGCCGGAACTGAATCTCTTTTCCGGATCTCTATGCAGAGCATCCATAATGAGTTTTCTGACCTTAGAGCTCCCTCTGATGGATTTGGAGAGTTCTTTCGTCGATGAACTTAGTATGCTCTGGATTACAGCGGCATAGTTTCCGCCTCTGAAAGGCTTTTCGCCGGTAACCATCTCATAGCATATGGTGCCGAGAGAGAACAGATCGCTTCTTCCGTCTACTTCGCCGCCTACCGCCTGTTCCGGCGACATATACAGAGGCGTTCCCAGCAGGGAGCCGGACTGGGTCTGATTGACCTGGCTTCTGATCAGTTTGGCCAGGCCGAAATCTGTGATTTTAGCTACACCTTCATTTGAGATCATAATATTAGCCGGTTTGATATCGCGGTGTATTATTCCCCGGCTGTGAGCGTGATTGAGCCCCATGCATATACCGTGTGCGATCAGCATCGAGGCCTCCTCATCCAGGGGGGAAGATTTATCTATCAGCTTTCTAAGGGATATCCCTTCGATAAATTCCATCACGATATAGTAGCTTCCGTTCTGCTTTCCGGAATCAATTATCCTGACTATATTTTCATGGTTCAGGGAGGCCGCGGTCTTGGCCTCCATTTCAAAACGGTTGATAAAACCGGGATCGGAGGTTAGATGGGGATGAAGTTTCTTTATTATTACCTTTCTGTCCAGCGATGTCTGAAGGGCTTCGTAAATCACTGAAGTGCTTCCGGAAGTCAGTGTTTTCAGTACACGGTAATTCTGCTTTTTCATCTTTCTATTCTCCGCTTTCGAGCCTGGATGCCAGCCTTTCGGGGAGGCCGGCATGCAGTATTTCCCTCTGAGTGGCTCTGAAATCGTATTCCACTCTCTTCTGCTCGATAAAACCGCTGTCGGTATCCAGCAGGGTAAAACATGCAGCATTTATGCCGTCTCTGGGCTGCCCGACACTACCCGCATTTATAAGGTATCTGAAACCGGGTTCGATTCTGACCGGGGAGTTGAGCAGGTATTCTATTTGACCGTGGCTATCGAAACTTATAAGCGCCGGGATATGGGTATGGCCTATGAATATGAATTTCTCCTCCGTCTTTTCCAGAATCTCCCTGGATTGAGCCAGGGTCGTTATATATGGCCATTCCAGAGGGGAAAGAGGAGATGAATGGGTGAACAGGCAATCCCGGCGGTGTACCAGGGGCTGAAAACTCTTCAGGAAATTTATCTGCCGCTGGTTCAATGCGTCAGCGGTCCATTTAATCGAGTTCCGGGCTACCGGGTTGAAGTTATCTGTGGGGGTCAATCCCGCTGCCGCATAGTCGTGATTCCCCGAGATAAGTATGTCGGCGGTTTTCCATACCAGCTCGATGCACTCTGCCGGCTGAGCCCCGTAACCGACAACATCTCCCAGAGATACCACCAGGTCCGGCTCAATCGCTCTGAATTCTTCGACCACTCTCCGGAGAGATTCAAGGTTGCCGTGAACGTCGGAAAAAACAATTATCTTCATAGAATCACGACCTGCTAATTCTTAAAGACGAACTCCTCAGAACCGACCGCTATGAGGTCTTCTTCCTCCAGGGTCTTTTCATGCATTCTCTCGCCGTTTATTCTTACATCTTTTTTCCCCCGGGTTTTCTTGATTATATATTCGTCGTTTTCCCGGGAAATTTCAAGCTCAACTCTGGGAGCGAGCAGGCCGGTGAAACGAATATCCGCTTTTCTGGATCTGCCTATTACCATTCTGTCCCGGTCCAGCAGGTGTATCTCCTGGTTTTTTCTCTGGAGGAGTTTGGCGGGGCAGTCAGATTTGTCGCTGAAGTCTATATCGATCCCATCTGACTGGTTATGGTAGCCGGGAATTATAACGGTCCTGTCCATTTCAACCGGAGCTTTTTCCTTTATTTCAGGCATTTTGAATTGAATCTGATATTTCCCTATGGATATGGTATCGTTATTGTTCAGCGCTTCACTTTTTATCTTTTTTCCGTTGAGGTAAGTGTTGTTTCTGCTTCCCAGGTCATTGACAATATAATCATTGCCCCTGATGGTAATGCTTGCGTGCTTTCGTGAAACGCTCAGGTTATCGATCTCGATGTCATTATCCGGATGCCTCCCTATGGTAAGCTCCTTGCCTATGAATTTATAGGTTTTCAGAGGCCGGTTCTTCAGTTTTACCACCAGCCTGGGGGGTTCACTCAGATAGAAGGATGTTATTCTGTCCAGGTATTCCGGCGGAATCGGCCTGGAATCATAAGCTTTTTCCACAACCAGGTTGGAATGAAGGGTTATTTCAAAAGGGGCGTGAACGGAATGAGTATAAGTCGCTACCAGAAATTCCTCCCTCATATCCCGGTCCGGAGGGTGCTCTTTGCAGAATTCATTGAAAAAGGCAACCGGTTTGGAATCCTTGAGTCTGAGCATCAGGATGTTATTGGGCTGATAGGCCGTAATCAATGCATTTTTCCTCTCCGACTCGGCGCGGTCAACCAGTTCCTCCAGGTCAACCAGGGTCGAGCTCACCTTAAGCTCAGGCTTGTTCTGCATATAAACCAGTATTGAATGGAAAAGTACTATGCCCGACTGGTATGCTACCGCGTGGGGAAATTCCATCCTGCGTATTTCAATTAGAAGTTCCGAAATGTTTATGTTAGCAAACCCTTTATGGGAATGCTTGCCTGCCCAGTAAAACTGGCTCTCGCGCAGAAACAGGAAATACTGAATATGATTATTGAAAATTTCAAGGATTACCGGATTATCGGCGCTCTTTTCCAGCAGGCCCTTGAGAACGGAGTCCAGTCCGTCTTCTTCAAAGTCCCGCGGTGAGAAAATGACATGGTTATATGGTATCTGCAGTCTGGACATAAATATATTATCCGGCCTAAGATTTTTGTTTGATTATATTCGCAAGAACAGTGCCAATATTTCGTATATTTAATATTGACAGATAGTTAACCCACAAATAAAGGGGGAACAGCCCTTTCGGATATCCAGCTTCAGCCAAAATTATGGACTATTGTAACTGATGGTAAATAAAGAGCCTAGTCGTAAGATAACCGGATTTTCCCGTCCGCCATGACCGGTTTTGTTATTTCCTCCCAACCCGGTTCATCCCAGGTTCCCAGGCTGGTGTGCATATTCAGGTATTTCCGGGGAATGGGATGAGT
Organism: Candidatus Krumholzibacteriales bacterium; assembly: GCA_046483305.1. GTDB lineage: Bacteria > Krumholzibacteriota > Krumholzibacteriia > Krumholzibacteriales > WJIX01 > WJIX01. Next base: position 27,797 of record JAWODM010000041.1, on the reverse strand, counting down.
GCTGAATACCACCTCCAGTCCATATCTTTTTTCTATGAAATCACGGAAATAATTTATATAGGGGCAGGGGGGATACCCTACTATCAGTCCGGTGGCAAGGTGTATTACCTCCGCGCCGTTTCCTGTCATTTCCTCGACGGCATATTCTATATTACCTCCCGGGCATCCGTCGCAGGTCGTATATCCCGCCACTTCTACTTCCGCGTTCCTGTAGCGTTCGAAGGCTCCTTCTCTATTTCGCAGCGATCTGAAGCATTTTCCTCCGGCGCATCTGCGGTACCGGTCACAAATAATAATCCCGATATATCTCTTTTTATCCATGGAATCTCCTTTTTATCATGCATCGCCGTGTGCAAATCCACGGCCAGCCAGCTTTCTTTCCCCTCCGGAATATTTTCTGATTTGGGGGCATCTTTCTCTTTTACAAGCAGTCGGACTCCTCAACTTCGCAGTTTGGAACCTGCCAGCTCCGCCTGTATCCTTTCAGGGAAAGTTTTTATGATTAACGGGTTACCCATTTTCGATTTCACTTTAACTGCAATAATTGTCGCTGTAAAGATTTATATTCAGTATGATTTCCGGGGATTATTCCTCCCCGGCCCGTTTTTTCAGGCCTGTTTTTGACTCTTGAAATATTTCTTATATTGATATAGAATAAGAAAAATCGAACGATTTTATAATAATTTGTCCGGTAAAGTTCGTAAGGAGGCTGCACTATCTGTGATGCGCGGAAAGGTAAAATGGTTCAACGAGAACGAAGGTTACGGTTTTATCAGGCAGGAGGACGGTAAGAATATATTTGTCCACTATTCCAATATCCTGGGGAGGGGATTCCGCACTCTTAGCGAGGGAGAGGGCGTCGAATACGAACTAGAGGAAAGATACAATGGCCTTCAGGCTGTGAGAGTCAGGAAGCTCGGGTTCCTGAAATAGGGCCGCGGCTGATATCTCACTATAAAATAAGATCTTCCGCCGATCGGCCCGGCACTCAGCTTTCATTACTGGTTTCCGCGTGGAATCGCTTCAGGTTTCTCCTGGCTTTCTCATTACCGGGATCTATCTCCAGCGCGGTCTGCCACGCTTCAATCGCCTCTTCTATATTCTCCATCTTATAATAGGCGTTTCCCAGGTTAGTATAGGCGGAGCTGTTTTGTCCGCTCTTACTGATCGCTTCCTTATACATTTCGACCGCTTCCTGATATGAGCCGAGGCAGTAGAAAGCGTATCCAAGGTTATTATATGTGGTGGACAGTTCAGGGTCCAGTTCGATCGCCTTTTTAAAAGCTTCGGTTGCCCGGTCTTCCTCATGTATCTCGGTATAGGTCAGTCCCAGGTTGTTGTAGGCTTCGGTGAATTCAGAATCGAGTTCTATAGCCTTCCTGAAAAGGTTCTCCGCCTTTTCGTACTGTCCATTATGGTAAGCCAGCACGCCTGCGTTGTTGTATTTTCTGGCCTCGTTCCTTTTCTTCTCGTCTTCCTTCTCGGCCAGGGTCTTATCCTGATTTTCAATCATCTTGACCACTTCGGAATAATTCTGTGAAATCTTATCCACCATTTCGCGGTTCTTCTCCATCCCCTCCTTCAAACCATCTTTCCATTCCTTAATCTCACTGCGGAAGGAATCCCGGTTATCTTCCACCTCGCGTATTTTGTCTTCCAGGTGAACAGTCTTCTCAGCCAGGGTATCCGATATGGAATCGATTATAAGCTCGTTCTCTTCTGTTACCGAGGAGAGCATCTCCTTTATTTCATCCATCCTCTCGAAGAAACTGCTTTCCAGTTCGCCCTTTATTTTCTCGCGCATTTCATCCACCGATTCCATAATCTTTTCGGTGTTCTCGCGGTGCAGATCGAGAACCCTGCCGACATTCTCTTCTATCTCTTCAACCTTATCCCAGCGCTGATCTTCGGTTGATGCCATACTCCGCATAACTTCTTCGAATCTGCAGTTCTGCGCCTGTTCATCGAAGAACCTGCAGTTTTCTTCCAGGCATCTGATCTGCCCCTTATACGATTTCGCAATAAATCTTACCGGGTATCCATCGCTGTTTTCAGAATTTTCAGCTTCTTCTTCGGATACCTCTTCTTCACCGGTATCCCCGCCCTCCGGATTTATGAAGGGGTCTTTATCTTCGGCCTCTTCCTCCTCCACCTCGCTGCTTATATCATTTTCTTCAGCTTCGAGGACCAGAGATTCCTTCTCGATATCCTCCAGCAGAGTAGTCTGTGTAATAAATGGACAGATTTTCATGATTCTACCTTCCTTTACTTTGCGTCATTGAGTGCTGCCGTTTTCTCCAGGGTAAATATTTCTGCTTCATCTTCCAGACACCGGGTGTAATTTATTCTGGCGCGTTTTGAGGCGTCCCGGTATTCCCCTTGAATTTCCAGAATTTTCATGAACGCGGTGGCGGCCCTCCCGAAATCGTATATCATCTCGCTCCCCCGGCCAAGGTCATAGAGGGCCCCTGCTTTCTCCCTGCCGGAAAGAGAGGATCTGCTGACACAGCTGGAGAGCAGAGAGACTGCCATGGCCGGCCTGTCCATGGCCAGGTAAATTCTTCCAAGATTATACAGCCTGGTTCCTTCATCCGGTCCGCCTTTTTCAAGGATTTCCATTGCGGTATGGTATTCTCCCAGTTGGATGGCGGTATCTATGAGAGTGGATATCTCCCCGGCCCCGCCTTCTGCCGTTTTCTTCATCTTTCCGGCGGCGTTCAGCCTTTCTCTCGCCAGGCAGATCAGAGAACCCTCGATCAGCTTCAGGATATGCTTTCTGTCTTCACTCTGTTGAAGTATTTCGGAGTAAAGAGCGGAGGCCTCCTGTTCGAGCCCCTCCATGTCAGCCAGGCCGGCCAGTTCTATCTTGAGGTCTGCCGAATCATCGGGATTGAGAGCAGATTCGGCGAGCTCGATCAGGCCGCGGGCTCCTCTGAAATCACGCTGCTTCGCCTTGACCTCAAGCGCCAGTGAAAAGAACCGTTTCTCCGGCTGATTCCGGATCAGCGTTTCGGTTCTTTCAAACAGACTCCTGAGATTCCGGCTGGGCTCTTCCATGATATTCCGAAGAGCCTCGAATGATTGCGCGTATTCTTGAGATTCTATCAGACAGTCCGCTTCCAGGAGCTTTGCCTGGCAGATATAATCATCAGACCAGTCATGACCGGAGAGATTTTCCAGGATCTTCCGGCAGTTATTGCTGTCCTTATCCAGGGCCTGCCGCAGGTACTCCAGCGCTTCTTTTTCCTTTCCGAGCTTCAGTTTGACCGCCCCAAGCCTCCGGAGGAAACCGCTGTCCTCGCCGTGGACCCGGAATAATTCTTCGGCGATTTCCTCCATCGCCGCCGGTTCGGCCTCTGAAGAGCCGAGCATGTTTATCGCCGGCTCAAGGGATTCTTCCGCTTTTCCATTTTCTATAAGTATTTTTGCCAGCAGCCTGTTGGCTTCAAACTGCTTCTGATCGTCCTCGATGATAAGCCGCAGAAACGCTGCCGCTTCGTTATTGCTGCAGCCTGATTGGCCGATAAGCAGCTCTATCTGATCAACCGCCTCCCGGTACCTGCCCTCAAGCCGGAGGTTTTCCGAGTACAGTTTCCTGATTCCGGTGTTGCCGGCTGAATCTTCCAGGTACCCTCTCAATTCTTCGCCCAGAGAGGAAAGGATTTCCCTGTCTCCCTTTTGAGCTCTGGAGAACAGATCAATCGCTTCCTGATGATTCCCTTTCCGCCACGCCATTGTTCCCAGCAGCCGGTTGACCAGCCACGGCTTGACGCTGCGGGGGAGGGCCTGCCGGAGCCTGTCCCGCACCCTGTCAGAATACTGGGGTGAATTTTTTATGCACTTTCCGTAATATTCTACCGCTTTCTCTTCCTTTCCCAGACGGGTACAGGTCTCTCCACAGAGATACATCGCCCCGGCGTTATCGGGGGATATGCTGATGATTCTGTCCAGCTCATTTTCTATAGATTTAAGATCGGACCGGTCTGAGCTCAGTGCGATAGCCAGGCATTTAAGGGCTTCTTCAATATTCCGGTTTTCCCGGTAAAGCATCGCCCCGTAAATGTGGAGGGGGGCGGCTTCTCTTTCGCCCATTGCCGAAACTGCCCGCTCGAGAATCTGATGCGCCAGGCTGCCGTGTTCTATGGAGAGGGCGCTCTCCAGCATTTCCTTCCAGACCGCAATTTCCATCGGCGTTTTTTCAACGATCTGGTCAAATCTGGTTATTACATCTCTTATCTGGGATGGATCTGATTCCAGGAATTTTCCCAGATAGTGAGCTGCCTGCACGTACTGCTGCTCGTCCAGATGCATCTGGTAAAGGGCCAGCAGCAGGGTGCTGTTATCAGGGTGGCTTTCCGCCACGCTCTCGTACTCTGCCATTACATCCAGTTTCATTTCCTCGTTGAACATCAGGATCTGGTCGAACGCAAAGACCGCTTTCTCTATTTCTCCGGAATTAAGAAGCGAGACAGCATGGAGGTATTTGAGGTGTTCTGAGAGCTCGGCATCCCGGGCGGTTTCCCCGATCAGCTGGGCCAGGAACGAATATAACTTATGGTTAGAGACGGCCAGTTTCTTCATTTCAGAAGCAAGCGCTTCCTGCTTGTCCGGATTGGCGCGGCAGAATTCGGCCAGGTGTGGAACCATTGCCGCCGCTTCACCCTTTTCGGAGCTGAACTCCACCGACGAAACTATATTTTCAACGGTGGCGCCGCAGTTTTCTATCACCCGGGTGGTCATCTCTATTGCTTCCGCGCCGCTGAGATTTTCCTTCTCCTTCAGTTCCTGAAGCAATGAATTGGCCTTTTCAGATTCTCCGGTCCTGGTGTAAAGGTCTATAAGGATTTTTATCAGTACAGCATCTCTTCCCTGTCCGTCCACTCTGGCATTGATCAGCTTTATAAGTTCAGGGGCCAGTTCCGGGTCCATCTCGGCGGAGGCGCTGAAATGCTCCCTGGCCTGCCCGTACCCGCCGCTTCTCATGTGGAGAATTGCCAGAAGCTTCCGGGCGGGAGCGGTCTGCATGACATCTTCCATCCCCTCGATACGTTTTATTATCTCGCCGGTACTTTCGGGCGAGAATTCCGCCAGTTCTTCAAGGTATCCGGATACGTCTTTGAAATTGCCCAGGTCGGAACAGATGTCACAGAGAAGAAATATTGTATCTTTATTATATAGGATTTTTTCGGGCAGGAGGGAGAGCCTGTCGTGGGCCATGCTTTTTCTGTCTGCGTGGGCCGGAAATAGCTGTTTGATTTTATCTTCGGGCTGTTCATTCCATCCGTCCTGCTCTCCGGATAGAAATTCTCTGATCGATTCGAGACCTTCCGCCTCTCTACCCATCCTTATAAGGATTTCGCCGCGCAGCATCAAAAGGTTTTCGCCTGCCTGCTTTTTATCAATTATCTTCAGTATTCTTTCCAGCGGAGGATTCTCCATTCGCAGGGTATTGAAAAATCTTTTTTCGGCTTTATCGGGATGGTTCAGGTAGACAGAAGCCATTCCCAGCTGGAATTCCAGTTCGGCGCAGCCGGGAAGGTCCCGCTGGAATTCAAGAAGTGTCGCGCCTATTCCCTCGGCCTGCTCCGGACAGTTCTTCATGGCGTTGCCAAGGGGAGCGACCGCCTCCCGCTGCTGACCGTTCTGAGCGTACAGAATGCCCAGAAGCAGTTCATTGTCGGTAAAAGCGGCGCCGGAGGTATCGCCCCGCTTGATAAAACCCTCTGATTTGGTCTGGGACCTTTTAATCAGGCTCTTGATATATTCCGGGGAAACTCCTCCCAGGAAGTTCCTTACCATATCGATATCAGAACTCCTTATGTATGATTCTATGATGAAACTTCCCAGAAAAGGGTCCGCGTGATTATAGAAAGATTCTGTGGCGAACTGGATTATCTCGCCTTTGCTGGCCGGGTTGTTCTTTACCGCCGATTTCATGTATTTTACGGCCTCGTGATAATCGGAGGACTCAATACAGAGCTGGATAAGCTCCAGGCAGATATCGAAGTTCCCGGGCCATTTCTCATAGCCCTTGAGGGCATGCTTCCTGGCCCTGTCCAGATTTCCCCTGCTTCTCTCCTGGAAAATCTTCTTAAGTATCTTCTCTTCGGTTATAAACACAATTTCCCTTCGCTTTTAAAGTGCCGGCAACAGGATTTTAAGCAGAAAATGTACCATCATGCCGGAATGTTACGTAATACATTTATCATTGATAAATTTCAGTCTTAGAGCTAAATTATATTTGAGTGTGCATTATGAGAGGCCAGGCCCGTTGCAATTTGCATAAATTATTTGCAGTTAATTGATTTAACCGGGAGCGAGCATATAAATGGCAGATAGAGGCAAAAGCCGTTATACTGTTTCCACCGAGATAATTTTCTCGGCGTCCCACACCCTTAAGGATTACCCCGGCGGCTGTTCCAGGCTGCACGGCCACAACTGGACAGTCCGTGTCTATTACAGTTTCGGCTCTCCTGACAGCCAGGGGATAACGGTGGATTTCCTGACCCTGAAGTCGGCGCTGGAGAAGGAACTGCTGCCCAGGTTCGATCATGTCAATCTTAACGATATCTCACCATTTGACCGGGTTAATCCCACCTCAGAGAATCTGGCGGCCGAGATTTACCGGATCTGCCGCGAGAATCTTACTTTCGAGGGAGGATCGCTCCTGAAAGTCGAGTTATGGGAGACTCCCACAGATATGGTCAGCTATTGCGAGGAATAGGGATATGAGTAATGATAAAGGGCTCGTTCTTCTGTCAGGGGGCCTGGATTCAACTGTTGCCCTGGCGATGGGGACCCGGGAGTACGAAATGCTGTCAGCTCTCTTCTTCGATTACGGGCAGGTCGCTTCCGGCAGGGAAAGAAAAGCATCCCTGGAGATAGCCCGGCACTTCGGAATTGAGTTTGAGAGTATCGAACTTCCCTGGCTCGGAGATCTTTCTTCTTCATTCATAATCGGGCGGGAGGCCGGCAACAGATTATCTGAAAGCGGCGGAGCCTCCGATCTCTGGGTGGAGAACAGGAATGGGATATTCCTGAATATTGCCGCCGCCGCGGCTGTCTCGTCCGGCTGCTCCGTGGTCATAGCGGGATTCAACCGTGAGGAGGCCGGAGAATTTCCGGACAACAGCCCGGAGTACCTGGAAGCTGTCAACAGGGCGCTGAATCTCGGCGAACGAAGCAGAGTGAGAGTAGAGAGCCCTACCGTATCCCTTGATAAAAGGGAAATAGTGCGGAAGGGAATCGGCCTGGGGGTACCCTGGGAGTCGATCTGGAGCTGCTACCGGGGCGGCGAGCGGATGTGCGGGGAGTGTGATTCGTGCCTGAGGTTGAAGAGCGCCGTCGGCGGAACTGAGGTTGAAGATATTGTTCGTTTTGATGGGGAGTGATTTTGAAAAGTAAATATTCGGTACTGGAAACCATATGGATCGATAGTGAGATAGAATACACCGGGGGGCAGCTCCGGGGGCATTTTGTCCGGGAGGCCGGGGGTATCAGAACTGACGGGGTCATTGCCTTCTCCGGAATGTGCCGGGTCCCCACTTCGGAACTGGTCGACCTGGAAGATGCCGAAGAGGGGGCGGTAATTACTGCGGAGAGAATGCTCCATTTCATAGGAGAGCATTTCGACTGTTCGCTGAGAGAGGCAAACTTCCGCTTGAGGCTGTTCGCTTCCATAATGACTGATGTTCTGCGTGAAGCCGGGGCGGGGCCGGGACTGGCCCGCAGAGGCGATGATATTTTCCTGAAGGGCAGGAAGATGTCGGTAGGGGTGGCGACCAGGACACCGGTTTCCGCGGTATTTCATTTCGGGCTTAACATTGACCCGGCCGGAGCTCCGGTTCCGGCGGCGGGGCTTCAGGAGTTCGGTATCGATCCCCGGGAAACGGCCTCCAGCGTGCTGGACCGGTACCGGGATGAATGCGAATTGATTGAGATGGCGGTTAGAAAAGTCAGGGGAAGGTTGTAATCCTTAGCTCCGCCGGTTAAATCATTCCGGAAAGACAGGTTCTGTTTTGAGTAATAAAGGTTATCTGGACGAGGTCTTCTGCTCCATGCAGGGCGAAGGGCTGTATCTGGGATACCGCCAGGTATTCGTAAGGACCGGCGGATGCGGCGCCGGGTGCGTTTACTGCGATACCCGTCGGGCCCGGAGCCGGAGGGAAAAGTTTGAGGTATATGGTCCGGGGGAAACGAAAGTGGTTGGAAATCCGGTGGAGCCGGAGCGGGCGGTATCAATAATCAGAGATAATTTTCTAGAAAGTTTGGAGGGGATTCACTCCGTAAGTATTACCGGAGGGGAACCGTTGGAGCAGCCGGAGTTTGTGGGAAAGCTGGCCGGAAAGCTGAGAGAGGCGAAGGTGGCGGTATACCTTGAGACCAACGGCCTGCACCCTGAAAGCATAGCGGTGATGAAGCCGTTTCTGAACATCGTATCGCTGGACATCAAGCAGCCGGCACTCTGCCCGGCAAGCCGCCGGGAACCGGCGTCATACCGGCGAGCGCTCCGGGAGCTGGCCGGCCTGGATTTCTTCTGCAAGATTGTTCTCTGCGAGGGTTTCTCTGCCGCCGAATTCAGGGATAGCGTAATTACGATTTCCGGAGTGGACCGGTCGATACCACTGGTAATTCAGCCGGCTTCCGCAACCCAGGACGGGGAAGGTTGCAGGCCGCCGGAGGCAGGTTCCATTATGGATTGCTACTCGATAGCGTCCGGCTGTCTGGATAATGTCAGGGTGATACCGCAGTGCCATAAAATTCTGGGGATAAGATAAAGAAAAAGCTGCGAGATGATTCGATGCAGGGTCGGGTTCGTGAAGGCGGCGACCACCTCGCAGCACTGATATCTAATCAGCAAGGGGCATACCAGAAATTCTTGATAGTCTTCACGATCTCCGAAAACTATTTAATAATGGGCGTTATCACTCAATTGAACCTTCGCCGGTGTTGAAAAGAACTTCCTGTTGTTTCCAGTTGTTCCTTCGTCATTTTTTCCTCCGCCTCAGGATAAGCATAAAATTGCAAGGCGGCGGAATAAAAATGCATGTTTTCGTACCCGCGGGGGTTCTTCGACAGAATCTATCTCCGGGGGTAGCAAATAAAGTGAGAAAAACTCTTGACAATAACGGGTATAATACTTTAAGAAATTGAAATAACAGTAGTTACTTGTTTCTAAATTAAATAATAGGAGGGGCAGATGACAAAAGCCGACATAGTAAATGATATAGCCAACAAAACAGGGCTTACCAAGAAGGATGTAGGGGAGGCAGTTGACACGTTTCTTGAATGTATCTCGGAGGGTCTTATCGACAAGGATCATTTTGAGATAAGAGGATTCGGCACTTTCAAGACCAAGAAGCGCAAGGCCAGAATGGCCAGAAACCCCCGGACAGGGGAGCAGGTTCCGGTACCGGAGAGGTATGTTCCGATATTCAAATTTTCCCGGGAATTGAAGGAGCTTGTTGCTCAGTAAGGACATTCTTTACGTGAGGCCAAACATTTCCGTCCCGCCGCGCGGTATGAGACCCGACAGGGGGGCACTCTGATAGTCTGGTGCCCCCTGTGCAGTTCCCGCTGCATTCAGCCTTCAGAACCGCCCTGTCATACTGCCGGAGATGTTTCTATCGAAAAAGAAGAGGTATTGCAAATTGAAGAAAAGATTAATCGACCTCAGAAGCGATACGGTAACCAGGCCCTCCCCGGCCATGAAAGAGAGGATGTTAAGCGCCGAATTGGGGGATGATGTCCTGGGGGACGATCCCACAGTAATAGAGCTCGAAAAAAGGATGGCCCGGCTCACCGGAAAAGAAGCGGCTATATATGTGGTGAGCGGAACCATGGCCAATCTGCTCGGAGTTATCAGCCAGACCAGGCCCGGAGACGAGGTCCTGCTGGACAGGAACTGCCATATCTTTAATTACGAGGCGGCCGGTTCGGCTGTAATAGGAGGGGTTCAGCTTCATCCATTCGACAGTCCGGACGGATTCCTTCCGGTGGAGGAGCTTCCCGACGCAGTACGGCCGGATAATATTCACCACCCCCGAACTTCTCTGGTGAGTGTGGAGAATACTCATAACCGGGCGGGCGGCTCTATCTATCCATTCGAGATGATGAAGGAAGTTTACCAATTCGCCTGCGATCACGGGCTGAGAGTTCATCTTGACGGGGCCAGGCTGGCTAACGCGGTGGCGGAGACCGGTATACCTTTCGATCAATGGGCGGCCCTCGCTCATTCCGTGAATATATGTTTCTCAAAAGGGCTGGGGGCGCCGGTCGGCTCGGTGCTGATCTCGGACCGGGAGACGGTGACCAGAGCAAAGTACTGGAGAAAGAGGCTGGGAGGAGGTTGGAGACAGGCAGGGGTTCTTGCGGCTGCCTGTTTATACGCGATCGAAAACAATGTCGAGCCGCTCAGGGAGGATCACCTGAAAGCAAAGCGGATAGCCGAATTCATAAAGAAGCTCCCTGGATTCGAACTGTTGAGAGCGCCGGACACAAATATAGTTATCTTTCAGGTGGTGGACAGCTCCATTGACGCCTGCAGGCTGGTAGGGCAGCTGGAGGAGAAGGGGATACTGTGTCTCAACTTCGGCGGCAATAAGATCAGAATGGTTACCCATCTGGATATATCATTCGACGATATCGATTATTTTGAGAATAACTTTCCGGGGATATAATTTTTAAAATGAAAACCTATCCGTTCTATCTTGTGAGCACTCCAATCGGCAATCTGGGCGATATATCCGAGCGGGCTCTGGAGGTACTCCGGGAAGTGGACGAGGTACTCGCCGAGGATAAGAGGAAAGCCGGCATTCTGCTCTCCCATTACGGGATAGAAACCAGGCTGGGGAGCTATCACGACCACAACAAGGAAAAGGTAACCCCCGCCATAATTGAGAAGCTCAGGGAAGGAAAGCGGATCGCCCTGATAACGGATGCGGGGACCCCGGTCGTATCCGATCCCGGCTACTATATAGTAAGAGAGCTTATAAGGAATGGAATAGAGTTCACCGGAATACCCGGCGCCACCTCAATAATACACGCGCTGGTGCTTTCCGGGCTTCCGCCGGACCGGTTCTCATTCCTGGGGTATGTCCCCAGGAAGAAGGGTAAAAGGGAAAAACTCCTGAGGGAAGCCGGGGAAAGGGAAGAGACCGTTATTTTCTTCGAAAGCCCTTACCGCCTGCTGAAGAGTCTCAAATCGATCCGGGAGGTTCTGGGCGAGAGAGAGGTCGCGGTCGCCAGAGAGCTGACCAAGATTCACGAGGAAGTCCGGAGGGGGCCCGTTTCGGAGATTATTGAAATCTTCGAGAACAGGAAGGTTAAGGGGGAGATTACACTGTTGATAAGGGGAGCCGGGCGCAGGAAATGACATAGAAAACTTGACATTACCTGTTTTTTGAGTTCATAATATGGCAGTTAACCGGAAAGTGAGTGCAATTTGAGTTGGAAAAACAGCATAAAATTAGCAATCAGAAGCATACTGGACCCGGTGGTCACTCTGATTTCCCAAATGGGAATACCCCCGGTGGCAGTTACCATTGCCGGAGTTCTTATAAGTCTGATAGGGGCTTTTATGGTTGCGGGAGGGCGCCTTATTGCAGGGGCGGTAATCCTCCTGGTTTCCGGTCTCTGCGATATTGTGGATGGGTCTCTTGCCAGAAAAGAACAGAAGGTGACCGATTTCGGGGCCTTCATCGATTCTACCGGCGACAGAATAACTGAAATTGCCTATTTCGGAGGGCTGATCTTCTATTATCTCAACAGCCCGGCAAACCGGTTTCATATATTCTTCATCCTCATAGCCCTGGCCGGCTCCCTGCTCACCAGTTATACCAGAGCCAGGGCGGAAGGGCTGGGAATGGAATGTACGGTGGGGCTGCTGGAAAGGCCCGAGAGGATAGTGCTGCTGATTGTGGGACTGCTTCTGAATTCTTTTGTCCTGACAGGGGTTATAATAGTGCTGGCGTTCCTGACTGTATTCACTTTCATACAGAGGGTTATGCATGTAAGGAGGCTGACCGCTCAAGACGATCTTTAGCGGCAGCTATGTATATATGTCCACCGCTGGGCTTGTTGTGTTATTAAAATCTCAGTTTAGATATTTTAAAATTATTGTAGATATTCTGTATTGGAAATATTGTGACTAATCTTAAGAATATTCTTAAAACTTCAGTTCCTATTGTCGTTGACCTCGGTTCCCAGATCGTGATGTGGACGGTCGAAACAACCCTGGTGGGGCACATCGCGGTTAATTCCATGCGCCGGCTTTATCCCGGCATGAACGCAACGGGAGTGGACGCCCTGACCGCCGTTGGCAACGTGGTTCAGATAGTCCTGTATACCTGCACCATTCTGCTCATATTTGTGTTCGGAGCCACCATCATAGTAAACCGCCTTCTAGGCGAAAAGAAGAAAGAGGAAGCCAACCATTTTCTGGGCCAGACCCTCTTTACAGCTCTGGTTCCAGCCTTCGTGATAGCCGCGATATGGAGGTTCGGCTCTCCATTTATTTTCAGCACGGTGCTGGGCGCATCCGATGTGGTCACCGTTATCGGAGTAGATTACTTCAGGATTGTTTCCATGTTCGCCCCTTTCATAATCATGAATTTCGTGGCAATCGGTATCGTCAGGGGAGCCGGAGACACCCATCTTTCGATGATGACCGCCCTGGTGGTTAACGGGATACACCTGGTGCTGGCGATTTGCCTGATATACGGAAAATTCTTCTTCCCGGAGCTGGGAGTCAGAGGAGCGGCCCTGGCGGCGGGGATAGGGCATACCACAGGATTTATCCTGACTTTCAGCGTTATTCTCCGCGGCAGGAGCGTTCTGACATTCCAATGGGAAGACCTGACAGCCATAAATCTCCAGAGTATCAAAGGGATTATAAAAACCGGCATACCGATCACTCTCGAACAGCTGGCGTGGATGACCGGGGTAACCATAGTGATCGGCTACAGCAACCGCCTGGGCACCGTGGCGGCAGCCGCTCATATTATTATACTGACCTACCAGAGGATATTTTCGATACTGTATCAGGCTTTCGGGATGGGAGCGCTTACCCTGGTGGGACAGAGATTCGGGGCGAACGCGCACGACGAAATAAGGCAGACCAGTAAAACACTATTCATGCTGGCGGTGGGATTGGTGCTGATACTCTCCGGGGTAATTTTCTTCCGCTCCAGGTACCTGCCCATGCTTTTCACCGACGACCGTATGGTAATAGACCTTTGCAGCACTGTTTTCAAGATAGTCGCTTTCGTTCAGATACCGAAAGCCCTGTCGTTTCTTTTCTCTTTCAGCCTGAGGGGTGTCGGCGAGAACAGGTATCCGATGTACCTGGCCTTCATAGGGATATTCTTCTTTGAGGTTGTTTTCGGTTATACCCTGGCATTCATCTTCTCGCTCTCCATAGCCGGACTGTGGATAGCCGCTGTATGTGACGAGACCTTCAAGTCGGTGCTGACCAGCAGGAAGTTTATAAAGAAGATTAACAGTATTGAGTTAGATGTTTCGGAGGAGTAAGGTTGAAAGGCATTTTTATTACTTTCGAGGGTATTGAGGGCTCGGGCAAGTCAACCGTTGCCGGGAGTATAGGGGAACGGTTCAGGGAGGCCGGGTACAGAACCCTTATGACCAGAGAGCCGGGAGGAACCGTGGTGTCGGAGAAAATAAGAGAGATACTGCTGGATCCCGAGATCGGGGATATGCATGCCAGGGCCGAACTGCTGCTCTATCTTGCCAGCAGGGCTCAGCTGGTGGAAGAGGTGATACGCCCCGGGCTGGATCAGGGAATGGTAGTGCTGTGCGACCGGTTCTTCGACGCTACCACAGCGTACCAGGGTTGGGCAAGGGGGCTGGGAGAGGATACGGCGAATCAGCTGAACAGCTTCGCGGTTCAGGGGGTGATCCCGGATCTTACCCTGCTTCTCGACCTTCCCGTTGAGAAGGGTTTCAGCAGAGGGCCCCGCCGGCGCGAGGAAACCGGCCAGGCCAGGCGGGACAGGCTGGAGCTTGAGAGCGGCGCCTTTCACAGCAAAGTCAGAGAGGGTTATCTCAGAATCGCCGAAAGGGAGAAGCGGGTGGTGATTATAGATGCCTCCAGGACCCTGGAAGAAGTTGAGCTGGAAATAATCGGAAACATTAATACCCGTTTGGGAGTACAATTATAACAGGAACCGGATGAACGGGCCGAAAAAGCGCCAAAGCATGATTTGCTTTTACCTCTTGCCTGTTACTATATTTCATCTGTTCGAGTATTTGACAATCCGGCCAGGCCGGGAATATTTTATAAGTTAACCTGAATTAAGATATGCATCTGAGGATGCTGTTGGATAATATCTATTGATCAGAGCGGGAAACGGTTTTGTGAAGAATGCGAATGCAGCGGAACAAATGTGAAACGGAGGAATATCTTGAGTAAGAAGAGACTGATCGGTTTATCGCTTATTCTGATAGTAATAGCGGGAACGGCCTTTATCGTTTGGGGGCAGGGAGAGTGGACCAGGGAGGAGAAGGAAGAGGCGTTCAGAGAGATAGACCGGTTTCAGAAGATTCTGGTGAGGATTCAGGACAACTATGTGGAGGAAACCGACTTCGGCGAGCTGATAGATGCCGCAATCGAAGGGATGCTGGAAGAGCTGGACCCTCATTCGGTGTATCTTGATGAGCTTGATTATCAGAATCTGGTGATAAGCACCGAGGGGAAATTCGGAGGGCTGGGGATAACCATATCCAAGCGGGACAACTTCCCCACTGTGATATCCCCTATTGAGGGCACTCCCGCATTCCGCCTGGGAATACAGGGCGGAGACAGAATTGTGGAGATCGAGGGAGAGTTGACCAGGGGGTGGTCTTCCGACGAAGCGGTGGCAAAGCTCCGGGGTGAGCCGGGTTCCCTGGTAAACATAACGGTTATGAGGGAAGGGCTTCAGGATTCGCTTCATTTCGCGATTACCAGGGAGATAATAGAAGTGCCGATTATCTCCTTTGCCGATATCTTTGACGGAATAGGTTATATCAGAATAGCAAGGTTTTCCAAGGATACAGCCAGAAGAATGCATGAGATACTGGGCGATTTCGAAAAGAAGGGTATAAGGGGATTGATTCTGGACCTGAGATCTAACCCCGGAGGGCTGCTGGAGTCGGCCCAATCGGTATCCGATCTGTTTCTGGAAGAGGGGAAACTTATTGTTTCAACCAGGGGGAGGGTGGATGAGAAGAACCGGGAATTTCTTTCCGACCACGAGAATCTGCACGGTCACTATCCTCTGGCAGTAATGGTTAATCCTTACAGCGCTTCCGCCTCCGAGATTGTGGCTGGAGCTCTCCAGGATTGGGACAGGGCCCTGATAGCGGGGCAGACCACTTTCGGAAAGGGATCGGTGCAGTCTGTATTTCCGATAGGGAGAATGACCGCCCTCAAGCTGACTACCCAGAAGTATTATACCCCCAGTGGAAGATGTATCCATAAGGAGAGGAATAAGGACGGAGAGGTAGTACATGAGATAGCGGAGGGTGAGATCAGGGAAGAATTCTACACCAACGGCGAGAGGGTGGTCTACGGAGGGGGAGGTATAACTCCGGACTGGGAATTAGAGCTTCCTGAGATGACTGACCTTCAGCAGAAGCTGGCCCTGAAAGGGATTTTCTTCTCATTTGCGATACATTATGCAGCCTACCACGATGTTGACGACAACTTCACGGTGGATCAGGAGGTGCTTAACGAGTTCAGGGATTTCGCCGCGGAGAAGGATATTGAGATAAACGAACAGAACTGGATTCAGGAAAATATTGATTACGTAAAGACCGGGATCAGGCGGGAAATATTCCGCAAGCTCCACGGCACCGAGGGAGCTTACCTGGCCACCCTTCCAGATGACGAGGAATTCCAGAAGGTATTAAAGCTGTTCAAGGAAACCGGTTCTCTGAATGAAATGTTCGAATATGTCGAAAAGCTGGAAGAAGAAGGGAAAGATGAAAAGTGAGCCGGAAGATAGCGGTATTATGCGATTTTGACGGAACGGTTGCCCTCCGTGATATCGGCCATTGTTTCTTCGAGAAGTATGTGACGGACAGGGACCACTGGGCCCGGCTCCTGGAGGATTGGAAGATAGGACTGATCAGCTCGCGCGAATGCCTAACCGAGGAAATCGGGATGATAGAGGCGGGTATGGCGGAGATGAACAGCTTTATCGAAGAAGAGCAGCTGGATCCTTATTTCAGGGATTTTGTTGATTTCTGTAACGTAAATAAATATGAAATCCAGATCCTGAGCGACGGACTCGACTACTATATAGATAATATGCTGATGAGAGCGGGATTGGGATTCATAGATTTCAAGGCCAACCACCTGGTGCACCGGAACGGCCGGATTGCCGGAGTTGAATTTCCGTATTTCAACGCTCTGGACTGCGGTATGTGCGGCAACTGCAAGAAGGCTCACCTGCAGAAGATGAAGGATCAGGGTTTTTTTACCGTATACGTAGGTAACGGCTACAGCGACCGGTGTCCCTCGGAGATAGCGGACCTGGTATTTGCCAAGGATGACCTCCGGTCTCACTGCGAGCATCAGAAGTGCAATTACCTGGGTTTCAGAAACTTCAGGGATGTGGAGAGGGAAGTTTCAACCCGGTTCAGGGGCTGATCTATCCGGGACCTTTCCTGTATTCCTCCTCATGCCTCTTTTTTATCTCTTCAGTGTAGATCCTGCTGACGTAGTCAAGAAAGTCGAAAACCTCTTTCCTGCTGAGCTCCTCTTTTCGATTGAGGTCGTCCATATAGTCGGTTACATCGATAAGGTCGTTTTCTGATACCAGACCGTTTTCATAGGCGGACCAGAACTTATTCACATTGTAATAGAATTCCTCTTCGTACGCTTCCCTGTACTTCTCGGGGATTTTTCCGGCCAGTTCATCCGCTTTTCCCTTGAACCTTCTCTCGGCTATTTCCGCCCTCAGGAAGTAGATTGCCGCCAGGGCGGCGATCAGGATAACGGCAGTTATAAGAATCTTTCTATTCATTGGTTTCCTTTCGGCATTCTAAGGTGTCGCAGAACCACTGACTGGTCTTACCGGCGGCTGTGTCGAGTTCCCGGGGCGGGGGTAAATCCATGGGCCCGTTTACCCCGAAGGTATGTCCCGACCCTTCCATCACCTCGAACCGGACTCTGCCGGTGCCGGTGCGGGATATCAGTTCCCTGGCCTCTCTCAGGGTTACAGCCGCGTCTCTCTCACCGTGGATTATCAGGTGTGGGGCTTTCACCCTGCTCATCTGAAGGGGCAGGTTGTATTCCTCTCTGTTCCGGTCTATATCCAGGTAGTAGGAGTAATCCAGAAACAAGGGGCCGCCGGAGCCGTTGTTACGGAAGACCAGCTTTCCGGTCTTTTTCCAATGCTTCCTGCGGCGGTCAGTATACCTGTCCAGCTGGGAGGGAGTCGACCAGGTTACCAGGGACTGCACCTCTTCGGAGCCGGCGGCGGCTATTATAGAAACGGCGCCGCCCCGGCTGTGGCCAAACAGTCCGGGTGAACATTCCGCGGCGGGAAAGGGAAAGTTTTCCCTGACATACTTCATTACCCTCTTCAGGTCCCTGACCTCTCTGGAGACGGTGTTCCCCGCGAATTGAATCGGCTCCGTTATTCTGTCTTCATTCTGCTGATAACCGTTCATGGAAAAACTGAAGGTGATGGTGTGAAATCCAGAACCGGCCAGTTTCCTTGAGAGGTAAGGGAACCATCCCCATCTCCTGTGTCCCAGAAAACCGTGACAGAGGATTATAACCGGAAGGGGTGAGCCGGGCGCTTCGGTTCTGACATCGGCGGCGATACCGGCCGGCCCGTCATTTTCAATTAATACTTCTCTTTCAACCATTTCCCGCGAACCGTCCATTAAATTACTTCATTCATTATGTTTCAGAACTAAATATATACCCTCAGGTGATGCTTCTTCAAATCAATTTATCGTCATAACCCGCCCGGAGTACTTGCGCGGGGCAAGTTAACCGGATATTATCCTTTTATATAGAAGTTATACTGGAGGGGCCGCCGTGTGCGATCCGGCCCCCGCCCCAGTGAAAGGAGTGCCGGAAATTGTTTAAGAATCCTGCCATCATGCTTGCTCCCCTGGCGGGATACACCGACCCTCCGTTCAGGACCCTCTGTTTTGAGTTCGGGGCTGATTACGCCGAGACTGAGATGATCAGCTCCGAGGGGCTGGTGAGGGGATGCGGCAGGACCGCAAAGCTGATGGAGATTATCGAAGAAGAGGGGAAGGTGGGGATTCAGCTTTTCGGTTCGAGGCCGTCCTCTATGGCGGAGGCCGCCAGGATCGCGTCCGGCAGGGGGCCGGCCTTCATAGATATCAATTTCGGGTGTCCGGTGAAGAAGGTGGTACGCAAGAACGGAGGGGCCGGCCTGATGAGGGACCTGCAGCTTATGGGAAGGATAGCGGAGGAGGTGGTGAATGCGGTCGAGCTGCCGGTTACCGCCAAGATCAGGAGCGGCTGGACCGGCGGCCAGGAAAATTACCTGGAGGCGGGAAGAGTGCTGCAGGGCAGCGGAATCGCGGCGGTGACACTTCATCCGCGGTACAGGTCCCAGATGTTCAGAGGGGAGGCCAACTGGGCCCATATCACCCGTCTCAACAGCGAGTTGGATATACCGGTGATCGCCAACGGGGATATCAACGGCCCTGACGATTACAGGGAAGTGGTGGAGAGAACCGGCTGCGGAGTGGTGATGGTCGGCAGGGGAGCCATGGGCAGGCCCTGGATCTTTTCCGAGCTGAAAAGGGAGATGAGAAGAATGGCCGGATGCGGGGAGGAGGATCCCTCATATCTTCAGGAACCGCCCGTTCCTGAGAGTTTATCAGAGAAGTTGAAAATATTTGAGAAATTTGTAAGAATGGAGGTCGAATATAAGGGGGAACGGCTTGCCGTTCTGGAACTGAGGAAGCATTATCGCTGGTTTATCCGCGGTTACCGGGGGATTAAGGAATACAGGGCGAGGCTGGCGGAGAGTGAGACTATGGAAGAGGTGCTGTCGATACTCCAACAGATCAGAGAGGAGATAGACGGAAAGTGAATGAGGAAAAGCTTAGAGAACTGCTGGAGGAGCTGTCTGCCGGGAAGCTCTCCGTGGAAGAGGCCCTTTCAATGATGAAGAGCCTGCCGTTCCGCGACCTGGAATACGCGAAAGTTGATCACCACCGGGTTCTCAGGCGCGGGCTTCCGGAGGTGATTTTCTGCGAGAACAAGACCGACGACCAGGTTGCCGGCATAGCCCTGGAGATCCTCAAGGAGAGAGGAAACCTGCTGGCCACCAGATGCACCAGGGATAAATTCGAGTCGGTCTCAAGGGTAATCCCTGATGCCGAGTACCATGAGTCGGCGAACCTGTTCAAGGTGGAGAGAAAGCCGGCGGATAAGAACGGGAAGGCGGCAGTGGTGTCGGCGGGGACATCGGATATGCCGGTATCGGAAGAAGCGGCTCTCTGCGCGGACTTTTTCGGATGTGAAGTGGACAGGTTCTATGATGTGGGAGTGGCCGGGATGCACCGGTTCCTGTCTTCTCTGGAGGATATCAGGGCGGCCGACGTGGTAATAGTGGTGGCGGGAATGGAGGGGGCCCTGGCCAGCGTGGTAGCCGGGATGGTAAACGCCCCTGTCATAGCGGTGCCGACCAGCGTGGGATATGGCGCGAGTTTCAAAGGGGTGGCGGCCCTTCTGACCATGCTCAACAGCTGCGCGGGAGGGGTCTCGGTGGTGAATATAGATAACGGGTTCGGAGCGGCCTTTTCGGCGGCTCTGATCTGCGCCAGGATCAGGGCGGCCAGGGATAATGCCTGAACCCCGGATAATCTGAAAGAGAGAGTGAAAATTGAACAGCAAAAGCGATAAAGTCATCATAATTGACCCGGCGCTGGGCCTGAGCGGAGATATGTTTCTAAGCTGCCTTTTTGAGCTGGGCGCGGGCGCCGATAAGATTATGGAAATGCTTAAATCTATTCCCGGCCTGGAGCCGTTCAGGATCGTGTCCGAAATGGCGGAAGCCAGGGGTATCAGGACCGCCAGGACCAGGGTCATATCAGAGGAAGATCATCATCACAGGAATTTCAGCGGCATATCGGAGATGATCAGAGAATCAGGGCTGGAAAGGCGGGTAACAGATCTCTCTCTGGAGATTTTCAGGGTTATAGCGGAGGCGGAGGGAAAGGTTCATGGCGTCGATCCCGGCCAGGTACATTTCCACGAGGTGGGGGCGGTAGATTCCATAGTGGATATAGTGGGATCGGTCGCCGGGCTTTCACTGCTGGGATACCCGAAAGTGTATCACCGCTCTCTGAGGCTGGGAAGCGGGGTCATTTCCATTGCCCACGGCACCATCCCGGTGCCGGCGCCCGCCACCATTGAGATACTGAGGGGGATGGAGCTGGAGATATCAGAAGATGAGGGGGAGCTGGTCACACCCACCGGCGCCGCCCTGATAAAGGTTCTGTCCGAACCTCTTCCGGAGGGCTGTTTGTTCAAACCGGAGAGGATAGTGTACGGCTCCGGCACCAGAGAGAAGAATCCGGGTTTTCTCAGAATGATGGAGGTGAAACCGAAGGGGATTAAGAATACGGTCAGAGTGGTCAGGACCACCATAGATGACATGAATCCGGAGCTGTTCGGTTATCTGACCGAAAAACTGTTCGAAACGGGGGTTCACGAGGTATTTCTTAATAACGTGATAATGAAGAAGGGAAGGCCGGGGGTGGAGCTGACCGTGATCTGCGACTGCAATATAGAAGACCGCGTCCTGGAAGTACTGTTTGCTGAGACTACCACTCTGGGTATCAGGATCACCGGCGAGAACAGAGTGGAGCTGAAGAGATGGAGCGAACCGGTAAATACCCGGCACGGAGAGGTAGTGGTGAAATTCAGGGAGCTTCCGGACGGCAGCGTGAATTTCAGCCCGGAATACGAATCAGCCGCCAGGCTGGCCAGAAGCAGCGGGATTCCGCTTGAGAATGTATTCAGAGAGGCAGCGGCGGCCGCCATCAGGAGGGTGGAAGAAAATGACGGTAACTGAAAAGATCATAAGAGCGGTATCCACAGCCGCTCTCTGCCTGATTCTGATCTGCCTTTCATGCGCGGTCAGGAAGAGCCCCTTTGAGGAGGGCGGGATAAGCAAGGTGATAACTCACGTGGTTGCCGAGGGCGAAAGCTGGAGCTCGATTGCCTACGATTATTACGGCAAAGAGGGCAGGGCTGGCCAGCTGGCCGCTTACAACGGGTTCGACAGGGATCAGCAGCCGGCGCCGGGCACCGGTATTAAAATACCCCTGAGCGAGAGCGATCTTAAATCGATAAAAGAGAGCAGGAAAGCGGTTCACCTTTATAACAGCGGCCTGGAGCATCTGGCTGACGGAAATTACGCGGAGGCGGTCGAACAGTTCCGGAGCGCCATCAGGCTGGACCGGAACCTCTACGACGCATATTTCAACCTGGCGGTTGCCTATCAGAGGATGTCCCTTCACGACAGGGCGATTACCATCCTCAAGGACCTGATGCTCAGAAGCGGTTCCAGGCCGGCATATTATTACGCCCTGGGCAACTCCTATTTTTATACTGAAAATTATGACAGCGCCGAGGACGCTTTCAGAAGGGCGCTCAAGCTGAATCCGGACCATGCGAAGTCAGTGTTCTCGCTCGGTATTCTCTACCGGAAGAAGGGCGAAACCGGGAAAGAGACAAAGACCTGGAAGCGCTATCTGGAGCTTGATTCGGACAGCGCCTGGGCTGAGAGGGCCCGGTCATACCTCAGTTCGGCGGGCGGAGGCGACGGGAGCGGCAGGTGATTGGTTTTCGAGATGTAAATTCGATCCTTCAGGGGAGAGCGGTACTGGAAAATATCAACCTTCAGATCGTAGACGGGGAGTGGGTAGCTCTGACCGGAGCCAACGGGAGCGGAAAGAGCACTCTCTGCAGCCTGGCAGCGGAACTGCGCCGGCCCGACGCCGGGAGTGTGGATATAGACCCGGCCGGAGAGAACGCTGTGCCGGTTGCCATAGCGATGCAGAACCCGGACAGCCAGTTCATTACCACCACGGTCAGGAGAGAGATCCATTTCGGAATGGAGAACATTAACCTCCCCTTCGGCCTTAAGGAGGAAAGGTTCCGGGAAAGCGTGAGTATATTTGAGCTTCAGGGGCTGCTGGACCGCAACCCCCACACCCTCTCCGGAGGGGAAAAGCAGCGGCTGCTGCTGGCGACTGTATGGGTTATGAACCCCCGGCACCTGATACTTGACGAGCCCCTGACATTCCTGGATGCGGTTTCCAGAGAGAGGGTGGTGGAAGCGGTAAGAGAGCATTTTCACGATAGAGGCAAGGCGGTTCTCTGGGCAACCCTGGACAGGGCGGAGATAGGCTATGCCGACAGAGTGCTTTTCCTGGCTGACGGCTCTGTTACCGGCTACGGCGACCCCGATGAATTCCTCGAATCCGGGCCGGGCGGAATTGTAGTCGGAAATGACAGGAGCGGTTCTCCACGCAAGGCAACTGAGCCCGGAGATAAATTATACGAAACCGTGGTGGAGATGGAAGATATGGCCATTTCCTATCCGGACAGCGGATTCTGCCTGAGGATAGACAGGCTGAATATTAGAAGGGGAGAGACGGTCGGTATCACCGGGCCTGTAGGTTCCGGCAAATCGACTCTTCTGGCCTCCTGCGCGGGGCTTATTCCCCCGGAGAGCGGAACGGTCAGGGTATTCGGGAAGAAGGCCGGATCAGCGGGGGATTTTCAGGCGCAGCGGGTGGCGGTGCTGTTTCAGACCCCGGAGGAAGGTTTTTTCGCGGAAACTGTGGAGGAAGAGGTAGCTCTCGGCTACAGGTCCTTCTACGGGGATCAGGGAGCCGGCGAAGCGGTAAGAGAAGCTATGGAGACGGCGGGGATCGATTACGAAACGTTCAGTAAGAGAAGCCCCCACCGCCTGTCTCAGGGTGAGAAGAGGCTGTGCGCTCTTGCATCTGTCATTATTCTCAAGGCGGAGCTGTATATTCTGGACGAGCCGTCCCTGTTCCTGGACGCGGAGGCCAGAGATAACCTGGAGAGGGCGCTGAGGCGGCTTATCGGCCCCGAGACAGCTGTTATCATGGCTTCTCATGATAGCAGTCTGATATCCCGTATGACAGACAGAACAATCGAACTTCATTCGCCGGGAGAGGCGCCGGGAGGAGTATCTGGATTCTGATATTCAACGGCGGACTCTCCAAACAGACGGAGGGACAGTAACTTAATGAAAGAGTTTGAAGATTTTGTGGAAAAGCATGTGGAAACGGTCAGGGAGCTCCACCGGGAAAAGAGCCTTGCCCACTGGAGAGCCGCAACCGGAGGCGGAGACGAGGATTACCGCGAACTGGCTGAGCTGGAATTCAAAATGGGGAGGATCTATTCCAGCAGGGCTGATTTCGAATACCTTTCCAACCTTCTGGATAAGGCGGAACAGGAAGATGAGGAGATTGCCAGGACAGCCCGGGTTCTTTATCTCAGCTACATGGGGATGCAGACCGGGGAGGACCTTCTCAGAGAAATCGCTGATCTCTCTTCCCGCCTGCAGAGGAAGTTTAATACCTTCAGGCCGCGTCTGGATGGCAGCGAAGTCACCGATAACGATATCAGGGAGATACTCAGGGAAGAGAAGGATTCGAAGAAGAGAAAACAGGCATGGGAAGCGCACAAGGCAGTGGGAGAGGTGATAGCCGGCGATATGACCCGCCTGGTGGAGCTCAGGAACCGGGCCGCCGCAGAAGCGGGGTTCGATAATTTCTACTCGATGTCTCTTTATCTGTCAGAGACGGATGAGGAAGAGCTGTTCAGGCTGATGGACCGGCTGGAAGAGCTTACCAGAGAGCCGTTTATTGAAGTAAAAGGGAAACTTGATCAGATTATTTCCAGTCAGTTCGGAATACCCGGGGATCAGATAATGCCCTGGCACCACATTGATCCGTTCTTTCAGAGGTCCAGGCCTGTAGACGGTTTTGATCTGGACCCCCTGTTTGACGGAAGAGACCTTGTCCGCATGGCGGCTGATTATTACAGCGGGCTGGGGATGCCGGTAGGACATATTCTCGAGAGCAGCGACCTCTATCAGAGAGCGGGCAAGAGCCCTCACGCTTTCTGCCTGGATATAGACAGGGAGGGTGATGTACGGATACTTGCCAATATTAAGAGCGACGCCAAGTGGATGGGGACCCTGCTTCACGAGCTGGGCCATGCGGTATACGATCTCAATATAGACAGAGAGCTTCCCTTCCTGCTGAGGAAGTATCCCCATTTCTGCCTGACCGAAGGGTCGGCGATGTTCTTTGAGAGCATGCTTAACGACCCGGACTGGCTTGAGAATAACGCCGGAGCGGGATTGTCGGATGAACAGTTGCACGGCCTGGCGGCCGCGGCAGGCGCGCAGAAACTGGTGTTCGCGAGGTGGTGCCAGGTTATGGTCAGATTCGAGAGAGAGCTATACCGTTACCCGGGAAGCGACCTCAACTCCCTCTGGTGGGAGATGGCCGGCCGGTACCAGCTGGTCAACCCGCCCCCGGGAAGATCCAGCCCCGACTGGTGCTCCAAGATACATTTCGTTACCAGCCCGGTCTACTATCATAACTACTTACTGGGAGAACTGGTAGCCGCCCAGCTCAGGAATTACATAGAAAACAACGTTGCGGAAAATTTTCAGCAGGACGGGCCTGAGATGAGCAATTACCTGAAATCCAATATATACAGCCCCGGCAACCTGTACCGGTGGGACCGGCTGATGGAGAAAGCTACCGGGGAGCCGTTAAAACCTGATTATTTTGCCAGCAGGCTGGAGGAGATATAGCGTGATATGGCTTCTTCCCGCTGCCGGTTGTTCCATCGCGGTAGCCCTGATCCTGAAGATAAGCGAAGAGGCACGGGGAAACAGGCTGCTGCTGATAGGGGTAAACTACACGGTGGCCTCCGTTCTATCTTTTCTTCTGATCCGGGGAGATGTCTACTGGCCGGGGTGGAAGGCGTTCACCCTGGGAGCCAGCGCGGGGGTCGATTTCGTGCTGGGCTTTCTGCTGATGCTCTCGGGGATGTCAATGGGCCCCCTGGCCGTTCCGGTTACCGTAATGCGGCTCTCGGTGGCGGTTCCCATAGTGGCCTCCATACTGATCTGGGGCGAAAGGCCCGGCCTCTACCCCGCGATAGGCATCATTCTGGGAATATTTGCCATTATCCTCTTCGGCTCCGGGCTCTCCGACGGCCGCTCCCGGGAGGATTCAACCGGGAAGTACTGGTTCGTGATAGTCTCGCTCTTTCTGGTGATGGGCGCCGGGGACCTGCTCCTTAAGACCTACCGGGAGGTGATCCCGGGAATGGACCGTATATTCTTCACCTTCATACTCTTTACCACGGCGGCGGTGATGGTCTGGATACTGGTTCTCAAGAACGGCTGCAGCTTCAACACCAGGACCTTCTTCCTGGGCGCCCTTCTGGGAGTACCCAATCTCTACAGCACCATATTCATGCTCAAGGCCCTGGAGTCGGTGCCGGCCTCCCTGGCCTTCCCGTTCGTAAACCTCACCGTGATATTCATCTCCACGCTGTTAGGGTTCGCGGTCTGGCGGGAGCGCCTGGGAAGGGTGGCCCTGGTCGGGCTTGTTCTGGCCGCGATAGCAATAGTCCTGCTCCCCCTTTAGTGGTAAATAATTTACCGCCAACACCGGGTGTAAGGTTCGGATAAAAACCCTTATCTGAACATAATCCAGAATTAATGAGTTGTTGGTGAGATTCTGGGAGATAAAATGAAGGTTGACCAACCCCCGATTTCATTGTATACTCATTGTATAAACATGGAGGTTGAAAGTGGTAATTAAAATTCTGAAATGGGGAAATAGCCTGGGGCTGAGAATTCCCAAGTCATTTGCCAGGGAGGCAGGTGTTGAAGAAGGCTCGAAGGTGGACATCTCGCTCGAAGGAGATAGTCTGGTGATAAAACCTGTCCGGCCTTCCAAATATCGTCTTACAGATCTTCTATCCAAAGTCCGCGAGGATAATATTCATAGGGAAATATCAACAGGTGATGCTGCCGGACGGGAGGTTTATTGATGGCGCGCAGATACGCGCCGGAGCGCGGAGATTTAGTATGGCTTCGGTTCGACCCGCAAGCTGGCCATGAGCAATCAGGCCTTCGGCCTGCTTTGGTTATTTCGCCGAAATCTTATAATTCGAAGGTTGGGCTTGCTCTTTTCTGTCCAATAACTGAAAAAGTAAAGGGTTATCCTTTTGAGGTAGACATTCCAGGGAATCAGAAAACATCGGGGACGATTTTGTCTGATCAGATAAAAAGCCTGGACTGGCGCGCCAGGAAAGCAAAGAAGATCGAAAGAATGCCGGACGAAGTTATTCAGGACGTACTGGCAAAGATTGAATCGTTGATCTGGGGATAATAACCATGGACTCGCTTGCACCAGACAGGCACGCCTATTATTCCGCTTGCAGGGCGCCTGACCTGCCAGCCACGGATGCCGGTATAGCGGTGATCGTTATGTGGCGCTCTTTTTTTAAATTAAAATAGATTGCTTTTGAGCTTCAAAATATCTGGAAAAGGTATATAATTACTTTCAGGTGAATGGTGACCACGAGTCCAAGTACCGGGTTGATGTCAATGCCCCGGGGCGTCAGGACAAGTCCTATTAAGGTCATTTTATCCTGTCATCAGGAGCGCCGACATCATTGTGGCACCATTCGCCTTGTTAATGAGATTACAGTCTAGGGGCATCGGCGTATGAGTGATACCTGGATAACAGATATAAGGCATTTTCTCCATAACGATGAGAGCATTCCGGATTTGCCGGGTCCAGCGGCTCAAGTGGCAAAATACATAGGTTCAATCATTGAAGCTGTCACCTGTCGTGATCCAGATTCAGATGATTTGTCAACCGATATAAGATGTAGAAGGCGTCCTGGGCATAAACGATGTGAGGGCAAAATAGTTGCATTTTATGATGAGGACGATCCAACAACCATAAGGTGGTTTTGTCCGATTTGTGGTGACAACGGATATATTATTGGTTGGCAAAAGACCAGGCTGGATAGAACACTTTATAGATAAGTGGGATGAAATATTAAAATATAATGATATTTTCTCAAGTAAGATTTACAATGGGAATACCGGATTAGCAATAAATCAATTCTGATGTGAAGAGGTGATGAAGGGATGGGAAAGATCAGAGATCTTATGATCGAGCAGCTCAGGCTCAGAAATTACAGCAGACAGACCATTAGGGCATATCTACTGCAGATCAGGGGGCTGGTCAGGTTCACTGCCAAGAGCCCCGATCAAATAACCGAACAGGACCTCAGGAACTACTTCCGCCACCTTGTCTATGTCAGACAGGTTTCAACTTCTTATCGTAACCAGGCGGTAAGCGCCGTGAAGTTTCTATACAGGCATGTACTTAAATCGCCTGTAGTAATAGCCGGTATACCCAGGCCGAAGAGGGAATATAAGCTGCCCGCCGTTCTGAGTGTCGAAGAGGTTATGCGGATGTTCTCACTGGTCAGAAACAGGAAACACCTGGCCATAATGGTCCCTTAAAGAGTTAGATCTCATAAAAACTGCTAGAGTTTCATGTAAAGGATGCAAAAAAACTTTTAATATAATAATCAAAAAATCTCTTGTTGAAGATTCAAAAAAATCGGCGGTTCCATTAGTTTATGTACATTCTGGCTCCGTGGCCGCAATCTCGTCGACGCGAAAGTCCTCCGGCTCGGCCCG
>JAWODM010000067.1:0-20011 GCA_046483305.1 Candidatus Krumholzibacteriales bacterium | reverse complement strand
GGCAGCGTAGCCACTCCGGTCACATCCGTGGTCCTGAAATAGAACTGCGGCCTGTAACCATCAAAAAACGGAGTGTGCCTTCCGCCCTCTTCCTTCTTCAGTACGTATACCTTGCCCTTGAACTTGCGGTGAGGTGTCACCGATCCCGGCTTCGCCACTACCATCCCCCTGAGAAGACTTTCCTTGTCCACTCCCCTCAGAAGAAGCCCCACATTGTCCCCCGCCTGTCCCTGGTCAAGCATCTTCCGGAACATCTCCACTCCCGTCACCACCGTCTTCTCCGTATCCCTGATCCCCACTATCTCCACATCGTCGCCCACATGAACCACTCCCCGCTCTATCCTGCCGGTTCCTACCGTACCCCGGCCGGTAATAGAAAATACATCTTCGACCGGCATGAGAAACGGCTTGTCCATATCCCGCTCCGGCTCCTCCAGATACGTGTCCAGCGCCTCCAGAAGCTCCCAGATGCACTTGACCTCTTCCGACTCCCCGTCATCGCTCTCCAGCGCCTTCAGCGCGCTGCCCTTGATCACAGGTATGTCGTCGCCCGGAAATTCATACTCGCTCAACAGCTCACGAACCTCCAGCTCCACCAGCTCCAGAAGCTCAGGATCGTCCACCATGTCCGTCTTGTTCATGAATATTATCAGCCCCGGTACGTTCACCTGACGCGCCAGAAGTATATGCTCCCTCGTCTGCGGCATAGGCCCGTCCGCCGCGCTCACTACCACCACCGCCCCGTCCATCTGCGCAGCCCCGGTTATCATGTTCTTGATATAATCCGCGTGGCCGGGACAGTCCACATGCGCGTAATGACGGTTCTCCGTCTCGTACTCCACATGAGCAGTAGCTATGGTTATACCCCGCTCCCGCTCCTCCGGAGCCTTGTCTATATCATCAAAAGGAATGTACTGCGACATCCCCTTATCCGCCAAATGCTTCGTTATCGCCGCCGTCAGCGTGGTCTTGCCGTGATCTACGTGCCCTATCGTCCCTACGTTCAAATGCGGCTTCGTTCTTTCAAACTTCTCCTTAGCCATTGGACTGTATCCTCCTGCCAAACATGATTTCTGGAGCCCACGACCGGAGTTGAACCGGTGACCTCGTCCTTACCAAGAACGTGCTCTACCTCCTGAGCTACGTGGGCGACAACCTTTACATTTTTCTGAGCGGGAAACGGGATTCGAACCCGCGACCCTCAGCTTGGAAGGCTGATGCTCTACCATCTGAGCTATTCCCGCCTGTTTCCAAATTACCGATTTAATCCGTCCCCGGCGCTGTACCCGTTCAGGATCTATCTAATATTTTCTGGTGGGGAGGGGAGGATTCGAACCTCCGAAGGCTTCGCCGACAGATTTACAGTCTGTTCCCTTTGACCACTCGGGAACCTCCCCGAACCATCTTCATTCATATAAAAAGACCGGCAGAAAACTGAGACCTTCAGCTATTCTTCCAGCTATTCTCCGATGATCGGTCTTTATTATTAAAAGCTGGCGAAGGGAATTGAACCCCCAACCTACTGATTACAAATCAGTTGCTCTACCTTTGAGCTACGCCAGCATTGAGCGTAATTCACCGTCGAAAATACATTAAGTAATAAAGAATATCCTTCAGGAAATGAATTGTCAAGCAAAAACCCGGCAAAATAATAAAATTGTATTGTATTTCCGCCTGATCTCATCTTTAATATTCCCGACCGGTGAAAAACACCATTCAATTAAAAAAACCGGCGATACAACCGGTTGGCATAATATATGAAAGAAAAAACAGAAAGTAAAATATTATTTCTGAATTTATCCCGGCGACGGCAGGCCGGGGCTGGAGACGGAATACCGTGAGTAAAAGAGCCGAGTCAGGCGAACAGCTTCATCCCGGTTTCAGGAGGGACCTGACTCTCTTCCTGATATACTTTTTCCTGATCTGGGCTGTCCTGTTCGCGCTTACCAGGATGATGCCCGGTATCGGAAAATGGATGGAAAGGCTGGTTTCCAGAGAGCTGGCACTGACCCTCCGGGCGCTGAATCTGGAGTTCAACGTCAGGGGCAATCTGTTCAATCTCAACACCGGCCAGGGTATGGAAAGGCTCCATATAATCGCGGAATGTACCGGGATATTCACAACCATGATATATATAGCGATTATCGGGGCATTCCCGGCTGATAACAGAAGCAAGGTTCTGGGGCTTCTGATAGGGGTACCTTCAATCCATATCCTTAATTATCTCAGAGTGGCTTTTATCGCCGTAATACTTTACGAGAAGAGAGAGCTGTTCGGCCTGTTCCACGGATATCTATGGCAGATCAGTTTCGTCGGGTTCATGCTTCTTCTGGTATTCTTCTGGATGAGCCGGATAGCTGTTTTCAAAAGCTCCTCGACGGAAGGGAAATCCTGAGGTTATTTCATGGGCTTTCTTCAATTCATATCATCTGACGGAAACCGGAGCTGGAACAGATGGATACTGGTATTCTTCATAAGATTTCTGTTCGCGTCAATCATACTCTATCTGCTCTATATGAAATTGGGGATTTATTACGCCCGCCTGATATGTCACGGCGCCCGGCCTCTGGTGGCCCTTTTCGGGCACAGAGTCATGGTGTCCAGGGCGCTTCTGATTACAGAAGATATCTCCCTGAACCCGGTGGTCTTTCTGTCACTGGTAATTGCGGTAACGAATATCCCGGTAATGAAAAAAGTGAGGGGCGCGGTGATCGGGGTCGTAATACTGACCCTGGCAAATTCACTGACCGTGTCCATGGCTTTTCTCAGCTACTACCGGGGCAGCGAGGCGCTCTGGACCGGAACCGAATTCTTCAACCTCACCATAAATTTCTTTCTGCCGCTCTTTCTGGCCTTTGCTCTTCTGCCCGTGAAATCGGCCCTGCCCGCCGGCTGGATAAGCAAGGAAAACCGCTCCGGTTGACCCCCTATTTAATCTCCCGGCAAAGGGCCTGGCAGTTTCTGCAGCAAAGCGGTAAAAGAAATCTGATGATTCATAGCTATTGATAAGGGGCCTGAGGCTTTGGAGAGAATATCTTTACCTGGCGGCTGATGAGAACGAACTGCTGGTAATAGATATATCAGGCCGCTCCGACCCATTCCTGGCCGGCTCAAGCAATACCGGATTAACCGCCTACGATGTGGATGTCTCCGGCAGCTATGCGTATCTGGCAGCCGGTTCGGCAGGCATCAGGGTCATCGATATATCGGACCCCGGAAACCCTCTGAGGTGGCTCATTTCAATCATGCCGGCCAGGCAACAGATATCGATATAGACGGGGAATACCTGTATGCGGCATACGGAGGAAGCTATGACCCGGGTATAATAGATATATCAAATCCGCTGATGCCGCCTGAATGCGGGAAAACAGGATATATCCAGAAAAATGACACTCCTGCGTTAGCGCTATCTCAGCAGAAGGAGTTTACCGGCGGCCGACCTGTTCCCGGCCCTCAGCCTGTACAGATATACCCCTGAAGAAACCGGCTGCCCGGCGCCGCTGTTTCCCCTCCAAATGGCCGAGTGCCTGCCGTCCGGCATATACCGGTCCACCAGAGTCGAGACCTTTCTTCCGGCGGCGTCGTATATGGAAAGCTCCGTTTGGGCCGGCCGTTCAATCACAAATTCGATGGTGGCCGTCGGGTTGCATGGATTGGGGTAGCACCTGAGATCGAGGATGAGCTTTTCTCCCGGTTCCGGCAATGTTTCATCCCCGGTAACCGATGGCTGCTCCCATCCGGCAATAACAGCCATCATCCACCAGGTGGCCCTGGCCTTCTGTTCGCAGCTTTCATACGAGGTGTGCTCCGCGTCGTCTCCCGCTAGGTTCGGATGCTCCACCGGAACGGTTTCTCCGTTATACTGGTAGGTGGCCTGCTCCCACTGGCCGGTTCCGGGATCAAACCACCAGGAATCCAGGTCCTCGAAATCGAACAGCGCCTTGTTGTTGGCAATGCAGAATGCCCTTATCTCCCTGTTCCGCATCGCCCGGTTGTAGCCGTAACCTCCGTCATATTCAGCGGTTCCGGTAAAATATACAAATGTAACTCCAGGGTATTCGCTTTCCAGCACCTGCATGGAATCGAGGTACCTCTGAACGTAGGATTCCGAGGCGGTATTCAGATCGGTGCACCAGCTCATGGAAGAAACACTGATGGAGGGATTGCTGTCCAGGATGCTCCGCGTGTTATCGCTACCGGAACCATCCCAGTAATGATAAGGCCCGCCCGAAAGAGTGTATATACAGAGCGCGTCCGGGTCATCCGGCAGGGATCCCCCGTAAGCCGGCCAGGTCGATTTGTAGAAAATATCCAGGTCCTCCAGCCTTTCCAGGCCCACCATGATCTGCCTGCCGTGAGACAGCCGGACATAATGCCAGTCACACAGATCCTTGGCATCCTGAATGGCGCTGTCCGGTATAGCCGCCAATTCCGTGCTGGTGTGGTCGATAACCACCGGTTCATCCGTTTGAGCGGAATGAGCCGCTGAAAAGATTGGAATAATCATTAATAGGGTAACGATTGCTGCGGCTGCCCAACCGGACCCTCTCCGCCTGGCCGGGCCTTTCTCCGGTATATGACTTACATGTTCATGCTGCTCAATTTCAGTTATTCTTTCGTACGGTTTCATATTACACCTTCATTTAATCCGGCTGTCCTTCGCCGCAGAACCCTAATGGTTCTGTTTAGTTTAAGAATAGAGCAGGGTTGCGGCTGTTGCAATCGGTCGAATCCACCAATCTCCGCCCGGATTCCCCGTTCCTTGAATACTCCATAGTATGCCTTGTTTAATGATAAACAGATCATCTATGGCCTTTCTCAGGCAGCCGCCGTTGGTGTAATATTCTTTCTGTAAATTCATCTGGCCTTTTCAAGTTTTGCAACTTGAATAGGCGGGCCAAGCCCGTTTTTCTTGTTGAAGGAATAAATCTTTACTTTATTGAGGGGGGACAATGACTCGCTTTCATAATAATAAGACAATCGACCGGGTATTGCAAGTTATTAATTGAAAATAGAATATACATAAAAGATGTATGATAAGCCGCCCCCCTGGCTGACAACGGGGCGGCTCCTGAAATATTTAATTGCCCGGCGCTATTATCTATTTAAATTTTTACTGGTGATTGCAGAAAACAGGCTTTAGATATGAGAGGGCATTTCTGTTCCATCCCTTTATTATGCAAATAACGTTCCCGCGATATCAGGGCCTGATACCATAATCTCCGCTTGCTCCTCCCTGTTGAACAGAGTTTCCGTCAATTTACAATTTTCTTCGATTTTCGGTTCGTTCCGTTTCGTGATTGACCTCGAGCAGATAGGCCGGGAGCCGCAATATGCGGCTTTCAGCTAATGAAATCCTGCGTAATGAGAGGCTCGGATGGTTCGCCGGCTCTGTGCAGGGGAATCCGGTTGACGGTGTAAACCCCCCAGGAAAAGGTTATGAAGGTGGCCGCCACATTTCCAGCCACCATCCCCATCCAGATACCGGTCAGCCCCATTCCCATCACTATTCCGAAGAGATAAACCACCGGCACCTGGAGTATGATGGTTCTGATTATGGTTACAATCAGCGACCTGCTGCCCTTACCCACTCCCCTGAACATCGCGGAGGTCAGCATCCCGAAGGGAACGGCAGGATAGAACAGGCATATGATCCTGAGGAAGGCGACCAGTTCATCCAGAATCCTGGCCGATCCTTCCGAATAGGCGAATATGCGGGCCAGCTGGCCCGCAAACAGAAAAGTCAACGCCCCCACGGCTATTTCGATTATAAGCGCCATCTTTACCGAATAGTAAAAGGCGGCCTTGAGCTTTTCCCTGTTTCCCGCCCCGTATGCCGCGCCGGTTACCGCCACCACACCGGTAGCGATACCGATCAGGGGAATCACCCCCAGCATCACTATCCTCCAGCCGCTGGTAAACACCGCAACTCCGTCGGTACCTCCCACCCTGATAACGATCTTGTTAATCACCAGCATGGCCAGAGACATGGACAGCTGAGCGAGTGATGAAGGCACCCCCACCCCCAGTATCTCCCTCAGAATGGATCTGCTGAACACGAAATCCCTCAGGGTTATCCTGAGATAAGTATCCCCTTTGAAGAAAAGCCAGTAGATGAACAGAAGGGCCGATACCATCATCGAAATAACAGTGGCCACCGCCGCTCCCCGGACACCCATACCCAGCAGGTAGATAAAGACCGGATCGAGAAAGATATTCAGAACGGATCCGGCTATCATCCCCTTCATCGCTCTCTTGGCGTCGCCCTCTCCCCTCAGCAGCGCTCCCGAAATATGGCCGAAAACCAGTATCACGGTTCCCCCGAAGAGTACCTGAGCGTAGGACGCCGCCAGTGAACCCACCTTCTCGCTGCCGCTGAAGGATTTGAATATACCTTCCAGGAAGGGGAGCATGGGAAGACTCAGTGCGAGCGCCACCAGGACTCCCAGAAGTATGGTATGTATCGCCGTATTGTCCGCCCCCCTCCTGTCTCCGCTTCCTATCCGGCGTGAAACAGCGGAGCTTCCTCCCACTCCCAGCCCGGCCCCCAGGGCAATGATAACCATGAAGAATGGAAAGAACAGGCCCACCGAAGCAAGGGCGTCGGCCCCCAGCCCCGCCACCCATATCCCGTCCGCGATGTTATACAGTGCCTGGCAGAACATGGCAAACATCATGGGGAGGGATAATTTCCTCACCGCCCTCCTGGGATCTCCCAGAAGAGTCTTCACTCCCTCGGTGGCTGCTGGCTGCATATCCATGAACCTGAATCTCCGTTAATCTCAGTGGCAAACTTTCATAAAAGGTAACCGATAAGAAGCTTAAGTGAAAGTTTTTAGTGCAGAATTGAGCGGAAGGGGACGGACTTCTCCCCATTGAACTTATCCCATTAAATTATTTATCTCATAGTTGCCCGGGCCTGTAAGGGGAAAGTTTACCTCCACAATAATCTGCGCGCCCCGCTTACGAACTTCTGTATCTCCAGGGGCTGGTAGAGCTTCTTCTCCAGAAGGTCGTAGACCAGAAGCCTCTCTATCCCGGGTTGATCAGCCGCTCTCTGATCCAAAGGCTTTTCCTGAACCTTGAGGAGTATCTCATAATCTGCCAGGTCTATCGAATAATCAACCAGATAGACTTTCTCGTCGGTTATTTTATGGAAATCATCGCCCTCCAGGCCGCTGAGAAAAATGCCTGACGTTTATTTCACTGCCCATTTAAACCTCTATCCCGGTGTCGTGCAATTGTTTTCTTTTCCCCCTGGCTTCTGCTGCCAGCCTTACCGCTGGTTTTCTCTTGATAATTCCTTGACCAACCCGCCGGGGCTGATTTATAATCAGCTACAAATTCGTTTTCGGGTGTCGATTAGGACTTAATGGGGAAGGGAGTGAGAATCTCCCACGGACCCGCCACTGTGATTAGCGAGTTTCCCGTCTAAAGCCACTGGCGCGAAAGGCGCCGGGAAGGAAGCCGGGAAGCATGGAGCTATAAGTCAGGAGACCTGCCCGGATTACCAATCCCCTTAGCCTCTTCGAGGAGTGAGAGTATGGGCCTTCGAAGCAAAGCCGTTTTTCCAGCGGCTCTTTTTATTCTTCTGATTATTTATTCGAATTCCAGCGGAGCCCCCCCTCCGGAGAAATCAGATTCTGCTGACGGCAGAGAGATTGCAATACCGGACACCGTCTATTACCTGCCCGAGATAGTGGTCAGGGCGGGGCGGGCGGAAAGGCCGGAGCAGCTCCGCTCCGAGTTCGTAGCCTGCATAGAACTGGAGGGCGCCGCCACCGGCCGTGATATTCCCTCGGTGCTGGCGGACGCGGCCGGGATCAGGGTAAGGCAGTACGGCGGTCTGGGAAGCTACGCGGCGATGTCGATCCGGGGCAGTTCGTCATCGCAGGTCCAGGTCTACCTTGACGGGGTTCCCCTTAACGACCCCTATTCTGGAGCGGCCAACCTGGCCGACCTTGCCATAGGATCGATAGAAAGAATAGAGATATACAGGGGAAACTCACCGGTCTCGTTCGGCGGTTCCGCTATCGGTGGAAGGATAAACCTGATCCCGGAAAGGTCGCTCCGGAACGGGCCTGGTATCGAGTTCGGGGCTGAGACCGGGTATGGATCCTTCGGTTCGGAGAAACACTCCCTGGAGATGAGCTCTTCCATGGGCCCGGTCAGCCTCCGCCTTAACGGAGGCTACACCGAGAGCGAGGGAGATTTTTCTTTCCTGGATGATAACGGGACCCCGGAAACGGCGTTGGACGACGAGACAGTTACCCGGCTCAACAACGACTTCAACCGCTGGAACTTCTCCGGGGCGCTGGGGCTGGACCTTCCCGGGGTCAGAAGGGCGGCGGTTAACTTTGATTATTTCAGCAGGGAGAGCGGGGTCTGCGGGATAGGATCGAACCAGTCACCGGAGGCCAGAATCGAGAGAGAGAGAAAGCTTGCCTACATAAAACTGGAACCGGAAGCATTTCTGGGAAAAAGGATTCAGACCGAAGCGACCATTTTCCATTCAAACACCAGGGAGAGGTTCGACGACCCGGAGGGGGACATCGGCCTTTACGCGCAGAGTACCGACAACAGTATAACCTCGTACGGAAGCAGCTTCAGGGGAACTCTGATGGCGCCGCTTCTTCCCCTCTCCACCGAGATCTTTGTTGAGGGCAGGAAGGAGCAGTATCACCCGGTTGAACTGCTCCCCGCTCTCAGAGAAGGGCCGGACCGGAATAGAGTTTCGGCGACCGCGGCGGCGGCCGGCCATCTCTCCCTGTTCGGGGACAGGGTG
The DNA here is from genome assembly GCA_046483305.1 of Candidatus Krumholzibacteriales bacterium. Classification (GTDB taxonomy): domain Bacteria; phylum Krumholzibacteriota; class Krumholzibacteriia; order Krumholzibacteriales; family WJIX01; genus WJIX01. The sequence goes on along the minus strand of JAWODM010000067.1, from coordinate 11,226 downwards.
GTGCTTTCAGGGCAGTACAGAACGCTCTGGAGCGAGAACGAGTTCTACCAGCCGGCTCCCCTTCCATACCTTCCCCCCGTTCCCCGGGGAAAGATAGAGGCACAATCGGAATCTCCCCAGGGCGGAGTGCGGATCCGCCTCAGCGACAACCTCACCCTGAAGGGAAACGCGGGTAAATATGTCAGGATGCCCACCTTCTTCGAGCTGTTCGGGAATATCGGCACTGTAACCGGCAACTCAAACCTGGAGCCCGAAGAGGGGGTTAACCGGGACGTGGGGCTGATCCTGAACACAGGCGGATGGGGGCCGGTAAAATCCCTGTTCCTGGAGGCCGGTTACTTTGATAACGAGATATCGAACCTGATCCTGTTCTTCCCCAACTCCCAGAGGACTGTCAAACCGAAAAACATTGGAGCGGCGGGGATCAGGGGGACGGAACTGACCCTCTCTGCCCGCCTCTTCCTGCCGCTGAGGATTTCCGGCAACTACACGTACATGGACGCGGTGGACCGGAGCGATATCCCTTATTACAACGGAAACCAGCTGGCTTCCACACCGTCTCACGAAGGCTCTCTCAGGCTGGCACTGGACAGGCGGGGCTGGAGCGCCTCCTGGAACCTGCACTACATAGGGCCGAATTACCTGGACAAGGCCAATATGCGAAAGGTGCCGGGAAGAAGGATCCATTCACTCGCTTTCTCGCTGAAAGATATTTCAGACTCGTTCAATATCACCCTGGAGGGGAAAAACCTTGCCGGCAACCAGATCCGTGACGTGATAGGTTATCCCCTGCCGGGAAGAAGTTTTTTCATAACCCTCGAATTCAACAGAGAAGGAAAGAATAATGAAACCGATAACTGAATCGACCGGGGCAGGGGCGGCGGCAGCAATCCTGATCGCCGCCGCATCGCTTCTCTTCATTAATTCAGGCTCTCTGGCCACAGAGTACGCCTTCATCACCACCACCGACTACACCACCGGGTCCTCATCGGTCATCCGGCTGGATGGAAACTATACTACAGAGACAGATGTTGCTTCGGTTCACAGCGACGCGGTGAGCCGGTGGTACGGCGGGCTGATATACGTGGTCAACAGAGGCGGGGCCGACAACATCCAGGTCCTGGACCCGGAAGACAGCTTCAGCACTCTGGACCAGTTTTCAGTCGGCAACGGCTCCAACCCCCAGGATATAGCATTTTTTTCGGCAACCAAAGCTTATGTAACCAGGTATGACAGCAACCAGCTCTGGATAGTCAATCCCTCCACCGGGGCTCATACCGGCAGTATCGACCTTTCATCCCTGGCCGACGGGGACGGCCTGTGCGAGATGGATAAGATGATCATAGTCGGCGACGCCCTGTTCATATCGATTCAGAGGATGGACAGGGATAACTACTGGCTCCCCGAAGGGACCAGCTACATAGCCGCCGTTGACTGCGGCGCGGATACCCTGATAGATACCGACAACTCCGCTGCCGGCGTTCAGCCGATCACCCTGAATTTCGCAAACCCATTCTCCGATATCCAGTACAACCGGTTCGACGGAACCCTGCTGGTATCATCGGTGGGAATCTGGGGGGTAAATGACGGGGGCGTGGAGGTAATAGACCCTGAAGCGCTGGCCGTTACCGGCACCATGATCTCTGAATCCGAGGCCGGAGGAGACATCAACGATTTCGAGATATTCAGCCCCGTCATGGGCTTTGCTGTTATTACCAACGCCAGTTTCAACAACGAGGTGATATCGTTCAACCCGGAGACCGGGAAGAAGGAGGGCACCCTCTATTCTCCGGGCGCATACGTGATCAACGATATTGAGATATCTCCGGGCGGAGAGCTCTTCCTGGCCGACCAGACCGAAACAAACCCGGGGATAAGAATATACAGCTGCTGCGACGGCTCCCAGATAACAGGAAGCCCGATCAGCACAGGCCTTCCCCCCTTCGATATATGCTTCAGCGGCGATGTTCAGACAGATTCCGCAGACCCTGCGCCCACCGCAATGCTGAAGCAGAACTATCCCAACCCGTTCAACCCATCAACATCCATTCCTTTCTCGATATTCAGAAGGGGAAGAGTAAAAGCCGCCGTTTTCGACGCCGCGGGAAGGAAGGTGGCCACCCTGGCAGACAGGGTTTTCAACGCGGGAACTCACCGGCTTCACTGGGATGGGAGAGATACCCGGGCCGGAGAAGTCCCCTCCGGTGTCTACTTCGCCAGAGTCAGTGCCGGAGATTTCACCGGCACAGTGAAGATGGTTCTGATCAGGTGATTATGGAGGGGATTAATGGTCGGGGTGGCCGGATTTGAACCGGCGGCTTCCTGCTCCCAAAGCAGGCGCGCTAACCGGGCTGCGCCACACCCCGACACGATATTCTCGAATAACCGGCATATCTAATTAATGCCCCCTCCGGAGATAAAGTCAAGGAAACATTGTATTGTAAGTGCCCGGGGCGGAAAATGAATAATAAAAGCGTGTATTTTCGGACTGAAATCAGAACAGATACAATATCGGGAACAGCCCGCCTGTCTCGCGCTCCAGCTGTATATCCATGTACAGGTTCTTGATATCTATAATTGTCAGTGAGGAAACCTGGTAATCAATCGTTGCCTTCATCCAGAACGTCTCATGGTCCAGAGCTTTGTAGATCAGGTCCGAATTCACCGATCTGATCTCGACATCTCTGTCTTCCGGGGTCAGCACCGCTGAGGCGATAACCTCGTTGACTGAGCTGTCATCCAGATTGGCGCTTCCCGGCTCCAGCCCTATATACAGATCTACTACCAGCGTTGCGCCAAGGCTCTGGGCAGAAACATCCCCGAAGATTTCCACCCGGGTTATTTCATAATCTTCCTTTCTCAGCTCATCCGGGACATTAACGGAGATTTCATCGTAATAGGTATCAGACCCCGTAATCAGCACTATCTGATCGAAATTCTTCGGGTCGGTCCGGTTGTTTATTCTTACAATCGACCTGCACCCGGAAAAAGCCAGCACCGGGATCAACAGGAAAACCATGGTAATCCGTTTAAAGTACAGCATTTTCTTTAATACCTCCAGAACAGCGCCAGGTTTGGAATAACCGGCATTTCAAAATCGTCACCCAGGTCTATTCCGGGCCAGAGAACCCCCGCCTGAACTGCTAAGCGCCGGGTTGCGGCCAGGCGCAGGGCAAAACCTCCCCGGAATTTCTCATAAGAGCCGTCATATCCCATTTCCAGCAGAACCTTTGCACTGCCGCCCAGGTCAGCGTCAATTGCCGCCATCACCGACCTGTGGTACACGCTCTGGTCCAGGGAGGCGTAAACGGCCACCTCTTCGTCTCCCGATGTCAGGGTTACAGGTTCATCAGATTCGAAATACCCTGATATATAACGGTACTGGTAGCTCAGATGCACTCTTATCCTATCACGAAGATGCCTGCTCAGAGAAATGTGCAGGTACCAGCTGTCCAGCCCCGAATCAAGCACCAGTTCTTCCTCTACGGAAAAAGCTTCCTCTGTAATACCTTCCACAATAAACCCTGATCCGACGAGATTATAGTAACCGGCGCCAATCGCCAGGGCCGGCAAATCACCCTTTTCCATTAACAGGCCAAGCTTCACCTGGGCGTTAAGAAATGAGAATACGTCAAGCATGGTGTTGGTGGTTATCTGTACCCTCGGATGAATCCCGTAACCGGATTCACCTATTCCTATTTTTAACCTCCCGGCCTCCTCGCTGAGAAGGTATCCGGTCTCAACGTTCATCAGTTTGGTGGGGCGGCTGAAATGCAGCGGGCGGGCGGGCGCCCCTCCCGCCGAAACTGAAAACATCAGCCACAGGATGGCGATAGCCCCAATCAGGGGCCCTTTTGGATATCGCATCAGAATAACCCTCCTTTTTCTTTAAAGAAAAAATCTGTTGTCAGTGTAAACCAGCGGTGATAATACAGCGTAACTCTACCCTCGGCCATACCGGCCGCCATAATATTTATATTATGCCGTATCAGATTAATGCATTAAAGATAAAATATTTTGCCGGGATTTGACACTTCAGGGAGAATTATTCATCAAAAGCGCAGGGTATTTATTTGCCGTGGCGGCTTACAGGAATGGGTGGAACTTTTCAATTAAAGACCGGATTGAGTATATTCCTGTAAACGCCTATTATACCCTTATAATGAGTTGAGCTGCTGTAAAGTTTCCTGGCTTTCTCCCTTCCCTCGCCTCCCATACTTCTTCTCAGCTCCCGGCCGGAGAGCAGCCTCTGCATCTGCTCCCGCAGACGGCCTTCATCCCCCGGTGGAAAGAGCAGCCCGTTAACGCCATCCTCAACCATCTCCGGTATGCCGCCTATATCGGAAGCGACCACCGGTTTTCCCAGGGCGAACGATTCCATAATGGAGAAGGGGAGGTTCTCGTACCAGCGGGAGGGAAGAATAACGAATCTGGAGTCCGCGACCAGTTTTTTCAGGTCATCCTGCTGTCGAAACCCGGCAAATTCCACGCCGGCCAGATTAAGCTCGGCCGCCAGGTTTTCCAGATTCTCTCTATCCGGCCCGTCACCGGCTATCACCAGCCTCACACCCTCCACGCCCTCGAAGGCCCGAATCAGTATATCCACACCCTTCTCATAACTCAATCGGCCGAAATAGATTATATAATCTCCCTCCTCGCCTGAAGGATGGTAGCTCTCAGTATCAATAAAGTTGGGGATCACCGCGATCTTTTCCGGGGCTATACCCCCCGCCGCCAGTTTGCTCTTCATGAAGGCGCTGGGGGCTATAAAGCGGTCCACCCTTCTGAACACACCACGAATGCGGTCCGAGTAGCTCGCCAGCATGGCGACGAAGCTGGCAGCCAGGCTGCGCTTCTTGCACCTGTGAATCAATACGTTATAGAACTTTCCGGGCAGGCAGCGTTCGCAGACCTTCCTGCCGGACAGGAAGTTGGAGTTGGGGCAGACCAGGCGGTAATCATGACAGGTCCAGACTATCGGGACCCCCCTGCTCCTGAGCGGTTTGATTATCGATGTGGTCAGATGGTCATGGATATTGTGAAAATGCGCGATATCGGGCCTGAAGTCTCCGATCAGCGCCGATATCCTGTCCCTGGCCTCCCGGTTGTAGACGCTCCTGGAGAGAACCTTCCATCCGGCCGCTGGCGAGGACTTCTCCAGAAGGGCGGGGAAATCTATCTCCGAGGCAAAATAACCGGAGTATTCGGAGGCATCGTTTTCGGGATGATGCATGGAGAAATGGGCAACCTGGTGGCCTTCCCGGCGCAGGGCGGCGGCCAGATTGAACATATAGACCGAGTCCCCTCCCCTGCGGTAGTGGTATTTCTGAACCATCAGTATCTTCAAATCCCTCTCCCTGCGCTGCCGGCCCCCAGAGGCCGTTTGAGCATACACCGGCCGGATGACAGGGTGAGATTACCTGAAATCCGAACCTTTTTCAATCGATTAAACGGGGCCTGAAACGGCCGCCCAATAGTTAATACCCCCCGTCAAAACGGCTTGACTGCAGTGGATCATTTTATTATATCAAAATAGACAATAATTTAATTTCAATCAGATCGGAGGACTCCAGTGAAAACGAATAATGCTCTCTCGATAGCGGGAATTACTATAATATTGCTCCTGGCTTTCTCAGGAAGCCTGATGGCGCAGGCCAGCGCCCCAAAGAACCTGGTTCATTTCGGAGGGACATTCAATATTCCGATGGGAGTCGAAGATGCCGACAACCCCAGCTTCGGCGGCAACATATTCGCCGGCAAAATGTTCACCAGAAATATATGCGTGGGATTAAAGGCCGGTTTCGATATCATATCCATGCAGAAAACCCCCAATAACTTCTATAAATACCTCGGAGTCATTCCCTTTGCTCTCCAGGTCAAATACCTGTACAACTATTCCAGGATGTTCAAGATATACGGCGCCGCCTCTGCCGGCGTATACAGGACCCAGGTTCACCTGGGAGGGCTCAAGGTCGGTTCGGTCAACAGTTCCGCCAACTGCCCCGGGGGCTCTGTCTCGGTGGGAGTGGATTACTGGTTCCTCCTGACCAACGGAGTGGGAGCGGAGCTGGAATACAACATGTTCAAGGTCCCCGAAGACGGCGATTTTAACGGGTACCTCACCATCAAGGTCAACTACTGCAATATCAGTTTCTGATCAGCCACAACTCTTTCGGATCAGGACCTTCTCAGCCATTTAAGAATCTCTCTCGCGTCCGGCCTCTTTCCGTACATCAGAATCCCGGTCCTGAATATCCTGGCTGAAATCTGTCCCATAATATAGGTTGCCGCCAGCATCAGAACTATACTGAGCGCTATCTGCCAGGCGGGCGGCATCAGCACGTTGATCCTCATGAACATCACCGTGGGAGTGAACAGCGGTATCAGAGAAATCACCGTGGCAAAGGCGCCGTCCGGGCTCTGGATTACCACTATCGGTATGATAATGGTGAAAACCAGGCACATAACCACCGGAGTCTGTATCTGCTGCGCCTCCTGGTCGCTGTTGCAGATAGAACCGATCGCAGCGAAGATGGTGGCGTAGAAGAGGAACCCCAGAAGGTAAAAGACCACGAAGAAGATAATTGTGGAAATGGACAGGGCGCCCATATCAGCCATCGGGCCGCCCATGGAAACCCCGTAGAGAGACAGGAGAAAGGCGGCTGCCCCCCAGATCAGGTACTGGGTCAGCCCTACCGCCCCGACTCCGAGGATCTTCCCTCCCAGCAGATCGAACGGCCTCAGCGAAGAGAGAAGAACCTCTATTACCCTGTTATTCTTCTCCTCTATGATGCTCCTCTCCACCGCCACGCCCCACATCAGGATGGTGACATAAAGCAGCATTATGAATATGAAGGTGGTCATGTAGATGATATCGAAGCTGCTCTCCTTCTCCTCTCCCCTCTGCACCTGAACGGTCTTCAGGTCGGTCCTCTCGAAAAGTCCCTTAACCCTGGAGTAGTCCATCCCCTCATCCCTGAGGCGCTTGCTGATAATGATATTGTTCAGCTCGGATTCGATCCTGCTCAGGGTCTTGATATTCCCCACCTTCTTACCATAGAAGGTAGCTCCCCCCTCTTCCACCACATCCCCGGGTATATACAGGTACCCGTCCAGGGTACCGTTGCTGACACGCTCATTAAGAGAGGATTTCATACTCTCGAATTCCTGCCGGCCGGAAACCTCCAGCTTCTCCAGGCTGAACATCCTGCTTCCGTTATCCAGGGTGTCGGTCAGCGCCTCGCTGAACTCGGAGTAGATTTTTCCGGTCATATCTATGACCGCCATCCCGGTCTGTTCCTCTCCGGTATGCCGGAGCAGGAACATCGGGGCCAGGATGAAAACAGCCATAAGGACCGGCCCCAGCAATGTCCCGATCAGAAAACTCTTCTTCTTTACCCTCTGGGTGTATTCTCTCCTGGCTACCTTATACAGCTTCTTCATCCAGGTTCACCTCCCCTTCTTCAGTGACCTTGGCAATGAATATATCATGCAGGGACACCTCCCCCACCTCGAACTTTTCCACCTCTCCGTGCTCCAGGGCCAGCATGACGATATCTCTGGGGTTCACATCCTCCTTGAGGGTTAATGAAAGCTCCTGGCCGAAGCTTCTCACCGAGGCCACCCTGCTGTCGTTTTCCAGTAAGGACCGGGCCCCGGAAAATCTCACGGTCATCACATTCCTTCCGAACTCCCTCTTTATATCGGAGAGCTGGCCTTCGATCACCTTCCGCCCCTTATTGATAAGGCAGATCCTCTCGCAGAGCTTCTCCACCTGGTCCATCAGGTGAGTGGAGAGGACCACCGTTTTTCCTCTTTCCTTCATCTCCTCCACGATATCCTTCAGAAGCTGGGTGTTGATCGGGTCCAGCCCGGCGAACGGCTCGTCCAGAATCACCAGCTGCGGGTCGTGGAGAATGGTGGAGATGAACTGCACCTTCTGCTGCATCCCCTTGGACAGGGCTTCCACATTCCTGTCCGCCCATTCCGACAGATCCACCCTCTCCAGCCACTCGGCGGCTCTCTTCCTGGCGGTATCCCCGCTGACGCCCTTGATCTCTCCCAGAAAGACCAGGTGGTCCAGCACCTTCATCTTCCGGTAAAGCCCGCGCTCTTCAGGAAGATATCCTATACGCTCCTTGACCTGTTCGCTGAACGGGCTGTCGAACAGCTTCACCCGGCCCTGGTCCGGCTCGATGATCCCCATGATCATCCTGATGGTGGTCGACTTGCCCGCCCCGTTGGGGCCCAGCAGGCCGTAGATCCCTCCCGGCTCGACCACCAGGGAGAGGTCATCCACGGCAGTGGTTCCGTCGAACCTCTTGGTTACATGACTGATTTCAAGCAACTCTGACTCCTCCGTTAAATACTGAATATTCCCCCGGTACCGCGGCCTGATATTTTATCCGCCGGCGCAGCAGTGCTTCAGAAGCCTCTTCATCTCAACCAGCGCCCGGTAGCGGTGGCTGATACTGTTCTTTCTTTCCGGCAGCAGCTGAGCCGCTGTCATTCCCTCCTCCGGGATATAAAATACCGGGTCGTACCCGAAACCGCCCTCTCCGGCCGGCTGTTCCGCTATCTTCCCGTAGAGAAAGCCCTCGGTCACCAGAGCGATTTTTTCCTCCCCCGGCATCTTCAGGGAATCTCTCTTATCCAGTCCGGGAGGAGGGGAAAATTGCGCATCCGCATCCACCGGGTAGAATGTCATCACGCACCTGAACCTGGCGGTCCTTTCTTCGCCGGGCACCCCCGCCATATCCTCAAGCAGCTTCAGGTACCTGTGCCGGTCGTCCAGCCCATCTCCGCCGTATCTCGCGGACATGATTCCGGGAGCGCCGTCCAGGCAATCCACCTCCAGGCCGGAGTCGTCCGCCAGTGCGGGAAGGCCGGTCTGTTCATGAACCGCCTTCGACTTTATCAGAGAGTTTTCCAGGAAAGAGACGCCGGTCTCTTCCGGGTCCGGAAATGAGTCAAAATCCTCGAAGGTCAGAACCTCGATATCGATATCCGAGAGGATCTTCCTGATCTCTGCTATCTTTCCCAGGTTTCCGGTTGCCAGTACTATCTTCATCTGATTCTCAGAACTTTCTTCTGCGCCTTTATGATTTTCTTTATCCCGCGCCGCGCGGACTTTATTACCCTTCCGAGCTGCTCCTCGCTGAAGGGGCGTTCCTCGGCGGTTCCCTGTATCTCTATAATACCGCCCTGTTCGTTCATTACCACATTGATATCGGCCTCCGCGGTGAAATCCTCGCTGTAGTCAAGGTCAAGGTGAACCTTTCCCTTCAGGATGCCCAGGCTCACAGCGCCTATCATGTTTACGATGCAGCTCTCCGCAAGTTTCATCCTTTTCAGCGCCGCAAAAAGAGCCACGAACCCTCCGTTAACGGCGGCGGTCCTGGTTCCCCCGTCCGCCTCTATCACGTCGCAGTCTATCACAACGGTCCTCTCGCCCAGGGCGGAAAGGTCCACCGCCTGCCTGAGAGACCTTCCGATCAGCCGCTGGATCTCCTGGGTTCTTCCCTTCAGGTGCCCCCGCCTGGATTCGCGGGGTATCCTCCTGGGGCTGGAGCGGGGAAGCATGGAGTACTCGGCGGTCACCCAGCCGCTTCCGGTCCCCCTGAGGAACCCGGGCACCCGTTCCTCCACGGTAGCCACGCAGAGCACCCTGGTATTTCCCATCTCAGCCAGCACAGAGGAATCGGCGCTCTTTACGAACCTTCTTCTGAACCTGATTTCCCTGACCTGATCTCTTCTCTTTCTTCCGTCACTTCGGACCATAAATTCCTTTCCTTTTTCTGCATCTGAACCTTCTCGATATCCCCGATCGACCTGGACAGGAACCTCTCTCCGGTCTCGCGGAACCTGTATGGCAGGTCGCTCATGTATACCCTGATACTTCCCTCTCTGCCGGAGCTGTTCTTCATCGACCCGCTCTCCAGGATAGATTCCACCTCCGCGGCGCATTCGGTCGCGGAGTCGACCAGCCGCACCTCCGGGCCCATCACAGACGAGATGACCCCCTTAAGCAGCGGATAGTGGGTGCATCCCAGCACCAGCGTATCCGCTCCGGACTCTATTACCGGCTCCAGGTACCTCTCGGCGGTCAACCTGGCCACTTCATTATCAGTCCATCCCTCCTCGGCCAGTGAGACGAACAGCGGGCAGGGGACGCTGATGATTGAAATGTCGCTGTTTATGGAGATGATCGCCTCTTCGTACGCCCCGGAGCGGACAGTGGCGGTGGTGCCTATCACCGCGACCTTCCCGTTTCTGGTGGCAGCGGCGGCGGACCTTGCCCCCGGCAGTATCACCCCGGTCATGGGAAGCGCTTCCTCGTTCTTGAGTGCCGGCAGGGCCAGCGCCGAGGCGGTATTGCAGGCGAACACTATCAGTTTCACATCCTTGGATTTCAGAAACTCCAGGTTCTCGCGGGAGAACCTCCGCACCGTCTCCGGCCTCTTGCTGCCGTAGGGGACCCTGGCGCTGTCGCCGAAGTATATGAAATCCTCCCCCGGCAGGCGCTCCATCAGAGCCCGCACCACCGTCAGGCCCCCGATACCGGAGTCGAATACCCCGACAGGTTTATCTCTCAGATTCTTCATATCAACTTTCCGCCCCCTTCAGCGCCACTTCCTGACATCCAGGGGCTCGCTGACCCCGTAATGGCCCGCTATGGTCTCCACCGGGTATCCGCTGACCAGTATCTGAACCCTCGCTATCTGAGGGAAATTGGCGCTGATGGTCTTTAATATCACCTTGATGGTAAAATACTCGGAGACTGACCCTCCCGGGTGGTTGGCGGTAAGGGCCCCGTTGAAATCCAGGTATACGGTCTTTTCCTCCTCCACCCAGAACACCCGCAGTATCCTGGTCCCTTTCGGAATGGCCGATACCAGGTCTTTATCCCCGGGCTCCTCCAGGAGCGCGCCGAGCGCCTCCTTCACCTCGTACTCCAGGCCGTCGCCGGCAGTGGTAATTTCCCTGGTCTCCTCCACCAGTTCAGTGGCATCGCGGTTTCCGTAAAAGACAGTGATGGTGCGGGTCTCGCCGGGCACCTCCCGGACCACCGGCGGCCGCTGCTGCCTTTTCGTTCTGTCCCATCTGGCTACCAGCACTATCACCGCCACCGCCACAACCAGCGCCAGCAGCACAAACAATATTCTTCTTCCTATGGTATCTTTCAGCAATTCAAACTCTTTCATTTAAATTACAAATCAGTAACCG
>JAWODM010000051.1:0-15969 GCA_046483305.1 Candidatus Krumholzibacteriales bacterium | reverse complement strand
ATTTTCAGAGCCGGCATGGAATAGCGGATTTTACCGAGCAGACCGAAGGCGCCATCAAATTGGCGGTCAACCTGAAACTGAGGCAGGTTCTGGCGGGGATCGACCTGGAGCTTCTCAGGGAATATTCCAGCGACCGGACCGTGGCTCTGAAAAGCAAGCGGGCTGAGTATGAGAAACTGACTGAAAAGCTGAAGGAGATGGTCGAGGATGGAGATGATTACTCCGTTTTTGTTCCGTTGAAACGGCTCCCCCGCCTGAAACAGGAATACGCCGCCATGACCAGGGACCTTGAAGTGGCCGAGCGGGTCTATTCCTTTCTGCTGGAAAGGTATCAGGAGGCCGGTATCGACAGGGCGAGAACCACTCCCAGCGTCCAGGTGGTAAGCTACCCCAACATCCCTGAAGAGCGCGCCGGGCTTCCCCCCTGGAGTATAGTCCTGATAGCGGCCCTGGCCGGAGCGCTGTGGGTTTCGATAATTATTGTATTCTGGGCCTGGATTTCCACCAGGGACAGAACCCAGCAGGAGGAACGGGCTTTCAACGAGCTGGTCGAGCTGTTCAAATCCGATATCAAAGGCTTGAGAAAGTTCTTCAGGATATAGCCTGCAGTTTATCTCCGCGCGTTCATTTCATTTATAATATCAGGAAGTATCTCTCCGGACCGGCCCTGCAGAAAGATATCAACCAGTCCGGTAAGCGCCGATTCTTTCACATTAATTTCAATCAGCTTCGCCCCGCTTCTCTTTGCCAGAAGGGGAAGATGAGATGCGGGCTGCACCAGGCCGCTTGTTCCCACTATAAGAAAGGTATCGCAGCGGGAGGAGATATCGAAAGCGTATTCCAGCTCCTCGCGCGGCAGGGGCTCCCCGAACCAGACTATATCCGGCCGGATAAGAGAGCCGCAGATACGGCAGCGGGGAGGTTCATCCCCCCATTCAGGGTCGAATTCCGCCGGGTGGGACCGCTCAAGGCATTTGAAACGCTCGATGTTGCCGTGAAGTTCTACCACATTACCGCTGCCTGCTCTTCTGTGAAGGTTATCCACATTCTGAGTAATCACGGTGAGAGAGGGGATAACCGATTCCATCTCTGCCAGGGCTCTGTGCCCGGGATTCGGTTCCTTCTCTCTGGCGGTGAATAATCTCTGCCGGTACCACTTCCATACCAGCGCCGGGTCTGAGAGGAACCCCTCTCTGCTGGCCAGCTCCTCCGGTTTATGTTCCTTCCAGATTCCGTCGCTTCCCCGGAAAGTCGGGATACCGCTCTCTCTGGATATACCCGCCCCGGTGGAAACAGCTGTTAGCTCAGAACCGGAAAGAACGGCCGCGGCATGCGATATCAGTCCTTCCATCACCGTAAACTCCTTCCTTCCGCGCTCATAATGATAACATATCAGATTATCGGCATCTTAACCAGAATATAACTGCATATCGCCGCCGGAGTTGATATTCGCTTACCGTGACAGGAGCGGCCGGCCCTGAGCCGGAGTGGAATAATATCGGAACAGGCTGTTTATAATTCCTGTATTTAGCTGTCAGCAAACAGCTTAATTTTATAATGGAGGGCCGATTGTATAATATGGAACGGCTATTGCTGATTCGAAAGCGGAGGTCTGTTCAGATGACGGATAAATTGTCAGCCAGTAAGTTATATCGTTATATCCCTCTTGTCATCCTGGCCGCGGCAATAGCTGCCATTCTGGCCCGGGACGGGCTGGTAGCGGGAAGGCGGGAGCCTTTTGTCAGCTATTCGGTGGAGGTGCTGGATTACCGCCTTAATCTCGTTGAGATTAACGTAAAGTACAGGTGCTCTCCCGATTATCAGGTGTCGTTCAGCCCGGCGGCCGGATGTAGTATCGACCCCCTGGATATTGCGGCTCTCTGCGAGGATGGCGAGGAGCTGGAAGTCAGGGAATCGGCCGGAACCTGGACGGTACTTAACGGCAGAAGAGATTTTGATCTTTCCTATCAGGTTATTCTCATGAGCGAGGACCGCTTCTCTCCACTGGTAAGAAAGAAGCTTTCCCTTCTCCGGGAGGACAGGTTCAGGTTCCTGGGCAGCGATCTTTTTCTGATACCGGAGATAAAGATAGCCGGCGGCCTGCTGGTAGATTACGGGGCCGGACGGCCCGGCGGGATCTTCTCTGTTCACAGGTCGGTGGGCAGCAGGATGATCCTGGAAAACTCTTCTCAGCTTAAGCATACTGTCTGCCTTTCAGGTGAGTATCAGAGTGAAAGCGCTGTTATCGGTTCGGCCGAGGTCATGCTGGTGACCTCCGGGGCCTGGCCCTTCCGGATCGAAGAGATATTTTCGGTAATAAAGGATATTGTGGCTTACGAGATCGGCATGTTCGGTTCATCGCCGCACAGCAGATACCTCTTTGTGCTGGACAGAAACCCGGTTCAGGGAGACAGCGGATTCGATTATTACGGTGTGCATCAGGGTCCCAATGTACTTCTTCTGTTTGATCCGCGGATCAGCAGAAGCGATCTGTACAATCTGAATATGTCGGTAGTTTCCCACGAATTCTTCCATAACTGGAACGGGGAGGCGATCAGGCCGGCTTCGGAGCGGTTGATGTGGTTCTCCGAAGGGGTGACCGTCTATTATTCTTACAAGGTTCTGCTGGAGCTGGGGATAATAGACCGGCGGCAGTACCGCGGCAAAGCCGGGAGGATAAGGGAGAGCTATCTGAAAAACCCATACCGGGAGACAGTGCCGGTAGCCGATGCGGGAAACAGCGACATGAGCGACAAATATATGGTGAAGCTGATGTACGACGGAGGGTTCCTGGCCGCTTCGGCGCTGGACCGGCACCTCGAAAAGATATCGGACGGCCGCGTCTCCCTGCTGGATGTTCTCAGGAGCATCTATGAAGGAAATGAGTTCGGGGTTTTGGTCGATGAAGAGCTGCTGATTGATGAAATCAGGAATCTGACCGGATATGATATAAGCTCATTTCTTCATCTGCTGGTGCACACTCCCGGCTCCGACGCGTTGACTGGCGCAGGGATATCTGCCCGGGAAGGTGTCTGAAAATTCCGGCAGAGCAGTTCGCCAACAGGTTAATTCTAAAGCTTGCAATTTCATAATAATTGGGCTAAAGTCCCAACAGAAGATTCTGGAGTATTCGGGAGAGTTATCTGTTATGGTTGAAAAAGTTACCGTTATTTTCGTGCTGATATCATTATTCATGGCAACTCCGCTTTTCTCTCAGAGATTACCGGGGAAGGGGCCGGATACCCCCGAAATCGCCGGCTTTCTTACTTCCGGAGATACTTCCATTGTTTTCCCGGAAAGGGTCAAAAGGAATTCCGCGGGGGGCGGCAGGTTCTTAGATTTTATCCCCTCCAGAGAGGTAAGGGCTCTTCACGCCAGCTATGATACTCTATGGATCGGAACCGAAGGAGGCCTGTTCGCGTGGGACCTGATGACCGATTCGGTCTCGGCGATAGGAAACTTCCCGATGAATTCGGTCAGGTCGATAACGGTTGACGACTATTACAGGTTGTGGGTGGGGTGTGACGAGGGGGTCTGCCTGAGGGACAGCACCTGGAAGGTATACGACGAATCAGTCAATCCGTTTTTCAGAAGGGTCAGGGACCTGATGGTTGGAAACAGGAAAATGTGGATTGCCACTTACGGGCAGGGCTGCGGCTACCTTTCATCGAATTCTCTGACAGTCTACACCGAAGAGGATTCCCTCCTGGATAACAGGGTTCTGAGTATTACGGAGGAGACCGCTTCTCAGATCTGGTTCGGAACTGCCAGCGGAGTATGCCGGGCGGACAGCTTCAGATGGGAGTCGATACGTTACGGAAGAAAGATCCCCATTGGAGCGGTCAACGATCTGATATTTGACGAAAACAGAAACCTGTTTATCGCGGTCAGGCAGAACGGGCTGGCCAGGTACAAGTTCGGTAAGACTACTGCTTACGGAGCTGAAGACGGGCTTCCCGGATGGAACCTCAGAGAGTTCAGCCTGGCTCCGGACGGAAGGTTGATAGCGGCAGGGGAGGGGGGAGCCTGTTACTATGACGGTTCAGGATGGACTCCCCTTATTACAGAGAGCATCTCTCTCGGCGGATATAACTTTCTCTCCGTCCACCATGATTACTCCGGAAACTGTTTTCTCGGTTCCGATGAAGGGGTTGTGGTGGTCCTGGGCAGGGAAAGCGCGAGAAAGGTAATGATCCCCCAGAGATTTCCGGCTTTACGGGTATCAGGTATTTATCCGGAAGGCGATCAGCTTATGCTGGTAACGGAAAAAGGCCTGTACAGGTATGGCGAGACACTATCGGCGATAAAGCTTCCCGCGCCATGGTATGAAAGCGCGGTGACCGGTATCGCTATGCCGCGGGAAGGAGAATTCTGGTTGTCCACCCGGTTCGGCGCCCTGCATTTCAGAGAGGGGGATTGGGAAGTTTACGACCGGAGAGTCGGCCTGCCCACTGAATATCTGACATCAGTCGATATAGGGGCGGATGGCGAGATCTGGTTTGGAACCTTTGATCAGGGGGTGCTGTGCCTGAAAGAGGGCAAGTGGTTTGTATATGACGAAGAAAGCGGTTTGCAGGACAACAGGATATCAGATCTGATGGTGTCAGGCGGCGGAAAGGTCCGGGCTTTGACTTTCCCGGGCAGGCTGATCAGTTTCGAGGGGCCCGGCTGGGTTGATGATACTCCGGGCGGTTATGTCAGCCCCGGGAAGGACAGGGAACAGCCCTCCCTGCTGAATTTTGACGATGACCCCGCGGTGCGGGTCCTCGCCGAATCTGACGGAATGGCGGATGCGGCAAAGATAGGGGCATGTATCGGTGGGGGAGCTGACGGAAACTGCCTCTACGTTGACGGCAGGGATATTTATTCAAACCGCTCGGGAGAATGGATGAAGATGTCTCTTCCCGACCCTGGAGTTGAAATTATTCCCAGCGCCGTACTCGAAAGCAGCGGTTCGGAGCTCTGGCTGGGAACGGAAAATCATGGCCTTTTCGTCTTCCGGGGCGGCGACTGGAAACATTACGGCCTCGGTTCGGGGTTCAGCGGCGAGAGGGTCCTTTCTATTGCTGAGGATAGTAATGGCACCATCTGGATAGGCACCGCTTCGAGCGGGCTGCACAGGTATAAGCACTGAACCTGTCTTTTAACCCGGGATCAAATATCCATGAGGGGCCATGAAGCGGCAATTTCTGCCTCCGGCGGACGGCAGGAAGGAATTCAGGCTATTATTGCCGTTATATTCTAATGGCGATTCAATGGATTGCATAACATTTCCACTCATCGATCTGGAATTCAACAGGTGACATAACCAACTGGCAGCTTTAATATTATTATTTAATTTTAATGAATCTCTTATGTATTTGATATTAATCACTTACAGGGCTATCATTTGTCTTTTATCCGGCCGGAGCCAAAAAAAACTGTTATATCCCATATAATGGCTTGATAAACTATTGAAGGTCTTATATATTGTCGGTGATTTGGAGGGCGGTCGTTGTGAGCGTTAATTTTGCTTGATTAATTGACTGGATAAAACCGGGAGAAGATAGAATGAGTGATGAACAGCCGGCTTCGAAGAAGCCGGCGGTCATCAGGGTAAACGGCAGCTGGTGCAAGAAATGCGGGATCTGTGTTGCGTTCTGCCCCAAGGATGTTCTGGAGATCAATGAGGGGGTTCTCAAAGTCGCCAGGCCGGATGACTGTATAAAGTGCATGTTGTGTGAACTCAGATGCCCTGATTTCGCTATTACCGTAGAATAAAGGACTTTGCATAAAAGTCCTTTTTTTTATTTACTGGCTTTTTTTCACATCGGTGTATTATCGCGATACACTGGCAATGTATAAGGAGAGGGAGATTTTGAGTGTCGATCGTTCCGGCAAGGTTAAAATGATGCAGGGCAATCAGGCCTGCGCGGAAGGAGCAATAGCGGCTGGATGCCGGTTCTTCGCCGGATATCCCATCACTCCTTCCTCGGAAATAGCCGAGACCATGTCTCGGAACCTGCCCCGCATCGGAGGAAAGTTTATTCAGATGGAGGACGAACTGGCTGCCATGGGAGCGACCATAGGCGCTTCCCTTACAGGGATTAAGTCGATGACCGCCACTTCGGGCCCCGGGTTCAGCCTCAAGCAGGAGAATATAGGATATGCCTGTATGGCGGAGGTTCCCTGTGTGATAGTTAATGTAATGAGAGGAGGCCCCAGCACCGGTATGCCCACCCTTCCTTCCCAGATGGATGTACAGCAGGCCAGGTGGGGGACTCACGGCGATCATTCCATAATCGCGCTGGCGGCCGCGTCGGCACAGGAAACCTATGAGCAGACTATCAGGGCTTTCAACCTGGCGGAAAAATTCATGACGCCGGTTATTCTTCTTCTGGATGAGATAGTAGGCCACACTACCGAAAAAGTGGTGATTCCTGATGAAAGCGAGATAGAGGTTTTCAACCGCAGGAAACCGGACGATTCGCCGGAAGATTATCTTCCCTACAGGGATACAGAGAGCGGGGTGCCGGTTCTTGCCAATTTTGGCACCGGATACCGTTACAATGTAACCGGCCTCTGTCACGACAGTACAGGTTTTCCCACCAATGATTCTGTGGAGATAGAAAAGAATATTACCAGAATAATCCGGAAGATCGAAGACAACAGGGATCAGATAATAGATTACCGCGAGAGGATGACCGGGGATGCCGAGATAATCATCTTCGCTTACGGTTCAGTCTCGCGCTCGGCCCGAAGCGCTGTGGCGATGTGCAGGGAAGAGGGGATCAGGGCGGGTATGCTTGAGCCCACTGTGATATGGCCGTTCTGTTATGAAAAGGTAAGTGAACTGGCCGGACAGGTGGATAAATTTGTGGTTCCGGAGATGAATATGGGACAGATGGCCAGGGAGGTCAAACTGGCTGTTGAAGGCAGAGCGGAAGTGTTCTCTCTGTGCAGGATTGACGGGGAGCCGATAAGACCCGCCCAGATAGTGGAAAAAGTGAAGGAGGTGGTTTAAATGTTTAACTACCTCAAGTTTATAAGAACCAGGAACTTCCCGCACATCTGGTGTCCCGGCTGCGGTGACGGCATCATTCTCAAGGCCCTGATCAGGGCTATCGACGATCTCAACATCTCCCGGGACGAGGCGGTCATGGTTTCGGGGATCGGCTGTTCCAGCAGAACTCCCGGGTATGTAGATATAAATACCCTGCATACCACTCACGGCAGGGCGCTTCCATTCGCCACCGGCGTCAAACATGCCAACCCCGGCCTGAACGTGATCGTGGTGACCGGCGACGGGGACGCTACCGCCATAGGGGGCAACCATTTTATTCACGCGGCCAGAAGGAACATTAACCTGACGGTTCTGCTTTATAATAATTACATTTACGGCATGACCGGAGGCCAGTGTTCTCCTACCACCCCGAGGGGGGACAAGGCTTCAACAGCTCCATACGGCAATATCGAACCACCCTTCAATACCGCCGGACTTGCCATCAGCGCCGGAGCTTCATTCGTAGCCAGGTCGGATGTCTATCATACCAGGCAGTGCGAGAAGATGATCAAGCAGGCTCTGGAAAAGGATGGATTCTCCCTGGTGGAGATACTGACCCCCTGCCCCACCGCGTACGGCAGGAGGAACAAAATAGCCAATCCGGTCAAATTGATGGAATGGCTGCGGGACAATACCGTCTCCGTCAATAAGTGGGAGAAGATGTCCCCCGAAGAGAGGGAAGGCAAGATTAGAATAGGGGTGCTGGCCGATTTCGAAAAACTGGAATTTACTTCTGAGTACAGGAAGCTCAGCGAGAGAGTGCAAGGAGAATAGGCAATGAACAGATACGAAGTGAGGTTAAGCGGTTCGGGAGGGCAGGGCCTTATCCTGGCCGGCAAAATACTGGCCGAAGCGGTAGCTATCCATGAAGGCAGGAACGCTGTCCAGACCCAGAGCTACGGCCCAGAGGCAAGGGGCGGGGCCAGCAAGGCGGAAGTGGTTATAAGCGACGATGAGATAGATTACCCCAAGGCCATAGAGCTGGATGTTCTTCTTTCCCTTACTCAGGAGTCTTGCGATAAGTACGTGACAGATCTCAAAGAGGGTAGTATCCTTATTACCGACAACGAAACCGTTACCGAATTGCCGGAGGGCAATTTCAGGGTCTACCAGGCGCCGGTATCGAGGATCGCCAGGGACAGGATAGGCAAGCTGGTGGTCACCAATATTGTGGCGCTGGGAATACTGACCAGGATAACCGGAGTCGCCGCGGACGACTCCGTGCAGGAGGCAATCCTGAACAGGGTGCCTGCCGGAACCGAGGAGCTCAACCGGAAGGCGTTCAAGGAAGGGTTGAAGACCGGGGAAGCTCTCCTTGAGGAAAGCCAGTCTTGAGCTGTGAAAGTATTATTATGACACGCCAATCGTAGTTAAATTTCTGGAGGTTGTTCGATGAACGAAGAGATTACCAAAGAAGAACTTATAGCCAAGGCGAAGAAACCGGCTGAGGATGCCATGAAGCTTCACCCCTTTTACAGGGGTAAGTTCAGCGTAATGCCTAAGTGCTGTATACGCAATTTCGATGATTTCGCCATCTGGTATACACCGGGAGTAGCCGCTCCGTGCAAGGACATACATGAAAATCCGGAAAAAGTATTCGAACACACCAACAAGGCCAATATGATTGCGGTTGTATCGGACGGCACCAGGGTTCTCGGCCTGGGAGATATCGGCCCCGAGGCGGGTTTGCCGGTAATGGAGGGCAAAGCGCTTCTGTTCAAGTATCTGGGGGGAGTGGACGCTGTGCCAATCTGCCTGGACACCAGGGACCCGGATAAGATTATCGAGACAGTAAAGCTTCTTCAGCCGAGTTTCGGCGGGTTTAACCTGGAAGACATATCACAGCCCAAATGCTTCAGGGTGCTGGATACGCTCCGGGAGGAGTGCAGGGTCCCGGTATGGCATGACGACCAGCAGGGGACCGCGGCTGTTACCGTAGCGGGCCTGATCAACGCCCTGAAAATCGTGGGCAAGAAGATATCCGATGTTAAGATCGCCATGGTGGGAGCCGGGGCGGCCAATATCTGCATCGCCAGAATGATTATAGTGGCGGGGGTCACACCTGAAAATATAATCATGTGCGACAGCAAGGGTATTCTCCATGAGAGCCGCGAAGACGAACTGAAGGAGAAGTACAAGGAGAAATGGCACATGGCCCAGATATCCAACGGCGAGGGCAAGACCGGGGGAGTGCCGGAAGCAATGAAGGGAGCGGATGTGCTGATCGCTCTCTCAAGGGTAGGCCCCGATACCATAAAGAAGGAATGGATCGCCTCCATGGCTGACGATGCCGTTGTTTTTGTTTGCGCAAACCCGATCCCTGAAATATGGCCCTGGGACGCAAAGGCGGCCGGCGCAAGGATCGTTGCCACCGGAAGAAGCGATTTCCCCAACCAGGTAAACAACTCGCTCGGCTTCCCCGGTATATTCAGGGGAACGCTGGATGTTATGGCCAGGACCATTACCGACGAAATGTGCGTGGCGGCGGCGGAGGAGCTGGCAAGGTGCGCTGAAGACAAGGGGATGACCGAAGAGTATCTTATCCCCACCATGGATGAGTGGGAGGTCTTCCCCAGAGAGGCCGCCGCGGTGGGGAGAAAGGCGATCGAGCAGGGAGTAGCCCGCCTGGACCTCAGCCGCGAAGAGCTGTTCGAGATGGCTGCAGAGACCATCAAGAAAGCACGTGAATCGTTCATATGCCTTCAGGACGAAGGGTTCATTGAACTCCCGGAGGAATAAAAAAGGTCCGGCATTGATGAAATGCTGTTCGGAGATAAAACAATTCGGAAAGTTGGAGCTGCCCGCTCATTACGCAGGGCAGCTCCTTGTTTATAACTGAGAAGGAGGCTTAAATGTACAAGATAGCCTGGCTGCCCGGTGACGGAGTCGGAAACGACGTAATGGAAGCCGCCAGAATGGTCCTGGACGGGCTTAAATTTGAAGCGGAGTATAAACCCGGTGATGTAGGCTGGGAGTTCTGGAAATCTGAAGGGAATCCCCTGCCGGAAAGGACTATCCAGCTGTGCAAGGAGAGCGATTGCTGCCTGTTCGGCGCTATAACCTCAAAACCGAGGGATGAAGCCAATGAAGAGCTGGACAGCTCTCTGCAGGGCAAGGGGTATAAGTACTACAGCCCGATCGTCGCCCTGAGGCAGAAATTTGACCTTCACACCAATATGAGGCCCTGTAAGGCATACCCGGGCAATCCTCTTAATTTCAAGGAGGGGATAGACCTGGTAGTGTTCAGGGAGAACACGGAAGGGCTTTACGCCGGGGTTGAATTTCATCCGGTGGAAGACAAGGTCAGGAATATGCTGAACGAATCGCACCCGAAGTTCGCCCGTTTCATGGACACGCCCGGAGAAGATCTGGCAATCAGCCTCAGGATTTTTACCAGGAAAGGATGCCAGAGAATAGTGCGGGGCGCTTTCGAGTATGCCAAGAAGATGGGTTACCCCACCGTAACGGTAGTGGAGAAGCCCAACGTGATACGCGAGACCAGCGGCCTGATGGTAAGAGAGGCCCGCAAAATCGCAAAAGACTACCCTGGTATAGAGTTGTGGGAAACCAACGTGGATGCAATGTGCATGTGGCTGGTTAAGAACCCCGAGGATTACTCCGTACTGGTGGCGTCCAATATGTTCGGCGATATCATAAGCGACCTCTCCGCCCAGCTGGTCGGGGGGCTCGGATTTGCCGCCTCGGCTAACATAGGCGAAGATTTCGCCCTCTTTGAGCCCACCCACGGATCCGCTCCCAAGTACGCGGGCCAGTACAAGGTCAATCCGACCGCCATGCTGATTACCACCAGGCTGATGCTGGAGTATCTGGGAGAGTCCGACCGCGCCTCGCGCCTGGATAAGGCCATAACCAGGGTTATCAGCGAAGGGAAGGTAAAGACCTACGACATGGGAGGCACCGATACTACCCTGGAGGTAGCCGAAGAAGTGATTAGAAATCTGTAGTTTTTACGGGGTCTTAATAACTATCGAAGGTGGTAGAGATGGCTCAGACAATAATCGAGAAGATACTTTCAAGGCATGCCGGGAAGAAGGTAAGGGCGGGAGATCTGACCTGGATCGAGATAGACAAACGTACCGCCAGGGATTTCGGCGGCGCCAGTGTGGTCAATAACCTGAAGAAGTATTATCATCCCCCCTACGTGGATGACACTTCCAGGACCTTTTTTACATTTGACTGCAATGTTCCGGCAAGGGATACCGGGTACGCGGACAATCAGCAGGCCTGCCGGGACTTCGCCGAGGAGACCGGGGTGCGGGTCTTCGATACCGCCGCCGGGATAGGTTCCCATGTGGCGATAGAGAGGGGGCTGGCCCTGCCCGGCGAGATCTTTGTCGGAACAGACAGCCATCTCAACATAATGGGAGCGGTTAACTGCTTCGGCCAGGGAATGGGAGACCGGGATATAGCCTATATCTGGGCTCAGGGAAGGAACTGGTTTGAGGTCCCCGGCTCCATGAAGGTTGTCCTGGAGGGCTCGGTGGAGTATCCGGTGACCGCCAAGGATATAACCCTGGCGGTAATCAGAGAGCTCGGCTCGGCCGGCGCGCTGGGAAAGGTTATAGAGTTCAGCGGGCCGGGAGCGGAGTCGCTGAGTCTCTCCGGAAGGATAACAGTCGCCTCCATGGCAACGGAGATGGGCGCCATAGCGGCGATGATCCCGCTCAATGATGAAGTCATGAAATATATCGCTGACCGCTCGGGAACCGGACCGGAAGAGATAACCGCCGACCCCGGGGCCGAGTACGAAAAAACGGTAACTCTGGACCTGTCCGGGCTGGAGCCTCTGGCGGCCTGTCCCTTCAGCCCTTCCAATGTAAAGCCGGTATCAGAGGTCGAGGGCACCAGGATTCACACCGCTGTGCTGGCCTCCTGCACCAACGGGAGGTTCGAGGATATGGTTCATGCCGCTTCCATCCTGAAGGGAAAACGGATAAAGGAAGGGGTCACCCTCAAGGTGGTCCCCGCCACCTACGAAGTCTACAGCAGGATGCTTAACGAAGGCGTTCTGGAGATATTCAGCAGGGCCGGGGCCATAGTGAGCAACCCCGGCTGCGGCGGTTGCGCCTCCGGCCAGATAGGGATGGTGGGAAAGGGCGAAATACAGCTCAGCACCTCCAACCGTAACTTTGCCGGCAAGCAGGGCAAGGGCGAGACCTACCTGGTCAGCCCCGCCACCGCGGCGGCGTCAGTGATAGAGGGCCGGATAACTTCGCCCCTGAACAGCGGCGCCGGCCTGATGGATTTTATTCCGGACGAGAGTTTCGATGATTATCCGGAGCTTTCCATTATCTCCTGGCTCAAGGAGGACGGCGGAGAAAGCGGGGAAGTCCGGGCCAGAGAGGGCGCCGGAAAGACGGCTCCGGCCGGTTCCGATGGGATTATCAGAGGCCGGGCACGTCTGATTACCACCGCCGATGGAGAGCTGATGGATGATATAGATACCGATATGATATTCCATAATAAGTATCTCTCCATAACCGACCTGAAGGATATGGGGGCGCATACCTTCGAGACCCTGGAGGGTTACGGGGATTTCGCCGGAAGTGTCAGGGAGAATGACATAATCATAGCCGGCGGCAACTTCGGCTGCGGCTCCAGCCGCCAGCAGGCGGTGGACTGTTTCATATCTCTGGGCGCCGGCCTGATTATAACCAGGTCAACCGGCGCGATCTACAAGAGGAATATCATTAACTCCGGTTTTCCATTCCTGGAGATACCGGAGCTGACGGCGGATATGCTGGAGGAGGGAGAAGAGCTGGAAATCAATTTCAGCGAAGGGAAGATAACCCGCTCCAACGGAGAAGTTATAACCGCGGAGAAGCCCCCCTCGGTTCAGGTGGATATATTCAGGACGGGAGGCCTTTTCGCGTATTCAGGAGAGGAAGGTTGATATGGGATCGACTATGATCGAAAAGATTCTGGCCCGTTCATCCGGCAATGATTCTGTCTCGGCCGGTGATATAGTCTTCGCCCGGCCTCACAGGATTCTCTCGCATGACAACTCAGCTGCGATACTGGGGATATTCGAGAAGCTGGGAGGGAAAAAGGTCTGGGACCCCGGCCGTATATTCATTGCACTGGACCATGCAGTGCCCCCGCCGGACGACAAGAAGGCCAGAAGTCATACCATGATAAGGGAGTTCGTTGCCGAACAGGGGATAAAACACTTCTACGAAGGGGGAACCGGTATCTGCCACCAGGTGCTGCCCGAATACGGCCATGTCAAGCCCGGGGTGGTTATATTCGGTTCAGATTCGCATACCACCACTCACGGGGCATTCGGGGCCGCCGGTATACCGATCGGAAGGACCGAGACGGCCAGTGTGTGGGCCCTGGGAGAGACCTGGTTGAAGGTGCCGGAGAGTATCAGGATTGAGCTTGCCGGAACCGCCCCTGAAGGCGTGGTGGCCAAGGATATCATCCTGTACATAATCGGGAAGATGACCGCCGACGGAGCCACCTATAAGGCGGTGGAGTTTCGCGGCCCGGCGGTGGAGAAGATGGATGTCGCCGGAAGAATGACCATCTGCAACATGTCAGCGGAGATGGGCGCCAAGGCGGGAATGGTCCCCTTCGACAGCGTCACCGAGGAATGGCTCAGGAGCGCCGGGTCGGAAGATTTTCACCCCCTGTTTCCTGATGATGACGCGGAGTATGAAAAGAGTTTGGAGATAGACGTTTCCTCAATCGGGCCCCAGGTAGCGAAACCTCACAAGGTGGACAATGTGGTTCCTGTATCCGAGCTGGAGGAGACAGTGATAGATGTCGCCCTTCTGGGGACCTGCACCAACGGAAGGCTGGAAGACCTCAGGGAGGCGGCGGAGGTTCTGGACGGCCGGGTTATAAAGCCGGGAGTGAGGCTTCTGGTATATCCCGCTTCCAGGAAGGTTATGCAGAAGGCGGAGGCGGAGGGGCTGATAGGGAAACTGCTCGATTCAGGAGCCCAGATAGCTGTACCCGCCTGCGGCCCCTGCCTGGGAGCTTACGGCGGAGTGCTGGCGCCCGGCGAGAACTGCGTCTCCACCGCCAACAGGAATTTCAAGGGGAGGATGGGCTGCCGCGAGGATACAGGAGTGTACCTGGCCAGCCCGGCCACGGTGGCCGCTTCCGCCCTGGAAGGCAGAATAGTATCACCATATCTGTAAGGCAAGGAGGAGAGATGGAGTTGGAAGGCAGAATCTGGATCCTGGACGATGACGATATAAATACCGATGTAATCTATCCGGGCAAGTATACCTACGAGCTGTTCGACGAGCAGGAGATGGCCTCTCACGCCCTTGAGGATTACGACCCCTCCTTCGCCGGGAGTGTGCGGGAGGGTGATATGATAATAGCCGGGGCCAACTTCGGTTGCGGCTCCAGCCGGGAACAGGCGGTAAAGACCCTCAAATACGCCGGAGTGAAGGCGATAATCGCCTCTTCTTTCGCAAGGATATACTACAGGAACGCCATCAATCAGGCGCTCTATGCCATTGAATGCCCGGAGGCGTCAGGTTTCGCCCGGAAGAACCGGGATGAACTGGAAAAGACCGAAGCGGTCCTTGACCCGGAAAAGGGTATTATCAGAATAGGGGGTAGCGAATTCAGCTTCAGCCCGCTCTCGGGCAAGGCCCAGGAGATATTCGACGCCGGCGGCCTGGTCCCGTACACCAGGAAGAAGCTGGGTTAGCACCCTGGAATCAGATAAAACAGAATGGGAAAGAATAAGCCCGCCCGGTTTGTTGAGCCGGGCGGGCTTTGCTTCTTAAAAGTGTATACCCCGTTCAGGCCTAAAAGGCGCCTGCCACATACAGGCAGCTGTTCGCCATGACCTTGGCCGAGGAGTAGTAGGTTTCGTTCAGATAGGTGGCATACATGTTCAACGCTACGATATTGCCGTCCTCGTTGATGGCAATTGCATTGGCGCCTCCCAGATCGGCGGCCAAAAGGGTCGCATCTGCATCCAGGGGAGGATCCGAGAAACTGCTGTTTGCCCAGAAGACCAGGTTGTTTATATCCGCTCCGTTGAATATCGGGTGGATCGGAATGGAGACTGAAGCGGGATCTATCTGCCTGTTGCCGGCTGTCCCTGCTCCATCAGCCACCTGGAAGGGGCAGTATCCGGAGGTCATTATCCTGCCTCCCACGGCCCAGTTGGTTGAAAAAGCGTACTGGGTCATTACCAGTCCGCCCCCGGAATCGACGTAATCGGCCAGGACATCCCCCAGAGCCGCTGGTTCGCCCGGAACATAGTTGGAATGAAAGAAAACCGCGTCGTATTCCTTCAGCGCGGAAAGTGGTGGTACACTATCGGTTACGGATAAATAGTTAAGTTCGGTTCCTATGGGAAATACCTCAAGTCTGGTAGCCTCGATAATAAGGTCCTGCAGTGTTTCCGGGGGGTTAGCTCCAGCCACCAGTACTTTAATCGGCTGTGGAGAACCGGGGTCGCCTTTGTCGCCCTCTGGTCCTACCGCGCCGTCTTCACCACAGCCAGTAATAATAAAGGTTGCAACAGCCAGAAGAACCAGAACAGTGAATCTGCGGTTCATCATTTAGACTCCTTTCTTCGAATCCTCGAATACCCGCAATAACAATTTATTTGACTATAGAGCAATTATAATATTCCTGTAAACCATTAAAATCCTGAGCTATCAGAAATATTGCAATCCCTGAAATGCAAGTAGCATTCCATAATACCGGCCGGACCGCCAGGAATATGAGATTTTGGAGTATCTACTACCAAAGGCGCCTGATTAAAGGATAACCGGGAAGGAATCGATTTTAGAACACCGGGGTTATAATGAATTATGGAATGATTATATTTCACAGGGCATGCGGATGGCAGAATATCTGCCGCCAACGGTGGATGTGGACAACGCGGGAATCCCGGAGTACTCCAATTTAAGAGGGTATACAGCCGG
>JAWODM010000018.1:0-102041 GCA_046483305.1 Candidatus Krumholzibacteriales bacterium | reverse complement strand
CCGGGCACTCCTTTGTTGACGAGGTAGTCGCGCACAGCTTTTGCCCGCTGTTCTGACAGATTCCGATTGTATTCCTCGCTGCCGACTGAATCGGTATGCCCGCCCACTTCGACTTTCACTTCAGGGTGCGCCAGCAGACTCGCCGCAACACGGTCGAGTATCTTTCTTGAATCTGCGGTGAGGGTCGACTTATCGAATTCGAATTTGACTCCCTGAAGAACCAAGGGTTTTTCCGGAGTCGGGATGTATTCCTCGGCCGAACTCTTTATGGAAACGGATTTCTGCTGTGTGTTGTTCTTCGAATCCGTGACCGTCAGCAAGGCCGTATAGTCCCCCTCCGTCCGATAGACATGGATCGGGTTCCGTTCGTTGCTCGTTTTCCCGTCCCCGAAATCCCACGCGAACGTATAGTTCGGACAACCTCCGGTGGCGGAACCGTCAAATTTTACCGAAAGAGGAGCCGTCCCGCTGGTTGGATCCCCGGACGCGGTAACAACAAGCTTCGGACACTCGACCGTTACATAAACACTGTTTTCAGAGGATGTATTTTTGGAATCCGTGACTGTAAGCGAGGCCGAATAGTTTCCCTCCGAATAATAGGTATGGCTGGGATTCTTTTCGTTACTCGTGCCTCCGTCACCGAAATTCCAGGCGTACGTGTAGTCCGGGCACCCCCCTCTGTGGGAACCGTTAAACTGCACTGCCAGCGGAGCCTGTCCGCTGGTGGGATTTCCCGATGCGGTGCAGAAAAGCGGCGGACACTCTTTCCCGCCGAAATAGAAGGTCACGCCTGTGTACAGTTCGACGATCCCTTTTGGCAGATCAAGCTGGCCCGGATCTGATCCAACGATGTCCTTATCGTCCGTAAAGTCGCTCAGAAGGTGTGTCAAATAGCGGAATTTGGCTCCAAGTTCTAAGGAGAGCGACTGTGTGACTGATAGCTCCATCCCGGCCCCGCCCATAAGGTACAGTTCCTGGTCCTTTAATTCGTAAGCGTTCCCGGCTTTATCAGTCTGAGGCAAATACGCCACGGCAAGCGCGGGATCGTCGGAAAACAGGGTGTTCCCGTCTTTGTCGGCCCATTTCCAGAAGTAGATCCCGGGGCCGGCGAAAAGGACAGGCGACACCCTCTTGTCCGCCATGAAACGATATTCTGCAAACAGTCCCGTTACATAGGCGCGTTGTCGAGGGCCGTCGTTCACGTTTTCGAATGTCAGCCCGGCGCCGTCCTGCATTCTCGTGCCTTCGCTCAAGTCGGCCAGGTAGGTCTGCATCCAGCTCCCTTCAATACCGATTGCGAATCCGGGGGTCAGACCGTATTTCAAGTCGGCCCCGGCGAGCCATCCCGGCGTCCAGAGATCGGAGTGATCGGTCAGGACAAGCTTGTAGGCTCCGCCGTACAGGCCTAATCCCACCTTTCCGTCCATGCCCTCTCCATGCAACGGTTGGATCGGCAAAACCGAAACTGCCAGTACAACCACCGCACTCAATAACCAAAAACATCTTTTCATCAGATTTCCTTTCGTTATGCATTTCCGTTCAAAAATCAATGACAATTCTCCGAATTAAGGGCCGAGACAGCAAAACTATTTTTTCCGGTAAGACACAAACAAAAGAGCTCCGCCGACAAGAACCGTCACCACTCCGGCCCAGAGAGGGACATTGACGGCGCTTTTTTCCTGAATCGAAATCTCCAGGGAGCCCAATCTGGCTTCGTGGTTCTCTCTGGTGTAGACAAACCCGCCATATACGAGGCCGATAATACCGGCGACAATCAAGAGAATTGCGACTATTCTTATAGTACTCATGAATTCACTTCCGCTTTAACCGCGTGAGCGCCGGCTCTGGAGAAACCGAACGACCAGCACTACGAGCGCGATAACCAGAAGAACATGAATTACTCCGCCGAATGTGTTCGCGGTAATCAGCCCCAGAAGCCACAGAATCAAAAGAATTATTCCTATTGTCCAAAGCATTTCCAAACCACCTCTCTAAATTATTCAAACATGTGTGCCCTTTTTCTGCTTTATTGCAGGGGCACCTCGTTCAATACTACCCGGCGATCCTGGTGGATCACGCAATAAGGATAATAACGATCACTATCAGGAGCGCCGTGACGACGCCTATAGTGATAGTCTTGTCGGCCTGTTCCATATCCTGGACGACATAATCGGAGAAGGCGTCAAGCTGGACGTCGGAAACCCTGGTGAATCCATTGGCGCCCTCCAGCTCGTCCTGCTTCTCCTTCAGGCTGGCCCTGGTCCGGTCTATGCCCGCAAGGTCCGATTCCGATACGATCGATGAATTCCGGATCCTGTCAAGAGCCGACGACATGTCCTGAATGCTGGAGCTCAGGATCTCGCGCTTCTGCGACGGGTCGTCCGTCGCCTTCACCTTGACCGCGGCGTCATTGAAGTAGTTTTGAATCTTACCCTGCCCGAAGGCCGTTCCGGCCAGGAGGAGGACGCTCATCATCAGGGCCGCCACTATTACATTCCGTTTTAACATATTTGTTCCTTTCGTAGTGTATTATAAAAATCCCGTTTATTTATCCGCACCGCAACAATCCATCCCGCCTCCTTTCCAATAATTGCCCGACGCTTTATACTATTAAAAGTATACTCGGAAATGGGGCGCGGGTAAATCGACCCGAAGGATGGAAAAGGAGCTAGTCCTGATGGATGAGATGGATAGATCTTCTGACGGGGCATCGATGATCCGGACCGTTTGAAGTGATTGGGTGCTTCCCGTCAAGCAGGGACTGCCGCAGAAGAAACATGTCACTCGAAGCGGAAAGATATCTCCCGGTGATCCGGCAGAGATACACACCTGAATTAACCTGGCCGCCCGAACCGGCTCCGCCTCCCGGCGCGTGCCCGGGTGCGCGATCAGTCACCTGTTATAAGGGCGATTCTCCGTAGTTTTGTGAGCGATCCGCTTCCCAGGAATATCACTTTTCCATCCTTTTCCAGCACCTTTTCGATAATGGCGTCCACCGCGTCGTCGTTCACCTCGCGGACGTCCAGTTTCTCCGGCCTGATGATCGAATGATCCTTACTGCGGATGCCCCCTTTCATATGATAATCTTCTTCGACGAATAAAGTGTCCCTCTCATTCGCTCCCGCTATACGCCCCACTTCTTCAATTCCGGATGCGACCTTCTGTGACTTTTCCGCATCTTCCAGCTTCTGCATCGCCCATTCATTCGTGCCGGCCATCACGTCCTTTACTATCGGCCATACGATTTTACCGAGATCGTGCGTAGAGGTAGCGGTATAATCCCCTTCGACCCAGCCTATCAGCACATCCTGATGCGACGTCACTGACCCGAATATCGACAGGTTTTTCCTCGCCCCGACCAGGACAAATTGAAGCGGATCCCGTTTGAAATAGTGATCGAAGCGTCTGTCAACCGTGCGAATGAAATCCCTCGCCTGATTGTCTCTTATCCCCGGTTTGGCATTGCTGCCTGTCAGCGCGGAAGATTCGATCGGAAAAATCCTGTTCTGAATATCGATGAGCTTATCCCGGAATGCTTCGTAAAGCCTGTTGGTATGATCGCCTAAAGAAAGAACATAGTAATGTGTGATCAATTTCATTTTCATCTCATACTTTTAAACTGAATTAGAGTACCGGCTTTGTTATGCGAGCTTTTCGTACGACTCCGGATCATTTCACAAACCTCCAGCATTCCCATCCCGAATGGCTCTTTTTGTTTTTCAAACGTCCGAACCTCGGCGCACGATATAACACCGTTACCCCCCTGTTCATTTCCGGCAGCGCGTACGCCGGGTCCTCTGCGCAATCGCATCGCTCAATCGATCCGGGCGCTATTCCGTTCAATGAGTTCAAAGTTTGTTCGTAGACGCCGGCGACGGATTGCGTGAACGGCTGGACGATCTCCATGTCGTACACTACGACGGTCACAGCTGTCTGCAATTCCTCGGTCAGCCTGTCGAACGCGTGCCGCGCGAATTTCTTAGCGAATCCAAACAGACCTGTTTCCCGAAAACCGGTGTCCAAGCGTTCGAATGGGCTGAGATCGAAGTACGAAAGGTGAAGATTGTCCGGAGAGGCAACGACGTAACGCGCGAGCGGAGCAAGCGCGTTCATGGTATAAGGGGTGCCGTTGAAACATGTGGAAAGCACGACCAGATCGACCTTCGTTGAATCTTGTGCGAATCCTTTCAATCCTTCAGCGAGATCGGCTATCGTGAAGGCCCGGTTCCCGTAAGAGGCGTCGTAGCCCTTCCCGCCGGATTCGGGGATTTCATGGCCGAAATACAGAAACATATTCACCGGCTTGGGCGATCCTTCCGCGCGAAAACGGTTGTAAAGCTCCGTTTCGGGATCGAAACGCGATTCGCCCTGGTCTCTCCAGTACGATTCTTTAGCGATAAGGTGGCCGTTCCGATAATAATAAAATGTCCCGTCGCGGCGCGGGAAGATGAACATGAACCGCTTTCTGCGTTTTTCATGAAATATGAACACTTCGGCCCGGGTATTCCGCTGCGCGACCTTTATCGCTTTCTCGAGGGTCGCCTCGTCCGCTTTGTGGGCGTTGCCGTCTGTATCATGATAGAAGTATTCTCCGTCGCCGTGAATGATGCACACCAGGGAATACCGCGGTGGAAGCATGTCCTCATCTTCCAGAGCAGCCTCGCGGCCCGCAGGAGGGATTGAGCTGCACGAAAAGAAAAACAAGGCGAGCGCCGCGCAGGCGGCGCCCGCGATTGGTATCGTTAGTATCCGCGTGGCTTTTTTGAAAAATCGATGAAGCATGTAATTCATTTCAGATACCTCGATAGCCGGCGATCCTGGCGGATCACGCAATAAGAATGATAATGATCACTATCAGGAGCGCCGTGACGACGCCGATAGTGAGCGTCTTGTCGGCCTGTTCCATATCCTGGACGACATAATCGGAGAAAGCGTCAAGCTGGGCGTCGGAAACCCTGGTGAATCCATTGGTGCCCTCCAGCTCGTCCTGCTTCTCCTTCAGGCTGGCCCTGGTCCGGTCTATGCCCGCCAGGTCCGATTCCGATACGATCGATGAATTCCGGATCCTGTCAAGAGCCGACGACATATTCTGAATCCTGGAGCTCAGGATCTCGCGTTTCTGCGACGGGTCGTCCGTCGCCTTCACCTTGACCGCGGCGTCATTGAAATAGTTTTGAATCTTGCCCTGCCCGAAGGCCGTTCCGGCCAGGAGGAGGACGCTCATCATCAGGACCGCCACTATTACATTCCGTTTTAACATATCTGTTCCTTTCAGTAGTGTATTATAAAAACCCCGTTTATTTATCCGCACCGCAACAATCCATTACGCCTCCTTTCCAATATTTGTCCGGCGCTTCATACTAAAGTATACTTGGAAATGGGGGGCGGGTAAATCGACCCGAAGGATGGAAAAGGAGCTAGTCCTTTAGAATCAGTCCTTCACGCGAGCCGGGGGGGCAATTCCGGAGTCCTGTCATTCGGACTCTTCTTCTCGGACAAAGGCCGCTATCTGCAGGCGGGTATTGAGCGCCAGCTTTTCCAGAATATTGTGCACATGGCTCTTTACTGTGTAGGTGGAGATATGGAGGCGTTCGGCGATTTCCTTGTTCCTGAGACCCTCGGTAATGAGGGTGGCGATCTCCCGCTCCCGGCTGGTCAGCTGTATTAAATTATCGGGGTTCTCTTTGCCTGTCTTAAACGCCGTCTTGATGATTTCAGTGAAGAGTGAATTGGTCAGGGCAGGTGGAAGCACATTTTCGCCCTCCGCGACCCTTTTGATTGTTTTGATGTAATCCTCCAGCGGAGCGGTCTTGAGAATAAAGCCGTTGCCGCCGGCCTTTACGAACTCGACGATATCGGATTGTTCGGGGAACATGTCCATTGCGATGAATTGTACCGTCGGCAATTCTTTCAGCAGCCCGGCCATCAGATTCAGGCTGTATTCCTTTTTCACCCCCAGATTCAGGAGAATGATGTCGGGGGGGATTTTCATCTTCTTCACCTGCGCAACAACGTCGCTGCCTTCGGCCCGAGCGGCGACTTCGAAATCGCTCTGGCCGTTAAGCATGGCGGCGATGCCTTCGCGGAGAAGACGATTATCTTCGATCAGCAGTATTCTGATTTTCGCCATCGCAATGCTCTTCCATTGCATAGGTTCATGTTTTTGCGGTATGTTGTTGTATTATTTCTCCTTTCAGGAGTCTAACACAGCTTTTTGCCTTTTTCAAACCTATTTGGATTAGTTGGATTAGTTGTGTTAGAATAATGATTATTTTTTTAGCCGAATTATTCTCAGAAATAGCATACCCCTTTTTATAACTAACTGCATTACTATACAGTTATGAAAACTTTCAGCCAGACAAGAGAGGAAACTGCTATGATCAATAATTACCAGATTCCGCTTCCGTTTACAAGTATTTCCGGGAAAAAAGTTAAGGCTGGCTTCACCGGCGGTGTTCTTGCCAGCGACGCGGGGTATTATTTCCTCGCGGGATTGAGAGGGGAATGGGTGTAATAAAGCGTCTCGCGGAGGTTCTCATTGACCGAAGAACTTCTGAGCCAGAGGATATATCAGATAGCGTGCTGATATGAAGACGCCAACGACTGTAATAATCTCAGAACAGAGCCTGCAATCAAGTCTGCCTGCGACCGTCTTCCGATCTCCGGAGCTGATCTTGCCAGCCAGCCGACCATGACCAGGCTGGAGAATTCGATTTCGAGGACAGACCTGTATCGAATGGCCCGGGTTCTGGTTGATGTTTTTCTGGACTCAAACAGCAAACCTCATGAGGCGATAGTCCTGGATATGGATGATACCAATGATCCAAACCACGGAGCTGGAGCAGATGAGCCTGTTCAACGCTTACTAACTATGATCAGTACTGTTTTCCGCCGCTTCATATCTATGAGGGCGGAAGCGGCAAGCTGCTTACTACCATTATCAGGCCCGGCAAACGTGTCAATGGACCGGAGACCAGATCCATGCTGAAGCATCTGGTTGGCTATATCAGAGAGAAATGGCCTGAGGTTCAGATTTATTCGAGGCGACAGTCTCTTCGGCACTCCGGAGCTGCACGATTGGGCTGATCAGAACGGTGTATTTTTTGCTCTGGGACAGGCTGTTAATCCTATTCTGAAAGAGAAGGCGGCGGATCTACTGCAACGAGCCAGAGAGATATATCAAAGAGGAGAGAATAAGGTTCGGCTATTCGGTGAGTTTGAATATCAGGCCGAGAGCCGGGATAACCCGGGGCGTTTTGTATGCAAGGCGGAGGTCTCTTCCAAGGGTGATAATGTTCGGTTCGTCACGACAAGAACTTCCTGCACTCGGACCGAACTTCGTGCCACAGCTTCAAGGCGAATCAGTTCCGGCTCTTTCTTCATAACGCAGCCTGCGTGCTGCTTCATGCTCTGGCCGAGAAAGGTCTGAGGGGTAGCAAATGGGCAAAGGCGCAGTTCAACACCATCCAGAATCGTATCCTCAAGGTGGGGCAAGAGCGATAGAGATGGTCACCAGGGTCAGGTTTCATCTTCCAACCTCTTTCCCTCTTGAAGAGTTGTTCGAGAAGATACTCTTTAACCTCGCAGCGGCCTTCCCATGACAGCTGCCGCTTTAAGCTCTAAAAATCAGAATTAAGAATAGAACCAATGGGTTCTCTGTCCGAATTATGCCCTGAATAGCGATTTTCCCTTCATCCGCATCCCGGCGATTCGACTATTTCACAGAAATAGAATCATGGACAGATTAGACCCGCTTATCGTACTATTTCAAAAGAAAAAAGAAGGTTTATGAATTATTGGGGTTAGGGGAGACCATTGAAACGAAATCCCAAATCACCATGGAATCCAGCAATCCCAGGTGGTTTGACTCCGGAAGAATATGAGAAGCAAGTTGTTTCTTGGCTTAGAAATGCATCGGGAGAATTATAATTCTTCACAGTTGATCACTTGAGGATGCTTGAAGGTACAGGAGGGAGTACGAATTCGATGCAGTTGCAGAATTCCAAATTCTGGAGGGTGCTTCAATAAAGATCCTGGTTGAGTGTAAGCGTTATAAGAATCCTGTTGAGAGAGATCCTGTACTCACTCTTTGGGCGAAACTACAGGATGTAAAAGCTAATAAAGCGATGATGTTCTCAACTTCTGGATTTCAGAGAGGCGCAATTGAGTATGCGTCAAGATACAGTATAGCCACTGTTACCTTTGTTGAAGGTAATTTCAACTATGAAACTCGTGCATTTGGTAAGGACAGGGAACCACCATCATGGGCTAACATTCCTAAATATGCTGGATTGTTTTTTTCAATGGATGGTCAAAGTATAGCTAGTGCTACTATCGATAATGGTAGAGTAGAAAGTCTATCAGAATGGCTAGATAATGATTCTGGTGTACTAAACTAACCACTTGCAGCCGCCCGGAGTCTTCCATGTTACGGTCCCTGCAGGGGTCAGAGCAGTTTTCGGCTTTACCCTGCGTCGCTGGTAAGAACAGCCCCCAAAAGGTCAGTTTTAACTTTTTTCCGGAAATACTTGCAAACGGAACGGTAATCTGGTAATCCTTAATTACAGCAGTTTCCTTGTTCCTGGTTAAGGATATACTCGTAACTGTATTGTAATACAGTTAGTTATAAAAGGGAGCTGCTATTTTTATGCATAATTCTGGCTGAATTCTTTGTAAACTATTAAATAAATATTTACGTAGCGCAAGTTTTTCGATTTAAAGGGTCTTATCATTATGATTAATTTTGTCAACGTGTGATAATTATAAAAAAAACATGAATGATAGAGAACTGGTAAAAAAAATAATAAACGGCGATCAAAATGCTTTCAAACAATTGTTTGAAGAGTATCAGCATATGGTTTTCAATATAAGTTACCGCATGAGTGGCAGCCAGGAAGAAGCTGAAGACATTACCCAGGATGTGTTTATTAAAATTTTTCATGCTGTTGGAAAGTTTCGAGGTGATGCCAAATTATCTTCGTGGATTTATCGCATTGCGGTGAATACCTGTCTGAAAAGAGAGCGTCGGAAAAAACTTGAGAACTGGATTTCCCTGGATTTTCTATTTCAGGGAAAAAAACAATTCCAACCGATTGCAAATGAAAAATCCCCGCATCAAAAGGTTGAAATTTCCGAAACAGAGCAAATCGTGCAGCAGGCCATCAACCAGCTTCCGGCCCGGCAAAAAACCGCGCTGATTCTGCATCGTTACGAATATTTATCTTATAAGGAAATCGCTCAGGTGATGGAAATCAGCCTGTCTGCCGTGGAGTCCCTGCTGCACCGGGCCAAAGATAATCTGACAAAAAAATTGCTTCCCATGAAAAAATATTTGCGCTGACCGCAAGTTATTCGATTGAAATGGGTCTTATTAATAGAAGAGAGGAAATCGACATGAAACATAAATCGATTAGAAAATTGCTGCTGCGTTATCTGGATGACGATTTATCCGAAAGAGAAAAAACAAAAGTGTGGCGTCATCTGGAAAGCTGCCGGGAATGCCGCGATGCTTTGAAAGCAATAGAATGGATGTGGGTTAAAGAACGGCCGGTTGAACGAAAGAAAGCACCGCCGTTTCTGTGGACACGCATTGCCGCACGGCTCCAGCCGGAAGCGAAACAGGTTTTTCCCAAAAAAATAGAAAAAATTGCCCGGCCAGCGCTACGTCTCGTGGTAACAGTAGCGGCGCTGTTTTTCATAATTTTCAGCGGAATTAAACTGGGAGGCCTGATGACCGGTAATTCCGGTGAATCTGCTGAATTATCAACAGAAAGAATCACCGATGATTATGGCATGAGCTATTTTGAAATTTTGCCGCCGGGATCCATCAACGTCCAGGTTCTGGCATTGAACGAAAGCGAGAGGCAGGAATGAAGAAGAAAATCATCTATCTGATTATTGCCGTTACCCTGATAAATTTGATCGCTCTGGGAACGGTCATTCATCAGCGCTGGTTGAATTCCCGCCAGGGTCCCTGCGCGCCGATGCAGAAAGCCCGGTTCGAGCAGGTCAAGCGGGAACTGGCATTGTCGCCGGCACAGATCGCCCGCTTTGAGGAGATCCGGGGTGAGTTCCATTCCAGTATTGATTCTCTGAACCAATTGCTGGAAGGGCAGAACCGGTTGCTGTTGCAGGAAATCTGGCAGCCACAGCCGGATGACGCTCGCATTGACAGCTTGCTCAACCTGATCAGCAACCTGCAGATGGAATCGCAGCACCTGGTGATCGGGCATTTTTACCAGTTCAAGGAAGTGTTGACCCCGGCACAATGGCAAACGTTTTACGGCATTGTGTCTGAACGTTTCCCTGGCAGAATGAGAAATCCCCGTTCCGGGCAGCCGGCAACAACAGAAGAGGATAGGAAATGAAAATGCTATATACCAACAACTGGATTAAAATAACACGCCGACTTCCACACATATTTACGGCAATGGTTTTGTTGTCATTTTCCCATCTGCATGCCCAGCAATCCAATACGCCAGTTTTTAAATTGAACCACTGTATTGAAATTGCGCTGAAAAATAATCCGCAAATCCTGGCTTCCGGTTTGACGGTTGAAGAAAGCCGGGCGCGAATCGGTGAGGTTAAAGCTGGATATTATCCGACTCTGTCGTTGAGCGCCAGCGGCAGTCAATCCACCTGGGAGAATGGCACAGGTGGCACAGGAAAAACCAGCATGGATAACTGGAGCGGCGGATTATCAGCCCGTTATCCTATTTTCCAGGGATTTAAAACGGTAGCCAGAGAAAATGCAGCAAAGGCCAATTTTCAGGCAAACGGGGCGTGGCATAAGACCAATCAACAGGATCTTGTTGTCAGGGTAACGGAAGCCTACTATCGCCTGCTGCAGTTGGAACGGCTGGTGCAGGTGGCGGAGCAGTCAGTACAGCGAGCGCAGAAGCACCTGGATTTCTCCAATGCGCTCTTTAATACCGGCCTGGCGAGCCGTTCGGATATTTTGAAAGCAAAGGTTGCGCAATCGGATGCCCAACTGGCGATGATCAGAACGCGTAATGCACATTTGGCCGCCCGAGGACAACTCAATCTGCAGATGGGGCGTGCCGTGCAACTGCCGCTTAAAATTGTGGATGATCTGGAAACGGCCGCAAGCCCTGCTGATAGCAGTTTTGGCTTTAATGAAAATCGATTTGAAAAATATTTGCAACGCGCTTTTAAAAACCGATCGGAATTGGAGCGAATCAATCAGCAGATTAGAGCGCAGCAGGCAAATATCCGTTTCGCCCGTGGCGATTACTTCCCCACTTTTTCAGTTGAAGGCAGTTACTCGTATGCCGGCGAAACGACTTCCGATTTGAATGCATCTTCCTATATCGGCCTGAGCTTAAGTGTTCCGCTGTTCAGCGGATTTTCGCGGCCGGCGCGGGTAAAACAGGAGAATCTGGCACTGCGCAATCTGGAACAGCAACAGGAAAGTCTTTGCCATGAGATTGGCGCGGAAGTGTGGAATGCATATTTGCAGGTCAAGGAAGCGGCCGAACGTGTTTCCAATTCGCGTATTTTTTATGAAAATGCGCTGGAAAGCCGTAACATTGCCGAAGGCGAATACCGCGAAGGCGTGGGTTCCATGCTGGATGTGATCGACGCTCAGACCGCCTTTGTGACAGCCGAGCAGACATTGATTGAGGCGCTGGCGGATTATAAAATAGCGCTGGCTGTGCTGGATCGTGCGGCCGGAATAATTAATGTTTAGGAGATTGTAGAGTGAAAAAGAAACATTATATAACCGCAGCAGTGCTGATTATTATTTTAATCTTTATTTTTGGGTATTCATTGTTATCTGATAACAACGAAAACAGGGATCAATATCAAACCGCGGTCGTAACACGACGTGATCTTGGTTCCAGCGTGCTTGCAACCGGGATTGTTAAAGCAATGGTGGGTGCCGAGGTGCGGGTGGGCTCGAGGGTGTCCGGGTTGGTAAAAAATATTTATGCCAATGTTGGCGATTATGTAAAAAAAGGGCAGATCATTGCCGAACTGGAACCTTCGGAATTGCAGGCAAAATACGAGCAGGCGTATGCCAACTGGCGGAATGCCGTCGCCAATTTCGAATACGCCAAACTGGATCTGGAACGGCAGAAATCTCTGATCAAGCAGAATTACATTTCTCAAAACCAGGTGGATCTGGCGGAAAAATCGTTTGAGGTCAACAGAGCGCAACTGGAACAGGCAAAGGCCAATCTGGAATTTGCGAAGGTTCAACTCGACTACACCAAAATAACCGCGCCCATCGCCGGGGTTGTGGCGTCCGTATCCACCCAGGAAGGCGAGACGGTAGCCGCCAGTTTTGCCGCGCCCACCTTTGTCACTATTATCAACCTGGAGCGACTTGAAGTCTGGACCTACGTGGACGAAACGGATATCGGCCGGATTCAGGCCGGGCAATCGGCCATTTTTACGGTGGACACCTATCCCGATAGCGAGTTTGAAGGCGAGGTGACAGCTATTTATCCCAAGGCGTTGATTCAGGATAATGTGGTCAATTACGTGGTGACATTAAAGATTACCGATCACAAAGAAAAAACCCTGCGACCGGAAATGACCGCCAACGTGACCATCTACCTTGAAGCCCGGAAAGACATTTTAACCATTCCCCTGAGCGCTATCAGACGAAAGCGCGGCGAACGATTTGTCACGGTGCTGGAAGGAGAAAAGCAGGTTCCCCGAAAAGTGAAAACCGGCTGGACCAGCAACGGTTTGATCGAAATCGTCAGCGGATTGCAGGAAGGCGAAACAGTTGTTATTTCAGAATAAATAAAGGAGAACAATATGAGCAATAAATTAATTCAGGCAAAAAATCTGTCAAAGGTTTATGGAAAGGAAAACAGCGCGCAGGTTGTGGCGGTGGCCGATGTTTCTCTGGAAATCCGCCGTGGCGAATTTGTCGCCATCATGGGCGCGTCGGGTTCGGGCAAATCAACTTTGATGAATATTCTCGGCTGCCTTGATAAGCCTACTGCTGGCACCTTGCTGCTTGATGGCAGCGAAGTCAGCAAACTGGGCGATGAACAACTGGCGAAGATCCGCAATCAAAAAATCGGGTTTGTGTTCCAGTCGTTTAATCTGCTGGTCAGAACCAGCGCACTGGAAAATGTGGAACTGCCGTTGATATATTCGGATAAGCAGGATATCACCAAACTGGCGCAAGAGGCGTTGAAGTCTGTGGGACTGGCTGCCCGCATGGATCATCATCCCGGAGAACTGTCCGGCGGGCAGCAGCAGCGTGTGGCTATTGCCCGGGCGCTGGTCAACGACCCGGAAATCATCTTTGCCGATGAACCAACGGGAAACCTGGATACTCGTTCCAGTCTGGAGATCATCGCCCTGTTTGCGGATTTGCATAAAAGGGGACGCACCATTGTGCTGGTGACCCATGAGCCGGATATCGCCACGCATACCCGGCGCATTATCAAAATCTCCGACGGCAGAATCATTGCGGATGAAGAAAATCCCAATCCGTTAAATGCAACAACCGAATTGGAAAAATTACCTGCAGCGGAGGTGGCCAATGAAAACAAATAGAATGATCAAAATCGCTTATATGGGCCTTGGCAGAAACAAAATGCGCACTTTTTTGATGATGATCGGAATCGTTATCGGCATTACCGCGCTGACATTGATTATTTCTGTTGGAAAGGGTGCCCAGGAGCGGGTGATGGAACGGGTGAAAAAATTCGGACTGCAAAGCATGATGGTTTTCGCCGGCGGCGGCAGGGAAATGGGGCGACCGGCCGGCGGAGGACCGGTAACGACATTCACCCTGCGCGATGCCGAAGTAATTAAACGCGAAGTTGAAAATGTTGACGAGGTTGCGCCGTTCAACCGTAAACCCAATTCGGAAATCAAATATCTGGATAAATCGACAACGGCAGCCGTATTCGGCATTACACCATCCTGGGCCTATGTGTGGGACTGGGATGTGCAGTCCGGCGATTTCATTTCCGAAAACGATATGGATAATTTGAACCGTGTCTGCCTGATTGGTCCCACGGTGAAGAAAGAACTTTTCGGCGATGAAAGTCCAATCGGGAAGCACATCCGCATCGGAAACGTGCAGTTTCAAGTGAAAGGCGTGATGCAGCCCAAGGGTACCAGTCCCGGCGGCGGCGATATGGACAACCGTGTTAATATTCCCCTGACCACTTTCATGCGCCGCGTTGCGAATGTGGATTATATCTTCGGTACGAAAATTCTGCTGACTTCGGCCGATGAAATGCAGCAAACTGCTGAAAATATCAGCGCCATCCTTCGGGAGCGGCATATAATTGCCGAAGGTATGCCGGATGATTTCAGGATTATGACTCCGGATGAAGTAACCCAATTTGCCGAGAAGGTTGCCGGCACCTTTAATATTTTTCTGGCGCTGGTGGCGGGGATTGCACTGATTGTCGGCGGGGTGGTGGTCGCCAACATCATGCTGATCTCGGTGAACGAACGGAAGAGGGAAATTGGTTTACGTAAAGCGGTTGGTGCACGCAGCAAAGACATCAAACTGCAATTTTTGTTTGAAGCCACCGCGGTAACGCTGACAGGAGGAATAATCGGCATTGTTCTGGGCGGAGCCGGCGCTCAATTTTTAAAAATGATCACCGCCATGCCGGTATCGGTTTCCTGGGAAGGCGTTGCGCTGGGCGTGGTTTCGTCGAGTTTAGTGGGCATCATCGCCGGAATGCAACCGGCCAGCCGCGCCGCCAGATTGCAGCCGGTGGAATCTCTGAGGTCATAAAATGGATTTGTCCACGAAACACGCGAAAAAGCCCAATTTGTTTTTTTAAGTTATTTCGTATATTCAGTGGGCAACAAAAACTATGAAAATAGCACGCAGCATAAAAATATCCCGCAAGCAACTGCTGACGCATAAACTACGCACCGTGCTGGCACTGGTGGGAATTATCATTGGTGTCTCGGCGGTGATTATCATGGTAGCCATAGGCAACGGGGCTCAAAATGAAGTCCTGGGCAAGATCGAAGCGATGGGCACCAACCTGATTATCGTCAACGCCGGCCAGGTACGAAAATCCGCCGGAAGAATGCAGGTGCGCGGCACAGTTACCACCCTGAGCCTGGAGGATGTCGAAGTACTGCGGCGCACCGTGCCGCTGGTTCAAAGCGCCGCACCGGTGCAAAGCAAAAAAATGCAGGTCAAATCCGCCAATTTAAGCAGCAATACCAGCATCGTGGGAACCAGCGTAGAATTTCTCGATGTAAGGAATTTCCGCACCGCAAAGGGATATTTTTTCAGCGAGGAAGAAAATCGTGCTTCCCGGCGGGTTGCCGTGTTGGGGCAAACCGTGGTTGATAATCTGTTTAACGGCGCCAACCCGATTGGTGAAACCATCCGCATCGGCAGGATTCCGTTTCAGGTTATTGGCGTCATGGAACAGAAAGGCGTTGACCTGAATGGAGTCGATCAGGATGACCAGATTCTGGTTCCCATCAAAACCGCGCTGCGCAGGGTCTTCAACCAGGATTACATCGGCTCGATCAGCATTCAGGCGGTCAGTCAGGATAAAATGGAATTAGCGGAGCGGCAAATCAGGGAAGTACTG
Source organism: Candidatus Krumholzibacteriales bacterium (assembly GCA_046483305.1). Taxonomy (GTDB): domain Bacteria; phylum Krumholzibacteriota; class Krumholzibacteriia; order Krumholzibacteriales; family WJIX01; genus WJIX01. Next base: position 86,472 of record JAWODM010000018.1, on the reverse strand, counting down.
CGGGAACGGCATCGTCTCAACCGGCGCGACAAGCCGGACGATTTCACTATTCAAAGTCAGACAGAACTTCTGGAGACACGGCGTGAAACCACTGGCACATTTACTGCCCTGATCACCAGCATTGCCGGCATTTCGCTGCTGGTGGGCGGCATTGGCATTCTGGCAATTATGCTTATCGCCATCCGTGAGCGCACCAATGAAATCGGTTTGAGAATGGCAGTAGGCGCCAACCGCAGAGACATTTCCCTGCAGTTTGTCATCGAGTCCGCAATCATGAGTATCGGCGGTGGCGTTGTTGGTATTTTGCTTGGCATCATAGGTTCGTTGATCATTGCCGTCGGGACCGAATGGGCGGCAAGTGTATCCTTATCTTCAATTATGTATTCATTCGGTTTTTCGTTATTGATCGGCCTGTTCTTCGGCGTTTATCCGGCACGCAAAGCAGCCCGGCTAGATCCTATCGTGGCTTTGAGCAGTGAATAATTTAACATGCTATACCTGCCCGGGAATGAAGATATGCATGAAATCATAGTAGATATCCGCGGGTAAACCCGTGGGTATCTACATATTCGTAATTGATTTTATTGTGTTAGTGGGTTTTATCAACTTGGAACCTGAATTGAGCGAATTTTATTTCGTGAGTACATTTTACCAGTGTTGAGGGTAGTGCCTTTTTGATAACAGGGCGTATTTTGGACAGACGAGTCCAATTTATTTCTCTGTTCTGAACCTTTGAGTGGATCCTACGCCCAGGGAAAAATCAGGCGGAGCGTCGCTGCGTATCCAGAGATTATGGAAATTGAGATTATTCCAGGTGGACCGGGTAACCTTGAGAATGATCTTCCCGGAATGACTTACTATCTTAGCGGCAATATCGATAAGCAGACGGCGAACTGTTGCCGGATATGAGCTCACCGGCACTACCGGCTCAGCCACATCCTCCTTGAAAGATTCGAACAGGAAGAATGCCAGAAGCATGATGTAATACCAGGCGGTATTCTGGTTGAAGCGCTTGAAGGGCAATGTTTCACTGGCGAAGTCCTTAAGGGCTCTGAAGACCAGCTCATCAGCTCCTCTGTCGTGGCAGGTTTCGATGATACCCCCGGGGGTGAGAAGGTGCTGGTGGCCGGCATCTTTTATCTATGGGCTGTCCCATCACGAGGTTGGGATTTTTCATGTTCAAAATCGCTCGATTCAGGGTAATATCCATAATTATGGGAATCCGATGTGATAGATAAAGCGGATTCATCCGTGTTATACAGTGGGTGAGTGATTATACCTGGCCATATACTTTGAGTTAGCCGTAAAAAAAGGAGATAACATGCAAAAATTACTGATTATTATCAATGATGCCCCTTATGGGACAGAGAAGGCTTACAACGCATTGAGAATGGCAATGACGCTTCAGAAAGAACATGCCGATTCGGTAAGAATAAGAATATTCTTGCTGGCGGACGCTGTGTTTTGTGGACTGCCCAATCAAACAACGCCGAATGGTTACTATAACATTGAAAGAATGTTGAAATCGGTTATCAAAAAAGGCGGGGAAGTAAAAAGTTGTGGCGGCTGTTCTGAAGCGCGCGGTATCAATAAACTTCAATTTATTGAAGGTGTTCAATTGAGTAATATGAAAGAGCTTTCTCAATGGACAGTTGAAAGCGATAAGGTCATGACCTTTTAGTTTGACTCTCGTCTGAAAGCGCGGGAGGTTAGTATGTCCGATATAGATCCGTTTGATAAATATAGCGATGGATATGATAAGTGATTCGAAAGAAATCGCGATGCCTGTCATGCCTGATTATAGGGATACGCCAGGTAATGCCTCCTCTCCCGGAAAGGGGATTGGGGGCAGGCGTTGGTTCAGGCCAATTCGCTGTGCCTTTGGGGATAGAAATCGGGGCGGAGCCGTCTGAGAGGGGATGGCGATCAGGGTCGAAAGACGGGGCGGCCGGTTTTTCCGGCATGTGGCGGAGAAGTCGCCGTTTTCTATTAGCGAGTTTGACTTTGCCCTGATGGTAACCCCCATTTGTTTTGTTGACGGTATTTTCAAATCTTTCCGGGGAGCGTTCCGGGTGCGAGGCCCCAGGGGGCGCCTCATTGTGGGGTTTGTGGATCAGGGAAGGGAATCGGGTAATGAGTAAAGCGTAATACAGGTATTTTCTATAAAGATGCCACCTTTTTCTCCCCCTCAGGGAGTGGACAGATATCTCAACCGGTGCTGGTTTTTTCAAATGTGGGCTATAGATGCTGATTCCCGGAGAGAGTGAAGAGATGATTATGAATGGTTCTGGCAAAGGCGCATTTGCGGTAGCCAGAGGTATGAAGAATGGCTGAGAAGGCGCTGACCGTGCGGCAATTCCGCTGAGCTTGGCCGTCAGACATGAGAAATATTCAGCCCCTCGATAAAGATTGGAATCGCTCTTTTTTCTCCGCGGTGAAATTCAAGATCAGAATACTGCTTGACAGGGAAATAAACAATTAATATAATGTGAGTGAACGCTCACTTACACAAGGAATGAAAGATGAACTTTACCGGCAGGCAGATAGAAATCATTAATGCGGCCGTCGAACTGATAGCCGAAAAAGGTATTCAGAAATTAACCATTAAGAATATGGCCAATAAGATTGGCGTGGCCGAGGGTGCCATATACCGTCATTTCGACAGCAAGATCGATATCCTGCTTGGCATCCTGACGCGCTTTCAAGAGAATAAAAAGTCTGTAATGAATGCCCTGGTTTCTTCAGATACCGATGACCCGGTTATTAAGCTTCGATGTCTGTTCACAGAACACTTTAATAACTTTACAGAAAATCCGGCTACCGCCGCGGTGGTTTTTTCAGAAGAGATCTTTCAGGACGATAAGCGCCTGTCCGATATGGTTTATAAAATTATGAAGGAAAATCAGGGATTGATCCGGGATACTATTCGTGAAGGACAGGAAGGCGGGCAGATCCGCAGGGATATTTCCGCGATGCAATTGTCGCTATTGATTACAGGCGCCCTGCGTCTTCTCGTAACGCAATGGCGGCTATCCGGATATAAGTTTGATTTGATCGAAGAGGGAGACCGGTTATGGGAAACCATAAGAGAGATTGTAACCAAATAATTATTTTTGAATCAGAAGTGAGAGAATTTTTACTGGAGCAAGGGGCCCATGTTAAAAATAATTTATAAAATTCTCAAATATCCCAAAATCATACTTGGGATGACCCTTATTATTTCCATACTGTTTTTTGTGGTTATGAAGCAGAATTCCCGGATGGAAACGGACCTTGATGATTATATGCCCCAGGAACATCCCGCTTTTGTTTACAGCAACCAGGCGGAAGAATGGTTCAATATTCAGGATGGAGTTATCATCGCCGTCGAAAATAAGAAAGGTATCTATCAAAGCGCCACCCTGCAGAAGATCAAAGACCTGACCAGGGAATTGCAGAAGATGGCCGAGATCGAAAAAGATGACGTAACCTCTCTTTACACGGCAGATAATATTACAGGCAGCGAGTCGGGACTGGACGTAGAACAGTTCTACAAAAAGGTTCCGAAAACAGAGGAAAAGCTTACTGACTTGCAGCAGGATGTGCGTACCAATGAAATGATTTTCGGCCGGCTGGTCAATACCGATGAGACTGTTACGGTGATCATCGCGGAAATCAAGGATGATGTTTTTACGCAGGAATTCTATCACCGGCTGCTGGATCTGGCTGAAAAATATGAGGGGCCGGAAAAATTGTATGTGGCCGGCCGTCCGATTGTGGAAGGGACCATGGCCTATCTCGGCCCTCGGGATATGAAACGGATGGTTCCCATCGTTATTGCCGTAATCATAATTGTTTTACTTATGGTTCAGCGCAGTTTCAAAGCAGGCCTTTTTACCCTGCTGGTTGTGCTCTTCAGCGTGGTATGGGCATTTGGCCTGATGGCCCTGCTGAGTGTGCCGATATATGCGGTTTCGACGATGATTCCGGTGATGCTTATCGCCATCGGTGTGGCAGACGGCATACATTTGTACGGCCATTTGCATATCTTTATGAAAGAGAATCCCGGAGCCGGCAGAAAAACAGCCACCCGTGATATGATCAGGGAGATGTGGAAGCCTGTAGTGATGACATCTGTAACAACCGCAGTAGGCTTTATTTCGCTGCTCACCTCCGAAGTTTATCCGATCAAATACTTCGGGCTCTTTACCGCCTTCGGAGTATTGATGGCCATGGTTTTTTCCCTGCTGTTGGTTCCGGCCGGATTGATGGTTTTCGGTTTGCCGGGCTGGAAGGAAAAAGGCGAAGCAGGCGGGGATAATGAAAATAAATTACTTAATGCCCTGGCGGGGATGGTTGTAAAGCATAAATATGCAACGATGTTTGTCACGATCGCCGTTGTAGTGCTCTCCATTCTGGGGACAACGCAGGTATGGATAAATTCAAGTTTTCTGGATAAGTTCGAAGAGGACAGCGAAATCGTTTTGACCGACGCTTTTATTAACGAGAATTTCGGCGGCACGTCAACGCTGAACGTGATCCTGGATTCTGAGAAAAAAGATGCGTTTAAGCACCCGGAGATTCTCAGGGCTATAGACAGCCTTCAAACGGATGTGGTCGGGTCCTTTCCGGTAGTGGGAAATTCCTTTGCTCTGACCGATTATATGAAGAGGATGAATAAAGTGATGCACGCCGACAGCGCCCGGTTCAATGTCATTCCCTCATCCAGGGAACTGGTAGCGCAGTACCTGTTGCTGTATGAAATGTCCGGCGATCCCGAGAACCTCTGGGAGGTAGTTGATTACAATTACAGGAAAGCAAATCTGACCTTCCAGTTGAAAAGCGACAATTCAATCGCCCTGAACAGTGCCATAGCAAGAATTGAAGAGCACATCCCGGAGCTGAAAGACCTGGGCCTTACGGTTAACTACGCCGGATCGGGTTACAAGGGGCTTGTTTTTACCGATCTTATCCTGGAAGGGCAGATCAAAAGCCTGGTATTGTCGCTGATCATTGTGATCATTCTGCTTTCCCTGATGTTCCGCAAGATTAGCGCGGGTATTATTGGCGCAGTTCCGATCTCGATTACCGCCATTATCAGTTTCGGTGTAATGGGATTACTCGGCATACCTCTGAGTACCACTACGGCGCTGCTCTCGAGCATCGCGATCGGAATCGGCATTGACTACGCTGTGCATTTCATCGAACGCTATAAGATTTATGCCGACGAAACGGGAGACAGGAGACTCGCAGGGCGTAAAACCATGCAGCATTCCGGAAGGGCAATTGCCTTTAACGCAATCGTGGTTATTGCCGGTTTCCTGGTGCTGCTGGCTTCCGTGTTTCCGCCGAACCGGGCTCTGGGGGCTTTGGTCTCCATGAATATGTTCACAAGTTTTCTCGGTACGGTGACGATCATGTATCTGCTGCTCGTTTTATTTAATGTTTACTTTAAGAAGAAAGCGTAAGAGCGATTTTATGAATTTTGCTGACCCGGGAAGTGTTTCAATCCTGCTCATTCTTATTGCCTTGAGTTGGGCAGCCCTGCTGGAGTCAAACTCCGAGTTGGACGGGAACGTAATCGAAGTCAAAGGCGGCAAAACGAACGGGCGGAATGAATGGAAGAGATTTTCTTTCACTGCGATCAACATTCCGCTTATTATCAAAGATGTCATTGGCAAAGGAGTGTGACTATGAAGAGAGGAATTATCTACGCCGGTTTGTTTTTACTTCTTATGGCGGTATCCATTCTGATCTATGGTCAGGATGACCCGGCCGGACTCGACATTATCCGGAGCGTTTACTATCGTCCCACCGGGGAAGACCAGGAGGGTCTGTTGACCATGACGCTTATCAACTCTCAGGGGGATACCCGTGTTCGTGAAATCAAGCAGTTTATAAAGGATTTCGGAAAGGAAGAAAAGAAGATCATGTTCTTTCTCTCCCCGGCAGATGTACGGAATACATCCTTCATGAACTGGAGTTACGACGAAAAGGGCAGAGACGACGACCAATGGATCTACCTGCCGGCATTGAAAAGAGTAAAACGGATTTCCAGCGACAGCAAAAGCGACTACTTTATGGGATCGGATTTTACCTACGATGACCTTGGTGACCGGCACCCCTCCGAAGATAAGCACAAACTGCTTCGGGAAGAGGAGTTCAACGGCGAAGACTGTTATGTCGTGGAAAGCATTCCCAGAGAGGAAGAATACATGTATTCGAGGACCGTAACCTGGGTAATAAAGGACAAATGGATCGGACTGAAAAAAGAATTCTACGATGAAGACGAAGATCATTTAAAAAGGTTGAAAGTTAAGAAATATGAAAAGATCAAGGATTACTGGATTATCACCCACAGCCAGATGCACAACGTGCAGAAAAACCACACTACCGACATGTTACTGGAAGACGTAAAAGTAGACATCGGTATTTCAGACAGCAAATTTACCGAACGGATGATGAAACGCGGGCTGAGATGAGATTTTCTCTTAGAGGCAATAAACTGAGCGCAGCATTCCTGCGGCTATTATTCCTGGCTGGATTGTTAGTTTCGGGCAGTGTGAATATGGCTTTCGCGCGGGGAGTTTCTCTTAATGGCTATGTCCGCAACTATACGGGGATATTGATGAACGAAGAAAACGAGTATTCGATCATTCAGAATACCTTGAATCTCGACCTGGAGCATAGAAAAGGCAAGATCGCCTTTAAGGCCAATCCATATCTTTATCATTATTCTGATTCCGAACTGGAAATCGATCTTCGGGAAGTTTACATGGATGTTTATTTCGATAAGGTGGATCTGCGCATCGGCAAACAACAGATCATCTGGGGTAAGGCAGAGGGGGTATTTATCACGGATATCATTTCGCCTAAGGACCTGCGTGAATTTCTGCTGCCGGATTTCGAAGAAATACGTATCGGCGTTACCGCATTTAAGTTCGATTATTATCTTGGTGATCATAATCTGGAGGCGGTCTGGCTGCCTGTGTTTACACCGACACTATATCCGGAAGAAGAATCGATCTGGCGGCCGCAAATAGATTATCCTGTACCGCCCCGGTATGATTATTCACGCAGGGAGGTTGAAGGTTCTCTGAAGAACAGTGAATTTTTCGCCAAATATTCGGCTATGACATCGGCCATCGATTTTGAAATTATGGCCGGTTATGCCTGGGATGATGACCCCACCATGCATATCAGCAGATCCGTTGATCCGGAAAGCAGGGAGATCCTTTCGTTAACGGTAACCCCGGAACATCATCGCCTTGGTATCGCGGGCGGCAGTTTCAGTACCACGCTGGGGCCCGTTGTATTTCGGGGTGAGGGAGCATGGTATTCCGGGAAATACTTCAATACCGCCGATGCTGAAGTGGAAAAAAATTATATTCACTATCTGCTGGGTCTCGATTACAGCTTATGGGACATTGATCTGAGCGGCCAGTTTATTCAGCAGGCCATAATGGATTACCATCCGGGCATCAGGAATGATGAATTCAATAACACGGCAACCCTGCGTGCCCGGCGTGATTTCATGCGCGAAACACTGACACTGGAATTGTTTTCATATATCGGTTTGAACAATAATGATGCTTTAATTCGTCCGCGTATCTATTACGATATGGCCGATGGTTTCGAAGTACTGCTGGGAGCCAACCTGTTCGTTGGTGACGAGGGCCAATTTGGCCAGTATAGTGATAATGACATGGGATATTTTAAATTTAAGTACAGTTTTTAGGGTTTTGTTTTCAATGCAAAGTATATCCAGGCAGCGCTCCCTGAGGCCGCCACAATTATATCTCTGAAGAATTTTGAATTTTCAAGTTTCCGGGATTCAATATCAGCGCATAGCCTGAGAGGAGACCCTTCAGACTTGAAAGGGTAATACAGCAACCGGTGCATCTCGGCCGGGCTGAAACCTTCGAAGTTATTCACAGGATGCCTTTCAATAAAATAATATATATCAAATTCATCATTCGATACAGTTTCCGGCGGACCAACCGGGAGCTGTATTATTATACATCGTATCAATAAATAATATAAGGGAACAAAACAGATGCTCAAACTATTAACGAGCCTTTTGATAGTCCTATGATATCCGGCCTGGGCGAAAAACATTCGATACGAGAAAAGCGATATTATGCATTGGGCATTACTGATACAAAAAGAAAACTATCCGTTGCTTTCAAGATAAGAGGAAAACTTATCAGGGTTATATCAGCCAGCGAGGTGACCGGGAACGACCGGAAGGGTTTTGATAAATTATGAAAAAGATGAAGATCCCCGAGTTTAAACTGAAGAAAAGGAATGGGAATTCCGGGCTCAAGAGGATCTTACTCAATGCACTGAATGGGATAAAGCCAGGGGAGTTGCTCTTGCAAGGCTGAAGCCGCCTCTTATAGAAGATGCCGCTCAGGTTGCATGAGCTGACGCTGGCTGATCTTAAGATACTGGCGAATGAAAGCTTTGTGCCTTTAGTTGATAACAGGTAAAATATCAATTCATTGTAATCTGTTTAAAACAGGAGATAATGATGAAGATCAAACCAATCCTTTTCATTGTTTGTATGACAGTTATTTCGCTGCTGGATACGGGTTTTGCATTGAAAGCCCGGGAAGCAAATTATTTCAAGGAACAGGAGCTGGCAAGGGACAGCTTGTTGAGTCTGGCCCGTACCATCATCGATTCAGCTGAATGCCGCACTATTATTACGGTTGATGAAGACCATAGACCGCAGGCAAGGGCCATGTCGCCCTTCCCCCCGGAAGAGGATTTTACGATCTTTCTTGGCACCAATCCGGCCAGCCGCAAAGTGAAGCAGCTGAAGAATAATCCCAATGTCATGGTTTATTATTACGATAGTGACGGCAGAAGCTACGTTTCTGTGGCCGGAAAGGCTGAGCTTATTGATGAACCGGGAATTAAGAAGAAATACTGGCGGGATGGATGGACCAAATTCTATCCAGATTTCGACAGGAATTATGTACTGATCAAAGTCAGCCCAGAGCATATGGAAATATGCAGTTTTGAACATGGGCTTTTCTGGAGCCCGGAAGGCAGGCCGGCAGCAGTGGATTTCTAGTTATTTGGTGGATTGATGAGATAAGGGTACTGTAGCTCTTTATTCTTGTAAGGAGAGTATTATTAAAAGAATTCCAGTTAATTTTATAATTCTATTCATAAAACCTGTACGGCCGGCAAGATATCTGATAGATCACGCTGTTATTATTAACTTTCAATTTGATTACGCAGGCGGAGCGCTCCTGAGCCGTCAGATTCTCGACGAAGTATATAAAGTTGGATTTTCTCCTTCGACCAGGCAAGTGTGGAGGGGAGGGTTTGCAGAACCATTCAAGCTGTTCTTTGTCGTGTTACCCCGATTTCAGGAATAAGAAGATTTCCTTCTGCCATGTTCCTGGTACTTAAAGCAGAATTGGTTTTGGGGTGGGGCTGAGGCCGAGTCAGAGTATATCTTGCCTGACTCCCCCTGCATGAATAGATTTCTAAAGAGGGGTCGGCCAGCCGCTCAAAAGGGAATGTTTTCGATGGAATTGGAAGGAAGATGGAAAAAGGGCCGGGGCTCGTTCTTGGATCCTGAGATATTGAGGCTGAAGGAAGGAAGAAGACATAATATGGTCCCGGACAGGTCGGAGTTGATACTGAAATGCAGCCGTAAGAATGAGGATGAAATGGGGAGGAGGCTGTCGGAACTGGAACAGTCTATGATGAAGGATATCCCGAACCTGAAAATGTCCACGGAGAGACTGCCACCGGGTAATAACCCGGAAGCGCCGTTATTGATAGTAAATCCCTGAAGAGGTTCAAGGCGGGCGGAAGAAATATCAATATACTTCATTGCCGGGGTGAAGCTCCCGGGGACGCCAGGAGATTAACCGGGGGGGACCCTTGTTGCCATACCAGGATTAGGTTGTCATTTGCGGCAGCTGCCACTTTGCCTGTTTTTCAGGTATCGAGATTTTCAGTCCCCGCTGATAGCAGCGATAAAGAGTGAGGTGCCCGGTGGCCAACCATTTGTCCGAACCTCCATTAAATTACGGGTCACCAAAGCGGCTGTCGGATAAAGATAGCGGAACCTCCGCTGTTCTAATTGGAGGATGGACGATGAGTACGATTCCGGATGGGGTTCCGGGCGCCGTCAACTCATAAAGAAAAGGTGTTCTTACGGAAGACGCTACTATTCCACGTTTCTGCAGACGCGGAAGCCGATATTGTAAAAGGAGTCTCTGGGCCTGATCCTTCTGCGGTACGAGGTCTGACAGTAGGAGGCGTAGCCGTTCCAGCTGCCACCCCGCATTACCCTATCGGTTCCCTCGTCCGGGCCGTGAGGATTATCCTGGGAAATGGAGGGGTATTCTCCGAAAATGTCCCAGCACAATTCCCAGACGTTCCCGCTCATATCGTGTGCTCCCAGACTGTTTGGTTTGAGCTCTCCGACCGGGTGAGTGCCGGACACTGAATTCTGGTAAAACCAGGCGCAGTCCTCGATATTCACATATATATTATATCCGGAGTGCTTTCCTCCTGAAGAGATCATGGTTCCGTCTATGTATCTGGCGGCATATTCCCATTCCGCTTCGGTGGGGAGTCTGTAACCGTTTGCTGACCAATCCACGTAATCATTATATATATAGGAAACGGGAAGTGAGCTGCGGTATACTTCGGTCTGAGCCGGGGAGGTATAATATACCGGTTCCAACCCTTCCATCTCCGAATAGGCGTTGCACCAGGCGATACAGTCCCGCCAGTCTATTTCTGTAACGGGATGCCGGTCGGTGTTGACGCAGGGAGCTGGATAACACCCTCCGGTTCTCCCCTCATTGGTAAAGGTGTAGCCGCCGGAGGATACCGCCCAGTCCATCACCTCCTTCCAGAGTCCGTAGGTTATTTCGTATTTTCCGATTCGGAACGAATCCAGTGATACCGTGTGGACCGGTATTTCATCGTCGCTTATCCCTCCCCATCCCATCTGATAGCCTGCTGTGGCGGAGACGGTTATCAGCCGGTAATAATCTCTGGTAATCGTTATATCGACACTTTCAGATCCGGTTTTTCCTTCACTGTCCGTTCCGGTAAGGGTTATTATATGGTGGTTAATGGAAAGATCGTCTCTGATAAAAGAGCCCCCGATACCTATGGTGTCATCAATGTCCGACACCCACACCAGCATACTGTCTTCCAGGACTCCGCCTTCCAGGTTCAGTCCACTTCCTGTGAAATTTATGGTATCACCTTCAACGAAAGTCTGGCCATCGGCGGGACTGGCAATCTCCACATACAAGTTGTCTCCGCCGGAGTCGGGTCCCGTGGTTTCGTCTTCGCCGCAGCTGATAAATGACATTCCGATGATAAAGAGTACCGTAAAAAGGAGATTAAAATTCTTCATTCGCATAAACCTTTCATTATATATTCCAATATTAATTTTAACCCTAACCGGCTTACCCTTCAATTACCTACCTCCTCTTTTAGTTGACCTATATCGTGTTCATATGTTTAGAATATTGGTTCAATTAATTGTATCCACGGGAAGAGCAGTGCTGAGAAGAGAGGGAAAGTGCCTGGATATTTCGCCCACGATAATTGACCTGCACCCGATTTATGTACTAAGGAGAAGTGTGTGGACTGATCTTATTATATTTATGCCTCTCGAAGAGAGTGGAGAGATTAATGAGGAAGAACGGGATAAGGGCAAGGTTCAGGAAAAAGTTCCGGAGAACGACGGATTCAAGGCATGATTGCGCTGTAGCGCATTTATTGTTGAAAAGGTGTTTTGAGATTAAAGAACCTGACAGAATATGGATATTGGATATAACCCATATCCGAACAGATGAAGGTGGTTATACCTGGTAACGGTGATGGACCTGTATTCGAGGCGCATCGTGGGCTGGGCCATGAACAGGCGGTAGACTGAAAAACCTGTATTAGATTCTCTGGATATGGCCATAGAGGCCAGAAGGTCGTCTCTAGGGCTTCTGCAACACTCAGAGAGGGGTGTGTACATACAGTACGCCGGTTACAGGTACCAGGAGAAGCTCATAAAACACGGTATGCTCTGCAGTATGAGCCGGAAGGGAGGGCTGCTGGGATAATGCTGTGATGGAGAGTTTCTTCGGGTCATTGAAAATTGAATCTGATTATCCAGAAAAGTATAAAACCCAGGAAGTAGGCAAAAAGAGATATTTTCATGTACACCGGAATGTTTTATAATCGCATTTGTCGCCATTCGTGCCTGGGCTACAATAACCCTGAATAATACGAAAGGTTGGCAAAACACATGCAAGACTCTAAGCGGCTTGTCAGCTGTATTTGAGTGTCATAGCGCTTAAGGGAGTGCCGGGATAATGGCTAAAGAAGAAAACGAAAATAGAAGCGTTGGATTTCCTTCGGATATGGCAATCAATCTCTATTGGCTGGGGCAGAATCCAAAGCGAGCGATTGCAGAACATATTCGCGACCTGGTCAGACAGCGCTATAAAGACGGCAGTCTGCTTAAAGTCGCCTGCACAGCGCCGCCTCTATATAGAACCAAAATTAAATCTACTGAAGGGGCGTCAACCTGAACACTTAACTCCATGATTGCGGTGCTGGAACTGAAACTTAATATCAGAAAGAGTGATGGGGGAGAAGTTGACATTGCGGCAAGGCTGAGTTACTTCGCTGACAATCTGGATACACCTGCTTCGATGAGCGTTCGCTACAGGTTCGCCCTGGATGGAGATGAGGAGTACTGACCGGAATGAATTCTATAATCCCCTCGATAATTATCAGAAACGAGACCGGCGCCGATATCGGCGCGATAACCGGAGTAACCATTGCCGAGTTCAAGACCCTTGAAATCAGCGGCCAGACGGAGCATTTCATCATAGAGGCTCTCCGCGCCGCCGGAGCCCTCACCCTGTCGCTGGTTGCGGAATTGGATGGCAGGATTGTCGGCCATATAGCATTCTCCCCGGTGACGGTATCGGACGGAACACCGGGCTGGTATGGGCTTGGGCCGGTATCGGTGTTGCCGGAATATCAGGGCAGGGGGGTTGGCAAGGCTCTGATAGAGAAAGGGTTATCCGAGCTGAAGAACCTGAATGCGGCGGGATGCTGCTTGGTGGGGTATCCGGATTACTACGGAAAAATCGGCTTTGAGAATCCGGCCGGCCTCGTTCATGATGGAGTGCCGCGGGAGGCCTTTTTCGCTCTCTCCTTTGATGGGTATATTCCTGAAGGAAAGGTCACCTTCCACCACGCATTCAAAGCGGATGGGCAAGGGTAAGCTCATGGGCGGCTGGTAAAACCTCTACCTGGCTAACGGGGCGGCCCTGTCTGTTCATAACCGGATTTTACGATAATCAATACTCAATACAGGCATCAGGGGAAAATATAATTATCTGATCCCCGGCATCGCCTCGAGCCTCTCAATAGTGAGCGGCGCGGACCCTTCGTAATGATTATTGATATTAATTGTCAGATATATTTCTCTTCATGCAATATCCCTGGCCATAGCCGCTACCTCCTCCAGGTCATCTTCAGGGTCAACCAGTTTATTCCATTCCTTACCGGTCAACTTTCAATATCCTTCCTGTCTCCACCAGGCAGCCGGATAGCCGCCACCACGGCCAGCAGGTCACCGGACTTCTCATAGACCCCGTAAGCATGAGGCATATAGATCTTTTCGGAGAATACGCGCATCAGGCTCTTTTCCCGCAGGGGCTGAAAATACTCTCTATGCAGGTAGTTGCTGTTTCCTGTCTCTATAGCAAGGGGGACGCCCTCCGGGACGCTGTCAGCAAATCCTTCCAGCGATTTCAGGAAATGATCAAGCGGGGGGATCTTCTTCCTGTTGAGGTATTCGAATTGCAGCATGATGGCGTCCAGTCACCGGCTCGGCCGCCTGGAGAAATCAAAAGAAGAGTTCTGTTCCGCTTTCTGTGATGAGTCAGAGAGATCGACATCGGCTCCTTGAAGGTGAAACGGAAATTCTCATCCACGTTCTCCAGATAATCCAGGACCGCAGCGCGGTCAGGTTGTGACCTGGAAATAATGAATCCGGCCGGGATTAACAGTACGACCGCTATTATGAGGATTTTCCCAGGCAATTACCCTTTTCCTTTTTCTGCCTTTACCGGCACCCCGCATTTTCACCGGAAATTAAATACGCATTGTATTCTTTATTCTTCCAGCGGTATCGCTTCCACAGGGCATCCTTCAGAGGCTTCCCTGGCGCATTCTTCCATCTCTTCCGGTACGGGATCGTTATTTTTGTAAGCTACTGCCACATCCTCGTCCATCTTGAAAATATCCGGGCATGTTTCGACACATAATTCACATCCGGTGCATAGATCCTGGTCTACTGACACTTTCATAGTCATTGCCTCCTTTTTCACGAATCTTATTGTGTATTGACTTAACCATTAAATCCATTATATGCATGATGAATATTTCTGTCATTGTCTCTTTCGACTGTTACCTGATCTGTTTCTACTTTATTTCAGAATCCAGCCTCAGTAATAGCCGGGCCTGATAAAGGTTTGACCTTGAAAGAACTGTTAATTTAAAGCGTGATTCTGCCTCCTTGATTGCACAGGGCATCTAATAACCCGCAGGTCGGAGTTGCACGGGCATGCCCGCCGGGGATCTACTTTCATTTTTTAGTGGAAACTTCCAATCCTTTCTGTTAATTTGCTCTGGTAATTAACCCGGGCTATTCCTGAATCCTGGTGAAGTAAGCGTAATGCCATAACAGGATTAAAAAATATCACTGGGTTCTGGAAAGCTCGATGTATAAATAAGTTATGGAACAGGAAAGAGTCATGAACAGATATTCTGCCCTTTTATTACTTTTAATAATTTTATCAACTATCCCAGCTGAAATGGTCATAGCCCGGGAAGCTGATTCAACCACGGCGCGCAGTATCCGCCGGCTGGAAGCTGAAATTGATTCCCTGCGCAGAAAGATACAGTCGATGGAGGAGCAGAGTGGAGGGGGAAGGCGAAGAGGCAGGGGTAGAGGCCTTGCAAGTGCGGATGACTTGGTTGCGCTGATGGAGGAGGACGATGAGAATGTAGAGAGGGCGAATATGAACAGAAGAAGCAGGCGGAACAGAGTTGAAGCGCTTTTGGAGGCTATCACCAGAAGGCCGGGGCAGCTCAGATTCAACGGAGGTTCAACCACCATTCTGCAGTATGGACATGGCGGCGGAGACGGTCACACCATGGGGGCCGGGTCATTTGATATCTACGCCCATACCGCCTTCGGGCCTCACAGCCTGCTCTTCTTCGATCTGGAAGCGGTTGGGGGGGACGGGCCGGACGAGTTTTATTCAACAATGGCCGGGCTGAATGACGACGCGGGCTCAACTCAGGACGAAGACGGGGTGGACCGTCTGACCGTGCTGGAGGCCTGGTCTGAATTTACCATGTGTGACAGGATATTTACAATCACCGCCGGAAAGATCGACCTGACCAACTATTTTGATAATAATGCCTCGGCTAATGATGAGACTACCCAGTTCATCAGCAGCGCGTTTGTAAACAGCGCCGCCTTCGCCGTGCCGGAAAACGCCCCTGGGGTTCGTTTTCGGACCACCCTGGCAAATCGCCTTCACTTTCAGGTGGGGCTTTCCAGCGCGGACAATTCGGGAAAAGACCTGTTTGAAGAAATATACAGGATAGCCGGTATCGGGATTGCTTTTCTGCCCGATTCAGATTTTGAATCCAATTTCCGGGTTTACGGCTATCAGCATCCCTCAGCTGAAGGCGCCTACGGGTATGGCGTCAGTCTCGATCACGTGTCGTTTGGAGCTTTCAATCTATTCGCCCGTTACGGCAGAAACCAGGATGATCTCGCCGACTTCTGGAGAATCGAATCGTCCTGGAGCGCCGGAACCCGCCTTGTGCGGGAGATTGCCGGCAAAACAGTGGTGCTGGGCCTTGCGGCAGGAGAGAATATACCCGCAGATCATGACCTGAATAATGAACGGATAATGGAAATTTACTCTCGCTGCCGTCTGAATAAATGGGCCTGCCTCTCGCCCCACCTTCAGATGGTCTGGAACGCGGGCGGCGGTTCGGAACGAATAGCTCTTTTCGGGCTCAGAACGAATTTCAATTTCTAATCAATGCAGCAATTCATATGAGAGAAGTTGCTCCCGCAACGCCACAAGCTCTTCTGGTGTTGACCTGAGGCTCCGGTTTCCCGGGAAGCGGGATATCCTTGCATAAAAAATAAAGTTGAGGTCAAAAGTCGCGGATAAATAAACAAATGAATACGGGACAGGAAATATGCGCCGATGGATGAAAACTGGTCCGGGACAATCTCCATGTTAAAAGAGATTTTGCATAAAATAGATAGCAAGCAAATATTCTTCTCGACCTCTCGTATGGAAAGGAGGTTAGGCTGCAGGTGAAATCATTGAACCGGAGTTGAAAAACAGCGTCTTCTGCGATGTTAATACTCCAATTCCTTCAAGGGGTATGCCCGGTTTTATTACAGCGCTGTTTCTGACAGAATTGACAGCATCGGCCTGTTATCATATATTTGAATGGACATTGAATGAACTGGCGCCAGGTGGTTGCATATCGCAGGAGGAGTTATTATGCTGGCCGTGGATAATAAGAAAAGCAGCGAAAAGATCAGCAGGATCACTGAACTATTTTCACATACAATATACCGGACAGTTGCAGTCATTATTTTTGTGCTGGCAGCTGCAGTAATGACGGGCTGCGGGGAGGACATGCCTGAAATGCCCGACGGTGAAGGTTACCTGGAAGTGGCTGTGGCCGATACTTCCGGCCTCTTCGGCGGAATAGAGTCCATGCCGATCAACTTCGTAGACGGCGCGGAGATTCATCTTTCCGCCAGAAATCACGAGTACAACATGGTAACAACTACAGACATGTCTGGAGTGGCTTCTTTCTATGATCTGCCCACCGGAGATTACTCGATCTTCGCCACTTCCAGTCTCGATCTTGGCGATGCCAAAAAGGTGTTCACCGGCGGCGGCGATTACAGGATATTGGGGGATGAGGCTGTCGAAGACACCGTGGTGATCTCTCTGATAAGGTCCAGCGACCTGATGATAAACGAGATATATTTCTGCGGCTCGGATGCCTCATCGTTCTATTTCTATGGCCAGTTCTGCGAGCTGTACAACGCTTCCGCGGACACCATGTACCTGGACGGAATGATAATAACCAGGCAGAGGCCGGTAGAAGCCGATGTGGAAGACCCGCCGCTGGATTATGTCAGAGCGATCTACGCCTACCAGTTTCCGGGAACTCCGGTTACCGGGAGAGAGTACCCCATTGCCCCGGGGGAGATAGTGGTTATAGCCGGAGATGCCATGGACCATACCATGTGGGCTGAAAACAGTGTGGACCTGTCCGATGCGGACTGGGAAACTTTCAATCCCCAGAAGTATGATTACGACAATCCCGAAGTGCCCAACCTGCTCTCAATTAACCCCGATATGGGCCCGGACTGGATGATAAACCTGGGGTATGATGCTGTGGTGCTGGCCACCGGAGAAAACTGGACAATAGAGGATTATGTTCAGTCTTCGGGGGCCACCAGTCAGCAGATTGTAATCCCTCTGGATGATGTGATAGATGGAGTGGAGTACTCATCACAGGCTGACAGGATCAAGAACCTGACCCGGAGAGTGGACGCGGGGTTTGCCGGTATCGGTATTGTCAAGTACAGCGGCCAGTCAGTGGAAAGAAGGGAGCTGGGGCTGGACACCAACGATTCCACCTTTGATTTCGAGATTATCCCACGGCCGACTCCGGGTTATTCTCAAGCGGAGTAGGACTGACCTCAGCAGAGTGTATATAACTATAAGGCAACCGGGGTGAATAATATCCTTGATCAATTCACGGGGTTTCGGCCTGGCCAGGGGCCTTCAGTGCCTGCCCGGCCCGGAGAGCTGAAGTCTGCCGCTGTTTTTAATCCGAAGAGGACCCCATAATCCCGTGTCTTATCCTCTACGTCAGCCGGGTGTGTTAAATGTCAATGGGCCGGGATTGCTGAAATTAAATATTTTGAAACACTACTTCAGCGCGTTTTCTTCCCGGGATTACCTGTACATGGCTTTCACTGCTCCCCAACTCTCTTCTTCAGAGTCGACTATACAGGCCATATTTACTCCGAAGCGGTTTCCTTCGGAGAGTTCATATTGGGGGTAATCGGTTTCACATGATGTTACTATCGACTGAACTGTTTCTGAGTTCAGGACCAGGTAAATCCTGTGGGGTGTTCCGGCATATAAAACCTGATACTTTACAATCCATACCCATTGATCAGTCTGGCACACCATAAAAGCTCCAGCGAAAGCTTCAGATGTAATATCGCCGATTATGGGGCCTACTCCGGGATTCAGGGTGTACCCCACCGTATCATCGCTGTCGAAGTCAATTCCCAGCTCGAAGCCTGCCAATCCTCTGCCGGGGTCACTGCAAATCCAGAGTCTGATATCTATGCTTTCAAACTGGGCAGGATATGCCTCGCATGTTTCAGCAGTCGGGTCTTCTCCTTCTGTAAACAGAAACGCTGTATAAGCTTCACAGGCATAAACATCAGTTGCCAGAAGCAGGATTATCGCGAGAGTTAATATCAATTTCTTCATTTTACTCTCCCTTGAGATTCAAAAGCAACCATCTGATTTATGGCTCTGATAATAGACTGATAACGGCCAGGCTTCAAGAGATAAATATGCAATCCGGCAATTTAATAATCCGGGAGCCCGGATTCCGGCCGGTTGCCCTTGTGTCCGGGTTAATTCGGCCACCGAAAGATAGTTGATGGAATGGTGAGCCACCCGCTGCAGGAAAGTTCAACTTAAAGGCCGTGCAACCTCTGCTCATCTTACAGTTGAGGCGAATATCGGCGCTTAATGAGGATGAAACGCTGCCGGGCAGGTGATGTCTGCCGGGTTGTCTTTATTGATTGAACTAATCTGTATCTTAATGGTTTCCAATGATTACCAGGGGCCTGGGATGACCGGCCCGGTCAATTTAATGATAAAATATATTGAATGAAGGGCATATAAATGAGAGAATCAGCATTACTGACGGTGCTCGGCTCCAGATCTTATAGAAGTCCGGAGGACAGCAGGCTCTGCCAGCTGAATTGTGACCTTCCCATCCCTGATCTGCACCTCGATGCCGGGAGTAAGAATCAGATGGTTAATTACTGCAGTTAAATAATTGGGGGGTATTACCATGAAAAAAGATGATCGTAATTTTACAACGACAGATGCCGGGATCCCCGTATCCAGCGACGAATATTCACTTACCGTGGGGCCGGACGGACCGATCCTGCTTCACGACCACTACCTGGTCGAGCAGATGGCAAATTTCAACCGGGAGATGATTCCGGACCGCCAGCCCCATGCGAAGGGCTCCGGCGCCTTTGGACACTTCGAGGTGACTGGGGACGTCAGCGCCTATACCAGGGCGGCGGTATTCCAGCCAGGGACGAAAACCGAGGTGCTGGCCCGGTTTTCCACGGTAGCCGGCGAAAGCGGCAGCCCCGACACCTGGAGGGATGTCCGGGGTTTCGCCCTGAAGTTCTATACCACCGGGGGTAACTACGACATGGTGGGGAACAACACGCCGGTGTTCTTTGTGCGCGACCCCATGAAGTTCCAGGACTTCATACATTCACAGAAGCGCCGCGCGGACAGCGGGCTGCGGGACAACGACATGCAGTGGGACTTCTGGACCCTGTCCCCTGAATCAGCTCACCAGGTTACCATCCTGATGAGCGACCGCGGCATCCCCAGGAGCTACCGGCACATGAACGGCTACAGCAGCCATACCTTTATGTGGATCAACGCCGAAGGGGAGCGGTTCTGGGTTAAATACCACTTCAAGACTGACCAGGGAATAGAATTCCTTACTCAGGAGGAGGGCGACCGCATAGCAGGAGAGGACGCCGATTACCACCGACGCGACCTGTTCGAAGCGATCAAGAGGGGCGACTATCCAAGCTGGACCCTGAAAGTTCAGATCATGCCTTTCGAAGAGGCCGGGACCTACCGGTTCAATCCGTTCGACCTGACCAAGGTATGGCCCCATGGCGACTATCCGGTGCATGAAGTGGGGCGGCTGACACTGGACCGCAATCCGTCCGACTTTCACTCCGAGATCGAACAGGCGGCCTTCGAGCCGAACAACCTGGTGCCGGGTATCGGCCCCAGCCCGGATAAGATGCTTCTTGCCCGCCTGGTTTCCTACGGTGACGCTCACAGGGCGCGCCTGGGCGTCAACTACAAGCAGATCCCGGTGAACCGGCCGAAATGCCCTGTACGCAGCTACAGCAAGGGTGGCAGGATGAGAATCGATAACGTTTCAGATCCCGTATACAAGCCGAACTCAAAGGGAGGTCCCAGGCCGGATCCGGAGCGCTATCCTGAGGATGCGATCTGGAGCGCAAGCGGCGAGTTCATCCGCGCGGCCTACACCAGGCGCGAGGATGATGACGACTTCGTGCAGCCCGGAACCCTGGTAAGGGAAGTGATGGATGACGCGCAGCGCGACCGGCTGGTATCCAACGTGATCGGGCACCTGAAGAATGGAGTGACTGAACCGGTCCTCGAGCGGGCTTTCGAATACTGGCGCAACATCGACAGGGAGGCCGGCGACCGTATCGCCGAAGGGGTAGGGGGAAGCTGACATCGTCAGCTCAATATGTCTGGCATTCAGATAGTTCTCTGCCGGAACGGCCGGCGCTGAATGGAAATTTCACGCCAGCGGGGAGAGGCAACTTTGCTCAGCGGCGGTTTCTGCCGGGATGGGAGCTCCGGGCCAGGGGTGACAGTTATCCGGCAGATAAGAAGCGCACTGCGCCTGCCCCGCTTTCCTGAACTGGCCCTTAGGCAGGAGACCGGCATACGGGACGGAAAAGGGCTGAAACATAATGTACAAAACCCTGAAGGAGGTGCCCGGCATCTGGGTTTCAGCGATTCCGGTATCAGTACAATCCGGGGAAATAAGGAATATCGAAATTCTGGAGAACGGGGCCGGCAATGAATACGTCCGGAAGGGCCTTCAGGTAATACCCCGCATGATGAAAGAACAATCCCCACGGGTGGATACGGCCTCCGGAGAGACGGCTACATCCAGGGCGCTTATGAAATGCGTGGAGAAAGCTCTGGAAAAACCGGAACAGGCCAATCGGTGGAGTTCATCTTATGCAGATCTTAAGGTTTACCAGCATGGTTATTCTTTTCCGCTGCTGGAAAGACTCATCCAGGCTGCCTTGAACAGGCCCCGAATCCAGGACTTTACCTTTACCTCCCTGGATTTGTACAGAAGGACCGAGCAGGGAGCCCGGTTTGTTATCTGATCCGCGCGAAGGCCGAACAGGAACCTGTTGAATACCCATTCCCGGCCCGGGCCGATAACTATCAGGTCCTGTTTCTCGGCTATACTCAATATACCTTCCACGACATTTCTGGAATGTATTACTCTGGATTCCGCAGGGCCGCTCAATTGATTGGCATATTCAGAGAGGATTTCGCGCGCCTGTTCTTCATTTTTATTCGTACCGGGAGTCAGCACATTCACGAATACTACTTCTGTACCTCTTATTCTCCTGAACGCCTTCAGCGCGGCAAAACGTTCGTCGTCAAACTTCGGCCCCACCGGGAAAATAATCCTTTTTACCTCCTGGAGCTGCCCCCGGGACTTCAGTACCGCCGTGTCGCACCCCGCCCTGTGCAGCACCTTGTTGACCACTCTGCTTTTCCTTACCGCAACCGGGATAACTTTCCCGAACCACCCCATGATAATCAGATCAGCTTCAATCTCTTCAGCCGTTTTCACCACGGCATCTGCGATCGACTGTGAAGTTACCGCTTTCGGGTTGGCTACACGGCCGAGCCGCCTGGCCACGTGTGTCATCTGCACGACCAGTTTTGAGCTCTTTCTCCAGGAAGTGGTCCTGTCGGTAAAAGAGGTTTCAGGGGTTACATTCACTATGTGAAGTATGGAAGCGGGTGTGGTGATGCTGCAGGCCAGCCTGACCAGTTCCTCGGCGGTGTCCGGGTTTGATACCGGTATCAGGACATGTTCATATCTTTTTTCTTCTTTCCTGTCATTTCCCCGCTGTTCAGACTGGTCGTTCATTCAGATCCCTCCATACGTTTCTGAACATCCAGATTCAGCATCAGCACATTTACTCTCTCCTGCCCGAATATCCACATTGTCTTTCTCTCAGTGTGCTTATCGATCATTCTTTCCAAATCC
Organism: Candidatus Krumholzibacteriales bacterium; assembly: GCA_046483305.1. Lineage (GTDB taxonomy): Bacteria > Krumholzibacteriota > Krumholzibacteriia > Krumholzibacteriales > WJIX01 > WJIX01. The sequence continues at coordinate 64,236 of JAWODM010000018.1, read as the reverse complement.
TCTCGAGGCAGGCCGGCAGCCCGGCTTACCCGCCGGACCTGGAGAAGGGCTGCCGCCGGCGTTATATGGGGATCAAGGGCCGAACCCGACTCTGTTACCCAGCCGACCGGGATTCCGTCCGGTGCGATGCCCTGCTCCTGAAGTTCTCCGAGACGGGCGGTTACCCTTTCGGTCAGGGCTTCATTATATGGGCCCAGGTTCTGCGAGCCGCTGTTCCTCCCGTCGTATCCCTTGGAAGAGGGGCGTGGATGAAAGAACTTTTCTGAAACGAAGGATTGCCCAATCAATTCTGCCCCGATAATTTTACCGTCAATATGAACCATGCTTCCTTCGGATTTATCGCCCCAGAAGACCTTTCCGGCCAGAAGGAGCACGGCCGGATATAACACGGCGTAAATCAGTACCCCGGCAATCAGCAAACGCAGGCTGCTGGAGAAGTGGCGCAGAAAGGGCTCCGGTTCGGGTGTCGGAATCTCTTTCTCGTCTTTCTCATCTGCAGCCATCCGGCCCCCGGATTCCGCCGGGGCAGCCTCGCTTTCCTTCTTCCGCTCTTCTTTTGATTCTTTTTCATCAACCATCTATCAGAGTTCCTCCAGATATTATACTCCCGCCGGTCTAGAAAAAACCGAGGTAGACCAGGAAAGAGTCAATCAGTTTGATGCTTATGAAGGGGGCCACGAATCCGGCGCCCCCGTATGTCAACAGGTTCTTGGTCAGCAGCCTTGAGGCGCTGACCGGTTTATAATCTACCCCCCGCATAGCCAGCGGTATCAGAAAAGGAATTATCAGGGCGTTGTAAATCAGCGAGGCAATAATGGTGCTCTGGGCGGAGTGCAGATTGAGCAGATTGATCTTGCCGAGTATCGGCGCTCCGGTGGCGAAAATAGCGGGTACCAGGGCGAAGTAACGGGACACATCGTTGGCTATGCTGAAGGTGGTAAGTGAACCGCGGGTCATCAGTAGCTGTTTGCCTATACCGACAACCTCTATCAGTTTTGTCGGATCGGAATCCAGGTCAACCATATTGCCGGCTTCCTTGGCGGCCACTGTGCCCGCGTTCATGGCAAGGCCCAGATCGGCCTGTGCCAGAGCCGGGGCGTCGTTGGTGCCGTCGCCGGTCATACCGACCAGATTGCCTTCCGCTCGAATCTCCCGGACCAGATTTATTTTCTGTTCCGGCTTGAACCCTGAGTAGTATTCATCAATGCCCGCCTTTTCGGCAATATAACGGGCGGTACGCTCGTTATCACCCGTACACATTACAGCTTTTATGCCCATCTTCTGCAGTTCTGCAATACGTTCTCCTATTCCTTCCTTCAATTCGTCCTGGAGGTGGATAATGCCGATGATCTCCCTGTCCACCAGAACCGCGAGAGGGGTTCCTCCTGAGTCGGCGACCTGGTTTCCCTTCTCTTCCAGGTCGTCCGGAATGGAATCCGCTACTTCTCTGACAGCTTCCAGCGACCCCTTGCGTAATTCCTGCCCGCCAGGCAGATTTATGCCGCTCATTCCGGTTTCCGCGGAGAATTCCACGAAGTTGTCTTCCGGAAGTTCATCTTCATTGATCTCCAGGCCCTGCTGTTTCGCCAGTGCTACCACCGAGCGGCCCTCGGTAGTCTGATCGTATAGAGAGGCCTTCAATGCCACCTCGGCAACTTCTTCCTCGCTATGGCCTCCCAGTGGAATAAAGGCGATGGTCACCCGTTCCCCGGTGGTAATGGTTCCGGTCTTGTCCAGAACCAGGACGTCCAGGTCGCCGGCAGATTCCACCGCTTTTCCAGATTTGGCTATAACGTTGTGTTTGGTCACCCTGGTCATTCCGGCAATCCGTATCGCCGAGAGGAGGGCTCCGACGGTGGTGGGCATCAGCCCTATCAGCAGCGCTATCTGATTGGCCACATCCACTGTCATGTTAACGTACCGTCCGAAAAATGACATAGTGCTGATGACAAGCATATAGATGAAGGTAAAGCTGGCCAGCAGTACGGTGAGTGATATCTCACTGGGGGTTTTTTCCCGTTTAGCGCTTTCCACCATCGATATCATCTGATCCAGAAATGATTCTCCGGCCTCCACACTTATTTCAACCTTTATCTGGTCGCTCAGCACCTCGGTACCGCCGGTGACAGAACTGGCGTCTGTTCCGCTCTGGCGGATCACCGGCTCTGCCTCGCCGGTAATCGCCGACTCGTCGATGGAAGCCGACCCCTCCACAATGGTGCCGTCCCCGGGTATCTGCTCTCCCTTTCTGACGATTATCAGGTCGCCCTTTTGCAGCTCCTCCGCATCCACCTCCTCGAAGTCATCTTCCTTTATCTCCTTCAGCGGCACATCTTTCTTCAGGCGGTTTGCTCTGACGTTTTCTTTCATAGCCCGCAGGCTCTCGGTGTGAGCCTCGCCCTGAGCCTCGGCCAGGGATTCCGCAAATGTTGCAAATAAAAGCGTGAATATCAGTATTCCGGCGATAAATCCGTAATATGCTCTGCTTTCCGCGCCGGCGAAGAAACCAGGGGTGATCATCATCATGATGGTAACTATAGTGGTTAGCTCCACTACGAACAGGACCGGATTCTTGACCAGGTACCTGGGGTCGAGCTTGACCACGGAGTCTCGAAGAGCCTGATTTATCTGTTTCTTTTCCATTTTTACCTACAGGCCTTGCAGTATTTCCGCTATGGGGCCCAGAGCGAAAGCCGGGATAAAGACCAGCCCGCTTATTATAATCAGCACTCCTATGAACAGTACCAGGAAAGCTATGCTTTCCACTTTCATGGTGCCAACCGTTTCAGGGCGTAATTTCTTTCTGGCGAATGAACCGGCAATTATCATCTGAAGAAGTATCGGCAGATACCGGGCCACCAATATGACGATTCCACAGGACAGGTTATAAAAGACCGTATTGTCCTTCAGCCCTTCAAAACCGCTGCCGTTATTAGCCGCGGCTGAAAAGTATTCGTATATTATCTGGCTCAGGCCGTGGTAGCCGGAATTGGTGATCCCTTCCCGGCCGGTATCCGTTACCAGGGCCAGAGAGGTGGGAAACAGCACCAGGGTGGGGAGAAGCAGGATTATTATGGCGGCCCATTTGATTTCGTATGGTTCAACTCTCTTTCCCAGGTAGCTGGGCGTTCTTCCCACCATCTGTGACCCGATGAAAACACAGATAAGCACATAGGTCAACAGGTTGAGCAATCCAGTTCCAACGCCGGCTACCAGGCAGTTCATGCTCATACCCAGGAATAAGGCAAGTTGTCCCAGGGGATTGAAGCTGTCATGCATCGAGTTTACCGCTCCGCTGGTGGTCGAAGTGGTGGAAACTCCCCAAAGGGCGCTAAGGGTTACACCGAATCTGGTTTCCTTACCCTCCATGTTCCCCGCAGACTGGTCAAGGCCCAACTCCTGAAAGGCCGGATTGGGTCCTGTTTCTCCCAGGATACCCATACCCAGAAGCGCCACGATTATAAGGAATGCCGCAGTTAGAATAATTACTCCGTGCCGTCTTTTGCGCATCCAGACGCCGAAAGCGTACACCATGGCCATAGGTGCCGCAAGCAGAACCAGGTTCAGCAGAAGGTTGGTAAGAGGGGTTGGATTCTCGTAGGGATGCGCCGCGTTGGCTCCGAAGAACCCTCCCCCGTTAGTTCCGACCATCTTGATCGCCTCCAGCGCCGCCACCGGCCCCCTTGAGATAACCTGGCCCGCTCCTTCCAGGGTCTGCACCTCCACCGCCCCTTTCATCGTCTGCGGGACCCCCTGCGCAAGAAGTACCAGGGCGACCAGGAAACTCAGGGGCAGCAGGAACCTGGACACGGATTTTATAAAGGCGGTATAGAAGTTTCCCAGGTAAGGATCCTCCTTGTTCAACAACCCCCTGGCAAAACCTACCATATAGGCCATCCCGGTACCGGCTGACAGGAACATGGCCAGGACCACAGCGAACAATTGGGAGAAGTAGCTCAGGCTGATCTCTCCGGAGTAGTGCTGCTGATTGGTGTTGCTTACGAAGGTCGCGGCGTTATGGAAGGCCAGGTGCCAGCTGATTCCAGGCATTCCATCGGGATTAAGGGGGAACGCTCCCTGAAGAATGAACACGAGATAGAGAAATACGAACAGAATTACGTTGAGGATAAACCCCGAAAGGAAATATTCCTTCCAGCCCATCGAATGGTCGGGGTCGATACCGCAAACCCTGTATATGAATCTTTCCAACGGCCCCATTAATGGCTTTTCGAGATATCTGGTCAGTACCGGTACAGAGGATTCCTTATCTTTTCCCGTATCCATTTCCCTGCGAAAGACCCAGGCCAGATATTCGCCAAGGATATATACCAGTGCCGCCAGAATCAGGAAGAAGAATATCAGAGGCAACAGGATTGAAGTAATCATTCAGAACTTCTCCGGTTTGATCAGAACGTATCCCAGATAAATGAAAATTAAACCGCATAAAATCAACCAGAATGTCAGTCCATTCATGTCCCTAACCCCAGGATTAATCTTTGAACATGCCGGAGATACGATCTCATCCGGCCCCCGTCGCTGATAAAGCTCATACAGTGCGGTAGATTATCACCTGTTCCCGGACAAATCAAGTATTTTTTGCCACGAATTAACTGAAGGATTTGAGGCATCAGGCGCTCTTTCATATAGAGTTTCTACTCCTTGCAATATATTCTTACTTTCAGGGCGCGCGCGTTTTGAGCTGTGCCGTTCCGGCTGAAAATTACATAAAGCCGATTTTATCAGGAGTTATTCTCTTTTCTCGCGAAATCCGCCAGCTCGCGAACCAATTCAAGATCCTGGGGGTTGTCCAGCCGTTTCTCCGCATAGGCAAGAGCCCGGCGGGCATGGTGTATTGCGGCTTCGCGCATTGAAGAATCACCAATCAATGCCAGAGAGGATAGAGATTGCTGTATTCGGGTCGCCACCTCCACTGCACCGCTTCCGTCACGGGCAATCGCCGTGAACGCGTCGTCAAACATATCCCGGACTGATAACTCAGGAACCTCGACACGGTCATATTCTGCCTCCGAATCGGATTCTTCCTCGCCGGGAGCGGCCCACATCACGAACAGCCGCACCAGGATTCCGATGATATCGATTGCGGTTCCGTAATCATTAACCGCCGGCGAGAGCGCCCGGTCAGCGATTTGCGACATCACCACCAGGCCGTAACGCGGGTCATTATCGAACATCCGGCTTTCCCCGATCAGAAAGGCCTCAACTACCTCCCTTTCGTCAAAATCCTCATCAGACTGAGATTCTCCACTGACGTACGCAAGCGGGCGAGTTGGAGTTATAAAGGCTCCCGGAAGGACTTCAACCTTAATCTGCCCATCAATCTTTATGGTGCAGGACTGCAGTTTGGAGAGATCGATTCGCTGCACGTAACCGACGGAATCAGGGTATATGGCATGATCCGGGCTCCGCACTGAACCTGCCGGCAGGCATTTAACCGCCGGGGCATCCCGGTACCGCTTCATCGCCTCCGCGGTGGCTTCTTCCACTTTATGAATAGTGTTGCCAAGGCGGCCAAGCCGGGCAATTCGATCAACCCAGCGGACGAACCGTACAACGACTATTCCGAACATCGCCAGGGTGAATAGAAAAAGGACAAAACTCCCTGCCCTTTCGAAAAATTCATTCTTTGAAGCCACCAGCCCCACAATGCTGAAAATAAATGCTCCAATGAAAGTTGACAGGGCCCGTTGAGAGATATCGTCGGCGATTATCAGTGTAAACGACCTCGGCGATGCCGTGTTGCTCGCCGATGAATAGGCCGCCACCATTGCCCCCACCGCAAAGATAGCGATAGTCAGCATACTGGCGGCCATGATGGACAGGAGAGTATCGATGGAGTCGGTCGAAACAACTGGCACCACCAGGCCGAGGTTGGTACTGTCGGCTATTCTGGCGACCAGCGCGGCGGCAATGGATAGCAGGCTCATTGCAAGAGGCTTTACCCACAGTCGCTCTCTGATACGATTAATCAGGAATTTTATACGTTCAATCATACCTGTTATTTTATTGCCCTCAGTTCCTTTTCCGCGCCGGGCTGCATGGAGCCGAACAGTCCGGTTAATCAATAATCCCGCTGCCGCGCCGGCTGTTATGCAGAGGACCCCGGAGACTCATGAATCAATCTGCTTCTCATCAGAATGTCATTACTTCAATGATATTTTTCTCTTATTACTTTAACTTTTTGCAGCCATGCAGTCAACCATCCTGGAAACCGGACTCTATTTTTTTCTCCCCACGGCAGAGGCCTCGCTTCGTGTAGGGTATCTCCCGATATCCGGGAAAACCCGGGCAGCCCTCCCGGGGTGGCTGATATCTCTTCATAGCCGGGGTATCCCGGCTCCCGGCCGTCTTTTCGGCTCAGGTTCAAACCCCGGGTTGAGCCGCCCCTTTCCGCTGGTTTCATCCGGAATCAGGCTGGCCGGCCGAAGTATGACGCTGATAGTAAGTTTCTGATATATGCAGTATGGTACCGGATTGGAACGGGCTGCCATCGGCCTCCCTGTTGCCGCTTCCGTAAATAACCGGATCAATTTTCGCCAACCGGTTCTAAATCATTGATATCCGTAAAGGAATGATAAAAAATAGTAGTATTCTTGAATAATAATGGCAGGGGTTATCCGGCCGGCAGCCGGAGAGATGCTGGGATATATGATAATCAAGAGAGCTGAAACCGAATCAGAGATAGAAGAGGTGCGCGTCCTGTTCAGGGAATACCGGGAATTCCTGGGTGTTCATCTGGGCTTCCAGAATTTCCGGGAGGAACTGGCCTCGCTGCCCGGAGATTACCGCCGTCCGGAAGGGGAGTTGCTGGTAGCGATTGACGGAAAAAGGATGACAGGCTGCGTGGCGGTTCGAAGGCTCGATGACGATGTGTGCGAGATGAAGCGTCTGTTTGTAAGGCCGGAGGCCAGGGGGAGGGGGGTTGGAAGAGCGCTTGCCGGGAGAATTATCAAGGCCGCCGGAGAGCTTGGATATACCCTGATGCGGCTGGACACCCTTGACAGGCTCACCGAAGCGATGGCTCTCTACCGTTCTCTCGGTTTTCGAAAAATAGAGCCGTACTATGAAAACCCTCTTTCGGGAGTTGTGTACTGGGAGTTAACCCTGAAGAAAACCTGAAGTTTAAAAAAGAGATACTGAATTTCAGCGCTCCGCTCCCGGTTGATAGCCGGGCCCTGGCCGGAGGTTTTAAGAGTGATAGATACAGGTTGAGAACATTCAACTGACTTTTCTCCACTCCCAACGTTGGGAGTGGATCTGTCAGGTTTTTCAGATTTAACAGATATTTTTCGCTCAGATCTACTCCCACCGGCGGGAGTAGATTGAACGGCTGCAGGTTTTTTGAACACCCATACAGGGCGGACTCTCTCTCTGATTACTTTCAGGAGCTGATGCCTCGGATCAGTTCCTCCGGATCTCTCTCCGGCCTGTATCTGGTCTTGTTAAGAACTTATTGAATATCGTACAAACCTGTCCATCGCCCGTACCGCCCGGTCGATCTTTCTGAAAACACAGAGCCCCGCCTCTTCCATCAGTTCCACCGCCGGGTCGTATATACCGCCGCCGTTCATGGATATTACCGCCGGTTTTCCGGTGCTCTTTACCAGTCTGATAAGGGTATTGGGATGAGAGTTTTCATTGTAGATATTCTCGTCGTGGCCTTCGCCCGGGGGGAGGTTCTCCTGGGTTGCGGTTGATGCCACATTGGAGATGATTATACAGTCGGTATTGGGATCGTTGATGATCTTTTTAACGCACCTGCCGTACGCGGCGGTGCCGATCGCGGGAGTGGAATCTACCGGGTTTCTGGCATTTACTATATCGGGAAGATCCTCTGTAAGACCGGCCATAGTATCCTCGCTGAAAGATGCCAGGTCCAGGTCTCCCAGCGTATCCGAGGCGGAGGAACATTCGTACCCCGCGTCGCTTATTATACCCACCCGGTTACCGGCGGGAACCTCTCCGGTCAGCATAGAGAATATTTTCATGCAGTCTTCGAATTCATCCAGGGTCTCCGCGAGTAGGATGCCTTCCTGTTTCAGCAGCTTTTTGAACATAAAATAATCACCCGCCATGGCGGCGGTATGCGATGCCACCGCCGCCGCGCCCTCGCTGGTCCGGCCGGCCTTGTACGCGACAATCTTCTTTCCCGATCCGATCAGGCGCCGCGCCGTTTCCAGGAACCTTCTGCCTCCCAGCCGCTTGAAACCTTCCAGGTAGAGAAAGAAGGTATCAATATTTTCGTCTTTGCCAATGGTATCCAGGTGGTCGGTCACCGTCAGGTCAATCTGGTTTCCCACCGTTATCTGGTAGGCGGGATCTATCCGGGTGAGGATGTTCTTCATGGTTACCACGAAAGCTCCGCTCTGGCTGATAAAAGCGGAGTTCTTTCCATACTTTCCCGTATAGGAAATCTTGTAGTCGGGGAGAAAGAAGGTATTATAGCCTCCGGGCCCAGATACTATGCCCATACAGTTGGGCCCGTTTATTACCGGGCAGGAATCTGATGATTCCTGCTGTTCCTTGAGGGTCTTCTTGAGCCTTTCCGAGTAACCGGCCCCCTTTTCGGTTTCATCAAAACCGGCCGATATCAGTATCAGCGATGATGCCAGTTCCTGGCGGATGATCTTCTCTATCATCTCCACCAGGATATCAGACGCCGGCACGGTTATCACGGCCAGGTCCACTTTACCCTCGATTTCCCCGAGGCTGCTTATCGATCTTACTCCTTCGATCTCGTTCACTCCGGGGTCCGGATGCAGCGCCAGAATGTTATCCTTTTTTATCCTGTCCCCGCTCCTTGAAAGGTTCTTCAGTATCTGCCGCCCCATATTCTTCCTGCTGGCGGACGCTCCAATCATCAGAACTTTTTCGGGAGCGAGAAGCCGCTTTATATTATCCTGGTTCCTGCGTCCAGGCCGGTGCTTGCTTCTGGAAAACTTCAGCAGGCCATCCAGAGCCACCGCCTTTCCGTCCCTGATCTGCAGGGGATTCACCTCCAGCTCTTCAATAGTGAATTCCGAGAGGGTTGAAGACCGGGAAAATACTTCCGCCAGTTCGGCGAAGATCGCCAGGATGTCCATCAATCTATCCGGCTCTATCAGAGGCTCCTTTGATATCCTGGTTTTGCCGGCGATAATCGGAAAGAGAACATTATTGTTCAGCAGCTTTTCAATTCTTTCCCTGTCCCTTACAGTTTCCGGGGTTGTCAGCAGAAGCCCCCTGTCTTCCCTGAAATTCTCCCGGTAGATTTCGGTACCGGTTCCGCCCGGGCCCATGACCACCACCGGGCCGAAAGAGCGGTCCTGGCGCAGGGACAGAATCAACTGGCGGGGGATAGATTCCTCTATTTCAAGGTATTCGGCGACCAGCATCCCGGAGAATTCAACGCCGGCCTCACCGGCTATCCCGGAGAATTCGCTGAAAGCGGATTTTATATTCTCGTCTGTGGCTTCTATGAATTTTATTCCGCCGAATTCAGTGCGGTGAACCATTCCGGGGGATATCAGTTTGCATACCGCCTTGCCGGTTATCTCCGCTTTCGCTTCCTCCGGGCCGCTGATAAAGAAGTGCGCGGGTGTTTCCATGCCGGCCAGGTCCAGAATATCATAAACTTCGTGCTCGAAAAGGCTGGAGCGGCCCTCCCGGAGAGCTTTACGCAGCATCTGTTCGATTTTCCTGACCGCCGGCTTCTTCAACATATTTATTCTTTTTTGTCTTTTCCCATGAAATCGAGGCAGAGAGCGCTTTTCTGCACCAGCCTGGAGTACTTAGTGCAGTACAGGGCGATAAAGGTGTGACAGGCCCCGTCCAGGTTCTCCCGGTCCGGAAATTCGGCGTAAGGGCAATTCGGATCGCACCATTTTACCTCTGCTTCTTCATCCATGGTTTGTATGCCTCTATTACCTGGTTATGAAAACATCGGATTTCATATTAAAACATATCGCGTAGATTTTGTAATTAATTTTATTGATATTGACCGGATTTTATTTGAATTCTTTTATCGGCAGCCTTAATATCAGCAGCTGAGAGTTATGCAATAATGCTCAGCAGATTCCGGCCAAATCTGCGGCAGAAAGGATTCAGTTGCCGCCTGCCGTCAGTCTGGGCGGGCCCAGGCGGGGTAAAGGTCAATGTTTGAATCGTATGACAGATTACTGAAACGGGTCAATCCGGCTTCGCTGGTGATATTTAGTTACCTTTCAGCCGCCCTGACAGGGATGCTGCTGCTCAGTCTTCCGCAGGCTTCCACGGGAGAGCCGGTGGGGCTTCTGGACGCGCTCTTTACATCCACCTCGGCGATATGCGTTACCGGACTGATAGTAGTTGACACCGGCTCGCAGTTCAGCATGTTCGGCAAGACGGTTATCCTGATACTGATCCAGATGGGCGGCCTCGGGGTCATGACCTTCTCGGTATTCCTGTTCCTGTTTGTTGGCAGAAAGATCGGGACCAGGGAGCGATGGATTATTAATGATACCTTTACGGCGGCGCCCACCGGGGATATTAAAAATCTGCTGAAACTTATATTTACCTTTACCTTCGCGCTGGAAGCCGCGGGGGCGATTGTGCTCTCTCTTGTTTTTATCAACAGCGGCGGCATGCCGGTGGCAGAGGCGGTATTCACCGGAGTATTCCATTCGGTATCGGCTTTCTGTAACGCCGGTTTTTCATTTTTCAGTACCAGCTTTATGGCTTACCGTGAGAATACGGCCCTTAACACGGCTGTAATGCTTCTGATAGTCATCGGGGGTATCGGGTTCCCCGTCATTTACGAGATAACCGAAAAGATAAGGCTCAGAAGAAAAGGGGCCAGGAGATTGATGTCGCTTCACACCAGAATGGTGCTGATATTCACCGTTGTCCTGATTCTGTCGGGAGCGGTTATACTGTTCATTTTTGAAGGAGGGGCCGCTTTTAAGTACATGTCGCTGAAGGAAAAGGTGCTTTCTTCTTTCTTTCAGTCGATTACCGCGCGGACAGCCGGTTTCAACACCATAGATATCCAGTCGCTGAAACCGGCCGCCCTGATGATCATGATAATGCTGATGTTCGTGGGAGCAAGCCCCGGCTCTTGCGGGGGGGGGATAAAGACCACCGCCCTGGCTGTTTTCGCCGGGATAGTCAAGAGCAGAATCAAAGGTTTCAGGCACAATTTTTTCGGCCGGAGGACCATACCGGACGAAATTATATCGAGGGTATTCTCAATATTTATTCTGGCGATTGTAACTATCTCGGCAGGGCTGCTGCTTCTTCTGTTGACTCAGAGCCCGGAAGGGACCGAATATTTTTATCTGGCCTACCTGTTCGAAGCTGTTTCCGCCTTTGCCACGGTGGGGCTTTCCATGGGAGTGACCGGAACAATGACCTGGGCGGGAAAGCTGGTTATTATCGCCATGATGCTGATCGGGAGGGTGGGGCTGCTGACCATAGCGTACGTTCTGACCAGGAAGAAACGGAAAGTTACTTATAAATATGCGGAAGAGAAGGTAATGATAGGATAGAATCTTCTGCCGGAAAGGGATTGTTATGTCTAAGGAATTTGCTGTTATAGGACTGGGTAAGTTCGGTTACACGGTTGCCAAGACCCTGTTTGACGAGGGGCATAACGTTCTGGCCATAGACAGTGACGAGGAAATAATTCAGAAAATCAGAACCGACTGTTCCCAGGCTGTTACAGGCGACGCCAAGGAGAAGGAAGTTCTCAACACCCTGGGCCTGGAAGTGATGGATGCGGTTATTGTAAGCCTCGGCGATAATACCGACGCCGCCACCCTGGTAACAATGTACCTGGCGGAAATGGGGGTCAAGAACATCATTGTCAAGGCGGAAGGGGACGATCACGGAAAGATACTCAGAAAGGTGGGTGCTGACCTGGTGGTTGTTCCGGAACAGGATACCGCCGTAAAGGTCGCTAAGAACCTCTCTCATCCTAACCTGCTGGAATATATACCTATTACCAAGGAAGATTTCATAATCGCGCAGCTGGCTCCCCCCACAACATTCATCGGCAAGAGTATCGCGGGCCTGAAGCTGAGAACGGAATACAATATTAATGTTATCGGCATCGAGCGGGGCAGGGATCAATTTATATCTATACCCCCGGCCGATTTTGTTTTAGAATCGGGAGACACCCTTGTGGTAGTCGGATCGCAGGACGATGTGGACAGCCTCAAGGAAATCGATTAGAATAAATAAGCAGGGCAACGGAAATAGAGTTTTCCCGAAGACCGAGGAGGACTGATGCGCAGAATTTCATTGATTTCAGGGTTAGTGTTTCTTGTTATGTTTTCAGCCGCGGCGGCCGGTGCGGATACGGGAGTGAGAGTGAGCGCAGGCCTGTCGCGTATCAGTTACGGGGATTTCAACGATTTCGTCGATGATACCAATTATGAGCTGGAACAGTACGGGATCGAGATGGACAATATAAACTGGGTCCCTGAGATTCAGGGAGAGGTAATGTACTCTCCGGCTCCGATGTTCACGGTGGGGCTGGGCGCGGGGATGATATTCGCGAGCTCCGACCTTTCAACCTCTATCGGGGGTTTCGGCCTCGATTTCGAGCACAAGGTAAGAGTGTATCCGGTAACGGTGACCGGTTATTTCAAGCCTTCCATTCCGCTGTTCCCGGTGAAACCTTATATCTACGGCGGGGCGGGGCTTTACCACTCCAGAATGGAGTTCGGCACCAACCTGGGAGATGTATTCGAATCTGTTGACCCGGAAGTGGTCTATTTTACCGAAGCTGATCTTTCGGCAACCGGGTTCGGCCTTCACGGCGGCGCGGGGGTTGAATTTACCATACTGCCGCTTCTTTCCCTCCAGGTGGGGATACAGGCCAGGTGGGCGGATGTAAGCGGTTTTGAGGGAACCGGAACCACCAGCGGCGGGGAGAGCAGGGATGTATTCCTGGTAGCCCAGAACCTGGAGGCTGATGTTGGAGGGGAAACTTTGGAATACTACAGCTACGGTCCGATGGATTCATCCATGAAAGGCCAGCTCAACGAGGGGTCGCTTGATCTTACCGGGTATGGATTTATAGTGGGCCTCAAACTGGCATTCTAGCTTCGCCGTCATCAGAGATACCAGAGTGGATAGGTCAACAGCAGGGAGACCGTCGCCGGACCGAACGGCCCGCGCCGGTTTCTTCCTTGAATTCGGGGGTGACTTATGGCCGGGGCGCTGTCCGGAATAGATCTGGCCGTTATAATCATATATATGATAATAACTTTTATCGCGGGAGCGCTTCTTTCTTCCAGGGCTTCGAGGAATACCGAGCAGTTCTTTGTATCAGGGAGGAATCTTCCCTGGTGGATAGTCGGAACCTCCATGGTTGCGACTACTTTCGCCGCAGACACACCTCTGGTGGTATCCGGGCTGGTGGCCAGGGGGGGTATATTCGAGAACTGGCTGTGGTGGCAGTGGGGGATAGGAGGAGTGCTGACCGTCTTTCTGTTCGCCCGGCTCTGGAAGAGGGCAGGAATAACCACCGACGCGGAGCTTATAGAACTGAGGTATGACGGCAGGGTGGCGGCCGGACTGAGGTGTTACCGCTCGATATGGTTCGGTTTCTTCCAGAATGTGCTGGTGGTGGCCTGGGTGATGAAGGCTATGTCGAAGGTGGTAGTTACGGTAATGGGATGGGAGGAGAGCGCCGCTGTGATGGGTATAAGCGCGGAGGTATGGGTGGTTATCGTCCTTCTGACGGTGGCGGTTGGATATACTGTTCTCTCCGGCCTGTGGGGAGTGGTGATGACCGATCTGCTGCAGTTTGCCTTCGCCATGGGGGGATCTATATATCTTGCGGTAGTTTCGTTCATGAAGGTCGGTGGAATAGACGGGCTGAAGGACAAACTGGCCTCGGGGGGGTTCGACCCGGCGAAGGTGCTGAGAATAATACCGGAGATATCCCAGTCGGGGCCCTTCATGGAGTTTCTCATACTGATCCTGGTGGTCTGGTGGGCATCTTACACCATCGACGGGGGAGGGTACCTGGCTCAGAGGATATTCGCAGCCAGGGACGAGAGGCACTCGGCCCTGGGCTATATGTGGTTCAGTATTGCTCATATATGCCTCAGGCCCTGGCCGTGGATTGTGGTTGGGCTCTGCGGAATGGCGATTTTCGGAGCGGTGGATGACCCGGAGACCTATTATCCACTGATGATGAGGTCATATCTCCCGGCGGGGGTATTCGGAGTGGTGGTCGCCTCCTTTTTCGCCGCTTTCATGTCCACGGTTGATACCCAGCTGAATTGGGGATCTTCTTTGATAGTTAACGATCTGCTGAAGAGGTTTGTCTGGAGAGGAAAGTCCGAGCGGAGATATGTGGCTGCCGCCAGGGCGGTGATAGCGATTACCGCGGTTTGCGGCGCTCTGATATCCTTTCTCATAGAGGATATATCCTTCGCGTGGAAGTTCATCATTTCGGTTACGGCCGGTATCGGCTCGGTCTATATCGCCCGGTGGTACTGGTGGAGGGTTAACGCATGGTCCGAAATTTCGGCGATGGCCACGGCCCTGATCTGTACCATGGTTTTTCTGGCTCTGGAGGGAGTGGATTGGGCCGCCGGAAGCCCCCTGCTGAGGTTCCCCTATTCCACCGCCATGACCGTGGCGGTATCGATTCCGGTCTGGGTTACGGTAACCCTGCTGACCAGGCCGGTGAAGGAGAAGAAGCTGGAGGAATTCTTTCTCAGGGTGAAACCGCAGGGAGCTGGATGGAAAAAGGTCAGGGACAGGGTTCCGGAATTCACCTATCCGGCCGGTACCAGGCATACCGCAATTAAGATTATACTGGGGATAGCCGCCATAAACGGCGCCCTGGTAGGGACAGGGAAACTCATACTGGGCCATGCGGCTCTCGGCTCGGTTCTTATCTCAGCGGCCGCCGCCTGCTCTGCGGGGATATTCTACCTGAGCAGGCCGGGGAGCAGAACAGAGGGCTAATGTCCCGGAATTCTTCCTACATTCCTCTCGACGCAAATTGCCGCTGTATGATATTATTCTGTCCGCGTTAAACCTGAGAAAGGAGGGCTTATGAGCTCTTTACAGAAACTATCTGTTTTAATTCTGGTTCTGGCTGTTACCGCATCCACGGTTCCGGCCCGGGCTCCGGCGGAAGAGGGGAGGCTGCTCCGTTATCCGCATATAATGGGTGACAGAGTGGTGTTCGTATACGCCGGGGATATCTGGACGGTTCCGGTGGAAGGGGGAAGAGCCAGAAGGGTTACTTCCTTCCCGGAGGGGCTGGAGCTGTTTCCCCGGATATCTCCGGATGGAAGCACTATCGCTTTTTCGGGGGAATACTGCGGGACCAGGCAGGTCTATACTATCCCCTATGAGGGGGGAGAACCGGAGAGGCTGACCTGGTACCCCGACGTGGGAAGGATGCCTCCCAGGGGCGGATATGACTACATGATAATCGACTGGACACCGGACGGAAAGATCCTGGTCAGGCATAACCATACCCCTTTCGGCAGAAGAGTGGGCAGGTATTATCTGGTAGACCCGGAGAAACCAGGTATTCCGCAGCCCCTCCAGATACCGGAGGCCGGCCCGGGCTCGCTTTCGCCGGATGGCGGAAAGATCGCCTTCAACATCAAGTCCAGGGAGTTTCGTACCTGGAAGCGGTATAAAGCCGGACGGGCCCAGGATGTATACATCTATGACCTGCGGAACAATGTAACCGTACAGATAACCGATTACAAGGGTACCGACAACTTTCCCATGTGGGTGGGGCAGAGTATTTACTTCACCTCCGACCGGGACAGGACTCTGAATCTGTTCAGGTATGATACCGGCACGGAAGAGATTACCAGGGTCACCGGCTACAACTTCTACGATGTTCTCTGGCCCAGCCGGGGAGGCGACCGGATAGTGTTCGAGAAGGGGGGATATCTCTTCTGGCATGATACCGCCACCGGCAGGACGCGTAAAATAGAGGTAACCCTCGGTTCGGATAAGCCTTTTACCAGGCCGGTATACAAGAACGTTAAAGGTAATATCGGGAGCTACACCATCTCGCCCTCCGGGGTAAGAGCCGCTTTTACCGCCCGCGGAGAGATCTTTACCGTACCCGCCGAGCACGGAGTAACCAGGAATATTTCCCGGACTCCCGGTATCAGGGAGAGAGAGCTGGAATGGTCTCCCGACGGAAAATATCTTCTCTATCTTTCAGAGGCCGGCGGCGAGTATGAAATATGGATGAGGCCGAAGTCGGGAGAGGGCCGGCCGAAGCAGCTCACTACCGGAACCGATTCCTGGATAATGGGGATAGAATGGTCTCCCGACAGCAGAAAGGCGGTCTTTACGGACAAGAAGAGCAGGCTGTGGGTGCTGGACATAGAGAGCGGAGAGAAGACTCTGGCTGACAGGAGCATGGTGAGCGAGATACAGCATTATTCCTTTTCTCCGGACAGCAGGTGGCTGTGCTATACCAAGAGCGCCGATGAAAACTTCATGACCTCAATATGGGTCTACTCTCTGGAGTCGGAAAAAGCGATGAAACTGACTGATGATTACACCAATGACAGAGAGCCGGTTTTCTCCGCTGACGGGAAGTATATCTACTTCATCTCCCAGAGAGATTTTGTTTACGGTGACAGGGAATGGGAGGACCGGATCTATGTGGGGACCCTTCTTCCGGAAACCCCTTCGCCGGTGGCCCCCAGAAACGACGAGGAAGACGTAGCGTCCGGGGATGAAAAGGATGAGGAGAAGAAGGAAGAGAAGGAAGTTGAGATAAAATCTATCGACGCGGAAGGTTTTGCCTCCCGGGTGGTGGCTTTGCCGCTGCAGCATAAGAGGTATTACAGCCTGAGCCCGGTGGAAGGCGGACTGGTATTCATATATGTCGATGAGGAGGGGAAAAGGCATCTGAAGAAGTACGACCTTGAAAAGCGGGAAGCCGAAACGGTGATGTCCGGCATTCGGGGTTATCAGCTTTCGGCGGACGGCAAGAAATTTATTTACAGCGCCAACGGGAAATACGGAATTGCCAAGCTGGCGCCCGGCCAGAAGGCCGGAGAGGGAGAGCTGGACCTCAGCGGGCTGGAGATGAGGATTGATCCGGCGGTGGAATGGAAGCAGATATACACCGATGCCTGGAGAATAATGAGAGACTGGTTCTACGACCTCAACATGCACGGGGTGGACTGGAAGAAAATCCATGATAAGTACCAGGTTCTGCTTCCTCATCTGGCGCACCGGGCTGATCTGGATTATATCCTGGGAGAGATGATCGGAGAACTGAACGCCGGCCACTGTTATGTGCACAGCGGAGATATGCCGGCCGTGGAACGGGTCCCGGTGGGTGTTCTGGGATGCAGTTTCAAGGCGGACGGGGATTACTACAGGTTCGACAAAATCTATCAGGGGGCCAACTGGCACAAAGCAGAGAGGTCTCCCCTTACCGAACCGGGGCTTAACGTGAAGGAAGGGATGTACCTGATAGCGATAGACGGGCGGGAAGTCACCACTGGCGAAAACCCGTATTCTTTCCTGGAAAACAAGGTCGATGTGCAGGTTAACCTGACCGTAAATGACCGGCCCCGCATGAAGGGGGCGCGCGAAGTTACGGTAAAGCCGGCCGATTCCGAACTGAGCCTTCTCTACATGAACTGGGTGGAGGAAAACCGGCGCCTGGTGGATGAGCTTTCCGGAGGCAGGATTGGTTATATCCACGTCCCCAACACCCACTATGACGGATACCGATCCTTTTTCAAGTACTTCCAGCCTCTGATGAAAAAGGATGCCCTGATAATAGACGAGCGTTACAACGGGGGAGGTCATTCCCCATATCAGATGGTTGAAATCATGAAGAGAAGAGTTTACAGCTACTGGGCCAGAAGAAACATGAAACTTTACCCTCTTCCCATTCCTATCAATGAGGGGCCCAAGGCGATGTTGATAAATGGGCTCTCATCGTCGGGAGGGGACGCTTTCCCGGCTTACTTCAGGGAGGCGGGCCTGGGGCCGCTAATCGGCCAGACTACCTGGGGCGGGCTGATCGGTTACGGATATTCTCCCCGATTCGTGGACGGAGGTTCCTTCGCGGTTCCCGGTTTCGCCTATGTTAACAAGGAAGGTGATTGGGATGTGGAGGCGGTGGGAGTGTCGCCCGACCCCGGCTTCGAAGTGTTTGACGACCCTGCCCTGATTCAGGCCGGGAGGGAGCCGATGATAGAGCGGGCGGTGGAATATCTGCTTGAAGAGCTGGAGAAGAACCCGCCGAAGAAGATAGAAAAGCCCGAAGGGCCTGACAGGAGCTGATCTTAACGGGGAGCCGGGATTGTATCCCCCGCTCCCCGCCAGTTCAGGAAAGAGAGGTAAGGTATGCGGAAACTATTCATTATACTTTCGCTAGCAGCATTCTCCGTTGCGCTTCTTCTGCCGGAGGTTTCTCGCGGCGATGATAAGAGAGATCACGTAACCTACTGCAGGGATTACCGGGATCCCGTTCTCAAGAGAATGAAAGAGGAAATGGACAGCCTGAAAGCTCTCAGGGACAGTATCACGGCTGAGATTAACGAGAAATTCAGGAAGAAAAAGGAAAAAGAGAGAGAGGAAAGGGAGGAAATACGGCTCGATTTCAAGGGAATAGAAAAACCCGAATCGCCGGAAAGCTTCGATCCGCCCTTCCATTTCGACCCGGTTCCCCAGTACTACACCGGGACCTGCTGGTGTTTCTGCACCACTTCATTCATGGAGTCTGAAATTGCGAGGCTGACAGGCAGGGAGATCAAGCTGTCCGAGATGTACACTGTCTACTGGGAGTATGTGGAAAAGGCCAGGGGTTATATCAGGAAAAGGGGGCATCAGCCCTTCGCCCAGGGAGGCGAATCTGACGGCTTGTTTATCATATGGGACAGCTACGGTGTGGTACCGCTGGAAGCATACCCTGGCCTGACCGGGGGGCGGGACAGGCACAACCATAAGATGCTGCGCTCGGAGATGATGGATTACCTTGAATGCGTCAGGGAGAACGGAACCTGGGATGAGGAGGAGAATATCGCCCACATCAGGGTTATCCTGGATAAATACCTGGGCAGGCCACCGGAGAAGTTCAGGTTCGAGGGGGAGGTCATGACCCCTATTCAGTTCCTGGAAGATGTCCTCAAGGTGGATACCGGCGATTACGTTCAGGTGATGTCTACCATGTCCGAGCCTTTCTATGTGCAGGCGGAGTTCGATGTGCCGGACAACTGGAGGCCCACCGATACTTACTATAACCTTCCGTTGGATGAGTTCTACAGTCATATCGTAAAGGCGGCCTCAGAAGGTTATACGGTCTGCATAGGCGGTGATGTTTCAGAGCCGGGATACAACGGTTTCGAGGACGGAGCGATAATCCCCGACTATGATATTCCGGGAGATTACATAAACCAGGATTCCAGAGAATTCCGTATTTACAACAGGACAACCACCGACGACCACGGGATTCACCTGCTCGCCCACATGAAAAAGGGCGGCGATGACTGGTTCCTGATCAAGGATTCCTCGCGCAGTTCCAGGCACGGAAAGTTCCACGGTTATCTCTTTTACCGTGGAGATTATATAAAACTCAAAATGCTTACTTATACAGTTCACCGCGACGTGCTGGAAGGCCTGGAGCCGAAATTCAGGGAAGCGGAGAAAGCGGCGGAGGAATGATCAATCTCATGAATAAAGCCCCCGGAGTTGATCCGGGGGCTTATTTATGGTAGCGGGGGCTGGATTTGAACCAGCGACCTTTGGGTTATGAGCCCAATGAGCTACCAGACTGCTCTACCCCGCAATATTTCATGCGCATTAGTAAGTTATTTGTTGTCTTCTCCAATGTCAAGTAAACTCGATTCGGGTTCGCTTCTTTCTTTCCGTGGAAGAACGTTCAGGCGCAGGACCCTGTCGCCGGGCCTTATATATCCGTACTCTTCGCGGGCAACCTTTTCTATGGCAAAGGGGTCGTTCTTCAGAGACGTTATCTTTTCCTGCAGCTGATTATTGCTGTTTTTCAGAATCTCTATCCTGGATTCAATATTCTCCAGCTTACCGTGAGCCTTCCACATATTGATGAAGCCGGTGTCACCGGCTGTAAATATCATGAAAATAAGTATTAATACCCCACCTATGAGCAGACGGGCAAATTTCCTGGAGACATCAATTCTTCTGCTTCTTATCCTCAGGTACTGATTCCTGTCTCCCCACAGACTTTTCATTACTGTAACCTCCCGTCATAAGTCAGCGGCTTAAACGGGCAAAGGCGTCCTTTCCAGGGAAAAACGCCGTTTCACCCAGGGTTTCTTCTATTCTCATCAGTTCGTTGTACTTGGCGATCCTGTCCGTTCTGGACAGGGATCCGGTTTTAATCTGGCCGGTATTCGCCCCCACCGCCACATGGGCAATGGTTACGTCCCCGGTTTCACCTGATCTGTGAGATACTACCGAGCTGTAGCCTGCCCGGGAGGCCATCTCAATAGTATCCATGGTCTCGGTCAGAGTGCCTATCTGATTAAGTTTTATAAGTATTGAATTGGCGGCGCCTTCTCTGATTCCCCGGCTGAGTCTCTCAGTATTGGTGACGAAGATGTCATCGCCGACTATCTGAATATTGCCGCCAAGCTCCCTGTTCATCAGTTTCCATCCTTCCCAGTCGTTCTGGTCAAGCCCGTCTTCTATCGATATTATGGGGAAATCCCTGACCAGTTCTCCCCAGAACTCCACCATTTCTGCTGAACTGAGCACTTTGTTTTCGGCATCCAGGCGGTATCCGTCACCACCGTAGAATTCGCTGGCCGCCGGATCCAGGGCCAATGCTATTTCCTCCCCCGGCTGATACCCGGCTTTCTCTATGGCGGATACTATCACCTCCAGGGCCTCCCGGTTCGATTTGAGGCTGGGAGCGAATCCTCCTTCATCCCCTACCGAGGTGGTATAACCTTTATCCGAAAGAATACCCTTGAGAGCGTGGAAGGTTTCAGCCCCGTAACGGACCGCCTCCGAGAGAGAGCCCGCTCCCAGGGGCACGATCATGAATTCCTGTATATCAACATTGTTATCGGCGTGCTTTCCTCCGTTGAGTACGTTCATCATGGGAACGGGGAGCACTCTGGCGTTGAATCCGCCTATATATTCATAAAGTTCCAGGCCGGAAGCGCTTGCTGCCGATTTAGCCACCGCCAGAGAAACTCCCAGGATTGCGTTCGCGCCCAGGTTGCCCTTGTTGGGGGTGGAGTCGATTTCGCACATCAGCTTATCTATGAAAACCTGGTCCCGGGCATCCAATCCCGCAAGTTCGGGGAAGATAAATTCATTGACATTATTTACCGCTCTGAGAACTCCCTTTCCGCCGTATCTGTCCTTGTCGCCGTCGCGCAGCTCCACCGCTTCGTGTTCTCCGGTGGACGCACCGGAAGGAACCATGGCTGTTCCCTGAAAACCTCCCTCCAGAATAACTTTCACTTCCACAGTCGGGTTTCCGCGGGAATCCAGAACTTCCCGTCCTCTTATAAACTCAATGGAATACATTATCCGGGTCCTCCCATACCTTATCAACCAAAACCGGGCTTCTGAGCCTGATTCCTGAATCAGTCTAATTTTCTGCTATTCCTCTGTCAAGAAAATTAATTCTTGGAGTTTCCCCAATTTTTATAATCTATCAGGTAGTTTAATTATTCGTTTGGTTTGCGGCTGAGTGATTAATTCAAAATCGTTGTCGGTTTCCCCGGCGAGGAAACCGCAACTCCCGCCTCGCACATCGCTCTTTCTGACCCTGCGGGTCAGAAAACCATGCCCGCTCGCCCTCCGGAGGGTTTTGAATTAATCACTCAGCCGCTTCTATCAATGCTTAAGGCCGATTCCAGGTGCTATTAAAACTAAGTTGTTGTTAAAGATTACCTTACCGACATTCTGGCTTATTTTTTGGGGAAACTCCTCAATTAATTCCAGGCAGACCCGTCAGGATTTCTGTTTACCGGGGATTGGAATCATCAGTGCGGCGCGCTTTTTCGGATCAGAGCCATGCTCTCAGAATCAGCTTTTAACTTGAACGGGTTCCTGATATCTTTTAAAAGATAATCTTGGAAACATTTTCGAGCCCTAACCGTACTTATTAAGGTGAGATGTGAAAAGAGAAGATGCTCAGCTGATTCGCAGGTGCCTGAAAGGAGATGAGAAGGCTTATGAGAAACTCCTCGAAAAGTACCGGGGCCCGGTATTCAGTATCTGCCTGCGGATGGTTCGGAACCGGGATGACGCGGAGGACCTGGCCCAGGATGTTTTTGTCAAGATATTCAACGTACTGGATAGGTATAATCCCTCATTTCCGTTTTCGAGCTGGCTTTACAGAATTACTTCGAATCTTTGCATCGACTTTTTACGTAAGAATAAACGAACCGTATTTTCGATCGACAAACCGGTGGACAGCGATGACGGCGAAATGCCCCGTCAGCTGCCTTCCGATGAGATCGGGCCTGAACGAGAGATGGAACTGAAGGAGGAAATGGTGATACTGGAAAAGGCCATAGAAAGGTTGCCGGAGCACTACCGGATGATTGTACTTCTCCGTCACCAGGAACACCTCTCATATGACGAGATATCCGAAACACTGGGTATCCCCCTTGGAACGGTGAAAGCGAGGATACACAGAGCCAGGAAAACGATAGTTGATTTTTTCAGGGATTACCGGGAAGGCAACCTGCCGGCTGACGAAGGGGGCTGAAATGAATTTCAAGAAAGATTCCGGGAAGATTGCGGGGATGTTGAAAATACTTACTTTAATCCTGTTTATATTGCCTGCGGCCTCTTGCGCTTCCTATGATTACGAAGAGACCGAGCGGATGGAATTGTCCGCTGCTGGTATAAAGAACCTTGGCATTATAGCCAGCAGGTGCGATGTGAAAATAACCGGGGGGGAGGAGATTGATGTCATACTGGTGGAGGTTTCCAGGCGTGTCAGGGCCGGCTCCGAGGAGGATGCCCGGGAACTCGCCGAAAAGCTGCTGGTTAAGGTTAGGGAGAAGGATGGAACTATAGAGCTGGTGACGGAATATCCCGATAATGAGGATAATACCATAAATATTTTCGAAGCTATCTTCGGCGGGGGCAGGAATCTGCGTATGTCTCTTGATATAACCGTCCCCAGGGCCCTCAATCTTACATTCGATACCTCCAGCGGTGATATCGAAGTTAATAATATTGCCGCTGATGTGAGCGTGTCCACAGCCAGCGGGGATCTGAAAGCCCGGGTAATCGAGGGAAAGCTGGTTGCCAGGACAGCCAGCGGCGATGCGGAAGCTGAAGATATAGGTTCGCTGGCAGTGGAGACCGCCAGCGGCGACATATCGGCCGTAAAGGTCAGGAACGGATGCATTATATCTGTTGCGTCCGGGGATATTGATTTGAAGGATATCAGGGGGGGAGCGGTTATCAAGGCAATAAGCGGAGATGTGGAGATGGAACGGGCCGGGGGCAGCCTGGAGGTAAATGTGACAAGCGGAGATGTGGAAATTACGGATGCGGGAGGCGATGTGAAGGCATTCACCGCAAGCGGCGATCTTTACGTGGAAGCTGCTCCCGGAGAGGGGCCGAGAGAATACAGGCTGGGAACTTCCGGAGGGAATCTGACGCTTATCTTCAGCAGGATTCTGAGCGGAGGTTTTGCCCTTAAGGCCGGCACTACCACCGGGAATTTCGAGCTGGACCTTCCGATTCAGATATCCGGCATGTCCAGGCAGAGAGTGAGCGGAATAGTGAGAGAAGGTAAATCCAGAGTTCTGATAGAAACATCCAGCGGAGATATCACCATAAAGGAAAAGGGTGTATGATGGATTGTGATCTTTTCAGGCTGTTGATTCAGAAGTATTACGACGGAGAGCTCGATCCGGCCGAGAAAGCCCGTTTCGAAGCTCACCGGGCGGAGTGCCCGGAATGCAGAGCCGCCGGGAATGATTTTCTGGAAGTTTTCGAGACGCTGCAGGGAATAGACCGCTTCCAGCCATCCGAACAGTTCAACAGCAGGGTGATGGCGAAGGTCGACACCGGCAAATACCGTGAGAACGTTCTCAGGAAATTTGTCCGCGATATTAACTGGAAGTGGAACGCGATACCGGCCTGGGCCCGGATCGCCGGATCTCTTGCCGCCGCTTTCGTATTCTTCATGTATGTTTTCAGGCCGGTCTATCTGGAGATAGTCGAAGCCGCCAGAAAAACGGTTCTGTTCCTGCTCTCTGCGGCGGTGCTGCTGAGAAGGGCCGGGGATTTATATGAAAGAGTCATCAACTATCTGAATTCCGATCCCGGATTTATTGTTGCCGCCAGGGTACTGGCGGGCAAGGTCGTTCAGTTCCTGAGGGAGATACCTGCCGGTTTATACGTAGCCGGGGCATTGATAGCGGTTCTTATTATCTACATGCTGCTGAAATTTGCACGTACCTCCTGGAGGAAAGGAGAATCCCATGTTAGCGTTATTTAATTCCCTGATTGTTAAAGCTGTGCTTATAGTTCTGTCGGCTGCCTTCTTCAACTTCGATGCCCCCGCAGTGGAGAGCTTTGGGAGGTTAGTCCCTGCCATCACCATGGAGGGCGGATCGGAGCCGGACTCGCTTTCGAAAAGCAGCGATGAGACTGGGAAGAAGTCGGTTAAAATTTCGATATCTGATGACGGGATCAAGGTTAAGCGGGGCGACAAGGATCAATTTATTCTGGATGAGAAGAATTTGCAATCCCTGATTGAGAAGCAGAAGTCGTTGATAAAGGCGGCCGATTCCCTGACCATTAAATTCGATATGGGAGAGCAGGACAGATACACCAGGGAAATTACCGGCGACAGGGTGAAGATAGGCAGCGATTTGAAGGTGAAGGAGTTTGAACTGGTACAGGGAAGCGCCGTTGCGATTTTCGGCCGGTTGGAGGTGGACGGAAAGGTAAAGGGGGACGCGGTCAGTATCTTCGGCAACCTGAGATTAGGGCCAACCGCGGTGGTCAATGGTGATGTTGTCTGCGTTATGGGGCATCTGGATAAGGATGAAAATGCCACTGTCAGGGGGCAGACCATATCGATAGGTTCCGCTAATATGGCGGATGTTGGGCTCAGCTCCCCGGCCGGTTTTCCCTTTATGCCTTTTCAGGGAAGGTTGTTCAAGCTGATCTTAAGGCTGATAATTTTCCTCGGATCGGTGCTGCTGCTTCTTCTGATAGTCTACTTCATCCCGGAGAGGATGGACAGGTCCGCCGATCATATAGCCGGCTCCTTCCTGAAATCGGTGGGGCTGGGGGCGTTGATCTTCGTGTTCGGATCCATTCTGGTACTGATAGCGGCGGTGATAATCGGTATTACAATCATAGGAATACCGGTCTCCATTCTGATGGTTCTCTGCTACGTGGCATTCATCTTCCTGGGTTATTTCGTGGGTGCTTTCGCTCTGGGCAGGGCGGTCAGCAGGAAATTTAACCTGGGGATTGATTCCAGATACGTTCAGGGTATCATTGGTCTGCTGATTCTGGCTGTTTTCGGTATTATTTCCAGCGGAATCAGTATAGTGATGCCTTTCATACCGCTTGCTGTCCTGATATCGCTTATCGGGAAATTCGTATCCTTCCTGGCGCTGCTTGCCGGTGTTGGAGCATTCATTATCTCAAGGGCGGGGACAGTTCCGGTTATAGTCAGATCGGCCGAGCTGACCGAAGAGTGAGCCCTGAGGCCAGAACCCAACAGGGGCAAATAGCTTTACAGCCGCCGGGCCCGGTATTATCTTAAGTTCAGTAGTCTATTCTGTTGAACCGGGCCCGGCTGTTTGAATTGAAAAAGATATCGGTTAATTATATTCTGTTTTTATCAATACTGTTAATAGGGGCGCTTCTGTCTTCCCGACCTTCTTCCCAACCGTTGGAAACTGTTGAAAAGGAATCCGCTGAACTGTTGACGGGCGGAGGCGGACTTCTATTCGGCCAGTGCAGGCCGGCCGGGGAATCCGAACAAACGGATTTCGATAATTTTGCCGGCCAGATAATAGATACGGTTGTGATTTCGGGGAACCGCAGTACCAAGCGAAGAACCATCCTGCGCGAAATGGCCTCCAAGCAGGGAACCAGGCTCACCCCGGATTACCTGGAGAGGGACCTTTCCTATCTTTACGGACTGGGTTACTTCTCCAGCGTGCGCATATCAGTCAGAGAGCTGGGGCGGAACCGCTGCCGTATAATGGTGAAGATTAATGAACGCCCCGATCTCTTTCTGAAGTATCCTTACCCGGTGCTGGATTATGATTTCGAACGGGGACTCAAGTACGGGGTGAAATGGAAAATAGATAATTTCAGAGGACTGGGCGAGCACCTTTCGGTCGATTTCAAGAAGAGGAACGATGAAGATCACAGCGGGGGGGCCTCATGGTACATACCCTGGTTTCTGGGCAGGAGGCTGAGATTTAATCTTAATATTTTCAATTACAGGAAGCTGCGCGAACCTGAGAGTAATGATTTCATAAAGGCGCGCACCGGGGCAGGAATCCGGCTCGGGTTTCCTGTAAGTGAAAGCGTGGTCAGGCAGCTCTGGTTTTTCCCATCCGTCTCCCTGGAAGAAAGGGAGTCGAGATTATCGATACCGGAGAATGTGAATTACCCGGCCGGTGTCTTCTTCAGGCAGAGCCTCGCTTCGACCGGATTCTCCTTTCTGTACGACAGCAGAAACAGAAATATCGTGCCTACTTCCGGGGTGATTTCCAATATATATATGCTTTATGTTCACTCTCTGACAGGACTCGAGCAGAATTATGCATTTTATCAGTTCACCCACCGGAACTTCATACCCGTAACAGATAATGATACCTTTATACTGGGCCTCGATATATTCAACAGGGACGGCGACCTGCCATCTTTTTTCCTGATGAGGCTGGGGGGGGATTCAGACCTCCGCGGTTATAACAGCGAAGAAAAAGCCACTTCCAAGATACTGGGGAGTTTCCAGTGGCGGAAACTGGTATTCGGCCCCCGGGAGTACAGTATCCCCTGGATTGGCAGGTTTGACCTGAGTGTCAACCTTACCGCTTTTGTGGATACCGGAGCCCTAACCGATTCATTCGACCTTATCAGGCTGTCCGATTTCCATTCCACCGCCGGCGGTGGTATAGAGATAGTATCTCCCTTCCAGAATCTGATCCGGCTTGAATATGCCGGAGACACGCACGGGCACGGCGGGCTTTATTTTGTCTCGAGCAGCAGGTTCTAGCGGGCGAGTACTGCGGAATAATCCGCTTTCTTATATATTCCCATAACTATATATATTACATTCTGATACGGGGCAATCAATCTCTCGCACTCCTGAACAAATGGGGGATATTCCTCAATAATCCGGGTTGCGCGGTCCTATTTGATCTTCCGATTTCAAAACAATGAAATTATGCCGTTTCTGGCCTCCTGGGATAAGTAATTGTAGCACAGGTAATTATCTTATCGCTTTCCGGCTGCCCACGCCGGATTCCCTGAAGGCGCTCTGCCCCGGCGCCTTATGGGAATGGCAGATGCAGTTGATTAATGTGACATTTTTAAGTCAACGAACTGTGTATAGTTGTGAATTATATAAATAACAATAAGTTATGGGTTGCAATCCTGGCTGTTTGCCTCTCGCTTTTCCCCGCCGTGTTTTCGCCTGTATTGGGAAAATCACTCAATTATTCCTTTGAAAACGGTATCGAGGCAAGCATTTACACACCCGGGGTGATCGAAGAGGAGATGACCAGGAGGAATGAAGCCGGAGAGCTGATATTCGTGGTGGAAAGAGGGTGGGAATATGCCCTTATAGAGGATGCGGAGGACCGGGAGATATCCTTCAGCGGCGACGGGGAATTCCACCCGCACCGCTTTATGGATATCGTGGAAGCTCTCAGCAGTGTTGATGTAAACGGTCATGCTATCGATATAGAGATTAAAGTCTACCTTCTTCCGTTTCCCAGAAGGGGCATAATAAACAGCACCGCCAGCGGCTACAGGATTTTCCTTTCACCCGGGGTGCTGGAGCCTTCTTCCACGGCCAGCAGATATACGGTTACCCATGAATTGGGCCACTGCGTGCAGACCAGATATCTTCCGGCAGACAGTGTCCGGCAGTGGCAGGTATATACGGATATGCGGGGCCTGGCCACCGATTGGGAGGGCGGGTTGAACAACTGCTGCCATTCGGACAATCCGCTTGAGGTATTTGCGGAGGATTTCAGGTACCTCTTCGCCGGCGATGGAGCTCTTTATACCGACGCGATCGAAAACAGCGAACTTCCGCTTCCGGATGAAGTTCCGGGCCTGGAGGATTTTTTCTGTTCACTGATCGGCGGTTACAGCCCGGCCCGGCGGGGCTCGTCTGAACCCGCAGCGCTTGCGGCGTCGAATTACCCCAATCCTTTCAATCCTTCCACTACTGTCAGGGTCGACCTCAACCGGGAGTCCGTCAAAGCTGCGACGTATTTGAGCATATCGGTATTTGATGTCAGGGGAAGGCTGGTAAGAGAGATCTACAATGAACCGCTGCCGGAGGGTACGGTCACGGCAACCTGGGACGGCAGAGACCGAAGAGGATTGCCCGCTTCCAGCGGCGTTTACCTTTATGTGGTGAAGGCCGGAAGAGAAATCTCCAGCGGCAAAATGCTCCTCCTCAGATAATAATGCGGTTCAGCCCTTCCTTCGATAACGAAGCTGGCCGCAGGCCGCCGATATATCTTTCCCTCTGCTTCTTCGAACCGTTACCGCCGGAGCCGAGGGAAGGAGAAGCTTGATAAACCGGTTCAGCCTCTTCTCAGACGGGGTTCTGAAGGGAGACCCTTTCCATTCATTGAATGGGATAAGATTGATCTTGAAAGGTTTTCCGGAGGTCATTCCAGAAAGCCTGGCCGCATCGTCGTCAGAATCGTTCTCTCCATTTATCAGCACATATTCCAGAGTGGTTCTGGTCCCTTTCATCCTGGAAAAATATTCAGCGGCCGAGAGTGTTTCTTCGATCGGTCCGGACCCCGGCATCAGTTCCTTTCTCTTGCTGTCGGTGGTCCCGTTCAGAGATATGGCCAGGCTGAATTTCAGGCTGCTTTCGGCCGCTTCGATGATTTTCTCCGGGAAACCGATGGTGCTTACTGTAATTCTTTTTTCCGCCAGAGCGAATCCGTCCTGGTGGTTCAGTATCTCCAGCGCCCGGTAAAGATTTTCAAGGTTGAGGAAAGGCTCTCCCATACCCATGAAAACAATGTTGAACCTTCTCCTGGGGTAAATATGGTTTTTCCTGAAAAAGAGCACCTGGTTGAGTATCTCATCGGAGCGCAGGTTTCTTTCGAATCCCTGCATCCCGGTACTGCAGAAGGCGCAACGCAGGGGGCACCCTATCTGGCTGGAGATGCAGATGGTCTGGTGTTTATCGAATTCCATCAGCACAGCTTCCAGAAGGAGCCCGTCCTCACATTGAAGCAGGAATTTAGCGCTTCCGTCTTCCTTCGATTCCACCACTTCCGCCAGGGACAGAGAGCTGATCCTGAAC
Organism: Candidatus Krumholzibacteriales bacterium; assembly: GCA_046483305.1. Lineage (GTDB taxonomy): Bacteria > Krumholzibacteriota > Krumholzibacteriia > Krumholzibacteriales > WJIX01 > WJIX01. Next base: position 34,733 of record JAWODM010000018.1, on the reverse strand, counting down.
CGGGAATCGAGCCATTCTCTAAACTCTCCGGGAAGATTGCTCATCAGGTTGAAATCTTCCACACCCTTCTGATATAACCATTTCATCAGCTGAGATTTTCTGTGGTTTTTTTCACCCAGATCTTCTATGATTGAAGACAGTTCATCCGTGGAAAGATTTTTTATGTTTTTCTTTTTCAATCCGTTCTCCTTTTTATGAGATGATAAGTTATAAAACCGAATTGTCCAGAGCTAAAAGAGATTTGAAGGGTTGCCTGGACCTGGGCAGCAGTTATTTCAGGCTTCTGGTGGCGGAGCGGATCGGCACCGGGAAGGGCCCTGATATCAAGCCGGTATTTGAGGACAGGAGATTCGTGGGGTGGGGGCGGGAGGCGGTAAAGGAAGGTTATGTAAGTGAAGAAAGTCTTAACAGGGCTGGGGATCTGCTGAACGAGCTTCTCCATCTTTCCGCTGTCAATGGCTGTCCCGACCCGGTGATCGCCGGAACCGGAACTTTCAGAAAAGCCCGGAATTCCAGGGAAATAGTATCTTTTCTGAGCGACAGCTGTTCATGTAAGCTTCGGGTTCTCACTGAAGAGGGGGAGGCGGCTTACTCCTTTCTGGGAGCGTCCTCAATTCTGCCCGATGACAGACAGGCTGTTCTGATAGACCTCGGAGGGACCAGTACCGAGATAGCCAGCGGTGGCGCGGGGTCCTTTGATGATTACCTGGAGATACCTTTCGGTACTCACTCTCTCGCTTCGGCGGCAAGAAGGCCGTCAGGCAGGCTGATGATCAGATCTCTGAGAAACTGCCTGGTTAATCTGGCCGGCGATGGATTTTTCCCCGGTTCGGAGGAGATTGAGGGGCGGGGTATCAGTCTGAATGGCCGGAGTTCTTTCCTGCTGACCGGCGGAACAGCGGTTACGGCGGGAATGATCCATCAATTGATGAGTGGGGTTGAACCGGACCCCGGCAGGACCACCGGGATGCGCATGGATGATTGGAGACTCCTGGTAAGAAGAGTCAGGGGGCTGCCTGTTGTCAGTTGGCAGCGCCTTCTGACGGTATCCGGCGAGAGGGCGGAACTCCTGCCCGCCGGAATTGTTCTGTTGAATTTTATTCTTGAATCCATGAATATTAAGATGTTCAGAATAACTTCCAGAGATTTGAGGTGGGGGGTTATTCTCTCCGGAGAAGCAATTGCAGGGAGGTATGTCTTTTAATGAGCAAGAAAGTCCTGATAGTAGACGATGAGAAAAGCATCAGGGATTCCCTGAAGAAACTTCTCTCTTACGAAGATTACGCCGTGCTCACGGCGCCTGAAGGGACTGCCGCAATTGAGACGGTAAAGAATGAGATGGTGGATATAGTTCTTCTCGACATCAAAATGCCGGGGATGGACGGTATAGAGGTGCTGGAGGAGTTGAAGAGGATAGAACCGTTCCTGCCGGTAATAATAATATCGGGCCACGGAAACATTGATACGGCGGTTAAAGCCACCAAGCTGGGCGCTTTCGATTTTATTGAGAAACCTATTGACCTGGACAGAGTTCTTCTGACGGTGAGAAACGGTATCAGGCAGGGAAGGCTGGCCAGGCAGAATATCAGACTGAAAAAGAAAATGGAATCCGAGACCAGGATTATCGGAGAACATCAGAGCGTAAAGGATATCATGAATACTATCCGGCAGGTAGCGCCCACCAATGCCAGAGTTCTAATCACCGGCGAGAATGGAACCGGCAAGGAACTGGTTGCCAGAAAGATCCATGAACTGAGCGCCCGGGCTAACGAATCTTTTATCGAAGTGAACTGCGCGGCTATTCCCGAAGACCTTATAGAGAGCGAACTGTTCGGACATGAAAAGGGATCCTTTACCGGAGCGACTGATTTGAGGATCGGCAAGTTCGAGCTGGCCGACGAAGGAACCCTTTTCCTCGACGAAGTCGGGGATATGAGCCTCTCCGCCCAGGCCAAGGTTCTCCGGGTTCTTCAGGAATCAGTATTGCAGCGGGTGGGAGGGAGTAAACAGATCAAAGTAGACGTGAGAGTTATCGCCGCTTCCAACAAGAATCTGGAGAAAGAAATTGAAAATGGCACTTTCAGAAAAGATCTGTATTTCCGGCTGAATGTGGTGCCGATAGAGGTTATACCCCTCCGTGAAAGAGTTTCGGACATCCCTATTCTGGTATCTTATTTTCTGGAGCAGATTACAGCCGAACTTGGGCTGGAGAAGAAATCCATATCCGAACCGCTGATGGAGGAGTTGAAGAACTACAGCTGGCCTGGTAATGTGAGGGAACTGAGGAATATGATCGAAAGGATGTGCATTCTCAGCAGGAATAAAGCGATAGGCATATCCGACATGCCCCGCCTGGAAAGTGAAGAGGAGAGCGCCGCGAATCCTTTCAGCGTTGATAACTATAATGAATTTAAGGACCTGGTTGAGAAGGAGTTCTTTATTCGAAAACTCAGGGAGAATGAAGGGAATGTATCCAGGACAGCCCGGAAGCTCGGTATGCAGAGAAGCAACCTTTACAACAAACTCAATAAGTACGATATCAGCTACCGGGGCTGAGAAAATCAGTATTTAACGGCTGAAAAATATAGTCAGAAACGCCTGTGACTAGTTATTCCTCAATAAATCAGATAAATCTTGTAATAGATTATTTATCAATCGCTTTTACGGAAAAATCTATTGACCCGGCACTGCCGTTGTTTTAACATTAAACAAGGAAAAGGGATTGCAGGGTGTTTTGAAGCTTCAGGCTTCAAAAAGGAGAGGAGCCATGAAAGGGAAAATTTTTGCGGTTATTCTTCTCGCATGCATTTTTCTCTCCTCATCAGTTAATGCTTCACCGATAATCGATGTCAACAACCAGAGAATACTGTCGTCCTGTTTTTACAGGTTTGCTGTAAAAATAATAGATAGTATAACTCCGGATGATGATGATGATGTTACAATCAATATAGTCGGTGGAGATGCGGATGATTATGCTAACGGCCGCACGAGAGAGAACGCCAGGGACGACCTGATAAATGATGCTGGAAGAAATGACAGGGAAAAATAAGAAATAATAAATAGCTTATAGATATATTATTCATATTTTCCCCTGGATTTAACAGTTTGGAAAACCGATGCCGGATAATCCACAGGGTGATGATAAATTCAATTTCGGAAACGAACATTCCGAGAGGGGCTTCAGATCAACAGGTTCTGAAGAAGAACTTGGAGATATGCACCTGTCCACCGAAAACTATTCGGTGGCTCTTGAATACTATACCAAGGCTCTTCAGCGGAATGTAGAAGCTGACCCTGACTCCATAGTCAGGATTTACCGTAAGATAAGCGACTGTTACCGGAAGAAGGGGATGCTGGCGGAGGCGATGGCTTTTCTTGAGGATGCGGAGCTTAACTGCGGAGAAGATGACGGCATCTCCCGCGCAATTATCGGTTCCAGGAGAGCGATTATTCTTTATGACCAGAACGATGTGGAAGAAGCTCTCAGGGAGGGTTGCAGGTCTTACAAAAGTCTGAGAATTACCAACCGCCACCAGGAAGTCGCACACACTCAGCTCCTCATAGCCAACTGTTACGCAAGAATGGGGGAGAGTGACAAGAGCGAGCGTTATTCCCTGGATGCGCTCTCATCCTACAGGCGGATAAACGATGTGGTAGGCGAATCTTATGTGCTGAACAACCTGGGGCTCTTCCACAAGAATGCCTGCCGGTGGGGAAGGGCGCTGCATTTCCTTAACCGGGCGCTGGAGATATGCGAGGAGACCGGGCTGGCCCAGCACGAGGTCCGGGTAAGGCTGAATCTTGGAATAGTACATCTTAAAAAACGCAGTTTTGCGAGAGCTGAAAGTGAGTTTGAGAGAGTAAGAGATATGGCCAGGAGAATCGGGGATGACCTCCGGTACACCAAGGCAACCCTGATGAAGGGAGTAAAGGAAACCAGGACCGGAAACCTGATCTCGGCTGAACGGCGCATTCTGGAAGCGAAAGTTATTACCGAGAAGAATAATTACAGAAGAGAAGCGGCCCTATGCGATGAATTTCTCGGAGATTATATGTTCGCCAAGGGCAATTACGAGGAGGCCGCGGATAATTACGAGAAGGCTTTGAACAAGGCCGTTGAAATACTCCCCGAAAGTGATGTGGTTGCCGAGGTGCTCAGAAGGCAGGTGGAAGTCAACGTGGCCCTGAAGCAGCCGGAAGAGGCTATCAGAAAGGGCGAAGAAGCTCTAAGGGTAGCCAGGAACTGCGACGAGCTGCATGAAATAGGATATATTGAAAGGGCGGTCGGAAGCGCTTACGCCCTCCTCAAAAACACAGAGAAATCAAAAAAGTATATAAATTCCAGTATAAGAGTATTCCTGGCAGTCAATAATCCGTATGAAGCCCATATATCCGGTTACATACTGGCGAATCATCTCTACAGCCTGGGGGGAAGGAAGATGCTGATTATTGCCAGCAAGCTTCTGAAGGAATCTCTGTCATATTTCAAGAGGGCGGAAGAGTTCGAGGAATGCGCCAACTGTCACTTCACCATGGCGAAGATCGCCAGGTCACTCGGAAATATTGACGACTGCCTGGTAAATATTTACAAGGCAAAGAACCTCGCCCGTGAACTGGGAGACAGGAATTTTCTCCGCAGGATCAGGCGTTTCAGGAAAAAGATCGAAAACAGGGCGGTCAGAACTGCTGACGGAAAAGGCTCTGAAGCATTCAGTGTTCCGGATAGATTCCCGGAGGTATTCAGCAGCAATTCGAACCTGGACGGATATCTTAACTATATACTTAAAGATCTGATGAAAAAGATCGAGGCTTATCACGGCTTCGTTTCGATATTCAAGAGTGGAGAAAAGCCCCTTATTCTGGCCAGAAGGGGAATTTCAGAAAATATATCCTCCAGGATAAGCGACTGGTTCAGGAATGAGGAGATCAGCGGGATCGAGGAAACGACCGAGAGGATTCTGATAACCAACGTTGGGGAGGACAGAAGGATCAGCGGTATCAGGGATATACTTCCGGGAGAAAAGGCTCCGGTTTATATCTATCCGATACAGAAGGATGGGAAGGCCGTCGGCCTTCTTTTCTTCCAGTCCGAAATCGCGGAATCAGAACCTCCCAGGCTTGGAGCAATATATGATGTAGTATCCACTTATGCCGGTTTCGTAGGGTTCCTGATCAAGGGAATATTCTTTTCTCCCAGAGCCGGCGAAGCCCGGAATGAGCCCAAGAGCGGATTTGAGAGGGTAATTACCTGCGATGAATCAATGATATCGCTCTGCAATCTTGCCAGAAGGGTGGCGGAGACAGACTCCACAGTCCTTCTTATGGGGGAGACGGGGACCGGGAAAGGCCTGATAGCCGAAGCCATCCATGATTTAAGCCCCCGTACCGGAAAATTCGTCCACCTTAATTGCGCCGCTCTGCCTGGAAATCTGCTGGAGAGCGAACTATTCGGCCACGCCAGGGGAGCTTTTACCGGAGCCGTTTCGGATAAAAAGGGATTGTTCCTCGAAGCTGACGGCGGAACCGCTTTTCTTGATGAAATAGGCAAGATGCCGCTGGAGCTTCAGGGAAAACTTCTTCAGTTCCTGGATTCCAGAAAGATCAGGCCGGTGGGAAGCAACCGGATGGAGGATGTGAATGTGAGGCTTATCTTCGCTTCAAAGGTTGACCTCCTGGAGCTGTGCAAGAAAGGGAAGATGCTGGAGGATTTCTATTACAGGATCAATGATTTTCCGATGACCGTACCTCCTCTCCGCGAGAGGCGGGATGATATCAGACTCCTTGCTCAGCAGTTCATGAGGAAACTCGCCAGAAAGATGAAGAAGAATATAATCGGTATTTCCAGAGAAGCAATGGAAAAACTGGTAAATTATGACTGGACCGGGAATGTCCGGGAGGTGGAGAAGGTCATGAACAGGGCGGTGATCCTGACTGACGAGAATTCAAGAATTACCCCCCCGGAGATAATATTCGATTCATCCCTGACCGGAAAGAGAAGCAGCGAGAAAAGCATGACGCTTCCTGAAAGAATAAGCAGACTGGAGAAGGACGTTATCAGGAATATGCTGGAGGCAAATTCCTGGAACAGGAAAGCCGCCTCGGAGGCGCTCGGTATAAGTTATCCCACACTTCTGAACAAGATCAAGAAATACAGTCTCGAAGATCAGTAATAAAAGAATTTCCCGGAAACAATTATTTTTTTCTGTCCGTAAGCCGGCGAAAAGCGGCGTGACCGGTTTTGACGGCAGGAGAGGCAGACTCCGGATAAAGATTTTTAACAGGCTAATTATCATGATAGCAGCAGAATACAGCCGGTCATATAATAATGTAAAAGAATTTTATAGCTGATCGAGAGGCCGGAAGGTCCTTTCAAATGTTCAATTTTGTGCCGCCTTGTAACTGGTAATATAACAAGCATATACAAGACCGGACATGAAAGAGGCAGAAATTCCGGTTATGGAACGGTAATTGCCATGTATATATATCAGCGAACTGAAAAATCCGGCTCGGTTTGCTGACATATAATCCGGCAAGCAGTCTGATCTGCTGATAACAAATAGCTATGTAATAAAAGGTGGGGTCTCTAGTAGCACACGGATCAGATTGCCTGCCGGATTATTTTCTATCCAGATTACCGATTTGTCCATGTAGCGGTAAATTTTATTATAATACTTACTTACAGTACAGCCCCTTTAAAAGAATATGACAAATAGGTATATCTACCTATATGAAAACAACTTGACACTGTATTATAATTAGTATAGTAAAAATAATTGAAAACAGTGAGGAATAGGTTTGCTTATGGAATGGCGAGATCCATAGGTTAAAAACAAGTATGGACATCCCCTCCGGTACTTGTTGCCTATTCCTCTTTTTATCCCTGAATCCGGCCCGGGGCACCGCCCCTGATAACCTTACGAATTTATCTGTTCCTGTATAATATTGTGGACAGCAGTGTTTCATTGAGTTGACAGAAACCTGTTTCTCTGATTTCTGCTCAGCTGTTCCAGCCGGGGGCCAATACAAATTTATTAATCCGTAAGATGCAGTATAATAAGAGAATAGCAATATATGCCCTGCTGTTTGAATAATATCTGATACGGTGGCATGCCAGTTGCCTTATCAGTACAGGCAGAAGGTGAATAAATGAAGAAGAAGTTGAACATAATAATGATAATGATGATAGCGCTCTCCCTTATATCGTGCGGCGAGGATGAGAAGATAGTTGAAGTTCCGGGAGATTGTGACTGCGTTCCTTCACCCCCGCAGGAAGTTTACTCCGACAACAGGGACGGATACATCATACTGTGGTGGGCCCCCAACCCGGAGAGCGGCATATCACATTACAATATATTCAGAAGTGATTCTCTTTACGGCGACTATCAGCTGATAGGCTCCGTGGAGGTCGAACCGGGCCCGATACCTTACGAATACAGCTTCGAATATGACACACCGGATAATGGCGAACAGTACTATTACGGTATTACGGCGGTGGACAACAATGGGAACGAAAGTTATTTGAGTTTTGTGGTTACAGCCACTCCAAGGTATGAAGATCTGATCAGGCTCTATGAGTCTGCCTCTGAACCTGATTCAAGCGGCCTTGACCTGACCGGCCTGGGAACGGACCCCCTGCCGTGGAATGACGGAAGGACCGATATATACATCTATGACAATAACGGAGTTCAGCAATTTGTCACCGCGGACTCTACAGTTAATATACAGGATTACGGTTATGTGCCGGGGTTCGATTTTATTAACCGGGCTCCCGAGGAGGGCTGGGCGCCATCCGGCACCGCGGAGGTTATAGTATCACACTGTTACCTTATTCAGATACTGCAACCCTCCGGAGGGGCAAACTACGGCAAGTTATATGTGATGTCGCGCGAGGACAGTTACGCTGAGCTGTGGTGGGCCTATCAGACCAGCGAAGATAACAGGGACCTGAGCCCGGCTCCCGAATACTATGATCTGGAAGAAGAAAAGGTAGTAAGCGATTTGTCTCCGTATTCAGATGGTGCGGAGTTTTTAAATAATTTGGTCGATCACTAGTTCCCCCAAGCGTTAAGAGGGTAACGGCATGGTATCCGAATCTGAGAGCGAAAAAAAGAATTGCTGACATCTTTGGGGTTGTTACCCTGAAGGTCGACCGATGGGGAGGATTTGAATTAATAATTGTCGAACAGGGGCGGCATCAGAGATTCATCCTCCCCATTAACTTATTCTTGTTATTAGTATCAGTCCACATTATTATCATTTATTATGAGATTATTCACTACAGCCGTTCTGTTGTCAGTTTTGATCGTCTTTCCGGCGCAATCCGAGGATTACGGCCCTCTTCAGAGGAAACTTCCGCTGCCGGAGCGGGTAAGAGACAAAACTCCCGGCCACTACCAGAAAAAGGCCCTTCGGAATTTAACGGACAGGGCTGTGGCGGCGGTTGATTCGCTCAAGATGCTGGCGGTAATGGTTGCTTTTCAGGACAGGGATTTCACCATGTCTCCGCAGGCCTATCCCTCCCGCGATTCTCTCTATTTCGAAAACGAATTGAGGCACCTGAGCGAATACTACCGGGGAGCTTCATTGGGCAATTTTCACCTGGCCTGCGATCTCTATGACGGAACGGTCAGGGTGAGCAGGCAGGAAAGCTATTACGGCGCCGGCGGGGAAGATTACAACCTTCGGATGATTGAGATGATGATGGAGGTTGTGGATTCGATCGACAGCCGGATTGATTTCTCGGAGTATGGAACTTTTGCACTTATTCATGCCGGGGCGGGAAAAGAGACGGATATATTCGGTGACTCTCCCAATCAGATCTGGTCCGGTTTCATAGATCCTGATGAAGCCGCCGAAGCGCTCTCCGACACCCTGGGCACTCCGGGAGTTCCCACCGGAGACACCATCAGCGGAGAAACTTTCTTCATAGATAATTTTCTCATACTCCCGGAGACCTCCTCGCAGGACGGGATGACCTTCGGTTCTCTTGGAATATACGCTTTTCAAATGGGAAAGCGGCTGGGCATGCTCCCCATGTACGATTCAACCCCTTCCGGTTTTACTGATTCCCAGGGGATCGGAAACTTCGGGCTGATGTCATACGGCCTCTATAACGCTCTCGGAATCATTCCCGCCTTTCCCTGCGGATTCAACAGATACCTGATGGGCTGGGTCGAGCCGGTAGTAATCAGGAGGGAAGGGGCGTTCGAGCTGGAGGGTATTAATCAGCCCCCTCCCTGCGGAGACAGAATGGCCCGGATAGATATAGGGAACGCTGAATACTTCCTCCTGGTAAACCGTGACCACGACCCCAATTTCAACGGCATCTTCGATTTTGGCGATATAAACGGGGATGGCATACCCCAGAATGAGGACACCCTGCGGGGAGCGGAATTCGATTTCTTTATAACCCAGGAGACCAACCCCTACACCACCGGGGAGGATGGCAGGAAAAGATATCTCACCGGCAGCGGCATCATGATATGGCATGTTGATGAAAGGGTGATCGCGGAGGCGCTCGCATCAGGTGATTTCCCCAATGACAACAGGAACCTGAAGGGGGTGGACCTGGAAGAAGCCGACGGAGTCCAGGACCTGGACCGGCCTGGAGGAGATTTCAGTTTCGGCTCATATTATGATTCATTCCGGAAGGATAACAGAGGGGAATTCGGGATTAATACTATTCCATCGTCAAAGAGCAATAGCGGGTTCAATACCGGTGTCGAAATCAGCGATATTTCCCTCCCGGGCACTGTTATGAGTTTCTACTTCAGCGGCAATCTCAATTACCAGGTCAGCGATTATACATTCGAAGGATCGGTTGACCCGTTCAGTCCGGTTGCATTACCGGGCGATGACGGAGTCGATCTGGTAATACCCGCTTCGCCGGGAATGATATACCTGTTTGAAAATGCCGGCATGAGTGATTGGCGCATGCGCTCAAGCCTGCTGGCTGACTTTGGCGATACTGAATGGATAGGTTCGGCGGTTGCCGGCGACCTGGATGGAGTTTCCCCTGTCATTTTCGCGGTTTCCGTTTCAGGAGAACTATGCGCGGTAAGATTTACAGGCGAACCTTTCCCGATTGACCGGGACGAGACAGAAGGGGTGCTCGATCTGGGCGATTCCCTTATAGCTCTTCCGTTATTGATTAATATCGACGAAGATCCCATGATGGAGGCGCTGGTGGTATCTTCTTCCCCGGATTCTATCTATTTTAATCTCATTGGCTCGGAAATTTTCGGGGAAAGCTCTGAGATAGGAAATAACGTTTTAAGGGTCGGCAGGAATACCGGTTGCAGTCTCTTTTCCGGTATTTCCGCAGGCAGAGTCAAGTCGGACAGCGGGCAGTCTGATGGAATATTCTGTCTGGGCCGTTATCAGGGTGGTGAAATCTCCGCCCAATTCTGGCAAATTTCACGCGATGGAGCGGAACTGCTGTATGAACGGATTATTCATGATTCTTATGCGCCCAGAGCGGAGATGCCGTTGCCTTCGTCCGGGGACCTGGACGGGGACGGAAGTGACGAGATGGTGATAGCGCTCCCCGGAAAAGGAGTTATATTCTGGAACCCCCGCAGGAATATAGTAAGGAAATATGAGATCGCCGGCCCGCTTTCACCGGCCGCTCTGGCTGATGTCAACGGGGACGGGATGCCGGAGACGGCGCTGCGAGGCGAGGAGAATCTATATCTATTTTCAGGGGAGGGAATTCTGGAAGGTAACTGGCCGGTGAATGTGGTTAAACAGGGCTCGGCGCCCGGGCCGGAGCCCCCGCTTGCCCAGCCTTTGATCGTTGATATAGACGGTGATGGAAGAAACGAGATTATTTCCAATTTCGGAGGGGGGATATATGCCTTCGAACTGGATGGAACAGTTGCAGACGGCTTCCCGCTCCCCGGAGCCGGAGAGAGCACCCCGCTGATCTGTGAGGGAGCAGGTGATTCGCTGCAACTGTTTGCCGCCGGAACTATCCTTCCGGTGACCGGAGGAGGCGACAGTTCCAGGGCGGTAAGATACGTTCTGGGTGAGGGAGGTTCTACCTCCGGCTGGTATATGTTCAGAAACGACCCTGGCGGGACCTCCAGATCAGTGTATCAGAGCGGCGGGCCCGGTCCGGCAGGTTCCGTTGCCGCGGATAGATCGTTGATCTGTTATCCTAATCCAGCCGGCGGAGAAAGGTTGTATGTACGAATTCGCCTGGACCGGCCGGCCGATATCAAAATATCAGTTATCAATATGGAGGGAGAGAAGGTTATCCAGGAGACCGCCGGCCATTATTATTCAGAAGGTTCGCTGGTGCCGTTTGAAAAAGCTCTCAGAATAGGCGGCCTGGCAGGGGGAATTTACGTGTGCCTGGTAGAAGTAAATTCCGGAGGCCGAAAATGGCGGGAAACCAGAAAATTCGCGATAGTGAGATAAAATTATCATTTACGGAGTTGATAAGTACCATTAAATGGATTAAATTGTAGATACAGGAGGAATAATGATCAGACCAGGGATAATAATCGGCGTAATATTCTGCCTGATGATTGCGGGGCCTGTACTGGCAGGGGAACCGGGGTCGTCCGGTTTCGTATTTCTGAGGCTGGGTAACGGAGCCAGGGCAGCCGGTATGGGAGAAGCCTTTACAGCTGTTGCGGATGACGCAACCGGTATCTACTTCAACCCCGCCGGCCTGGCCGATGTCAGAGAGGTTCAGCTGAACGTGTCCCATTCCGAATGGTTTGTGGGCACCAGGTTTGAGCAGGCCAGTGTAGCTTTTGAGTTCCTCAGCGGAGCGGTTGGCTGTCATTTTACCGGTTTATATTATGGAGAACTGGAGAGACGGCGCAATTACCCCACAATTCTGCCTGACGGAACATTTACTCCATACAGTCTGGCCGCCTCTGTGGGCTACGGGATGGACCTTCTACCCGATCTTTCGGTAGGTATATCTACCAAACTGATTTACGAGAAGATCGATTTTGAATCTGCAACCGGATTTGCAGTCGACATCGGAGCCAAGCACAGGAGCAGGATAAGAGGCCTGTCCTTCGCGGCATCTCTTCTGAATATGGGTCCGAAGGCGAAATTCGTTGAAGAAGAGTTCTATCCGCCGCTGCAGATACGTCTGGGCTCAGCCTATCAGGTCACCGAGAAATGGCTGAACGGCGAGGTTATTCTGTCGGGAGATTTTATTATTCAGAACGATTCGGACGAGAAGTTCCTGCTGGGGATGGAGTATACCTACCGGGAGGTAATATCTGTAAGGGGTGGTTATAAAGGCGGTTACGATTCGCAAGGGCCAACCATGGGGATAGGAATACTCTATAACCGGTTAAGATTCGATTACGCTTTCATGCCGATAGATTACGATCTGGGGAACTCTCACCGCTTCTCCATAAATGTATTCCCATCTTCATTGTAGCTGCCGGCAGAGAATTTCCCCTCTTCAAGTCTGAGGTAGCTGCAGTTTTCTTCCCAGTCCCCAAGAATGCAGAATACTTTTTCGCCGAACCTCCTGAGCACGGGTTTGTGGATATGTCCCATTATAAAGGTGTCGTTATCCCATTCGAAGAAGTTATCCCTTGCCAGATCAGTCACTCTTCCCGCCCAGTAGTCAGTTTTCCGGCTGGTAAAATCCTTGCTGGTGCAGGAGAATCTCCTGGCGAAAGCGAAAAGCAGGCCGGGGTGAACCATTTTGGCGATTTTAATTACCGCCCGGTTTCTGATGGTTTTCTTGAGGAGCTTGTACCCCAGGTCACCCGGCAGCATCATATCGCCATGAGTAACCGCGATCCTTCTGCCCTGCAGGTTCTGAATGCTGAACTGAGGCAGAATATGAAACTTCATCACATCTGAAATAAAATTGCCCAGCCAGAAATCGTGGTTTCCTCCCGTTATGTATATATCGGTCCCGCTCTCGCGCAGAAGCTGGAGGCGGTACAGGATATCCCAGTAACTCCCCGGTACTACATGGCGGTACTCGAACCAGAAATCAAATATATCGCCTGCCAGATAAAGTCTTGCGGCTCCCTCTATATCCGAAAGGAACTTAAAGAATCGTTCCTTTTTCCTGTTTTCGGACTCATCGATATCATGGTATTTGAAGTGGGTGTCTGATACGAAATATACAGGGCCGTTCAATGGAATGCTCCGTAGAGAAGTTAAAATTAATTATCCTCGCCGCGCTCCGCTGTTAACGGTCCCGCAGCATTTGTTTGATTATATGCTGAAGTAGTGTTAGAATTTCAAGTAAAAAGGATAACCTTTTGAAAGGGGGAATCAATGGACACGCTCTGGGACAGGGTACGAAAGAACCTGATCGAGTGGTATGAGGTGGCTTCCGACAAGACCGAAGAGGTTGCCAGGGTGGGGAGGCGGAAGATTGAAATGACCGGTATCAACAGATCTATCGAGAAGCGTATGGTTGAACTGGGAGGGAGGGTATACGACCTGATAAGCGTGGAAGGCCACAGAGGCAACAAGACCGCAGACGATGAAAAGGTCAGGAAGCTGGTTAAGGAGATCGGCAGGCTGGAAGAGGAATTAGAGATAAAGGAGCAGGAGATCAAAGACATCAGAGAGATGGAAAAAGAGGAAGCCTCCGAAGCGGGCCCAGCCGAAGAAGAGGATTGAAAAGAAGCAACAACCAGGACGCTCCGATATCAGTAAACTGAAAAGCAGGGCTGGTGAACGGGTGACGGCCGGCCGATTCTGCAGATTTCCCGGGCTGTGAGGGGAATGTATCGAGTTATATGGATTATAAATGAATAAAATCTTGTCAGGATGAGCAATCAGAAGTATTTATCCCCTGTTATTCCCTGAGAGCTGATAAGCCATTAAATATTTCAGGAATTAGGGGTTGACAAAAAATAAGTAATAGTGTACACTTCGGGTTGCGAGGTGTTAGGAGTATTAAAAAACAGTAATCGAGAGGGTAAGTTAGCAGGCAGAGTAGTTAGAGAACCCCACCTTTAAGAATTCATCAATCGGTTTATATTATGTTCCTTTAATATCATTCGGGGTGGAACATAAGTGTCCCGGCGGGGTATATAAAATAGGAAGCGATAATAATGCTGTTCAAAAAAAATGTAGGTGAAAAAAATGTATTACGGAGATAAGGAATATCTTGGTGAGAAATCCCTGGATCTCTATTTAGCAGAAATCAATAATACACCTCTCTTGACTAGAGAAGAAGAGAAACAGCTTGCGCGCAGAATAAGGAAAGGCGATGAGGAAGCTTTCCATAAGATGATAAAGGCTAATCTGAGGTTTGTAGTTTCCATTGCGAAAAACTACATTAATCAGGGCCTTTCGCTGGCCGATCTGATTAATGAGGGTAATGTTGGATTAATAAAGGCAGCTCACAGGTTTGACGAGAAGCGCGGATTCAAGTTCATATCCTACGCGGTATGGTGGATTCGCCAGGCGATGCTTCAGGCGCTTGCCGAGCAGTCCCGTATTGTCAGGCTCCCTCTGAACAGGGCGGGGACGCTTTACAGGATTGGTAAAATCTCCAGACAGCTCGACCAGGAGCTGGGCCGTGAGCCAGAAGTCGATGAGATTGCCGACAAACTGGGAGTATCGGTAAGCGAAGTGAGAGACACCATGAAGATAGCAAACAGCCATCTCTCCCTGGATGCTTCTTACAACAACGATCCCGAGGAGAATTCCCTGGGAGATTATCTGGTGGATGACGACCAGGAATCGGCCGATGAAATGACTTACAACAATTCGCTGAGCGGCGATATGAGGAAAACCCTGGACACACTCACCAGGAGAGAAAAGAGCATTCTGATAATGTATTTCGGATTAAATGGTGAAGAGCCCCTTACCCTGGAAGAGATAGGCAGAAAAATGGACCTTACCAGGGAAAGGATAAGACAGATCAAGGAGAAAGCTATAAAGAGGCTGAGGCATGTCACCAGGAGCAAGTACCTGAAAGACTACATTGAAGATTAATCGGCTGTTGTGTTAAAATTCTGAAAAATTGTAAACGGGTGGAGAATTCCACCCGTTTTAACAGCGAATGGAATACTGTTTGCTGAATATCTGATTCCGGGTGCGGTGTTTTGATGCGAGTATATTTTTGTGATTTTTACATACATATAACAAATTATGAATAAATACTTTACCTTTCTATATATAAGAAGCGGGAACGAGGGTGTAAAAACCGTCAGGATACCCCGTATCCTTGCTATTTCAGCTCTTGTCATTGCCTTTTCCGTAATGGCGATAAGTATTTTCAGCGCTTTCAGGTATGCGGACCTTGCCCGGAGCGGAATAAAATCAGCTCAGCTCAGAGAAGAAAACCGGGTCCTCAGGCAGAAAATAAGCAGGATCAGGAATAAGGTAAATTCTCTGGAAAAGAGGATGGAAAACAATTTCGATCTGCAGAACCGGGCCAGAATGCTCGCAGGCATGGACCCGCTATCCAGGGATGTCTGGCAGGTAGGTATCGGCGGACATATTAATGAATCGTCACGGGATCGCGTATTCTCATTCGAACAGGACCTGGACAAACTGATCCGACAGTCGAGGCTTCAGCTGGAAAGCTACAGAAAGATAGTCGACCTTCTTGAAAAGGAAAAGACGGTAAGAGACTGCACTCCTTCCATACGTCCGCTGCGCGGAGGATTTCTGTCAAGCAGATTCGGGCGCAGATTAGATCCATTCACCGGCAGAATAGGAATGCATGAAGGGGTGGATTACTGCGCCAGGGCGGGAATCCCGGCAGTATGCACAGCGAACGGATATGTAACCATGGCCGGAAAGGACGGAGGATTTGGCCTGGTGGTGGAGGTCAATCACGGCAACGGATTTAAAACCAGGTATGCTCACCTGTCCAAGGTTCTGGTCAGAAGGGGCCAGCGTATTAAAAGGAATGAAGTGCTGGGGCTGGTCGGAAACAGCGGCCGGTCTACCGGCCCGCACCTTCATTATGAAGTAGTATTCAGGGGAGTTCCCCGTAATCCGCTGAATTACATCATCCCGGATGACTACTATTTCGAATAGTTAAATTACTTGAGAATTCCCTTGTAAGGTCAGTCCTCAGCGAATAATATTTCATTAATAACGTCCTTTCGGGAGATTTGACGCCTTGAAGTGGAATTATGAAAGGTAAAAGATATCTCGTTACAATCCTTCTGGTTGCCGCTGTGATCGCCGGCGGGGATGTTTCCGCGTCTTCATCCCTTAAGATAAAGAGAATTCGTTCGTGGACAGCTCCCGATCATACCAGGGTTGTTCTCGATATGAGCGGCGAATCGGTTTATAGAGTCAGAGAGCTTGATAATCCCCATAGAATAGCGATAGATATTCCCGGAAGCAGATTTTCCGAGAGTGTGAAACAGATTGCCGTTGGAGACGGGGTGATCGAAAGAATCAGGATAAACCGGCTTCGCTCGGGAAGCCAGGTGGTTTTCGATCTGCCAGAAAGAACAGATTACAGACATTTCGCCCTCAAACCGAACAGGGGCCATCCCTACAGAATCGTCTTCGATCTGGAAAAATCATTTTCAGAGAGAGAAGTCAAGGTGAGGCAGAATAAGATCGAAGCGATTGTTTCAAGCGGTAAGAAGGTTGTTATCATAGACCCTGGACACGGGGGGAGCGATCCGGGAGCCTGTTCCAGATTCGGCCTTCAGGAAAAAGACGTAGTTCTTGATATATGCTTTATGCTCAAACGGTACATAGAGGAGAGGCCCGACTATCATGCCATCCTTACCAGGGAAGGTGATTACTATGTTGAACGGGGCAGAAGGATACAGATCGCCAGGGAGCACCAGGGCGACTGCTTCGTCTCTGTTCACGCCAACCGTTATGAAGATTTTTCGGTCAGGGGGTCTGAGGTTTATTTCCTTTCTCTCACCGGCGCTTCCGATGAGAACGCTCAGAGGGTGGCTGAAAGGGAGAACGTACTCCAGGAACTGGAGAAAGAAAGTAAATACATGAACAGCGATGTGCAGAAAATCCTGTTGGACCTTACGGAGACTGACATCATGGAGAAGAGCTCCATGCTTGCCCTCTGTGTCAATGAAGAAATTTACGGCTCGCGGTACATCCCGTCCAGAGGTGTAAAACAGGCCAATTTCGTGGTGCTGAGATCGATATCAATGCCATCAATCCTGGTAGAGGCAGCTTATCTCTCCAACGCGAGAGATGTCAGATATCTTAAAAATAGAAACATGCTGGATTGGATAGCCAGGAATATAGCGGAGGGTGTATTCAGGTTTTTCGAGAAGTCGCCTCCCCCCGCCAGAAAACTGGCAGGCGCCGGGTATTTTTCCCACACCGTTTCCAGCGGCGAAACCCTCTGGAGTATAGCGGAAAAATATGGCCTTGATCTCAGCTCGCTTTGCCGGTTGAATGATTTCAGCAGAAATACTACTATTTATCCCGGCCAGGAAATCAGGGTATACAGAGAAAAGAATTGAATATAAAGAGACTTATAAGAATTATCACTCACAACTACAAGGCGAAGATAATATCGATTATCTGCGCTTTCTTTCTCTGGGTCCATGTTACCGCTCAGAGGGTAGAAGACCAGTCCATGAGTGTTCCCCTGGAGCTTACCGGCCTGCCGGATTCGCTGACCATAATCAACGATATACCGGAGAGCATAGATGTTACCGTGAAGGAGACCAGGGCGAATCTGACCAGGATGAGGCTGTTCGGGGATATAGAAGCCATAGTGGATCTTTCCAGGGGCAGGGAGGGATGGGTCAATTTCCGCCTGTCGCCTGAAATTCTGCATTTCTCGGACGGAGACAGGCCCAGGGAGATCAGCATAGACAAGCCGAAAGTCCTGGCCCTGAATTTCAAGAAAGTGCTTACCAAGTCTGTTCCGGTAAAACTGGTATACAGCGGCAATATGAGCAGAGACAATATTATTATGAATACGCCGGTTATCATACCAAGAACCATCAAGGTCAGGGGAGCTTCGAATGTGCTGGAAGATATTAATTTCCTTCCCACCGAAGAGATTGACATAAGAAACAGGACAGGGGTTATATCAGAAAAGGTTAAGCTGATGACCAGAGGTTACAATATCGAGATCGATCCGGAAACTGTGCATGTGGAGATGAAGATCAGTGAGCGGAAAACCCGCACACTGGCCAATATACCCCCTACCGTGCTGGTGGATAACCAGAACCTTGAAATCTCGTGCTCCCCGGCGGTAACCTCTCTGACTCTCAGCGGCCCCCGTGAGCTGGTTGAAGATATAGTCTCTTCTGATATTTCCATAATTCTAAATATCAGTGACGCCTCTCCCGGAACCTATAAATTGAAGCCTGAGATAATAGTTCCCGACGGTATAGATCAGTACTGGCTTGCCAACGAAACATTCACGGTCACTGTTTCGGCTGATTCGACTTCCGGGGCGGAGACCTCCGAAGATAACGGGTAAAAAAAGGAGAATCTCCTGGAAATAAAGCCCCGCGGTCACTTATATTCTTTGACAGTTGCCGGTTTCGGGCCGGTCCGGGTTGGACCGGTAAGAATGACAGAAAATGTTTTATCGATGATTTCCGGTTCGGCCTGTTCCGGGTAAGCGTTGATTAGCTGCCGGTGATTCCGGATTTTAATCTTATATCGCGGCAGGCTCATTTTCTGAATCGAAGGGGATGAATTTGTGAAGAACGTAAAGCGGTGGGCGCCCCTGATTGTATGGATTGCGCTGATATTCGGGTTATCATCGATACCCGGCATACCGGGGAAAGGATTCAGGCTCCCTCAGGGGAGCGACAAGGTAATTCACTTCTTCGAATATGCCGTGCTGGCATATCTCCTCTGCCGGGGATTAAGTTACGGCAGAGCGGACCCGGGGATATCTCATGGAGTCGCCTCCCTGGCGCTTGCCGCGGGAATCGCGCTGACCGATGAGTATTATCAGAGTTTCATACCGGGAAGGGATGCAAGTATTTTTGATCTTTTCGCGGATCTGCTCGGAATTATTACAGGGAATGCGTTATATTATTTCGTGAAAGTTACATCCTGGAGGAGGTATAGGAATAAATGAATTATAACCGGCCCAGGGGAACCAGAGATATCCTGGGAAAAGAGATGGAGATATGGCAAAAGGTTGAGCGGCACCTCTGCTCCCTGATGCAGCGGTACGGTTACCGGGAAATAAGGACTCCCATTTTCGAAGAAACCGACCTTTTCATAAGATCGGTGGGAGAAACTTCCGACATAGTAAGCAAGGAGATGTATACTTTCTCGGACCGGAAAGGGAGGTCCCTTACGCTGAGGCCTGAAAATACAGCTCCTGTGATGAGGGCTTATCTTGAAAACGGGCTCCAGAGAGAGGGAGGAATTACCAAATTCTACTATATGGGGCCGATGTTCAGATATGACAAACCACAGGCAGGCAGATACAGGCAGTTTCATCAGATCGGGGCAGAGGCGATAGGCTCCGGCAACCCGGCGGTCGATGCTGAGATCATTGATATCTCGATTAAGTTACACAGTTCTCTGGGCCTGGAAGGGCTTATGGTAAAGCTGAACAGTGTAGGCTGCCTGAAGTGCCGGAATTCCTTTCTGAAAGTGTTGCGCAGGGAATTGAAGGGGATGAAGGACAGATTATGCGATGATTGCGTGGTCCGGGCTGATTCAAATCCCCTGCGGGTTCTGGACTGCAAGGTATGCGGAGATGTAAAGGGCGATCTTCCGGTGATCACGGATTATCTCTGTGACGATTGCAGGGAGCATTTCGATACTCTCGCCGGGATTCTGGACAGAATGAATATATCATACGAGATAGAGCCGCTTCTGGTAAGGGGACTGGATTACTATACCAGGACAGCTTATGAAATAATTCACACGGAGCTGGGCGCTCAGAATGCCCTCTGCGGAGGGGGCCGCTATGACGGCTTGGCAGAGGAGATGGGAGGGGGCTCCATCCCGGCGGTCGGATTTTCCGCCGGTATGGAGAGGCTGGTTCAGGTGCTGGAGCCAGACCGCCTTGAAAACGGCGGAAAGCCGCCCAGGGCATACTTTGTGGTTTTCAGCGAAAGCTGCAGTGTTTCTGCAATGCTGCTGGCGGACAGCCTCAGAGAGAAGGGGATGGAAGCTTATGTTGATCTTTCCCTCAGGAATGTAAAAAAGCAGTTGAGGACAGCTTCCAGAGACCTGTATGATTACGCGGTGTTCATCGGCGAAAATGAGCTGGAATCCGGAAATGCAGTTGTAAAGAATCTCAGCCGGGGAACACAGGAAGACGTTTCTTTCGAAAGGATTTCAGAATATTTCATGAAGGAAGGGGTAGAGGAACTTGACTGACCCGATAGAGTTTGTGGTTAAGGAGAAGTGGAAAAGAACCGTTATGTGCGGTGAGGTTTCAGCCGATATGAAGGGCCGCAGGGTGGTTCTGAACGGCTGGGTAAAGAAGGCCAGGAAGCTCGGAAATCTGATATTTGTTGACCTTTGGGACCGAACCGGGCTGGTTCAGATCGTATTCGACGCGGAGCTTCCCAATCTCAAGCGGCAGGCGGGCTCTCTCAGAGCGGAAGATGTGATTGCCTGCGCCGGAGAGGTCAGGCCCCGGCCGGAAGATATGATCAACAGGGAGATGAAAACGGGCGAGGTGGAGATATATTGCCGCGATATGGCCATTTATAATAAAAGCAAGGTGCCACCCTTCAATGTGTCGGATAAGAGCAGGGTTAACGAAGACCTCCGCCTCAGATACAGGTACCTTGACCTGAGAAGAAACTCCATGCAGGAGAATCTCAGGCTGCGGCACCGGCTGAGCATGAGTATCAGGAATTTCCTTTCGCAGCAGGGGCTGCTGGAGATCGAAACCCCAATTCTGGTGAAGAGGACCCCTGAAGGGGCGAGGGATTATCTGGTTCCAAGCAGAACCCATCCCGGTAAATTCTATGCCCTTCCACAGAGCCCCCAGCTGTACAAGCAGCTACTGATGGTATCCGGGGTGGATGGGTATTTTCAGCTGGCCAGATGCCTCAGGGATGAAGACCTGAGAAGGGACAGGCAGCCGGAGCACACTCAGGTTGATCTGGAAAAGAGCTTTGTCTCCGAAGAAGATGTAATGGGCCTGACCGAGGGATTGATGGCCAGGGTGTTCTCGGACGTTCTGGATATTGAACTGCAGGCCCCTTTCCCGAGAATGGATTATGATACCGCCATATCTGAGTACGGAACCGACAAGCCGGACCTCAGGTTCGGGCTGGAGATAGCCGACTGCTCGGAGATTTTCGGTTCCACCGGTTTCAAGATATTTTCTTCAGTACTGTCGGCAGGGGGCGCAATCAGGGGGATAGCTCTGGAACAGGGTTACGGTTTTTCAAAAAGCAGGATAAAGAAGATAGAGAAGGCGGCTGTGGAGGAAGGGGCGGGAGGGCTGGTGTGGATTAAAGTCGGCGAATCGGTGGAATCGCCGGTTGCGGCTCATCTGGGCGAAGATGAGATAATGGGATTAAAAGATAAATTCGGAATCAGCAGCGGTCTAATACTTCTGGTGGCTGATGATCCCGGGAAGGCTTCCAGAGTGCTGGGCTCTCTGCGGCTCGAACTGGCTGATTCCCTCGATTTGGTCCCCGAAAATGTTTTTGATTTCTCCTGGGTGAACCGGTTCCCGCTGTTTGTGCGTTCCGAGGAAGGCGGTCTTGAACCGGCACATCATATATTCAGTATGCCGGCGGAAGAAGACCTCCGGTACCTCGATTCAGAGCCGGAAAGAGTGCGCGGTTATCTTTACGACCTGGTATGCAATGGAGTGGAACTGGGCTCCGGGAGTATCCGGGTCCACCGGAGAGAACTCCAGGAGAAACTTCTCGCCGTAATAGGAATAGACAGGGAAGAAGCCGAAAGGAAATTCGATTTTCTCCTTGAATCCTTCCAGTACGGAGCGCCCCCCCACGGGGGTATAGCGATAGGGGTTGACCGCCTCGCTATGGTTATGGGAGGAGGAAGTTCGATACGTGAATATATAGCTTTTCCAAAAACACAGAATGCGGCTTCCCTGATGGAAGGGTCGCCGGCGGAAGTGGAAAAAGAAGTGCTGAAAGAACTTAATATCAGGACGGTGGATCCCGGCAAGGAGTGAATAATCTGATGTTTCAGGCATGACTTTTGCCTGTTTGAGGGATAAACAAATAATGGCTTTTTGCTTGACATCTGCCGGCCCCGTTATTAATGTAAACTTTAATTAGAGATAGATAATTGCCAGAAGGAGGAATGCGGGCTGTGAGAACACGATTCAGACTCTTGATTTTGGTCCTGTTACTGAGTTCTCCAATGGTTATGAATCTGTCATGCGGGCCCAAACCATACTGCGATACCAGCCTCGTCACCCTTGACGAAACCAGGCTTGAGCTTCAAACCAACAGGGAAGAGGCGGAAGAATCCGGTGAGCGGCTGGAAGAGCTTAGGAAAGACCTCGAAGAAGTAGAAACCAAGATTTCCCGCCTGGAAGATAAGCCGGAAGAACTTCTCAAGAAAATAAATGAATTAAAGAAGGGTAGCGGAAGGGAATGAGTAATATCAGAAAAACGGGGGAGTATTCAGTGTTGAATAGAAAATTATTCAGCTTGGCAATAATATTACCACTCCTGTTGTCGCTTTTTGCAGGGTGCAGTAAATATGAGCCTAAACCTATAGATATTACCAGAGGTGAATACTACGAAGGCGAAGAATATCAGAAGCTTTCCGATGAAGACAGAGAGCAGTACTGCGAGGACCTGGCGGAGGAACTGGACAGGCTGCAGAGAGAATCAAAGGAAGCCAGCGAGAAAGCGGCCAGCAACCTGGAGGATATTGAGAGGCTGACCAGAGAATTAAGCGAAAGCAGAAAAAGATACTCCGAACTATCCACTCAGGTTGAGGAATATACCATGCAGCTTCAACAGCTGGCCAGCCTTCCAAAGAATTGGACTCTCAAATTCGGTGAATGCCTGTGGACGCTTGCTTCCTACGAAGAGATCTACGGCGATCCTCTGAAATGGCCCCGTATCTGGAGAGCAAACTATAAGATGATTGAGGATCCTGATTGGGTGCTGGCCGGGTGGACACTGGAGATTCCCAGAAACTGGCCCAGGCAGCATGTTGTGCGCAGGGATGAATGGCTGGCCAAGATAGCAGGATACTGGGAGATTTATGACAATTACCGCAAATGGCCTTTGATATATGAAGCGAACAGATCGAAGATAGAAAACCCGGATTTAATCTTCCCCGATCAGGAATTTGTTATTCCCAGGGAAGACACTGCAATTGAGTAATATACTGAAAATTCACGGCTTATGCAGCAACTCTTGGTTCATCTCGCGATGAACCAGGAGTTTTGTATTAATTGGGGACCTGATATATTTGAGTGAAAACCTGAATAATAAGAGAGCTCTTTCGATAAAAGGGATTGAACTGATAGATCTTCTGGGGATCAATGATGTCAATCTCAAGGTGCTGGAGGAGTATTTTCCGGATACTATAGTGGTGAGAGGGAACGAGATAGTGCTGAAAGGGGACCTGGAGAAGATCGAGAGGCTGACAGATATTTTCAAGACCCTGATCGAACTGGTTAAAAGCGGCCATCAGCTTTCCAGGCGTGATATATCGAGGGTTATCCAGGGTGGAAGCCGGGAGTCAAGGAAAATAGATGATTTGAAAAAATCGGTGGTATATTATTCCACCAGGAGAAGAAAGGCGATAGTTCCCAAAACCACCAGGCAGAAGGAATACGTTGAGGCTATAAGAAAGTTCGATGTGGTATTTTCTATCGGGCCGGCCGGTACGGGCAAGACTTACCTGGCAATAGCATCAGCCCTGGAGGCTCTGAAAAGGGGAGAGATAGAGAGAATATTCATCTCCAGGCCGGTGGTTGAAACAGGTGAGAAACTGGGTTTCCTCCCTGGAGATCTCAAGGAGAAGATAGACCCTTACCTGAGGCCGATATTCGATTCGTTTGCCGCCATGATAGGATTGGAAAAACTTCAGAATATGATAGAGTCCGGTGCGGTTGAGATAGCTCCGCTGGCATACATGAGGGGAAGGACTCTGAATAACTCGTTTGCGATACTGGATGAAGCCCAGAATAGCACTGTAATGCAGATGAAAATGTTTCTGACCAGATTGGGGATTAACTCAAAAGCTATAGTTACAGGTGATATCACCCAGATAGATCTGAATTCACCCCAAGACTCCGGACTGGTAGCGGTGCAGGATATTCTGGGGGGAGTTAGAGGAGTTGAATTTGTTTTCTTCTCCGAAGAGGACGTGGTGAGGCATCAACTGGTAAGAAGGATAATCCGGGCTTTCAGTTCGGTGAAGGCCGGAAGAGATAAGCAGGGAGTTCAGGAAGAGGTTGGCGCGGAAGATGATAAGGGTGCTTCAGAACAGTCTGAAGGGAGGGCGCCGGATGCCTGAGCAGGAGACCAACGGAGCAAAGAAAACCAAAACCCAGCCGTTCCGGGATTTCCTGAAGTTTAACAAATTGAAGGAATTCTTCTCGGACTGGAGGAGGCTCTCCGGGCTTTACGCTGTACTGTTTCTGGTAATATCTATTCTGCTGTTTCCCCCCACTAAAAAGCTGAGAGAGATACAATACAGCGAGGGGGATATCGCTGATTCCGACGTAATAGCCCCTTTCGAGTTCAGCGTCCCATACAGTGAGAGAGAGATCCAGACCAACAGAGCCCAGGCTGTAGTGGACTGCCCGCCGGTATACCGTGAGAGAGTAGACGCGGGCAAAAGGCTGATAGGTGATCTCCGGGAGTTCTACAGCAGTGTGGAAAGCATAACCAGCAATGATTCTCTGCCAGAGGATGAAAGGCTGAACAGGATAGGATCGTTCATTCCCGAAATAGAAATGGATCTTCTGTCCGGACTGCTGAGCGATAATAACAGAAAAAATTTAAGGCGCGAGAGTATAGCCCTTCTGGAGAGAATGACAGAGCAGGGAGTAATTAATGACGCTTCCCCCCTCAGAAGAAGAAACTACCTTCATGTTTCGGTTATATCGGGAAACCAGGAACATCTGGTAAGGGCCTCCACTCTGATTTCACAGGATCAGCTCGAAGGGCTGATCCTGGACAGAGCCAAGGAAGTATTTGGAAAGAGCAAAGAGGATTTGATAGCTCTTTTCTATAATATTTCCAGATCGTTTCTCGAACCGAACCTGATTTTCGATCGCGACGAGACCAGAAACCGCCGGGATCTGAAATTGAAGAACGTTCCAAAGTTCTTCCAGATATCCAAAAATCAGAGAATTATCGCAAAGCATGATAAGATTACAGAGAAACAGATAAATATACTGAGGGCCATGGAAGAAGAGAGAGCCAGAAGAGAGCTGAGGACATCTTTCCTGACCACCCTTAAGCTTTTCCTGGGTAAGGGGCTGAGCATATTAATACTGCTGTTCATATTCGGAATATCGGTTAACCGTTTCGTCCCGGGCATTCTCAGAGATCCTTCCCGCCTGACCATATCCTTTATAATAATCCTTTTCTATCTGCTGTCGCTGATGCTCGTTAACAGAGTGGAGCAGCTTAACTACTTTGCCGTACCGGTAGCGTTCGTGCCGCTTCTGGCAAGCGCCCTGTTCGGTTCTCTGCCCGCTCTCCTGTTCGTGGTTTTCGTCTCATTGATGCTGGTTACCCATATGGATTTATCCGGATGGCCGGTGTTCGTTTTCATATTTACCGGGGCGGTTGCTATTATGAGCATGACCCATCTGAGGGAGAGAAAGAATTTCTACAAGATATTCATATACCTGGCTCTGGCCTATATTGTCAGCACCATATCTCTTTCCCTCCTGGGCGGCGGGACATCCGGCGAACGGCTGTTCGGGATGTTCCAGGGGATAACCAGCAGCCTGGTAAGCACATTTCTGGTGATGTTCCTTCTGCCGGTATTCGAGACTCTCTTTGACGCAACCACTGATTTCACCCTGATGGAGCTGAGCGACCTGAACCGGCCTCTTCTGAAGAGATTGAGTATAGAGGCTCCCGGAAGCTATCATCATTCCATTATGATAGGTAATATGGTTGAATCGGTAGCTGACGCCATTGGAGCTAACGGGCTTCTGGCCAGGGTCTCGGCATACTATCACGACATTGGAAAACTGACCAAACCCGAATACTTCTACGAAAACAAGGGGGAGACGGTAAGCAAGCATGAGAAACTCACCCCCTCGATGAGCTCCCTGGTTCTGGCCTCCCATGTAAAAGAGGGTGTGGAGCTGGCGGAACGGGAAAAGCTTCCCAGGGTGATAATCGATGCCATAAAGCAGCACCATGGAACCTGCGTAATGTCTTATTTCTACGAGAAAGCGCTCGAATACGATTCGGCCGACGGTGTTAACAGGGATGATTTCAGATACCAGGGGCCCAGGCCACAGACCAGGGAGAACGCCCTGATTATGCTCGCTGATGCTTCAGAGGCCGCGGTAAGATCTCTGGAAGACCCTTCGGCGGGCAGGATCCGGAGCGTGGTGGAATCTATTTTTGAGAAGAGAATGGGCGAGGGTGAACTGGATCAGAGCGGGCTCACCCTCAGGGATATATCAATAGTCAGAGAGGGTTTTATTAAAATATTGACCGGGATATTCCACCGGAGGGTTGCCTACCCCGGACAGGAGAAGAAAGAGGGGGAGAAGGGCGAAATTAATGAAAGCAAGGATTCTCAGTGAACCGGGAACCGAAGGCAGAGAAGAGTTCCTCGGGTCGGCGGAAACAATCAGGGAAATAGCGAAGGACGCCGGCCCCGGTGACAGGTATGTTGATATAGTATTGATAGACCGGGCTGGAATGGAAGTTTTGAACCGGGACTATAAAAAGAGGAAAGGCGCTGCCGAGGTTCTTACCTTTCCGTACCGGGAAGATGAATTCAGGGAGATCGATTCATCCCTGTGCGGAGAAATATACCTCTGCTGGCAGCCGGTATGCGAGGGCGCGGCGGCCAGAGGGGTCAATCCTGGCCTGTATCTTCTGAGGCTGGTGGTCCACGGAATCTGCCATCTGCTGGGTTATTCTCACCACCATGAGAAAAACGCCGAAGAAATGGAGGAGGAGGAAATAAAGAGGATGTCAGCTTACGCGGACAGCGCTGCTATGAAGAAACTATTTTCCTGATTGCGGCATCCTGGCAACAGTCATGAATGACGGAGATTACTCGATTGTCATATATATCTTAACGGCCGCTCTGCAGGCCTGTATCGCCGGAGGGGCGGTGTCCTTTCTGATTCTCTCCCGTGCCGGAAGTGATAAGCTTTTTTCAGAGAACGGATTAGGCAGGGCCACAGTAAAAATGCTTTTCAGGGAGAGGCTTCATCTCCTTACCTCACTGGTCCTTCTGGAAGTTATATTAATTTCGGCGCTTACCAGGAACATACCCTCGATGGCGTCCGGGGCGCTGTCATCCGCGCATCCGGGGCTTACTATCCCGGTTATGGTCCTCGTTATAATTATGGTAAAGGTTACAGCGGCCGGGCTGGCCAGCAGCAGGCCTGCAGGATTTGCATCCTTTCTGGGTTATCCGCTGGCTGGCATTTATTTTGTGTTCTGGCCGGTTACCACCCTTCTCTGGCAAGTGCTGAACCGTTTCTTTCCTCTGCTCAGCGCGGAATTGTCTTCTCCACTGTGCATTTTTCCGGAATCCGAGGAGAATGGGGAAGGTTTTATTGAGGAGAACGGCAGCCGCCTGGTGCGCAGCATTGTTGAGTTCGGGGAGAAGAAGGTCAGGGAGGTGATGGTGCCGCGTATAGATATTCTCGCGCTGGAAAGCCACCTGGAATTGGACAGAATCCGGAAGATAGTAATAGAAGCGGGACATTCCAGGGTCCCGGTCTTTGACGGCAACATGGATAATATAATAGGGATCCTGTTCGTTAAGGACCTGGTAAAAGTAATAGGCAACGAAGAGGAGTTTGATCTGAGGAGGATCATCAGGGATGCTTACTATGTCCCGGAGGGCAAGAGAATAAACGACCTTCTTCGTGAGTTCCAGCTCAGGAAAAAACATATGGCGATTGTGGTGGATGAATACGGCGGCACCTCGGGTATAGTGACCCTCGAAGATATACTTGAGGAAATCGTGGGGGAGATAAGGGATGAAGATGATATCGAAGGCCCTCTGATCAGGAAGATCAGCGAAGGAATTTATTCGGTAAAGGGTGTGATGAATATTAATGACCTCAATGAAACACTGAGGACATCGATTCCAACGGAAGAGGCCGATACTCTTGCCGGATTCCTTTACTCGCTGTTGGGAAGGGTTCCCGAAGAGGGTGAAAGAATTGAATTTGAAGGACTGGTATTCGAGGTTGAATTGCTGGAGGGCCAGCGTATTACCGATATAAGGCTCAGGTTTCCCGGACGGAAAGGCTCCGGGGCGGAAGCTGGCGGATAGGCGGAAAGGAGAAGCGCATGGGATGGTTCAGGAGAAGATTTCTGACAGGGTTGCTGATCCTTCTTCCGATAATTATAACCGGATGGGTATTTTATCATTTTTTCAATTCCATAGACAGCATCATCGATCCTGTTATAGAGAGGTATCCGTTCATGGATTTCCCGGGTGTAGGGTTTGTGAGCGTTATACTTATTATCTTCCTGGTCGGTGTTTTCGGGGGAAATTTTCTGGGCAGGAAACTCCTGGGATATCTGGAGAGAGTGGTCTCGAAGATACCTCTGATAAGCCGGATGTACATAGCGGTTAAGCAGATAAGTGAAGTTTTCCTCCGAAGCCGGAAGACCGTGTTCAAAAAAGCGGTTCTGATTCAATACCCCAGGGCGGGCACATTCGCGGTGGGATTCGTTACCTCAAGCACCAGATTTGCCAGCAGGGGTGAACAGCGGAGAGTCTTCGTGAATATTTTCCTTCCCACCACTCCCAATCCCACCTCCGGTTTCTTCCTGCTGGTTCCGGCGGATGAGGTTATCTATCTTGAGTGCACGGTTGAAGAGGCCCTGAAGATGGTAATATCCGGAGGAGCCGTTAAACCGGAGTACTCCAGATTCGAAGGCATTCAGCTGCCGGACTGGACCGAGAATATTAATAAGGATAAATAGCTTGATACAGAGGGCGGCACTCGGCTAATATATATCAGAATTACCGGTTTGCCTTAATCTGGAAATCTGGAGCTGAATGAGAGAAGAGATAGCTAATAGGGTTGATTATCTGAACAGGCTTTTCCAGGCAAAGAAATTTTCCTTCTACTCAGGAATGATCGATGACCTGAAATCCCCTGATATCGCGGAGGTTATTTCGGGCCTGGACAGGGAACACAGGCTGGAGTTCTTCGCTTCCCTGGATCTTGATATCAAGGCCGAGGTCATTCCCCTTTTGGACAGGGGGATAGTTGAAGAAATTCTCGAAAACCTGGAGCCGGATGAAATAGCGGCCTATGTTAACAGGATGGCCAGTGACGACGCGGCCGATATGATAAATCTGCTCCAGCCTGAGATAGTGCATCTGGTTCTGGAGAGGGTAAGCAGGAAAGATTACAGAGACCTGATTGCCCTTCTGAGATTTGACGAGGAATCGGCTGGCGGGATCATGGCCAGAGAATTCCTGGTTGCCGGGAAGGATATTACCATTGCGGAAGCGATGAAGATAGTGAGGGAAAGAAAGGACCAGGTAGAGCACCTTCACACTCTCTATATCGTCGATTCGGAGGGTATTCTTCTTGGGGGGATCCCGGTAATATCGCTGATAATTGAAGAACCGGACACCGTGGTCAGCGAAGTCATGAATACCGATATAGAAAAAGTTACCGCTGACGTGGACCAGGAGAAGGTTGCGGCCATATTCAGGAAGTATGACCTGTACAGCCTCGCTGTGATAGACGGAAGAGGGAAGCTGGTGGGAAGAATTACCGTGGATGACATCATGGATATCATAGAAGAGGAAGCTAATGAGGATATCTCGCACCTGGCGGGAACCGGTGAGGAGGAGTTCTGGCAGAAATCCCCCGTCAAGCTTTCCAGATCCAGGATGCCCTGGCTGATTGCCGGCCTGGCGGGAGGTATTGCGGTGGCAATCATAATGAACAGTTTCAGGGGGGCGCTGGAGTCGGTAATATCGCTCGCCTTTTTTGTCCCGGTGATAATGGCTATGGGGGGGAATGTGGGGATCCAGTCTTCCGCTATAGTAGTAAGGGAACTTGCCTCAGAGGACTTCAGTTTCATGGAGACCGGAAGGAAGATTGTCAGAGAGCTGAAAGTATCTCTTATAAACGGTTCCCTTCTGGGGCTGATACTGTTTATTGTGGTATTCATCTGGTTCAGGGATATTCATCTTGGAATTCTGGTGGGATCCTGCCTTCTTTTCATAGTGGTGTGGGCGACTCTGATAGGGACGGCGGTTCCTCTTCTCTTTCACCGGATAAACGTAGATCCGGCTCTTGCCACCGGCCCCTTCATCACTACCTTCAACGATATAATGGGAGTGCTGGTTTACCTGGCAATGGCAACCATAATGCTCAGATGGGTCATGCCATCCTGAATGTGGAGGTGGTCTGATGAGCAGGATCAGGAAAGACAGGGCTGTCATTCTCAGAACTTACGATTACAGTGAAACCAGTACCATTGCAGCGCTGCTCACCAGAGAGCATGGTAAAATCAGGTGCATCGCCAAGGGAGCCAAAAGGCCCGGAAGCAAATTCGCGGGCGCGCTGCTAACCGGGAGTATCTGTGATATAATCTTTAGCTACAGGGTAAACCGTGGCCTGCAGACGCTCAGCGACGCCGATCCGGTTTTCTGTCTGGATACGGGGAACCAGACACTGGAGAGGGTATGTATTTTCCAGGCCGCCATCGAGGTGTTGAACCATTCGTTATTCGAAGGCGAACCGGGCCGGGAACCTTTCGATCTGATAGAGGATTTCAGTTTCTCGCTGGACGGGGCGGCGGACCCCTTCGCCCTTTTCTTCGCGTTTGAGATAAGACTGCTGCGCCTGATCGGCTACTTCCCGGATATTTACCGGTGTTCGCTCTGTGGAGCCGATCTGAGGGCGAAACCTTTCCGCCTCGATATTCAGACGGGGGAGGTAAGCTGCAGCGGATGCGGCGGAAAAACATCCCCGGTGAGCAGACAGGCCGCAGCCAGAATTTATAATATTGATGTTGAGAAACTCGGAGAAATACTGAATATTGAATTAACAGAAAGGGAGAGGAGCGAGATAGGCAGGGCCCTTCACGGGATTTTCAGGGTTCACGTTGAAGGTTACCGGGTTCCCTCTTCATTGGGCCTGTTAAAAGGAGTGATTTGAATTGAATTTCCAGCAGCTGGTTTTGAAACTCAGTAATTTCTGGTCTGAAAAGGGATGTCTTCTCACAACTTCCCATAATACAGAGGTCGGCGCCGGTACCATGAACCCTGCTACATTTCTCAGGGTGCTGGGCCCGGAGCCGTGGAAAGCCGCGTACCTGGAGCCTTCAAGAAGGCCCAAGGACGGCCGGTACGGTGATAACCCGAACCGCGTGCAGCAGTTCAACCAGTATCAGGTGATTCTCAAACCTTCTCCCGAGGATGTGGTGCCGGTATTCATGGAGAGCCTCGAGGCGATAGGTATTGATCCATCCATGCATGATATCAGGCTGATAGAGGATGACTGGGAAGCTCCCACGCTTGGCGCGTTCGGGCTGGGCTGGGAAGTATGGCTCGACGGTATGGAGATTACTCAGTTTACCTATTTTCAGCAGGCCGGGGGATTGACTCTGGACCCGGTGAGCACGGAAATTACCTATGGACTGGAAAGAATATGCATGTATATACAGGGTGTTGACAATATCATGGATATAGAATGGGGCGGCGGAGTAAAATGGGGCGAGATATACAGGCAGCAGGAAAGAGACTTCAGCGCCTTTAATTTCGAGAAGGCGGACACCGGAATGTATTTTGATATCTTCACAAGGTACAGGGCCGAAGCCGGGCGGATGCTCGGGCTGAATCTGATATTCCCCGCATACGACTACGTTCTGAAGTGCTCCCACATATTCAATGTGCTGGATGCCAGGGGAGCCATCAGTGTTTCTGAAAGAACCAATTATATTTCAAATATCCGGGACCTGGCCAGGCGGACAGCCGCCGCTTACGTGGAAAGGCGTGAAGAAAGCGGGTATCCTCTAATGAGGGAGAATCCGGTTTAAAAGCATTTTGTCCCAGTTGTTTCGATACATGAGAACTGGAAAGGAGAACCTTTGAAAAGAGATTATCTGCTTGAGATAGGTTGCGAGAACTTGCCCAGCAGTTATCTGGATACCGCCCTGAGGCAGATGGAGAATAAGCTGGAGAGCGGACTGAGGGAAGAGCGGATCAAATGCGGGAAACTTTCTGTATCCGGTACTCCGAACAGGCTGGTGGTATATTTGGAGGGCCTGGATGATAAGCAGGAAACGCTTACCGAAGTTATTGCCGGCCCCCCTATTTCCAGGGCTCTATCTGAAGACGGAAGCTATAACGAGGCGGCCAGGGGATTCGCCCGCTCAAAGGGCGTTGAGGTGGAAAAGCTTATCAGAATTGAAAGGGAGAAGGGCGAGTATGTAGCGGTGGAAGTCAAGACCGAAGGGATGGACAGCGCCGAGGTACTGGAGAAAAGGCTGCCCGAATGGATAACCGGGATAAAATTTCCCAAGGATATGAGGTGGGACCGGAGCGGCCTGGTTTTCGCGAGGCCCGTGAGGTGGATTCTCTCGATTCTTTCAGAGGGGAAACTGAAGATACGTCTGGGAAAACTTGCTTCCGGAAATAAGACCCGGCTGAACCCGTATTTTAATGAATACACCGACGTAGAAAGCATTAAGCACTATTTCAGACTGATGAAGGAAGCTGAGATTATACTGGACCCCGCTGAAAGAAGAAAGGCGGTCACAGAAGCGGTGAAAAGTGAGGCGGCGGCGCTGGGGGGCAGGGTAGTCCCTGACCGCGAACTGGCAAGGACGGTTTCCAATCTTCTGGAATCGCCTGTTCCGCTGGTAGGAAGCTTCGACCGGAGATTTCTCAAACTTCCCCGCCAGGTAGTAATCGCCGCGCTGAAAGGTCACCAGAGGTATTTCTCGGTGGAGAATGAATCCGGAGAGCTGCTTCCATACTTCATAACTTTCGCCGACGGTGTTTCAAGAAATCTGGAGGAGATTGGCAGGGGTAACGAAAGGGTTCTTCAGGCCAGGTTGTATGACGCGGAGTTCTATTACATGGAAGATACCGCCGAACCGATATCGGAGATGGCTTCGAAGCTTGAAAGCATAGTCTGGATGAGGGGTATGGGAACTCTCGCAGACAAATCAGGGAGGATCGGAAAACTCTCTCAATGGATTCGCAGTGAGTGGCTTGAGGGTAAGGAATACCTGGATGATATCATCTCCAGGGCCTCCATGCTGGCAAAGGCCGATCTGGCAAGCGAGATGGTGAAGGACGGAAAGGAGTTTACCAGGCTCCAGGGTTATATCGGAAGGGAATACGCCAGAAGATCGGGAGAGAGAGAAGAGGTGGCGGCTGCGGTATACGAACATTACCTTCCGAGGTTTGCGGGAGACCGGCTCCCTGAAAGCGAGGCGGGGATAATAATATCTCTGGCCGACAAAATGGACAACATTGCGGGGGGATTCCTTCTGGGCCTTAATCCCACCGGGTCGCAGGACCCTTACGCTCTCAGAAGACAGGCCCTGGGAGTGCTGAGAATAATGATAGAGAGGGAGATTGGCCTGCCGCTGCGCTCTCTGGTGCGGAAGGCCCTTTCCCTGTTCAGCGGCGAGCGGGTTGAACAGGCGGCGAAAAAGGCAGAAGAAGCCAGGGAAGAAGCGGAAGAATTCTTTGTGCAGCGGCTCTCCGGCCTGCTGAGGGGAGAGGGTTATCAATACGACCAGGACCTGGTAGCGGCTGTTCTGGCGGCCGGATGGGAAACGCCTTCCGGCGCGGTGAATCTGATCAGGGAGCTGAGCGGTATGAGAGAGCGCGATGAGCTGGGAAGATTCACCGCCGCCATGAAGAGAGTGGCCAATATTATTGGCAGTTCTCCAGCGGAGAAGGGCGACAGGATCGAACCGATGGATATGATCAGGGCTCTCGCAGGCGGGAATACCGGTGAACTTCCGTTCAGCGAGAAACTGCTGGATGAAGACGCCGAGAAAGAACTGCTCGCCAGCTCGGTATCCGCGGCCTCTGAAATACTCAGCTGTATTGAAGAGGGCAAGGCCCACAGGGTATTCCGGATTCTGAACGAGAGAGTGGCCGGGCGGGTGAATGCCTTCTTCGAAGAGGTAATGGTAAACTGCGAGGACAAAACGCTCAGGGATAACCGGCATTCCTTTCTCAGGACCCTTAACATCTTTTTTTCACGTTACTGCGATTATTCACTGGTGCAGGAAGAATAGAATCGGGACCGGGCCGCCGTGCTCCATCAGGTTACATATTATTATAAGCACAACCGAATAATTTCCGTTGAAATTCCCATTTCCGATTAATCCGTTTTTAACAGGACTTTCCCCGGAAATCAGTTGGATAGTCAGCTAAGCACAAGTTATCCGGTGAGTTATTAATATCAACAGGTGGAATCGGCTTTTTTTCTCCGCAGGGCAAAAATTGGGGGAACTTCCTCGTTTTTAACAGGACTTTCCCCAAAAATTGACTCTATAATTGGCTAACTACAATTTATTCAGTGAGTTATTAACATTCACAAGTGGAATCGGTCTTTTTTTGCTCTGAAGGCGAAAAATTGGGGGAACTTCCTGCTGGAAAAAAATGGATCTCCTTTATATGATAGAGAAAAATAAACCTTTATAAGTTCAACTCTATCA
>JAWODM010000079.1:0-44534 GCA_046483305.1 Candidatus Krumholzibacteriales bacterium | reverse complement strand
AATCGGCCTTAAGCATTGATAGAAGCGGCTGAGTGATTAATTCAAAACCCTCCGGAGGGCGAGCGGGCATGGTTTTCTGCCCCGTCAGGGGCAGAAAGAGCGATGTGCGAGGCGGGAGTTGCGGTTTCCTCGCCGGGGAAACCGACAACGATTTTGAATTAATCACTCAGCCGCAAACCAAACGAATAATTCAACTACCTGACAGATTATAAAAATTGGGGAAACTCCAAAACGGCTGCGGTTTGACAGGGGCCATAATATAGGATAAACTCTGGCTGATCCGCTCCGAAGCGGACCGGCGGGAATTCATACCAGAACCTTAAGCGAACGGAGGCGGCAATGAATAAAATGGCGAGGCTGACGGGAACGCTTCTCGTATTAACTGCCCTGACCTCAGCCTGCCCGGCGGAGGAAAGGGACCGGGAACAATCTTCGAAACAGCAGCAGCTTCCTCCTCTCAGGGAAAGAACCTCCAGAACCGAACACAGTGTGAAAATATCGGGCCAGAAGATAGAGTATGCCGCGGCGGCGGGGACATTTATTCTCACCGATGAAAAGAAGGATCAGAAAGCTTCGGTTTTCTATATATCGTACCGGAGAAAAGATGCCGAAGATCCCGGCAGCCGGCCGGTGACCTTTTCGTTCAACGGGGGGCCGGGCTCTTCGTCTGTGTGGCTTCACCTGGGCCTGCTGGGACCCCGGCGGGTTCTTCTTGAAGAAAACGGAACGGCTACCCCCCCGCCTTATGAACTGACCGGAAACAGTTATTCGCTGCTGGATGTAACTGATCTGGTATTTATTGACCCGGTAACCACCGGTTTCAGCAGAGCCGCGCCCGGAGAAGAACCTGAGCAGTTTCATGGTGTGGATCAGGATATAAAATGGGTCGGCGAATTCATAAGACTTTACCTCTCCAGGACTGGCAGATGGAGCTCTCCCAAGTTTCTTATAGGAGAAAGCTACGGGACCACCAGGGCGGCCGGGCTGTCGGAGCATCTGCAGGAAAGAAGAGGAATCTTCTTCAATGGAATAATGCTCATCTCCTCCGTGCTCAACTTTCAGACAACAGATTTTGCTCCCGGCAACGACCTCCCCTACGCCCTTTTTCTCCCGAGCTACACCGCCACCGCCTGGTACCACGGAATGCTGGGGGATCAGTACCGGGACGACCTCAACAGGGCTCTCTCAGATGCTGAAGAGTTTGCCCTCAATGAATATAACAACGTCCTGATGCTGGGCGGCCGGGTCAACAGCGAAAGATACCGGGATGCGGCAGAACGGTTGAGCGAACTTACCGGATTGACTTCCAGTTACATCATACAGACAGACCTGAGGATAAATATCAGGCGTTTCACCAAGGAGCTGCTTCGCGGGCGCCGCCTTACGGTGGGAAGGCTGGACAGCCGGTTCACCGGGAGAGATATAGACGCCGCCGGCGAGAAACCTGAATATGATCCCAGTTATTCAAATATATACGGCCCCTTCTCCGCCGCCATGAAGGATTACGTGAGAAGGGAACTCGGTTTTGATTGCGACCTCCCCTATGAAATACTGACCGGAAGGGTTCATCCCTGGGATTTCGGAAGATACAGGAACAGGTATGTAGATGTGGCCGAGTCTCTCAGGTCGGCGATGAACAGAAACCATTCCCTGGGCGTCTATATCGCCTGCGGTTACTATGACCTGGCTACCCCTTACCTGGCAGCCGAATACACCGTCGATCACATGGGCCTGGAGGGCGGGCTCAGAGACAATATAAAAATCAGCCACTTCAGGGCGGGGCATATGATGTATATACACCACAGTTCACTGGAAAGGCTGAGTTCGGAATTGAGGCAGTTCATCAGTGATTACGATGGCCTGAATTAGGGGCCGCCACGGAAAAAATCAAACCGGATCCCGGCAAATTCCTATCCGGCCGCAACCATTAGCCGCCCTTCTGCGTATTAAAATATGACAGAAGTTTTCAGGATCAATCCGCAGAAGGAGGGCAAAGTGAAATTTCTCATGATAAACCTGGTTGCGGCCGTGCTGCTTATCACCCCCGCGGGTGCCGCTGACGCCGGGCTTTTCGACGATATCACCTGTGATGAAATAGAAGGGAATGACCTGACCAGAGACGGCGACGTGGATATTCATTTCGAAGACGACGCCATCGTCTTTACTGAGAATGACCGGGATGAGACAGTGGAGATTACCGCAGATTGCCAGCTTTATATAAATGGCGGCCGGGTGGAGCTCAAGATGTCCGGGCGTCAGCTTGTCTGCGCCTACTACCGGAAGTTCGACGGAGTTATGGATGAGGCCATAGAGATCGGCCGGGAGGGAGCCCGGGTCGGAGCCGCCGGAGCAAAGATCGCGGTCAAAGCCCTGAGCAGGGCACTGGCCGCGATAGCCGGAGATGGCGATCTGGATAAGATGGAAGACGAACTCGACGACATGGAGGGCGAAATAGAGGAAGAAGCGGAAAAGCTGGAGAAGCGCGCCGGTAAGATAGAGAAAGAGGCGGAGGAACTGGAAGAACTCCATTATGACCTCAGAGAAAGAATAGAGGAACTTGACCGCCTGGGATGGTTCTGAGCTTCGGTCCAAGAACGCCGTTAAGCATCTCCGGTCCATCTGCCGATTTTTTCATGCTGAATCGGTATCCATTACCGCGCCGCCCGGATCGATTCCGGCAGGCGGAATCATCCCCGCTTTATTCCGGAACCGGTCCCGGAGGAGCTTGACCGGCGGGCTTCATCTTCTCTTTTCTGGATGCTTCGTTATAGAGATAAGCCAGCGCGCTGTTCACCCACATTGACGCTACCAGGACCCCCACGAAAAAAACCAGAATCCCAAGAATAAATACCGGTATGGCCAGCAGCCCGATCAGGAAAACAGTTCCGGCGTAACCGGCGGTCATCTTCCAGCTCTTCTTTATTGCCTCCACGGCATCCATTCTTCTGTCAACCACCAGATACGGCACAAAAGCGAGCTTGCAGGCGAGGATGATCCCCGGGATTATGAAGAATAAAAAACCTATCCCGATAATCACGTAAGTAAGGGCGGAAGCGAGGACCGCGTTGAGATAAATTTCCTGAAATACAAAGATATCCTTTACCTTTGCTTCCTGGCTCCTGACCGCTTTCAGATAGGGGTTGACCTTTCCGTATTCCACGGGGCCCATTATCAGAACGAGGTAACCGAGGTAGAAAAGCCCGTAAATGGGGCTGAGGTAGAAATCGCTGTCCGAAATGGCCTCTATCGCAACCCCGACGCTCCAGAATAACCCCACCAGAAGAGTAACCAGAAAAAGCTCGATGAAATATCTCTTGATAACGCCCCAGCCCTCGCTGTAGCACTTGCCGGCCCCGGGGGGCATTACTATCCTGGCAGATTCAGAATATGGAACTTCCATAATAAACTCCTTTTTTCATCCAGCTTCTATGAACATATTAAATACAGCTGCCGTATTTAACCACACACCCGGGCAGTTTTCAACATCGAAATCGCCTGCCCGGACAAAGTCATTCTTAACGCCGGAGCAGCTTTTGAAGGGTGGCGAATCACTCAGATTCAGGAGTTTCCGGAGAGAGTTTTATCTTCCTGCCATCAATCTCCACCGAAGTCCTGGTATAGGTAAGCTTTAGGTCTATCAGCCCCCCCCGGAAGTGCATCACGTCCAGCCCTTCCCTCAGTTCTGTCCTTCCCCGGTAGCCTTCCAGCCGGGAAGGCCAGTAAAGGCGCCATCTCAGCAAAGCCTGCTGGGATTGGGGGTCCAGGAGGGTGCCTGTAGTCTCGAATCTGAATCCTCCGTTGTCCCTGAACCAGGGCTTCCATGCCTTATAAAGATTACGCTTACCCCTTATCCTGCCCCCGCTCCAGTTTTCGAATATCACGTCTTCGTGGAAAAGCTCCATGACCTTTTCCAGGTCATGCCTGTTCCAGGCTTCCATCCATTCTCTTACAGCTATTTCCATCTCATCTCTCGACAGCATTGCCGCCCCTTTATTTTCCCGCCGAGCTATCCGGCCGGGGTCCAGCCTGCGGGCGCTCTTTCCTGATTGCGCTCGCCACCCTGGGAACACCGTCATAATTGTGGAAGGCGACCTGATGGTAATCCCCGCTGCGTTTGAGCAGCCTCTCTATTATATTTTCCTGCCGCTCCCCGAATTCGAAAGCAAGGATTCCTCCCGGCTTCAGAAAATCCACGGAATCCCTTATCAGCCTCATGAAAATATCGATGCCGTAGGTTCCGGCGTCCAGCGCCAGTACCGGTTCATGATCTATGATCTCGCTATCCAGATTCTGCAGAGACCCGGAAGGTATATAGGGAGGATTGCAGATAACCACGTCAACCGGAGATCGGTCCCTGAAGGGCTCGAACATATCTCCACACTCCAGAATAATCCTCTCCTGGAGATTATAAGCTTCGATATTCTTCCGGGCCACCCTCAGGGCCTCTCCACTGATATCCGAAGCATAAATAACCGTATCCCGGGAAAGGGATGCCACCATCACCGCTATATTGCCGCATCCTGTTCCAATCTCAATAATCTCCAGATCCCCCGCCCCGTTCTCCCGCAGGCGGCTGGCCGCAGAAACCGTTGTCCTGACCAGGAGCGAAGTATCAGCTCTGGGGATCAGGGTATCCGGAGTGCAGTAAAAAAGGCGCCCCATAAATCCGGCTGCGCCCAGAAGATATTCCAGGGGGATTCCCTGTTTTCTCTTTCTGGCAATCGTTTTCATATCAAGTTTGCCCGGGATGATCGTTAAACATTCAGGACAGTTGTCCCTGATGGAAAAGAGCTCCATTAATTTGATTCTGTCGGGACTGTCCTCTCCGATTCCCGCCTCTTCCATGGACCTGTAAATAGAATCGATTTTTCTGTCCATAATCTCTCCCCGGGGTTATTGCCTCTTACCGTTAACGCCGGTGCTGTCCGCTCGGCCCTCCATTACATCTATCAGCCGGTTGCAGAACAGCGGGGCTGCTTTCCGAGCAAAACTTTCCGAAGGGTGCGAATTGGTAAGCGACCTGGCGTATTCATCCCTGAGATAGAGCCCACCCTCCGTCTCAAGCTCATAGAAATCCCAGATATATATATTATCGCCCTCCTGGTCCCACTCATCCCTGACCCATTCAAAGAAACTGCGGGCTCTTTTCGCGCTCTGCTCATCGGTGGCGCCCTTCACCAGCGCCGCCCCGGTCCAGACCAGGAACCGGCAGTCAGGGAACGAATGCATCTTCTCCTTCAGAGCCCGGTATTGCAGTTTATAATTCTCAGGACATTTGAATTCCGAATCAACTGAAGGCTCTCCCGGGCAGGGTTTCAGAGCGCTGACCGGATAACAGTGTTTGAATACAATTATATCGTACCTGCCGGCCAGATATTCCAGGGTCGGCTCCTTCATATACTTTCCGCCACCCCCGTTATTGACCCATATATTCCAGTAGTCGTAGGGATAATTCTTCCATCCGTACGGTTTCTCTCTGGGAAATTCCTTCTCTCTGATGCTGCACTTTATTCCCCCGTTCCGGCTGTACTGCTTCAAACAGTCCTCCACACCGGCTTCCCATATGATCCTGCCGGTGCTGTGGTGCAGGAATATTATCTTCATGCCTTCACTCCCTCCATTTCTTTCGCAACTCAGGTTGGAAAGTACCGCCGCCAGAATGAATATGCCAATGTGGAATTTCTTCATAATTACACCATTTATACAGAGAACCGGGTTAAAATGCAACACCTATACTTTCATAAGCTCCCCCGGCCGGCCGGCTCCGGCCTCTGGACCAGCCTGGAGGAAATGGAAAAACCGCCG
The DNA here is from genome assembly GCA_046483305.1 of Candidatus Krumholzibacteriales bacterium. Classification (GTDB taxonomy): domain Bacteria; phylum Krumholzibacteriota; class Krumholzibacteriia; order Krumholzibacteriales; family WJIX01; genus WJIX01. Next base: position 38,729 of record JAWODM010000079.1, on the reverse strand, counting down.
ATAATGGAGATCAGAGAACCGTTACCGGCCCGGAACGGAAAATTAACCAGGGCTGGAGGAGCGGCTGCCTGAACCTTGATATCCTTGAGCATCCTGCCGCATCTCAGTATCGATTTCGGGAGTGAAGCAAGAAAGACAAAATCTGTCAGGGCAACAGCCTCGGCGCTGTCCACCGAACAGAGCACCGGGTTTCTCAGGCTGGCCGAAGGTTCAGTCCCGAAGGCAGGCTGTCCGGAGGTCAGCAGCCTCCCCGCCTTGAGATATGCGAAAGGGTTGGAGGAGATAAAGGCCGGAACATAGACCCGGAAGTTACTACGGCCTCTGATTTCACTGATAAAATTATCTATTCCTCTCCGGCCGGCCATCTTCCGGCTCCCCCGTCCGACCGAGAGCATCTCCATCTTCTCCATTCCGGATTTTTTAATAAATTGATCCGTAGATTCATCTTCATCCGCCCCGTTCAGCCCGGCCCCGGCCATCAGGCCGCTCTGTTTCCTGAGCTCGCCGGCGGCTTCATCCATATCGTCAGCAAGTTTGCGGTTATCTATAATGGTTACCCAGAAGGGGAGCATCAGATCTGCTTCCGTATCGGCGACCGCTCTGCGGATGGACAGGGATCTGAGCCCATTTTCAGTAATTATCCAATGGCGGAGGCAGGTACTGCAGAAACGGGTGATATAGGGTTCCGAACCTTTCAGTCCCCTGCCGCAATGAGGGCATACCAGTCTCTTTATTTCCAGCATTCCTACCCCTTTCCGAAAAGCTGCTGCAGCCGGCAGGTCAGCCATTTCAGCGGATTTATGATCTTCCGGTTTCTTACCATATCGGTAGTATAGAAAGCAAACATGGCCGCTATTATCAGAGGGAAATATGTTCCCGTAATGAACGCGGCGGCAGCGGGTACGAAAAAGTAATATTCCGGATTGATAGTCCTCCGCTGCGGGATTTCCGCTCTTATTATGTGACCGTCGTTTCCGTCGATGGTTATTTCGTAAATTATACCTCTGTACTTATAAAAGAGCATATAAACAGGATAATAATATATGGATAGCCTCCTGTCGAAGAGGTGATACCGTCCGGCGTCGATCCTGGCCCCGGAAGGCCTGGCCAGACTGACCGAATGCCTGAAGGCGCTCGATTCCGCCTTCCTTCGGGGTACAGTAACCAGGGCGATATTCATCGACTTCTTAAGGGTGTGATCGAACTGTTTCCAGTCCCCGAAAAGGGAGCGGAAGGATATTCCCTGCAGGCCCAGGTGCCGCATAACGCAGGCGGGAGCGCTCCAGTTGATATTTCTGGAGACGAATTTGGAAAACGGCTTTCTTTCATGCTCGGTAACCCTGCGCCTGATTTCCCCCCGGGGGGTTTGGGTACTCCTCTCCACCACCCTGGACTTAAGCTCTTCCCCGCAGATCCAACCGACGAACCTCCCCTTCATTCTCCAGAAGGGGGCGTGAATAAGCTTCAGCTCCACCACCGACGTATGCCTGGCCCCGATCCTTCCTCCCGTTCTCTGGTCCAGAAGATTCAGTGCCTTGAGCTTCGCCTTGCCGGCGGTAATTTCCGGTTCAAGATAATACCTTCTGACTCCCGGCGGGTTGAAGATGTAGAGGTTGGAGCCGCAATATTCGCACACCGTACTCCTGAGCCCCTCCCTGATACTCAGAGAACCGCCGCATGAGGGGCAGTTGATTCCGATGTTCTCTCTGCCTGCGTCCTCCGCCCCGCTCGCGGGGGGCGCGGTATCCGAAATGCCGGAATATCCAGATGTGATAACTTTACCGCCCATTTTCCGCAGTCACCTTCTCTCTTATACGGTAGGCGGCCCAGGCTGCCGACGCCGCCGCGGTAATGAAAGCAAGCCTCCCCGGCCATGATCCTCCCAGCTTCCCGATCAGCAGATAAACAACAAACAGGCCCGCCGCCGGCAGCAGTGTTGAAATTTCCAGCGATTTCCCTTTCCTGGCGGGCACTTTCATCATCTGAACCTGCCAGCTCTCCCCGATTATCACCGCTCTCGACCTCTTTCCTTCCAGCCGGAAGGATATAATGTATACCGGTATATGAATCTCCCTGGAAGCCCGGCTGTCTTTCCCTTCCGAACTTACTATCTTCTCTCCGGAGGCCAGCTCCCGGTCGAAGAAGGAGTAGTCTCCGGCCGGAATATCAGCCAGCGGATTTATCGCCGCCGGAGCGCCACGGGAGGGGATACAGCTGGTTCCGCCGGTGCTGTCCTCGACAACTGAGAATTGCACATAACTGAACTCCGTTCTTGTTTCCCGGGGAGGGGGGCACCCCCTCTTCAGCAGGAATGAAGCCAGCATATCTTCCGCTATGCGGTCATCTCTGACGTGAGGAAGTATCAGTCGCTCTGAATGTTTTTCCTCCACTGCCAGGGCGGAGCCGCAGTAGCAGCATTTAACTACCTTCTGCCCGGGCAGAATTTCGTTATTGCCGCCGCACAGGTCGCATCTGATAATCATGATCAGTCTTCCAGTTTCTCTCCGCAGCCGGTGCAGAACTTCGTTCCCGGCGGAAGCGCCGCCCCGCAGTGCGGACAGGTCAGATTTTCGGCAAGTTCCTTTCCGCAGCCGGAGCAGAATTTTGCCTCGGGAGGCAATTCTGTCCTGCAATCCGGACATCTGTTCAGGGTAACCAGCTGAGCTCCGCAGTTATTACAGAAACGCGATTCAGGCGATACCTCATTATGACACCGGGGGCATTTCAGCCTCTCCCCGGGAGAGGGCGCTGTTTCGGTCATCGAGTGGGCAAGCATCCCGGGCAGCATCATACCCAGCCCGGCCCCCACTCCCACACCCATTCCTCCCGCGGCGGCGCCGGCTGCCGCCCCGTCCCCTTCCGCTCCACCAGAGGCGGCGTCTCCGATCGCCTTGGCCGCTCTGAATTTGAAGAAGCTGTCAAGATTCCCTACCGCCTGGAGCCCGGAACGCTCGTCGATCATCTTCTGGACCTCCGGAGGGGGAGTGATGGAGTTGATGAAGAAATCGGTCAGTTCCATCCCGTATTTCGAGAAATCGCTGGCCAAGCGCCCGGTAATTTCCTCAGCGAGTTCATCGTAGTTTCTGGGAAGGTCAAAGATGGTATCCAGCCGTTCGCCGAACATATCGTTCATCCGGGAGACGATAACATCCCTCAGATAATTATCTATCATTTTGCTGGTAAAGACCCCCTGAGTGCCCACAACGTGATTTATAAACAGCACCGGTTCCTTAATCCTGAACGTGTAAAGCCCGAATGCCCTCAATCTGACCAGCCCCAGCTGGCTGTCCTTGAAGGCCACCGGGTCCCTGGTGCCCCACTTCTGGTTCAGAAAGGTCTTCATGTTGACGAAATATACCTCCGCCCGGAACGGACTTTTGAAACCCCAGGGAAGAGCCAGCACCTTGGTCAGGATCGGAAGGTTTTTGGTGGTAAGGGTATGCCTGCCGGCCCCGAATATATCCAGCCCCTTACCATCCTTGAAGAAGACGGCGCTCTGGTTATCGCGCACTATAAGCTGCGCCCCCATCTTTATCTCGCCCGACCCCCCTGGGGGAAGCCGGTGCACTATTTCCTCGCCGGTTTCGTCGAACCACTCCAGCACTTCCATAAACTGTGACATATCAGCTCCATTCGTAAGTTTTTTTACCTTTATTCAGGAATTCTGCTTCATTTCTACATTTTCAGCAAATGAAGTGCCAGAATACCCGGGAAAACAGACTGTAAGAAGATTATATGAACTGAATTTCCGAATATCTGTCCGAATTAATCAAATTTTTGGATATGTCGTTACATATCAGGCAGTTACATCTCAGCTCCCGCATAATACAGGCCCGGCATTTACGCATGCGATTTAATAATGAAAAAAAACGGAAAAGTACTTGAAATCTATTTAGGTATTTAGTATCCTGAATATATATTATAACAGGGAGCTGATATGAGTTTAATAAATGTTTCGGAAGGAGCCTCACTTGCCCTACATGCCATGGCCCTGATCGCCAGGGAAAAGGGCGGAAGGCTCAAGGTCAAAGAGCTGGCGGAAAGGCTGGATGCCTCCAGGGCCCATATGGCAAAGGTTTTTCAGAAGCTGGGAGCCGCCGGACTGGTTAAATCAACCCGCGGGCCCGACGGCGGGTTTGTTCTCGGCCGGAATCCCGGGCTGATCAGCTTTCTGGATATACTGGAGGTGATGGACGGGAAAATCAGGCTGGGAGGTTGTCCTTTCGGCAGGGCGGCCTGCAGGTTCGATAACTGTATATTCAAGGATGAGGCATCCCGGATCTCCAGTGATATCTACCGGATGTACAGAGATATAAAACTTTCGGATTTTACCTGAGACAGCCAGTCCGGGTTGAACTTCAACAGAGGAGCTTCAGAGTAATGAAAAGAGAAATAATAAGTATAAACGAAGAGCTCTGCAACGGGTGCGGAGATTGCATACCCTCCTGTCCCGAAGGCGCCCTTCAGATAATTGACGGAAAGGCCAGGCTGGTGAGCGACCTGTTCTGCGACGGCCTGGGCGCCTGTATAGGGAACTGCCCGCAGGGGGCGATAACTATCGAGGAAAGAGAGTCCGAGCCTTACGACGAGGCCCGGGTAATGGAAAATATCATCGGACAGGGCGCCGGGACAATAAAAGCCCACCTGGAGCACCTCCGTGACCACGGGCAGACGGAATATCTCAGGGAAGCCCTGGCGATACTCTACGAAAAAGATGTCCCGGTACCCGATATGGAGATGTCGCCCTGCCAGTGCGGCTGCCCCGGATCGGCTCCGCGACCGGTTGAACCGGCCGGGGAAAATTCTGATGAAGATTCACCATCCGCAAAGATAGAGAGCCGGCTCCGCCAGTGGCCGGTTCAGCTTCACCTTATAAACCCTTCGGCTCCTTACCTCGAGAACGCCGATCTTCTGATTTCCGCAGACTGCGTCCCTTTCGCCTTCGCAGATTTCCACCGCCGGTTCGTGGAAGGCAGGATAGTTATTACCCTCTGTCCCAAACTGGACTCAGGGATTGAAAGCTACGTCGAAAAACTGTCTGAAATATTCAGGAAAAAGAAAATCAGCAGTATAACCATAGCAAGGATGGAGGTTCCCTGCTGCGGCGGAATAGAGGCTATCATCAAAAAGGCTCTGGACAGGGCCGGAGTCAGCCATCTGGTCAGAATGAATGTGATATCGATATCTGGCGAGATACTGTGAGAGGTGTTATTATGGAAGATCAAAGCAAATGCTTTTTACGGAAATTCATTTAATCAACAGGGAGGAAAAAATGTTCTGTTTTCAATGTCAGGAAACTATCAGGAACCAGGGTTGCAGCTTCAAGAAGGGTTTCTGCGGGAAGGAAGCGGTAACCGCGGACCTGCAGGACCTTCTGAGGTATACCCTGAAAGGGATAGCGATACTTGCGGAGAAGGAGGGTAAAGAAAGCGGCTCCAGAAAAGAGGCCGGGAGGTTCATAGCCGAATCACTCTTCGCCACCATCACCAATGCCAATTTCGACGATGCCCGTTTCTACGAACTCATAAGAGAAGCCCTAAGGGTCCGGGACAGCATCCGGGAGAGGATAGAGACTGAAGAAGAGCTTCACGACGCCGCCACCTGGAACCTCCCGGAGGAAAAGTGGGAGGAGAAAGCGGAGCAGGTAGGAGTTCTTACCACAGAGGACGAGGATACCCGCTCCCTGAGGGAGCTTCTGATTTACGGGCTCAAGGGCATATCGGCGTATGCCGAACATGCCGCCGTTCTGGGATACGAGGATGAGAAGTTATACGACTTCCTGATAGAGGCCCTGGCTTCCACTACCAGGGAGCTCGCCGAAGATGAGATGCTTGGCCTGGTAATGCGGGCGGGTGAAACAGCGGTGTCCACCATGGCCCTTCTGGACAGAGCCAATACAGAAACCTACGGAGACCCGGAGATAACCGAGGTTAACATAGGAGTCAGAGATAACCCCGGGATACTGATATCCGGCCACGACCTCAGGGATATGGAGGAGCTTCTCAGCCAGACCGAGGGAACCGGCGTGGATGTTTATACTCACAGCGAGATGCTCCCGGCGAACTACTACCCGGCTTTCAAGAAGTATGAACATTTCGTCGGCAACTACGGAAACTCCTGGTGGAAACAGAACGAGGAATTCGAAAAGTTCAACGGCCCGATTCTGATGACAACCAACTGCATTATACCGGTAAAGGATTCTTACAGCGACCGGATATTCACAACGGGAATGGCCGGATGGCCCGGCGCCAGGCATATCCCCGCAAGAGAGAACGGCGGCCACAAGGATTTCTCCGGGATCGTGGAGATGGCAAAAAACTGCGAGCCGCCCGAGGAGCTGGAGCGGGGAGTTATTATCGGGGGGTTCGCTCACAGCCAGGTAATGAAACTTGCCGACAGTATTGTCGAAGCGGTCAAGTCGGGGCGGATAAAACGGTTTATAGTGATGGCTGGATGCGACGGGCGGCATAAGACCCGCAGTTACTTTACCGAAGTGGCCGAAGCGCTTCCCGAAGATACCGTAATACTGACTGCGGGATGCGCCAAGTACCGTTATAATAAGCTGAACCTGGGCGAGATATACGGCATTCCGCGAGTTCTGGACGCGGGGCAGTGCAATGACAGCTATTCTCTGGCGGTGATAGCCTTGAAGCTGAAGGAGGTATTTGAACTTGAGGACATAAACGAACTCCCCATCTCCTTCGATATCGCCTGGTATGAACAGAAGGCGGTTGCGGTTCTTCTGGCTCTTCTGTCGCTGGGAGTAAAGGGCATGCGGCTGGGACCCACCCTGCCGGCATTCCTTTCGCCCGGGGTAACCGAAATCCTGGTTAAGAAGTTCGACATCAAACCGATCGGGGAAGCGGAAGAGGATGTTGAAGCGATGATCTCCGGCAATTAATCTTTTGCGGGGCCGGCTGCCGGGTTTTCCCGGCGGCCGGCCTGTTCACTGTACCAGACGGTCCACCAGTCTATCGCGTACTTCCCGCAGGTAATAAAGATCGCGCCGTATCCGGGGGGCCTCTCTTCCAGAGGGATCAGCCCGTTCAGCGATCCTTTCCCCAGCATCGAGCGGACAGGCTCGGTATCTTCCCTCCGGGGCGCGTTTACCCTCAGAGTAATGGTATATGGCGGCCAGCAGGGCCCGCTTTCGATATGCAGAAGCTCGCTGCAGCTGTACAATTCCACCCCTGCCGAATCGATCGCGGCTACCAGATGATCGACCGCTTTCCTGTACCGTAATTCTCCGGCGAACTCAATGGAATGAATCCTTATCCATGCGGCGGAGGGGACGGGTTCGGAACGCCTGAAAGATGTTCCTATAACCACCGTATCCAGAGAGCAGCCCCCTACCCCGCTGCTATCACGCTCCTTCTTCTGCCCTCCGCATGAGACGGTCATAACAAAAGTCAGAACAGCCGCTAACATTATTTCGCCGGCGCTCCGTATCATATTGCGGATTATACCGGTAAAGACCCCATAATGCAACATTTTCCTCCGGAGCTCCTGAAAGGCGCCCTTCCCGCCAGGCACGCAAAATCCAGCTTAAAATATATTTATATTTTATTATATTAGTATATTATACTATAATCTATTATCTTAATCGCATACTTAAATGGAGGTCCCGCATGGCAAACGACAAAAAGACCGAACGCTTTCTTAGAATCTGGAGCAGAGAGTACAAAAAGGGGTTCCTTACTTATTTTATACTGCTCCTCCTCAAAGACACCCCCATGTACGGCCTGGAAATTGCTAATAAATTAAAGCATATATCGGATAGAAGCGTAAGATTACATGGCAGTAATATATACCAGATCCTGAAAAAGTTGAAGCTGCACGGGATGGTCTCCAGCAAAATGAAAGATTCCATCAAGGGGCCTTCCAGGAAGTATTATTATATCGAAGAAAAGGGGACAGAGCTGCTGGTGGTATTTACTCAAGAATACGTCATACCGCTTCACTTCAGTTTTGCCGCGGTACTTCAGAAGCATTATCCGGAACTGATGACAAGGAGCAAATAATGAGTTTCAGTAGCCATCCGGCGCTACGCATAGACGATATTGAATTAAAGATCCCCATTATTCAGGGCGGTATGGGTGTGGGAATTTCCCTGTCGCGCCTCGCATCTGCGATTGCCAACCAGGGAGGAGTAGGAGTTATAGCCACTGCCGGGATAGGTTACCTGGAACCGGATTTTATGACTGACCTGAAATCCGCCACCAGGCGAGCGCTGAAGAAAGAGATAGTGAAAGCCCGGGAGATGACCGACGGAGTCGTAGGGGTGAATGTCATGCTGGCCCTCACCGATTATAAATCTCTAATCACTACCGCCGTGGATTCCGGAATAGATATCGTATTTCTAAGCGCCGGCCTCCCCTTCCGGCTGCCCGGGGAACTCAATGTCGAATATATGAACGATTCCGGGGCCAAATTCGTGCCGATTGTCTCATCTGCCAGGGCGGCAAAACTTCTTCTGACCAAGTGGAATAAAATGGATTATCCCCCTGACGCGATAGTTATAGAAGGCCCCCTGGCAGGGGGGCATCTCGGTTTCAGCAGAAGCCAGCTGGACGACCGGGAATTCACTCTGGAAAAGATTTTCCGCGAAACCAGAGAATTTGTTGATTCCTTTGAGCAGAAACACGGCAGGAAAGTTCCTTTAATAGTTGCCGGCGGTATCTTCAGCGGAGGGGATATATATAAATTCCTGGAAATGGGGGCCGACGGCGTTCAAATGGCAACCAGGTTCGTGGGAACCTTTGAATGCGACGCGGACGATAATTTCAAACAGCGGTATATTGAGTGCCGGATGGAGGACCTTACCATCATAGACAGCCCGGTAGGCCTTCCCGGAAGGGCGATAAATAATAAATTCATCCGGCAGATACGGGACGGTATCATGAAACCCTACGAATGCCCCTGGCAGTGCCTGAAAACATGCGATGTGACAAACGCCCCATACTGCATAGCCAAGGCGCTGACCGAAGCTAAATACGGAAATTTCGAAGACGGATTTGCCTTTGCCGGCTCAAACGCATACAAAATCAAGAAGATAGTACATGTAAAAGAACTGATAGAATCTCTGGACAGGGAATACAACCGTGCCGCCGAGTCAGTCAGCATGAAAGAGGGAGAAGTCCAGGGAAACAGTCTCGCCCGGGATATGTAGCGGTATTCATATCATACCAGGGCAGCTCCGGCCTTCCATTTGCGCTGAATAGATCTCAGGGGAAAAAGGGGTTCTGCCCCGAGGCAGGACCCCTTTTCCAGCAATCTGCTCATTGAAAACAGGGAGCGTTATACCACACCCTGGTCTATCATAGCATCTGCCACCTTGATGAATCCGGTGATATTGGCGCCCTTGACGTAATCTATATAGTCGCCTTCCCTGCCGTTTTCAACGCACTGCTGATGAATCGACTTCATGATATTATGAAGTTTCTCATCAACCTCTTCCCTGGTCCAGCTGAGTCTGAGGCTGTTCTGGGACATCTCAAGTCCGCTGGTGGCCACGCCGCCCGCATTGGCTGCCTTTCCGGGCCCGTAGAGTATCTTGCTGCTCTGGTACAACTCGATAGCCTCCGGGGTGCTGGGCATATTGGCCCCCTCCGAGACACAGATACAGCCGTTGTCGATCAGCGCCCTGGCATCCTTGCCGTCGATCTCATTCTGAGTCGCGCTGGGAAGGGCAATATCGCACTTGATCTTCCAGGGCTTTTCTCCTTCGTGATAGTCGACGCCGTACTCCTCCGCGTACTCCTTGATCCTGCCCCTCTTCACATTCTTGAGTTCCATTACATAATTGAGCTTTTCTTCATCGATGCCGTCGGGGTCATGGATCATACCGCTGGAATCGCTCAGAGTGACAACCCTGGCGCCCAACTGGATGCACTTCTCTGTGGCGAACTGAGCCACATTGCCGGAACCGGATATCGTGCATGTCTTGCCCTCGATAGAGTCGCCCTTTGTCTTGAGCATCTCTTCGGCGAAGTAGACCGCGCCGTAGCCGGTCGCTTCGGGACGGATAAGGCTGCCGCCCCAATTGAGCCCCTTGCCGGTCAGAACACCGGTGAACTCGTTCTTGAGCCTCTTATACTGTCCGAACAGGAAACCTATTTCACGGGCCCCTACCCCTATATCGCCTGCCGGAACATCTGTATTGTGTCCGATGTGGCGGAAGAGTTCTGTCATGAAGGACTGGCAGAAACGCATTACTTCGTCATCCGACTTGCCCTTGGGGTCGAAATCGGAACCTCCTTTACCCCCGCCCATTGGAAGGGTGGTAAGAGCATTCTTGAAAACCTGCTCGAAAGCGAGGAATTTCAGGAGGCCGAGATTAACTGTGGGGTGAAAACGAAGACCTCCCTTATAAGGGCCGATAGCACTGTTCATTTCAACCCTGAATCCGCGGTTGACATGAACATTGCCGTCATCGTCTGTCCAGGGAACACGGAATATGATCGCTCTCTCAGGTTCGGCGATCCTTTCCAGGATCCTGGCTTCCTTATATTTGGGATTCGCTTCTATGAAAGGCATAAGTGAATCAGCGACTTCATGAACCGCCTGATGAAATTCCGGCTGATTCGGGTCACGGGCTTTTATTTTTTCCATAAAAGCCTCAACAGCGTTAGACATCTTCGCCTCCTTTTACGGGACATAAGATAAAAAATCTCATTTAGATCCCATTAAGCAGTGATTTAAATGGGATGTGCATAATATAAGATTAGAAGGTAAACTGTCAAGTCTTTTCAGCCATTCCTCAATTTGTGAATTATACAGAACAGGCGATCGGTCATATAAATAGAATTGGTTTGATTACCGGCGCTTTCGGGAGCCTGAAAACAGGCCTGCGCCGCTGTCAATCCCTCAGTGAAACTGCGCCTTTGATCAGTTTCTCCAGCTCACCCGCCGTGTAAGGTTTGGCCAGCGCCCCTGCAAGCCCGTGCCTCTTATAATCTTTCACAATCGGGTCACTTGAATAACCGGTAGAAATATATATTACAGCCTCCGGATCAAGCTCGAGTATGCGCCGGGAGGCTTCAAGCCCTCCCATACCGTCTTTCACCTTCAGGTCCAGTATTACCACATCAAATCCCCGCTGATTCGACTCTGCTTCTCTGTAGGCGGATACCGCCGCCCCTCCATCCGAAACCACCTCTACACGGTAGCCCATCTCCTCCAGCATCATGGCTGTTACCCGCCGGATCATCTCCTCGTCATCCATGAAGAGAATCTGTTTTTTGTCCGTCATTCCCCTCTCTGACATTTATTTAACCCTCTCTACAGTTAATTACCTGCTTCATTATAAGAGAAGCTACACTGGTTACAGATTATAACTCATAAGTAATACCCTATTATTAATTTATCACATTGAGGGGTCGTTTGTCCACTCCAAAACAGAAGCCGGGCGGGAATAGCGCTGATTCCGCATCCGGAAGCCTGCTGAATATTGCGCGGGGCGGAGATATCAGTTTGACGCGGCGGCCTTCAGGCTGTAGAATTACATTCAGAGAAGCATCCTGCATATCACTGAATCATAATATTCATTATCGGGGAGGTCTCATTAATGAAAGAAAGTTCGCTATTCAAGAAATGGGGAATATTCCACAAGGGGATGGACAGCAAGAGCCTGGAATTCAGCTTCGCCAATCACCTGGAATATTCCAAATCCAAAGACCAGTATACCGCTACAAACAGAGACCTCTTCTACTCTCTGGCCCTGGCTGCCAGAGACAGAATGATAGAACAGTGGATAAACACACAGCAGATATACCACCGGAAAAAGGCAAAGATGGTATACTACCTTTCGGCGGAATATCTTATCGGAAGAGCTCTGATAAACAATCTTATCAATATAGGGATATACGAAGAAGCCCGGGAGGCGATGGAAAACCTGAATCTAAACCTGTCCGAACTCGCGCGGGAGGAACCGGAGCCCGGACTGGGGAACGGCGGCCTGGGGCGCCTGGCGGCATGTTTTCTGGATTCGCTGGCCACTCTTGAAATACCTTCTTTCGGATACGGTATAAGATACGAGTTCGGCATTTTCAGGCAGGAGCTGGACAACCTGGAGCAGAATGAAAAACCTGATGCCTGGCTGCAATTCGGCTATCCCTGGGAGATCGAACGGCCCGAATACAGCTATACCGTAAAATTCTACGGCGGAACCATTAATACCACCTGGCCGGACGGATCCCTCAAGACAGAGTGGATAAATACCAGTAACGTAATCGGAATAGCTTACGATATGCCTGTAGCCGGTTATGACAACGATACCGTTAATACCCTGAGGCTGTGGTCTTCCAGAGCATCCAACGAATTTGACCTGGATTACTTTCAGGACGGAGACTACATAAAGGCGGTGCAGGAAAAGAATGTCTCAGAAACAATATCCAAGGTCCTCTATCCGGACGATACCAGTATAAAGGGTAAGGAGCTCAGGCTGAAACAGCAGTACTTCTTTGTATCGTGTTCAGTGCAGGATATTATAAGGCGATTCCTTATGCATAATGATTCTTTCGACAGTTTGCCGGAAAAGGCGGCAATACAGCTTAACGACACCCACCCCGCACTGGCGATAACCGAGCTTATGCGCATCCTCATGGATGTATACCACCTCTCCTGGGAAAAGTCCTGGGAACTAACAGTAAATACGTGCGCTTACACAAATCATACGGTGCTCTCTGAAGCGCTGGAAGAGTGGCCGGCAGGCATGTTCGGGAGGCTTCTGCCCCGTCACCTGGAAATCATATACGAAATAAACAGGAGATTCCTCAACAGAGCTTCCATACTCCATATAGGGGACAGCGACTACCTGTCCGAAATTTCTCTGATCAGGGAAGGCAAAAACAGGATGATCCGGATGGCCAACCTGGCGATCGTCGGCTCCCATTCCGTAAACGGTGTATCAGAAATGCATACCGAACTTCTGAGGAACAGGATTTTCAGCAGATTCGAAGAGATATATCCCGGGAAAATAAGGAATATTACCAACGGGATTACTCCCAGGCGGTGGCTGCTTACCTGCAATCCCCGCCTGTCCGGTCTGATATCCCGGAATATAGGGAAGGGCTGGATCAAGGACCTGGAGCAGCTTGCTGAAATAAGAGAGCTGGCTTCAGACGGCGCCTTTCAGAAGGAGTTCATTAACGTTAAGCGGGCGAACAAGAGAGACCTGGCCGAGCTGACCGAAAAGCTGACCGGTTACCGGATAGACCCGGATTCCATCTTCGACGTGCAGGTCAAGAGAATACACGAATATAAGAGGCAGCTGATGAATATACTTCATGTAATCTCGCTGTGGCTGGAATCGAAGGAGAACGGCGGCGGCGATCTGCACCCCAGGACTTTCCTTTTCGGCGGTAAGGCGGCTCCCAATTACTTCATGGCAAAAATGATAATAAAGCTGATCTGCCACGCCGCCTCGATAATCAACTCCGATCCGGACCGGTTGATAAGAGTAGTATTTCTTCCGAACTACAATGTCACTCTCGCCGAGAAGATAATACCTGCCGCCGAGATATCGGAGCAGATATCCACAGCCGGTTACGAAGCATCCGGCACCGGGAACATGAAGCTGGCCCTTAACGGGGCTCTGACCGTGGGGACTCTGGATGGAGCGAATGTAGAGATCGTCGAGAATGTGGGCAAAGAGAATATATTCATTTTCGGCTCTTCCTCCGGGGAGGTCGAGAAAATGGCTTCCGATTACAATCCCCGGGAATACTACCTCAAAAACCCGCTTCTGAAGAAAACCATAGACCTGATAAACAATAACTTCTTCTGCAAGGAGGACCCGGGAGCATTCAACCCCCTGGTGGATGATCTGCTCAACCGGGACCGTTTCATGGTGCTGGCAGACTTCGAATCATACCGGCAGTGCCATAAGAAGGTGGATAAGAACTACCGCGACAGGAAAAGCTGGGTAAGAAAAGCGATACTCAATGTCGCCGGCGCGGGCGCTCTTTCATCCGACAACTCAATCAGGAAGTACAACAGCAAGATCTGGAAAGCCGCCCCCCTGCATATTACCCGGCCGGATCCGCTGAATACCAGCGGCAGCCAGCCCGGCGAGGAAAAAACAGTTCCGGAGCTGGCGGATAGTGATAACGGCGCGGACAGCTAACTCCGCACGGGACGCTTACTTCAACTTCAACTCCGGTTTGCTGATCAGGGTGGAATCGAAATACTGTATATTGGCCTCTTCTCTCAGTTCGGCCAGGTAACTGCTTATCGCCTCGTTCTTCCCGGTACTCTCCAGGTAACCGGAGATCCTGTCCTCCACTTCGCCGAAGGGAACGGTCCGGGCCTGCTTCTTGTCGGTAACCTTTATGATATGATAGCCGTACCTGGTCTCCACAATATCGCTCACTTCACCTGTGTCCATACTGAAAGCGGCGTTGGAGAACGGTTCTACCATATCCTCTTCCCTGAAGAATCCCAGGTCTCCGCCCTCTGATTTACTGGGCCCTTCCGAGTATAGCGAAGCCTGTTCACTGAAAGAGGCGCCGTTTCTGATATCATTGAGGATGTCCTGGAGTTTTTCCCTCTTGGCTCTTCTGGTTTCCTGGTCGTCTTCCTGGTCTACCTTGATCAGAATATGGCTGGCCCTCACCTGTTCCGGTTCTTCAAACTGTTCGGAATGGGAATCATAGTACTCCCTGACCTCTTCGCCGCTGGGCGCATCCATCGATGAAGTCTCAGTTTCGATGAGTTTATCTATTCTGATCTGTTCGGCAAGGCGGGATTTGAATTCCTCCCTGTCCATCCCCAGCTGTCCTATCCTCTCGTAAAACTGCTCTTCGGACTCATAGCTCCCGATGATCTCTTCAGTTCTTTCTTGCAATTCCGAATCCGCTGCCGTAATTCCCTTTTCATCGGCCTCGTGCATGAGAAGCTTATAATTAACCAGGTTGGAGAATGCCTGACTCCTGAATGAATCCTCCATTTTAGCCATCTCCGCCGGATTCATCCTTCCTTCCATACTCATCTTCAACTCATCCACACGTTCTGCCAGAAGCCCTTCGCTGATCTCCTCTCCCTCAATCACGGCCACTACCTTGCTTAAATCCTCTCCACTCCCGGCCTGCTCGGCAGCATTTTCTCCATCTCCTCCGTTATCTCCCCCTCCACAGCCGCCTATAACCGAAAATGCCGCCAGAATAGTCAGGAACATGACAATATGCTTTTTCATACGCAACTCCTTCGCGCCTTAACGTAAAAATTAACAGAGAATCGGGGAAGAGCTGTAATTGAGCGCTGGAACAGGCTTCCCGTCATCATGTACAATATATATACTACAACATGGAGAGTCCGTTTACAACAGCCAACTTTGAGAAGGGCGGAAACCGCGGCGTTATTCTGCCGCGGAGAAGGAGCGTAGATGAGAGAACCTGATCCGGCTGAAATCCCGATAGACGGCGTACTGGACCTGCATACCTTCCGCCCCTCGGAGGTTAAGGATCTCATCCCCCAATATATTTCGGAATGCCTGGGGAGGGATATATACAACATCAGGATTATCCATGGAAAAGGGACCGGAGCAATGAGAAGGACCGTACACTCAACTCTGGGCGGGATACCGGAAGTTTCAGGATTCAGGACAGCCGGCGAAGACGCCGGGGGCTGGGGAGCAACCCTGGTTACTTTGAGAAAGCAGCGGTAACCCCTCCGTCCGATCAGCCTTTCTTCTTTTCTCCGCAGACCGGACAATTTTTCATGCTTAGAGGCTGTTCAAGGTTATTCCCGGCCAGAAGCTCCAGATCGCTGAAAATCTCCCGCGAATCTCCGTCCGCTTTCACCTCTCCGCCAGCCAGAACGATAGTCCGCTCGCAGACCTCAAGAACCAAATCCAGATCGTGGGTAGCTATTATTTTGGTGTGTTCAAAGGAGTCGAGCAGCTCTATCACTCTTCTCCTGGCCCGCGGGTCCAGATCGGCAGTCGGTTCGTCCAGCAGCAGTATGTCAGGCAGATAGGACAACACCGATGCTATTGCCACCGCCCTTTTTTCGCCGGCAGAGATACGGGAAGCCGACCTGTCTCTCAGATGTGCGGCTCCCACTCTCTCCAGAACCCGGTTAACCCTCTCTTCAATCTCCCTCTCCGGCAAACCGCTATTCACCGGGCCGAAAGCCACATCATCAAAGACGGTGGGCATGAAAAGCTGATCGTCTGAATTCTGGAAAACCATCCCCACCGTCCGCCTCACTTCATCCAGTCTTTTCCTGGTTACAGGGAAATCCCCTATCCTTACTTCACCCTCCTCAGGCAGAACCGCCGCACAGAGATGATGAAGAAGGGTGGACTTTCCGGCTCCGTTTGCGCCTACAATCGCCACCGACTCCCCATGGGTTATCCTGAAACTGACTCCCCTGAGAGCCCTGGTCCCATCCGGGTACCGGTAGCCCAGCGAGTTGGTTTCTACAATATGATGGCTCATTGTATCAACTCCAGCGTAACCCTGCCGATCAATCCGGGCAGATTCCATAAACGCATCAACACGAAAAGGGATACCCAGAAAACAGTATAGACCCCGTCGGCGAGGCCGAAATTCATATCTCTGATCAATGATATTCTTCCCTTGAATCCCCTGGCAAGCATGGCGCGGTGAAGCCGCTCCGCCCTGTCCATGGTCCTGAGCAGAAGATTTCCCAGCAGGGAAACCACAGTGGGTATCTTCATCCGCCTTTTCCCGAAAGACCTCAGAGAACAGGATCTGTTCATTCTGGCAGCCTCATCCATCAGCACGAATAGATATCTGTACAGAAAGTTAAGCTGGGTCACAAACTCGCCGGGAACACCCATCTTCTCCAGGGCCAGGCATATTTCATGGAACCCGGTTCCGGCAAAAAGAACCAGAACCGAAACCGCGGTAAGGAGAAATTTAATCAGTATGGATACGAATGAAAACCAGCCGGCCGATATGCTCAGCGAGCCGATAACCAGGACCGTCCGGCGGTCGAATACCGGATTGAATATAGCGATAAAAATGACCAGGGGAGAGATAATTGCAATTTTCCTCAAAAAATAAATGGCCGGCATTCTTCCGTAGAATATCATGAAGGCGGGGAAAACGAGGAATGACACCAGGGCGGATATTTCGTATTTGCCGAAAGAGAGAACCGCTATCACGAAAGCGATGGTCACCAGAACCTTGGCCCTGGCGTCCAGTCGATGGACCGGGGTATCGCCAGAGGATAGTTTATCCATGTAAGCGGCATCATTTCTTATCGATTCGGTTTTCATATTATTCGCTTCCAGCCGCCGTTTTGAGTACCGGCCCCTCTTCTCTTCAGAAGAAATGCGACAAGGGATATCAGGATAAAGGTTACCGCTCCTCCTACCAATCCGGCCAGGGAGGTTCCCGCGTTGACATCCGGCCAGCCCGGCTCAGCCCCCTCTCCGGCATCCTGCGGAAGGTAATCCGGGAAAAGTGAAGTCCTTTCCTGCAGATCAGCCAGCGGAGGATATATCCCCTCTCGAGGTTCTTCCAGTTCCGAGCCGCTGCTCCCTATGATGGACCATTCCAGCCCGTCAGGATCGCCCGAAGCGAACCAGGATAGCGCGCCGGCCACAACTGTCGCCGATATAATAATATAGACAGCGATTCTTGCCGGAGAACGCTTTCTCGAAAACCGGGAAGTGAACTCGCTGAATATATCCGGCCGGGCGTTCCACAGGAAAACAACCACCGCGGCGGTAACCAGGCCCTCCACCGCCCCGATAGCGAGGTGAATGGGCTGCATCAGAATAAGGAATGTCCGGAACGGAAGCTCGGCGACCCCGGACAGTACCGTTTCCAGTACCACCCCGAAAGCTCCAAGCTGCAGAGCGGCTACCGATGCCAGGACCGCTCCCGCCGTAATTCTCGATTTTTCCCCCCTGGCCGCCCCCCTGGAAACAACCGGTTTGAATATCAGAGGATATGCCACGAATGCCGGGATAAAACCCATATTTATAATATTGCATCCCAGAGACAGAAGCCCCCCGTCCGCGAACAGAAAGGCCTGGATAACCAGTACTGAAGAGATAACCAGAAAGGCCGCGTGGGGCCCCAGCAGTATAGCCAGCAGGAGGCCTCCTCCAAGATGCCCGCTGGAACCTGTGCCCGGAATGGAGAAATTTATCATCTGGGCGGCAAAAACGAATGCTCCCATCACACCCATCAGAGGGAGCTTGAAACTATCCATAAAATCTCTCAGCCTGCGGCCGCAGTAATATATCAGCGCGGCTGCGAACCCCCACCCCGTAATTCCAACGGCCGGCGAGACCAGGGCATCAGACATATGCATTACCGACCTCCGGTTAAGGCAGTGCCATTATTGGATATATTCATGCCACGAATATAGCGGAGAACCGCCCTGAAATCAAGCCGGAATCGGCTTTGCCGTAGTACTCAGGAAGGATACTTTATTATTTCAAGTGATTGCAGCTGCCTTTCAAGGTCTTCCCTGCCGAACGGCTTTACCAGGTAACCTTCACACCTTGATTTGAAGGCTCCGGAAATACTGCCGGGATCGCTCAGGCTGCTGGTTATTATGACTCTGGTCCTGTCTCTTTCACTGATGTTTTCATGATCCTCTATATCCCTGATCCTATCCAGAACCTTTCGCCCGCTCATATTGGGCATCAGAATATCAAGGAAAATGACATCATACGGCCTGCCCCCCGCCCTTGACTCGAGAAAAAGCTCCATCGCCACTTCGCCGTCCGGGGCGATATCGCATTCCCCGAAATCAGACAGATATCTGGCCGTAACATTTCTGGCGGTCTCGTCATCTTCCACTATGAGGATTTTAAGGTCTCTTTTCTTATTATTATCTTCCGTTTTCATGAAATACCGCTCCGAAAAAGAATTAATACTGCAACTTCCCCCGGTAATCGCGGGAAAATACGCAGGCTCTTATTTAATTCTTTACCTTTTCGGCGTAAAATGCAACATTATTTATTCAGCATTGAAGAAAATGAGGTATTTCAATTAATAACCGGAAGGTGCGGTAATGAGAAAAGTTGTATTCACAATCGCAATCCTGGTTACCATTGCGTCAGCTGCGGGAATCTTCGCCGGAGATATTTCGCAGTATATCATGGAGGCGGAGAAGCACCGTGAAGAGGGAAGGCTGGATGAAGCGGTAGCCCTTCTTCAGGAAGTTGCCGGAGAGCACCCTGATAATTCTACCCTGATATCGTATCTGGGACTGTATACCGGCATGAGCGCGGGGAATACCAGCGATTTCGCGGAAGCCGGAAGGCTGGCCAGCGAATCGTTCACCCTGCTGGACAGAGCGGTATCGCTGGACCCGGATAATCCGGAAGCGCTTATGAACAGAGGTATTATTTACGTTAATGTGCCGCAGTTTCTGGGGAAACTGGACCGGGGAATAAAAGACCTGGAAAAGACCGCTGAGATTTTTGCCGAATCCCCCGAAGTATTCTCTGCCGGGAAAAAGGCAGCCGCCTGGAACCTGCTGGCGGAAGGTTACTCCAGGAAGGGAGACCGGGAAAAGGCGGCCGGCGCATGGAAAGAGGTTATAGCTATCTCCCCCGGAAGCAGGGAAGCCGAGCAAGCCCGGACGAACATTGAAAAACTTGAGAAGGAGGCAGAAGAGCGGAAGAAAGTGGGGAATACATCCGGAACTGAAACAGCCGAACCGGTAACACGCGGGAAAGAAGCATATCTGCGAGGCGATTACTCGCGGGCGCGCGAGCTGCTGGAAGAAGCGGTGAAGCAGTACCCGGCGAATTTCGAAGTAAATAAATACCTGGGGCTGTCCTTTGCGCGGCTGGCAGAAGCCGGTTACGACCAGAGAATCAAAGAGGATACCAACCTCAGGACCACCCTGGTTATGGAATCGGTGAAATACCTGGACAAGGCCGTGGAACTGAGGCCTGACGACATGGAATTGCGGTTTACCAGAGGATCCCTTATGGTATTCTTTCCCTTCTTCACCGGAAGATCTGACCAGGGGATAGCCGATCTGGAGATGGTGCTCGAGAGCGGGCTTCCCGATTCCGTTAAGGCAGAAACCCACTACCTGCTGGGGGTGGGTTACCGGAAAAAGGGCACTCATCACTGGATAGAAGGCACTGTAAAATACCCCGAATCGGAAGCGGCCCGGCGTATATACGGCGAGATGAAACCTGATATGCCGGTTTCCCGGGAGGAAACGCAGGAGAATGGATCTGTAAGAATAGATTTCGTGATGGGTTATCAGGATGAACTCCCTCCCCAGACAGCGGTGTGGATAGAGGATGACAGCGGCAATTACATCAGAACTATATATGTCTCCGGATTCAGCGGCCATGTCCGTGACAGGCAGGTAGTGCTTCCGGTATGGGCTGAAGCATCGGGATTCCAGGGAATCGACGCGGTAACCGGAGCCAGCATAGATACAGGCCGTCATACCTGCACATGGAATCTGGAGGATGCAGGGGGTAACAGAGTCGGCAGGGGAAATTACATGGTTAAAGTAGAGGCTTCCTTCTGGCCGAGTTATAAATATCAGGCCGCTGAAGCAAAGATCAGGGTGGGCAGGAGAAAGGACCATATAGTGGTGGAGGAAGGCAACTTCATTCCATGGCTGAAAGTTACCTACCTTCCCGAATAATTATCATAGTATGAGGTTCATAATACCGCCTACTGTCATTGTGGCCGCAACCATAATAAGAGCCGATTTTATCATGTCCCTGACCCCGAGTTCCCTCAGCATCACCACGAAAGTCGCCGCGCAGGGGAAATACATGGTAAGTATAACACTGGATATGATCAGCTGCTTCGAGCTGAGCTGAAGCGGAATCAGCATCCCCACCGCGACGTCCTTGCGGAGAAATCCTATGATAAGAGCTCCCGCTGCGTCAGAAGGCAGCCCGAACATTCCGGTAATGACCGGCCGCAGAAGGTTGCCAATGAAAGATATGATGCCGGAGGTATAAAGTAAGTTGAGAATAAAGACGCCGGCAAGAACCCATGGCACCGCTTCTTTCAGAAACCATATTACTCTCATCCAGAGTTTCTTCAGCAGCGACCTCCAGTAGGGAAAGCGGTAAGGCGGGATTTCCATGAACAGTTCGGGAGCGCGCCCTTTCAGGAACCTGTTCATGATCAGCCCGATAGAGAGCCCCACCAGAAAGAGTGTTCCAAAGACTATCAGCAGGCCCCTGACCCCCTCGCCGCCCACCAGGCCCATTATCATCGCCGTCTGAGCCATGCAGGGGATTGATATAGCCATCAGCGTCATGGCCAGAAACCTCTCACGCCTGGTTTCCATCAGCCGGGTGGCAAGCGCGCCGGGAACATTGCATCCGGCGCTCAAAAACATCGGGATGACACCGAAACCATGAAGGCCTATCCTGTGCATCAGATTATCCACCAGGACAGCCAGCCGGGGCAGGTAGCCGGTATCCTCGAGTATGGATAGGACCAGGTAGAAGGCTGTGATATAGGGAAGCACAGCAGCCAAGGGTACGTACAGCCCCGTGGTCAGTATACCGAATGACTCTCCGAAATCTATCTCCCCCTGTATGAGCTTTCCTATAAGAATATTGTGAATTATACCCCCGGAGCCGAGTACGGCGGATAGCTTCATCATCAGGGGAGCCCAGAGCCTCTCGAAGATTGGATCCAGCAGGTAAGTTATCAATCCCTCTCCTATGAGCCTGATAACCTCAAATACCAGAATCAGTATTACCAGCGCTACCGGGATTCCGGAAAGAGGCTTCACGGTAAGGTCGCCCAGAGTCTCCAGAAAGCTGTGGTGCCTGTGAGTAAGGTCCTGAACGCTCTCAACCACTTCGCCTATCTTCTCCCACCGGTGACCTCTCTCGAAATCGAGCCTGCTCTCTCTGCCCTCGGAAAGCCTGTCAACCAGGGTCTTTATTCCCTCTCCCGAAATTCCGCAGGTGGGCACCACCGGCACTCCCACGATTCTCTCCAGCTTCTCCGCGTCTATACTGACTCCGGTATGCCTGGCTTCATCGCAGAAATTAAGGGCTATCACCATGGGGACACCCTTTTCGATCAACTGAAAGGTAAGGTTGAGGTTCCGCTCCAGATTGGTGGAGTCTATTATGTTGATTACCACAGAATTGCCGCTGTCTTCGCGGAAAGTATCTTCCAGCATCCGGGAGGCAACCTTCTCCGCTTCTGAAGAGGGATCCAGGGTGTAAGTACCCGGAAGATCAATTACTTCCAGCTCTTTCTCCCCCGCCTTGAGCATCCCCCCCACGAACTCCACGGTAGTGCCCGGATAATTGGAAGCTATCACCCGCGCTCCGGTCAGCCGTGAGAATATCGCCGATTTGCCGACGTTAGGATTTCCCAGAAGTAAAACCTTGTCCACCTCTATCTCCCTTTCTGACAGGGGGAGGTCAGCCGGCCTCCACCAGGACCTTGCTTGCCATTCCGAATCCCAGGGCCACCCTGGTGCTCCCAGACATTATTACCACCGGGCCTCCCTTGAAATGACGGCTTATTACCTTTATCCTGGCCCCTTCTCTGACACCGAGGTTCTCAAGATTTCTTCTTACACCCTGGCCTCCGCGGATTCCCTTTACCACTCCATGTTCGCCCGGACTGAGGTTTACCAGCGTTCTAATGTTTGTACCTTTCATTTTTCTGTATATCTCCGATCCCGGGATCAGTTAATCCCTTCTCTCTGAGCAGTTTCTGTTGCTGTGGGGGCAATTCAGAACGGTTCCGATGAAATTCTTGAGCCTCTCATGGGTCTGGCTCCCGATGTAATGCTCTATCCGGCAAGCCTCCTCTTCCGCCACCTTCTCGGGCACTTCCAGAATTTCAGTGAGAAACTTGAGCAGTATCTCATGCCTGTTGTAGATCTGCTCACCTACTTCCCGGCCCCTCTCAGTCAGTTCCACGTATCCGTATTTCTCGTGTTCAATAAGTTTCTTCTTCTTCAGCACCGCCAGCGCCTGATTCACACTGGGAAGGCTTACCCCCAGCTTCTTCCCAATATCCTTAACCCTTACCACCCTTCCTTCACTTTCGAGAAGAAATATTGTTTCTATGTAATCTTCAGAGCTTGAACTCAACATAACATAATCTCCATTATTTAGTCTTGCCTAACATTGTTATATATTACTAACAACATACCCTTTTGTCAAGTGGATCCATAGAAAAAGACCCATAAAAAAAGGGGAACCCGTTAATCGGGTTCCCCTTGCTCATATGCTCAGCTCTTCGCCCTGCCGACGTTGGCTGAGCCTCGATCTCAAAGGCGGGTTAAGGAAATGCCGCTTCTGCAGCAGTCCTTTCCCCCCTGACACTCCCCCGTTTATTAGTCGCGGGAGCGGGCCTCGTTGACTTTCAACGTACGGCCCATCAAATCGGTCTCGTTCAAACTATCCATTGCAGCCTTAGCTTCCGTGTCGTCAGACATTTCGACAAACCCGAAGCCCTTTGACCTGCCTGAATGGCGGTCAGAGATAACTGCTACAGAGTCTACTGTACCGTGAGCTTCGAAAGCTTTCCGAAGATCATCATCGGTGGTATCGTATGACATATTTCCTACATAAAGTTTCATTTCAGCCTCCTAATGGCGTCAAATGATAAAAAAATTCGATAGATTTTTGGGAAGAAAATTAAGTGCCCTATTAGAGTTGATTAACGTGGCAGGTTTCGTCTATCGTCCTATTAGTAAGAACAGTGTATAATCAATCCTCAATCCATCCATATTATTGCTTAATATAGCAATATTAAAACCAAACACAAGCTAAATATAGATATTTTTACAATTTATTTTATTTTCTCAGTAAAGATGATTATACACAGTTTCAGAATATTATAGTTGAGGGATGAAACCACATCACTTATACTGACGATACACCAAGCGACCGGAACACCTGTTAACATCAAACGGGATCTTTGAGATGAGCGGATCCAGAATAATTTCACTGTTTATAATTGCCTTTCTGGCTATCTGCGGCTGCGCCCAGCCGTACCGGGAAGCCGAAGAAAGGCCTGTTATCTACGATGACCTCGATGAAGCCGAGATGATAGCCCGCTATCTGAATCACGGTTACCTGGATCATCTTCAGATGAAGAGCATCTTCTATGACCTGCACCTGATAAGAGTGCTCTACTCCGGTGAAATCCCCTGCCTGAACTGGAGCAGGTTCATTCCTCCCGAGGAGATTCCTGTAAAGAATCCTGAATTCTCCCGTCAGATAGACAGGTGCATGATCTATCCCCGGGAAATAGAAGGTGGTATGTCATACCTGTTTGAGGAAGAGTGGATCGACGAAAGCGACAAGAGGATAACCGTTTATTACTATTTTGAATGCCGGTCCGGCCTGGTGGAATTCATCGGTTATTACGACGACACCCGCCAGCATAGATTTCCGGAATGGTGGGAGGAAGCGGATAAGAACCTGAGGCTCTATAACAGCAGGAGAAGCTGACGGAGAGCTCCGGAGGTGACCCGCAGGCGCATGCTGAATATTCCCGGAGCCACAGCCTTGCGATGAGCGGCTACATATCCCAGCTGAAACGGTATCTGCAGAATGAACCGCCTCTCGCGCGGCATTCTTCCTCGTGAGCCCGGACGTTTGTGGCGCCGCACATCCTCAACCCCTCCTTGTACCATCCGATAACGGTAAGACAGTCAGCAGCTGAAAATGTCTTGGCTTCGTAGGTAGTTATTACTCCGGAGTTGGGGCCGGTCTCCCTGTACTCGCGGTATCCGGTATCGTAGTAGAATTTGTATATCATGTCGGCTTTTTTCATGAAGGCCTGGGGATCTCCCCTGGTAAGAAACGACTTATGCACCTTCAGCAGGCTTCGTTTAGCCGACTTCGCGCCGATCTCCTCAAAGATCCTGTCATTCCCTCCGCCAAGCACATCCACTATCGCCTTGTCAAGCCTCTCGCCGAATTCGAAAGGATACCATATCGCAGTCACTATGGTGCCGTCCAGGATATTCCTGTCATCTTCGCTCATCGATTCAAGAACCTTATTCCAGCCGTCCTCGCCGAAGTGATCCTTTACGAATTCTATCCGCGCCTGAACTATAAGTCCCTTGATTTTCATATATTCCACCTCCATCAGTATAATCATTGCGGCCGTGCGAAATGCGTGCCAGAAGGCACAACCATCAGGGATTCTGGATTCAGCCGATCCTGTCTGTGAATAACCTGGATTAAATCAACCTGTGCTATTCCAGGATCTTATTCACATGTGATGGCTCAGGCGCCAGATTTTACTCTTGACTATACCTGCATATGCGGTTATAAAAGTACAATAGAAATCAAAGGAGCGTTCCCATGAGAGTATATGCGGACATATTCAAAGCCCTGGCAGACGAAACCCGGTTGGCAATAATGGCTCTGATTATAAGGCATGGCAGGCTCTGCGTCTGTGATGTTGAGGAGGCGCTCCGGATTTCCCAGTCCAAGGCGTCGCGTCATCTTCGCTATCTCAAGAATTGCGGGCTGCTGGATGACCGGCGTGAAGGCACCTGGGCCTACTACAATCTTTCATCGAAAGCCGGCACGGAAGCAAATCTCGTTCTGGAGATGAACAGTGATTTAATTGCTTCGCTGCTCAGTGATGAGATTGAAACGCGCCTGGCCGAATGGCTGAGGAGAAAATCAAGAGAGAACAGCTCGTGTAAGACCACGCATATCAAGCACTTTAATGGAGGACATAATGACAGCCGCTGAAGCGTGTGTTACCAAAGAACCCAGAGGGCTCGGATTTTTCGAGCGTTACCTTACCCTCTGGGTCATGATATGCATCCTGCTTGGTGTCGCGCTTGGAAAACTGGCGCCATCCCTGGCCGGATATCTTGACGGGCTTTCCATAAACGTGAAAGGCGCACCGGTCATTTCAATTCCCATAGCGATCTGCCTGTTCTTCATGATGTATCCTATCATGGTCAAGATCGACTTCAACGAAGTCCTCAAGGCCGGCAGGAATGCGAAACCGGTCGGATTGACTCTGCTTATCAACTGGGCTGTCAAACCCTTCACCATGTATGCCATTTCAGCCTTTTTCCTGGGGACGCTGTTTATTGGTTTCATTGGCACCGAAGCGGTCGACCTGGTCAAAATGCCCCTGGGAGCAGATCTGGACGCGGGCCAGGCCTACGGAATAGGCACTGTGGTCATTCATGATGGAGTAAAGATGCTCCAGGTTCCACTGTGGAGATCGTATCTGGCCGGGTGCATTCTTCTCGGTATCGCGCCGTGTACGGCGATGGTACTGGTATGGGGTTTTCTTGCGCGAGGCAATGACAGCCATACCCTGGTGATGGTGGCCATAAACTCGCTGACCATGCTATTCCTCTACGGCCCCCTGGGCGGATTTCTTCTCGGTGTGGGACGGCTGCCGGTTCCGTGGCAGGCCCTTCTGCTTTCCATCGGCGTCTATGTCGCTTTGCCGCTCGTTTCCGGCTATTTCTCCCGGAAGCTGATTATCAGAATCAAAGGCGAAAACTGGTTTAACGAAAAATTCCTGCACATCCTGAGCCCCATAACCATCACCGCTTTGCTGGTGACGCTGGTGCTCCTGTTCTCCTTCAAGGGGGATGTGATACTGGATAACCCGCTGACTATCCTGTGGATTGCAGTTCCGCTGTTCATTCAGACAGTTTTCATATTCGGATTGGGTTATGGCCTCGCCAGGCTGCTGAAGCTGGATTACGAAGACGCGGCCCCTTCCGCAATGATTGGAGCGTCAAACCATTTCGAGGTTGCCATCGCCACCGCCACGATGCTGTTTGGTTTGTCGTCAGGCGCTGCCCTGGCCACGGTAGTGGGCGTCTTGATCGAGGTGCCGGTGATGCTGATGCTGGTGAGGATTTGCCTCAGAACTGAAGGCTGGTTCAGTTCCGGTAAGAAGCTGCAACCTGAAAACTGAAACCCGGATTAGCCGCAAATATGAATTTCTGCGCTCTGCCGGCGCTCCAGCGCGAAGAGGCCGTGGAGGAGCCGTCCTCATTCAACCTGATAATATCACCTGAATCACATCCATAAACTGTGAATATAGAAAGAAGTAAAAATAATATGGAAATATTGCGCGCCCCGTTGTATGCTTATGATGTCGAATGCGAATGCAGCCTGATTGTGCAAGGCGCGAGGCGGTCCTTGCCGACAACAGAGAAGGAGTATTATACAATGGAAATGCCCCGGTACGATAAATTGACGGTTGGCATACTGATCAAGCGCGAGGCCGGCGTGTTCGGACAGCGCGGCCTCGCCATATTCTACGACCCGACGCAGAAAAAAGAGCCGATGCAGTATCAAACGGCAAGCGAGGAATACACGGAGGAAACACTCTTCGGCAAGCTCAGCAGAATCGGCGGCAAGCATAAGTATCCGAATGTCGATCCGAAGACTGCGGCGGATCTCTATTATCGAACCCTGAGCGTGGCCGGCATCAAAGCCGAAGAGCCCTCTGAAATACCGTTAAGACTGGGACTCGAGGGGAAAAAGGGGCATATCGTACGATTCCCGATAGACGATCTGAAGCGTGGACGCTCCATATTTGAGTTCCTTTCGACGATTTACTATGACCATCGCCACATCCTGACATCCTTTATGAAAATAGAAGGGGCGAAGAAACAGCATGCCGGGCAGGCCGCGGTTGTAACCATCGGGCCGGCTGTCAGGGTATGCCATACCGAACGCTTCCAGCCGATCTACATCGGAGGAATCGAGTCGATCGACAGTACGACGGTCGATAAATCATCGGTCATCCTCGAGTTTTACAACGTAAAAAAGCAACTACTGGGGAAATGCATGGAAAAGCTCCAATCGGAGCCGGGTCTCTCATGCGTGCTGTTCGAGGGGTTATCAGCTCATCAGGTCGCATACACACATTCCGCCATGTGGGACAGCAAGGATCTGCCCCGGGGATATCGGGCGAATTTTATCAGCAGAGGCCTGTGTGGATTCCACACAAGCAATATCGGCGAACTCGTCGCCTACAGTCTATTCCCGGTCGAAATGGAAACGAGACTCATCGAATCGCTGCACCTGCTGCAAAGAATATCCATCGGTGCGCCGGAGTTGCTGCAAGATTACATAGCCGTGAACAGCCGCATCAGAGAAGTCGTGCAAGACGAATTATTCGCCGATATCTCCTTCAGAGAATAGATGCCCGGCGGCAAAGTGAATTGACCCGGTTCGATAATGCTGCAGCGTGCTCTGAGGCAGGGATCGGTTGCGGAATGGCATCAGGCCATGAAATTCCCGATGAACGCCATACATCGCTAAGCTCCATTCAGACCAGGTTATAAGGACCGATCACCGGAACTCCCCTTGAAAAGATTTCCTGCTTCTTCTCCGCGAGTCACCGCTTTGATGATTAGGGTAAATACTTTTACCCTCTCCCCTGCTCAGCCGGTCTGAATCCGGCAATTAACATTGCCGGCCGGGATGATCAGGGGCCGTATATCCGCCAATTCGCTGTTGACAGAAAAACCCCCGTTCCTTATAGTTCATGGAAGGACAAGTTCCGGGATGTCCTGCCATTCTCCTGGCACGCGGAGTTCTCTGGCTGTCCTGGAAGAACGACGGCCTTTTTCTGACATCGCCGGCCATATCGAGAGGGAATCTTCGGATACCGTATACAATCCGCGCCCACGCCGCTATAAGCCCTCGATGAGCTGGCAAGGCTCAGCCCGGCCAGGTACATCCGGGCTCGTCCTGCTCAGCGCAGGGGCCCCGGGGCTTCAGGAAAATGACCTCGGGGGATCGCCCGGCCCGGCGAAGGGTGAACAGATCGCCGTATCGCCCTATCGCCAATGAGTCGCCATTGCGCGGGCTGTTATGCGGGAAGGATGGCCGGAGGGCATACATTTGCATTAAACATTCAGGCCGGTAGGAGGATTGCATGATCGATTTCACCGGCACATACACCGACGAATACGAACTCACCATGGCTCAGGTCTATTTCCGTAAAGGGTACGGGCAGGAGCGGGCGGTCTTCGATTACTTCTTCCGCAGTCAGCCCTTCAACAGCGGCTACACCATCTTCGCAGGGCTGGAAGACCTGCTGCGGATTCTGGAGACACTGCGCTTTGACCGGGCGGATATCGAATATCTGAGCGGGCAGGGGTATAACCCGGAGTTTCTGAACTACCTCAAGAACTTCCGTTTCCGGGGCAATGTGTACAGCTCCCCGGAGGGCGACGTGATCTTCCCGACCCGCCCGGTGCTGAGCGTGGAGGCGCCACTGATCGAGGCCCAGCTGATAGAAACGCTTCTTTTGAACATCCTGAACTTCGAGACTCTGATCGCCACAAAAGCGAGCCGTATGCGACAGGCGGCCGTCAACTGCAAACTTATTGATTTCGGGCTGCGCCGCGCCCACGGCCCCGCCGGATATTATGCCAGCCGGGCCGCGATTATCGGGGGATTTGAGAGCACCAGCAACGTGCGCGCGGGGCGCGATTTCGGCATTCCCATATCCGGAACCATGGCTCATTCCTTTGTGCAGCGCTACGACGACGAGTTGGCCGCATTCCGGGATTTCGCCGGGGGGCATCCGGAGAACTGCGTTCTGCTGGTGGATACCTATGACACCTTGAAAAGCGGGGTCCCCAATGCGATCAAGGTTGGAAAGGAAATGGCCCGGCGGGGGCAGCGGCTGCTCGGCATTCGACTGGATAGCGGCGATCTGGCCTATCTCTCGAGGCAGGCGCGAAGAATGCTCGATGAGGCCGGGCTCGACTACGTAAAGATAGCGGCTTCTAACCAGCTTGATGAACACGTGATCGAAAGTCTGCTAAAGCAGGGAGCGCCGATCAACTTCTTCGGCGTGGGAACCAGGCTGGTGACCGGCCCGCCAGACGCCTCCCTGGACGGAGTCTACAAGCTCGCATTCGCTAACGGCGGGCCCCGCCTGAAACTGTCTGAGACTACCGAGAAAATCAGCCTGCCGCACCTGAAGCAGGTATTCCGCGTACTCAACGGCGACGGCAACTTCTTCGGCGCCGACGCCGTGGCCCTTGCCGGCGAAACTGATGTTCAGCGAATGCATCACCCATCTGATCCCCTGAAATCGCTTCGGATTGATGAGCATGAAAAAGAGCCGCTTCTGCATCAGGTAATGAAGGACGGCGAGAGAACCGCAGATGCGAGATCGCTTCAGGAAATCGCCGGCTACTCGAAGAAACGCATGAAGCAGCTTCCATCCGAATATAAACGTTTCATCAACCCTCACCTCTACAAGGTTGGCCTGAGTACCCGGCTCAAGGAGGTACGAGACAGCCTGGTGGAAGCACACCGGAAGGAACTTGAAAAATGAAGACACTGGTAATCGTGGACGTGCAGAACGATTTCATTCCCGGCGGAGCGCTGGCGGTCCCGGATGGAGACCGGATCGTACCGGTGATCAATGCTCTCCAAGGCGGGTTCGACCTGGTCGTGGCGACCCAGGACTGGCACCCTCCCAATCACGTCAGCTTCGCTTCGAACCACCAGGGCAAAAAACCGTTCGGCCAGATAGACCTGGACGGTATGCGCCAGACGCTGTGGCCCGACCATTGCGTGCAGGGGACCAGGGGCGCGGAGTTTCATCCGGAGCTTGATCTCAGACCAGTCGAGGCAATCTTCAGGAAGGGGATGGACCCCGGCATCGACAGCTACAGCGGCTTCTTCGACAACGGCCATAAAAAAACCACAGCTCTGGCCGGTTACCTCAGGGAAAAAGAGGCGGCAGACCTCTACTTCTGTGGCCTGGCAGCGGAGATCTGCGTAGCGTTCACGCTGAAAGATGCGCTGGGGCTGGGCTTTGCCGCCACCCTCATTGAGGACGCCACGCGGGCTCTTGACCAGGAGGATTTCCACAAAGCGAAGCGCGACCTGGTCAGCAAGGGAGCAAGAGTAGTCTCCTCGGCGGAGATCGGGTAATCGAAACAGCTTGCCCGATCGCTGTCCGTAAGCGGAACATGGCATATTCACATTAACAACCCGGTGAACCGAAGGCCGATTCCGTGAAGGTATCCGCTCTGAACACGGTTCCGCGCTGAGCGTAAAGGCTTACGGGCTGGCGCACCCGGATGAATCTGATAGGTAAAGTATGGAAAGATAACTCCCTGCCGCTTCGCAAATGCGGCTCAAAGACGAAAATTACACCCAATACTTTGAATGGGAAAAAGCCAGGAAAGATATTCGTGGCGGAACGAATAGATGAAGAGCTGAAATCGCAAGGGAATAAGTTAGAGGCTAACATTCCGCTTCAGGCGGGGGCCATCGGCTTCCTGCGTCTGACTGGAGACATTGATCAGGCCCGCGGCCAGGCGCCATTACACAAATCAGGTTATTAAGAATTGTCCGCACCATGATTCAGGAATGCTTGACCTGAATGGGCCCGACACTGAAAGTGTTTGCATCCCCCCGTCGTCCGTTGTGCATTTCAGACGTTCTTTTCTGAAATGTATGGCCGTATGTAACCGGGGACCAATCGCCTGATATATCTGAACCGGATCTTTACAACAGTTACAATTCAAGCCTTGACGCTCATATTAGCCGTCAGAATACTATTCCCAATTACAGGGAGTGAAGTAGCCGGGATGGAGGAAAACCCTTGGCGGCCAGTCTCCTGATATAGCAACAACCATCGAGTTCATAACCGGTTACGTTCTCAACTAAAGGGGAATATCCGGATAATGGATAAGTGCGCCTCAGACCTTGAACCGATAATTTACCCGGCAAGAAGGAGGCTGTCACCGGAATTGGTTGAGATCATATTAGAAGGCTTCCGGTAATATTTATTAAAAAAATCTTATTTTTCCTGCAAGAATATCCGGGTTGTTGCGTTTATACAAAATATAAGGAGTTGGCCAGACGGCCGTCAACGTCAGGAAAAGTAAGAGAGAGTGGTAACATGCGAACTTTGCCAGCGGCTAATATACCATTTGTTGCGTTATATGTCCTGCTGAGCATAAGTATTGCGGGGAAAGCCGCGCCGGCCGGGTCCATAGAAACCGGCGGACCATCCGGTATGGCAACAGCAAAACCTTACCAGATCCAGAATACACCGGATTCACTGAGCCGCAGTGAATGCGTAGCCATAGCAATGAAAAACAACCCCCGCATACTCTACTGGAATTCGAAGATCGATGAGGCTGCCGCGGAAAGGAACAGAGCGGCGGGGCAGCGTTGGCCTGATATCACGGGCACGGGGAGCTATTCACGTTATTCCGAAACAGAGAGAATGGCACCTCCTCGTGAGCCGGGATATCCCATGGTCTACGCCGACGAGGTGCTCTCCTGGAATATCCAGGCCAGCGTTCCCATATTCACCGGATGGAGAATATCCAGCGAGCTGGGCGCCTACGAGTTCCTTAAGGACTCGGCCCGGAACAGACTGGAGTTTACCCGAAGAAGAATCGAATACGAGGTGACCGAGCTATACTTCATCATTCTGAAACAGAGTATGGTTATCCAGTCATTCGAGTTCTCCCACAGAACGCTCGGAGAGCACCTGAAGAAGATAAAATCACTCATTGCCGCCGAGAAAGCGTCCAGATCCGATCTGCTGCGAGTGGAGGTCCGCCTCGCTGACATAGCTCAGAGGATGGAGATGGAGAAGGGCGATCTCGCCGTACACAAGCGCGGGCTGCTGAACCTGATGGGGATCGATCGGGAAGATATCACGATAAGGCAGTCCCTGAACCTCTATCCAGACTACCAGGCGCCAGATTTCGACGAGGCGCTCTCCTCTGCATATTCGAAAAGAGCAGACTATCTGGCCGCTCAAAAGCAGCTGGAAGCACAGGAAAAACGTGTTGATGCGGCCCGCTCGGCATACTGGCCTACGGTCTCGCTGTTCGCGTCATATTCAGGACAGAGGGCCGCCGGATCTTTCATAGAGATGCCCGGCGCCGCCTATCTCGAGGACATAGCAAGAGCCGGGTGTGTCCTGGAGCTTCCCATCTTCGAAGGGGGAAGACGGGGCGCGGAGGTTGATATCGAGAAGGCGAAACTCGCCGGCCAGGAAAACAGGCTGCGGGATCTCGAGTTGCAGATAAGGATAGAGGTAGAATCCGCTGTATACCACCTGGAGTCGTCAAAGAAGAGATTGGCCGCTACCGACAAGGCTGTCGACAAGGCCTTTGAGTCCCTCCGCATAGAGAGGGAAAAATATGAGCTTGGAAAAGGCGCCGTAACGGACGTTCTGGATGCGGAATCTGCATTGCAGAAGATGCGGGCGGCCAGATATTCCGCCCTTGCGGACTATAATATTCAGATCGCACGGATTAGATTTAAAACAGGAGAAAATCATGGGTCTCATCAGTAAGCGTCGTGTATATCGGATTCTCGTTCAGATATCTCTGCGGTCTGTCCTGATCCTCCTGTTATCCTCCCTGCTCATCGGATGCAGTAGGGACGAAAAAACGGGGAATAAAACAGGCAGGATACCGTTGGTGGAGGCGGAGGATGCTATCTCGAGTGATATGACCAGGAGCATCGAGCTTATCGGAACGGCAGAAGCGTCCAGGATGGCAAGGATCGCTTCACCGGCCCAGGGGCCGGTCCTGGCCTGCCATATCCGGGAAGGGGACAAGGTTGAGAAGGGCCGGGTTCTCCTCACCATCGGCCGCCGGAAGGCTGCCGATGACAGAGCGGCCGCTGCGCGGGAAGAGCTGACCAGGGAACAGGAAGAGCTGAAAAAGATAGAGAAGCTCGTGGAATCAGGCGCGGTGCCGGGCGAGATGCTTGACGAAGCCCGCCTGCGTGTTGCCGAAGCCAGAGCTCGCCTGAGCGACGCCCTGGTGAACATCTCAGACTACAAAGTGAGAGCTCCGTGGGACGGGGAGATCAGCAGAGTTTACGTTACTGAGGGGTATTTCGTGTCGCCCCGGGAAGTTCTTGTGGAAATGTTAGATCCGGGGAGCCTGGTGATAAGGTTCGCCGTTCCCGAAATAGAGGCTATGAACATTGGAGTGGGTCAGAAAATTACATTGTCGATTGATGCCTATGGAGAAAGTGAATTTGGGGCAAGTATTTTGAGGATCTATCCCGAGCTGGATCGCCGGACCCGTACGCGGACCGCCGAGGCCATCCTCGAGGACGATATCGACATGGTACCGGGGATGTTCGCGAGACTTGTAGTACCGGTCGAAACGGTCAGTGACGCCGTGGTGATTCCGGCCCGGGCTATAGTGGTTACTCCGCAGGAGAAGGAGACTGTCTTCATAATCGAAGGCGGAAAGGCATTCCAGCGAGAGGTCACCACCGGGATCGAACAGGGAAACGAGGTACAGATAAACTCGGGTGTAGCCGTGGGTGATTCAGTGGTCGTATCCGGTAACCGGACGCTTCAGGATGCGGTGAAAGTCAGAGTAATCGACAGCGGAGAGCGGAGAGACCGATAATATGAGACTGACCGCAATAACATTGAAGCGTCCCGTCGCAACGACTGTGCTTGTCATAGCCTTAGTTTCCATGGGGTTGTACGGCCTGACCACCCTCGATATCGACTATCTGCCCGACATAGCTTACCCCATGATCAAGATACACATATGGTGGCGTGGAGCCACTCCCGAGGAGATAGAGACGAACATCGCCGAGCCGATAGAGCGGGTGATGTCCACGGTAGACAACCTCGACTATATAGAGTCTTCCTCCATAGAGGGCATGTACACTCTGCTGGTCAATTGCCGGTACGGAACGGATGTCGACGAAGCGTTTCAGGACGTCGTCTCCGCCATGGCCCGGGCAGAGAGGGAGCTTCCGGAGGATATGGACCCGCCCCTCATTATAAAGGCCGACCCTTCCTTTCTGCCGGTTACACAGGCAATTGTTACATCCAACACCCGCTCGCTGGTATGGCTCAGGGACTGGGCCGACAACTGGCTTATTGAAAAGATCGTCACTGTGCCCGGAACGGCAGGAGTCGAGATCGTCGGAGGGCTTGAGCGCGAGATCCGCATTCATCTCGATCCGGGCCGGATGTCAGCATACGGACTTTCATCCAAGGCCATAGTCAAGGCTGTATCCGAGGCCAACAGGGAGATCTTTGCCGGCCGGGTAACCACCGGGGACAGGGAGATAATCGCGCGGACAATGGGCGAGTTCACGAGCCTGGACGAGATAGCCGGCATTGTGGTGGCAACAGACGGCAGCGATGGCAAGATTTATCTCCGGGACGTGGCCGAGGTGGAAGATTCACACGAGGAGATACGCGTCAACACTCGCTTCAACGGCGAGACCTGCATCAAGCTCAACGTACTCAAGCAGGCTGAGGCGAACACTGTGGAGGTCGCCCGCGCTGTCAGGCTGAAGATGCGGGAATTGGCAAAAGACATACCAGAAGATATAGAGTTCGGCTTCGTAGAGGATCAGGGAAGCTACATTACTGGCGCTATTAACAGCGTCGAGAGCACAGCTCTGCTGGCCGCCGTGCTGGTGATACTGGTAATATTTATTTTCCTCGGCCGTCTTCGCTATGTGCTGGTGATGATGGCAGCCCTTCTGGTTACTCTCCTGACCAACTTTTTTCTGATGAGGCTGCTGGGCTTTTCCCTCAACCTGTTCTCCCTCGGCGGGATGGTAGTCGCCCTGGGGGTGATACTTGACAACTCTATCGTGGTCCTGGAGAATATAATCAGACTCGGCGACTCCGGCGAGAAGGACCCTGCTCTCAGGGGGACCGACCAGGTCGGGACAGCAATAATAACTGCGACACTTACATTTTTCGTAATATTCATACCGTTCATTTTCATACCTGGGTTGACCTCGCTGCTGTTCAGGGAGCTGGTGATGGTAGTGGCTGGAATAGTAGTCATCTCTCTGCTTATAGCTGTCACACTGACCCCTTCTCTGGCCAACTGGGTCTTAGCCCGCAGCGGGACTGAACCATTCTCCGGAATCGGCCTTTTCTTTCACGCTCTCATCGACCGCCTTATATGTATGTATGCCAGAATCCTGGACAAAACGCTGAAACACGGAAAAACCGTAATCGTGCTTGCCTTCGCTGTCTTCGCCGTTTCCCTGATACTGATTGCGCGCACCGGATCGGAGTTTCTCCCCAAGCTGGACGACGGCAGAATCAGGGTAAAGGTGATGATGCCGAGCGGGACAGCTGTCGGCAGGGTAGACAGAATACTGGCCAGGCTTGAATCGAAACTGGAGGATATTTCGGAGATAGAGAGCATCTTCACCCTCGCCGGTGGGAGGGTATGGGGGCTGGCGACCTTCGAGATAGCCAACGAGGGGGAGCTGAACCTGCAGCTGGTCCCAAAGTCCGAACGGGATATCGACACACAGGAATTCATCCGCAAGATCTCTCCCCTGGTGAAGAAGGTCCCTGTACCCGGAGGAAAGATCAACGTGATGCAGAGGCGTGTAGAAGGCATCCGGAAGACGGGCGAGCAGGAAGTAGAGGTAAAAGTCAAAGGAACCGATATACTATCCATATTCAGGTTCGCAGAGACCCTGGCGGATCGGCTCGAGGGCACACCCGGCGTCGGGAACGTCAATATCTCAATGGATATGACTAAGCCGGAGTACAAGATAGTTATCGACCGCGAGAAAGCCGCGTCACTCGGCCTGTCCGTGCGCGATATCGCTTCAACACTCAGAAGCCTGGTGCACGGAACGGTAGCCACCAGATACCGCGAGGGGCTCGAATATTACGATATCCGGGTAATGATCCCCGAGAAGAGGATTGGGAGCAAGCCCGACATCGAAAATCTCGTGATCATGGACCGTGGCATTGCTTCGGTAAGGTTGAAGGATGTCGCGGAGTTGAGACGATCAGCAGGACCGGTCGAGATCGTCAGAGAAGACCAGGTGAAGCAGGTGATTGTCCGGATGGATCCCACCGGTATAAGCACCGGTGAAGTCGTCGAGCGGGTTAAAGCGGCGATAGTCGATCTGGACCCTCCCGCCGGCATCGAATGGGAGTTTGGCGGACAGGCCTATCTCATGGCTCAGAACCGGAAGACCATGGGCCTTATCATACTCTTCGCTTCGCTTTTCGCCTACATCATCCTGGCCGTTCAGTTCGAATCGTTCTCCCTGCCGTTACTCATAATGATTAATATTCCGCTCGCCCTGACGGGCTCGTTTCTTGCCCTTTTCATCACAGGGACGCCGGTAGGAGTAACCGTACTGGTGGGGCTGGTCGTGATGATGGCGGGTATAATATCACAGGGTGTAGTACTGCTTACTCTCTCCGAGGAGTATCTCGGCCACGGCGGGAATCCCTCCGACGCAATCACCCTTGCCGCGCCGATCCGGCTCAGGCCTATCCTCATGACCCAGCTTACCACAGTCATCGGGCTGGTTCCCCTGGCCCTCAACCTGGGCGAGGGAGGAGACATGCTGCGGCCGATGGCGATCGCGGTCATCGGCGGGCTGACCTATTCGCTCCTGCTGACCCTTTTCTTTCTTCCCGCCGCTTACACCCTTATAAGACGCAGTCCCCGGTAAAGCCAGGGAGAGGCCCCCGCATATGAAAGTTTCCCTCCGGGAATCCGCAGGAGTAATTCCGGAGTTCATCAATAAAGGCCTGTTTAGCCAGGACACATGCCTCTCTCCGCAGTATTCCCTTGCATCGGGGATCAGATGACGATACCTGTCTCTTCAGGTGTAATCGGTATTGACAGGCCAGGTTCTCTTAAGCCATAATCCGCACAGAATATGTATTATCTGTTTGAATAATTCTGCGTTCCAACCGCCCATATAAATAAGCCAGGCACTACTTCGACGCTTTTAAAAAGTCTTTCGTCAGGGCGAGTATTTAAAGGCTCAGGGTGAGGATTCAGGATAATGAGCCCAACAGCTTTACTGATAAATCTTTTTGCTTTTGCATGCTTATTAATCTCCTTTCTCAGGAACAGTGAGAAAAGCAGGAAGTCTCTGAAAATAGCTGTTAAATCACTCCTCCGCATTCTTCCAATGGTTTTCATAATCATTATATTTATTGGGCTTCTTCTGGGGTTCGTGCCGAAAAGCCAGATTTCGAGATTGATTGGTGACCGGGCGGGTTTCGGGGGAGTGCTTGTTGTGGCATTGCTGGGAGCCGTATTACATATTCCTTCTTTAATTTCCTTTCCTTTAGCGGCATCACTTCTGGAGAGGGGAGCATCAATCACCTCGGTGGCAGCATTCATTACCAGCCTGACCATGATAGGTGTGGTAACACTGCCCCTGGAAATCAGAATACTGGGCAAGAGAATGGCTCTGTTGAGAAACGGGATCAGTTTTGTTATCGCCATAATCATTGCTCTCATTATGGGAGTGATATTATGAAAAAGAATGCGGAACACTCCGGATTGAAACGCGACATGATATTCCTTGCTGTTGTTTTCATAATAGCGATTGCCCTGGTGTCGCTTTTCCCGGAAAGGCGCAGCGCGGTGAAGGCGTCATCCTGGAAATTTCTTGTTGAAATGATCTGGATACTGCCCGGGGTGATGGTATTAATGGGCCTTTTCATGGTGTGGGTACCTGAAGAAATGGTTGAAGAATATCTGGGAAAAGCATCCGGGGCAAAAGGTGTTTCTCTATCCATTCTGTTTGGGGCTTTACCAACCGGCCCCCTCTATGTGGCTTTTCCCCTGGCCTTATCATTGATGAAAAAGGGCGCCCGGATTTCCAATGTTATTATCTTCCTTTCCGCCTGGGGTTGCATAAAGATACCCCAGGAAATGGTTGAACTTAATTTTCTCGGAGCAGGATTTATGTTTTCCAGGCTTGTATTAACGATTGTATTTGTTGTCATTATGGGAGTATCTATTGAAAAGATAATTGAGTG
>JAWODM010000069.1:0-24211 GCA_046483305.1 Candidatus Krumholzibacteriales bacterium | reverse complement strand
AGGATCCGGTCGCACTCCACGGTGCTTCCCTCCTCGATATCGAGAAGGGGGACGCGGACCTTCATGCCCTCTTCGACTCTTATCTGATCACCAGCTATATCTACAACTGCGTACACTATTACTGCCTCCCGTAAACATCAATTCAGGAATTCATAAATAACAAACAGGCCGTCTCAAGTCAAGTTATAATTATAACAATTGATTTCGGGCCGCCGGATGTAATAGAATCATCCCAAGGCCCGGACACTATTGAGATTGTAAATATTTAAGCGGCGATATGAAGAAATTCGGCAGATACTCATTAATAATTATGATACTCGGTGCAGCTATGGGCTGCAGTGAGGATACCGTGACCGTTCCGGCGGATAAAGGGGAAACAGAAAAAGATGTTAATAATATCCGCTTTGCCGCGCCCAGAGTATTCGGAACCGGGGAACACCCGAGAGATGCCGTGGCGTCGGATTTCGACGGAGACGGTGATTGGGATCTGGCATCTGTGAATAGGAATTCCCATGATATCTCAATAATATCCAGCAACGGAATCGGCAGCTTTTCTTTTCCCATAACATATTTCACCGGCCAGTACCCGAACACGGTTACCACCGGAGATTTCAACGGAGACGGCAGAGTTGACCTCGCCATCGCAGGTGATGGTATATCGGTCCTTATCAACACCACCGAATAACCACCTCCGCTGTTGGCGGTAAATTTTCTGCCACTTTTTTTGTTTGCAGGGGCGGACGTTACATTGTAGAATCAGGAAGGAAGGCTTTCCACTTCAGCGTATTGAACAGTTGGGGAAGAATTTACAAGGAGGAGATATGACAGGGGTATCAAGAGCAAAGATGATAACCGCGATAGTGCTGGGAGCGCTGGGAATAATAATAGTGCTTCAGAATTTCAGGGACGTCGAAACCAGGATTCTGTTCTGGCGCCTCACCATGCCGCACATGGCCGTTCTGGGAATAGTTTTTGCGGCCGGTTTGGTACTGGGGGCCGCCCTTGCGGTGATGTACTATTTCCGGCAAACCGGGAGGCCGGAAGAAAGAAACCGAACGCGCGCTGAAATGTAGAGAGGCCAGGGGAGAGGCGATGAGGTTCACAGCCGCACTAATCCTGCCTGCGCTGATTATCTGCGGATGCTCGGGCGGTTCAGATGAAAGCGCGGATGATCAGAGATTGAGCGGGAGGGAAAGAGACAGCGTACTGGCCGAATCTGGTATCCCCGGAGCGGGAACGGCAAAGAGAGCGATAGCGGCCTCCGATTCCGCGTCGGCAAGGTCGAAGAGGCTGGACGAACTGACCGAGTAGCTGAAAGCTGATGATTTAAATGAGATTGTATACCGGTATCGGATTCATGATAATCGGCACATTTATCCTTCTTGCCGGATGCGGGGAGGACGATTCCGCAGGCCCCGCTTCCGGGGAAAACAGAACCCTTTTCATGGCAGAACAGCCTGATACTCATTCATATGTGGGGGATACCCTGACTCTCCGGGCACAGGCAACCGAAACATCCGGAGACAGCGTCTACTACGGCATGGAGAATATTCCTATCAACGATATCCAGATGAATCCGGCGGAAACTGATTTCGACCCTGTTACCGGAAAATTCAGGTTCTACCCCGCCGAAGCAGACATGGATTCCCAGCATTTCGTATTCCGGGCTTATAACACCAGGGGGGATATTGATTCAACCAGGTTTTACGTGAATGTCTCGTATGAAACCCCTCCTCCCAATCCTCCGGACAGCTCCATGATAATAGACCATGACTGCCGCGACATATATTCCATACCCCGGCAGGCTATACAGGGAGCCATAGACAACCTGGTCATCGCATACGGCCATACCTCCCACGGAAGCCAGCTGGTTACCGGGATGGATTCCCTGGCCGCTTTCCTGGGAGACGAACTGTACAATTACAGCAGCACCGGCGCGAATAATACCCTCCGGCTGATCGACCGCCCCTTCGGGGTTCCCGATCTGGGAAGTCCCGACGGCTCGGCCTGGGAGGCGGCAACCCGGACATACCTCGATTCGAACACTGACGTCAATGTGGTGATCTGGTCCTGGTGCGGGCAGGTGGCGGACGCCAGCGAGAGCTACATAAACAACTACCTCTCCCTGATGACCGGCCTGGAGAACGATTACCCCGATGTCGATTTCGTCTACATGACCGGCCATCTTACCGGAGAATCGACCGGGAGCAATATATTCATAAGGAACCGGCAGATACGCGACTACTGCATAAATAATAATAAGATACTCTACGATTTCGCGGACATTGAATCATACGACCCGGACGGGGCATACTACGCCGATAAGCGGGCTGACGACAACTGCGATTATGACAGCGACAATGACGGCTACCACGACGCCAACTGGGCGATTGACTGGCAGGACGCTCACCCCGGCGAGTGGTATCAGTGCAGGGCCGATCACACTCAGCCCCTTAACGCCAACCTTAAGGCATATGCCGCCTGGTATCTCTGGGCAAGACTGGGAGGGTGGAACGGATCCGGGAATTAAAGTGAAACCGTTCTATACATACTTGCTCTTCAGATCCTTTTTCCCGTCCAGGGAGAGGACCTTGAACTCCTCGCGGTGCAGCTTGGGGTCATCTATCAGCTCTATCTGCATACTGTACTTTTCTGAAAGCTGATCGATATATTCCCCTCTTTCGTTACGGATGTACATACCGACCAGGGTATTGACCCTGAACTGAACCCCTTTGAGTTTCTCTTTGTATCCGCATCTTCTTATCCACTGCTCGATCTTCATGGCCATCGACTCTATGCTCAGGATCTTGCCGCTGCCCTTGCAGTAGGGGCACTCGTCGCTGTAATAATGGAGAAGGCTGGGACGGACCCTCTTCCGGCTCACCTCGATCAGGCCCAGGTCGCTGATCTTGGAAACCCGGTTCGGAGATTTGTCCCGGCGAAGGACTCTTCGAAACTCCTGATATACCTTCTTCTTGTTCTTCTCCTGTTCCATGTCGATAAAATCCACCACTATAATGCCGCCGATATCCCTCAGGCGGAGCTGCCTGCCGATTTCCCTCGCGGCGATAAGGTTGGTCTCCAGAATGGTCTCTTCCTGGTTCTTTTTCCCGGTAAACCTTCCGGTGTTGACGTCGATGGTTACCAGCGCCTCGGTATGCTCTATAACCAGGTACCCCCCCTTCCTGAACCATATCTTACTCTCCAGGGTTTTCTCGATTTCTCTTTCCACATCGAAATAATCGAATATCGGGGGGTCCTTCCTGTAAAGCTCCACCTTGGAGGCGAGATTGGGAGCGTGAGATTTAAGATAAGCTATCAGGCGGCTGTATTCGTCCTGGTCGTCAATGGTGATTTTATCGATATCCTCGCTGACATGATCCCGGATGGAAAAGATGGTAAGGTCCACATCCTCGTGTATCAGGGCGGGGGCTGATTCTCCCCTGGCCTTTTTGCTGATCTTCTTCCACTTCTTTTCCAGGTGATTGATATCGTCCTTGAGGTGTTCTTCCTCCACGCCCTGACCCACTGTCCTTATGATAACCGCGCAGTTGGATGGCCGGCACTTTCTGGCTATCTGCTTCAGGCGGTAACGCTCCCGCCGGTCTCTGACCTTCTTGCTCACCCCCACATGGTTCAGCTCAGGCATCAGCACCGCGTAACGGCCAGGAAGCGA
Source organism: Candidatus Krumholzibacteriales bacterium (assembly GCA_046483305.1). Taxonomy (GTDB): domain Bacteria; phylum Krumholzibacteriota; class Krumholzibacteriia; order Krumholzibacteriales; family WJIX01; genus WJIX01. The sequence continues at coordinate 20,535 of JAWODM010000069.1, read as the reverse complement.
CAGCTGCGAAGAGATCCGGGGGCCCTTGGTCCCTATCGCCTCCTTGCGGATCTGAACCAGAATCTCGTCACCCTTTTTCAGAAGGTTCTGTATCGGCACGGTATTGACATTCTTCTTGCCCTCATTGATATCTATATCCTCGTCCTCTATCAGGTCCGGGTCCACGCTCCCGGTGCCCACGTCGCTTACGTGCAGAAAAGCCGCCTTCTCCCTGCCTATATCGACAAAGGCGGCCTGTATCCCCGGCACTACCGCATTTACCCTCCCCAGATAGATCCCCCCCACGGTTCTCTTGTCATCCTCGCGCTCAATAAAAAACTCCACCAGCTCTTCATCTTCGAGCTTGGCGATACGTACTTCCTGTTCGGTGTAATTAATAATTATTTCTTTTTTCATATTCTTCCTATGTGATTTACTGTTTTTTCGCTTTTTTGCCATTTTCATCCGAATACTTAATTTCAGCTGATCAGTTCGACCGGATTCAAGTATTCCCCTCCTCTCCTATAATATATTCCTTTCCTGTTGACCTTCACCAGGGGGACCAGGTTCTCCGGCAGATATATTCCCAGAAGATCCCTTGGGGTCACCCCCACTCCGTTCTTCGCCTCCAGGAACAGTTCGAGCAGGTCGCCTTCAACCTCCCCGGTGCGCGATCCCATCGTCGGCCTCTCCCTGCCCCTGCGGTCTGTTATCTTCCCCTGTTGATCTAACAGGGATTTCATCTTATCTCCAAGCAGGGCGGCGGGATCGGTCATCCCGCTGACAAGACCCATGCTTTCTTCAAGCCCGAGCGCCCTCCCCAGCAGAAAGTATTTCTCCATGCGCGGGTTCCTCCCTCCGGAGGCCCCCATTGATTCTATTATGCCCCTAATCAAACTAAAATCAAGATAATAATGGAATAATGCTTCCGGAGGCAGCTTTCCTTTCCTTCTGGAGAAAGGCCCGGTACAGCTGGTCACGGACAGGCCCGCCGGCAGAAGCGGCCTGAAGGCCTCCGGCGAAAAATCGGCCTGCTCCCACAGTTTGATATCGAAAAACTCGTTCTCGCCCTCCATCCCCACCGCCAGAGGCGGAGAAACAGATATTCTGGACTGGGGATGAAACCCCTTGCTGTAGCAGACCGGAAGCCCGGTTCTCTTGAGGGCCCTGCGTAGCACATCCACCAGGTCCCGGTGGGAAACAAATCTGATCTTACCCGTTTTAGAGAAAAGGCAGCGGTAACGGAAATATACCGGCTCGGTATCTTCTTCCTCTCCTGAAAAAGAATCGTCAGGGGACTTCATTTTAACGGGCTTATCTCTGCTCTCCGCACCGCCTGATACCCTCACCTCGTCGCCGCTGAGTACCGGGCCGCATACTCCGCACCCGGAGCACTCTCCCTCCCTGCAGTCGGGAGTCAGCTCCTCCCGGTAGGCTTTTTCCCTCTCTCTGCGGAGGAATCGACCGCTCACCCCGGTGCTGAATCTCGACCAGGGAGGCCGCTTATCCGGATCCCTCGCAGAAATCAGCCGATCCGGTTCGATGCCGGATCCGGAAAGGGCCTTCTCCCAGATACTGAAATTGAAATGCTCTGTCCAGCCTTCGAATTTCGCCCCCATTTGAACCGCTTCAATCAGCGCCGGCCACAGCTCCTCTTCCCCCCGGGCGAGGATCCCCTCCAGAATGCTGACTTCCGGGTTTCTCAGCTGAAGGCTCAGGCGGCGGTCATTCAGCCGGGACGACAGAAACTCTTCCTTTTCCCTTATCTCCTCGATTCCGCTCTGCTTTTCCCACTGGAACGGAGTATGTGATTTGGGAACGAACGGCGAAATAGTGACGTTGAGTTTCATGTTTCTCTTTATTTCCAGAACCCGCTCTATCAGGCCTACTATTCCTTCCAGGTCCTTTTCCGTTTCGGTGGGAAGCCCGATCATGAAATACAATTTAAGGGTGCGCCATCCGCTCTGAAGAATCTTCCGGCAGCAGTCTATTATCTCCCTGCCGGTGATACTCTTGTTGATTACCTGCCTGAGGCGCTCGGTTCCCGCTTCCGGGGCGATAGTAAAACCTGACCTTTTGCCCTGCGAGAGAACCTCTATCATCCGGCCGGTCACCGTACCCGGCCGGAGGCTCGGCATGGCCAGCGATACGTTTCTCTCTCTGAGCCCGGGGGCCAGGACTTCCGCCAGTTCCTCCAGTTTTGAGTAATCGGATGTGGAAAGAGAGAGAAGAGAAACCTCTTCCCAGCCGCTGGCCTCTATACCCTCCAGGACCGAGCTGGTCACATCGGCCGCCGTTCTCTCCCTGCAGGGCCGGTAGAGAATCCCGGCCTGGCAGAAGCGGCAGCCCCGGGTGCACCCTCTCTGAACTTCCACTATCAGCCGGTCGTGAACAATTCCGGTTGGGGGCACCGCCGGCTTCCAGCCGCTCTCGATACCGGGAAGAGTATAGGGAGGAGAGCAGCGGTCCACCCTTTCCATGGAGTACTTCCTGGCTTCGGCAGAGCCGGAGAACCCCTCCACGTAGACTCCTTCTATCCCGGCCAGTTTCTTCTTCAATCCGCTCCTGCCCGTTTTTTCCTCCTTTGAATCCCTGAGAAGTTCTACAGCCTGGGGAAGGGACTCCTCTCCATCACCCAGAAAGACCGCGTCCAGCCCCTTAAGGACCGGCAGGGGATTCATCACGCAGGGCCCGCCGGCTATCACCAGGGGGTGATCCTCCGAGCGGGCGGAGCTCTCCAGCGGGATCCCGGCCAGCCTGAGCATCCTGATCATATTGGTATAATGAAGCTCATAGGTAAGAGAAAATCCAACCAGGTCGAATCTTGCCGCCGGGGTGCCGGTCTCCGGGGAGATCAGAGGAAGCCCGCACTTGATCAGGAACTCCTCCAGGTCCGGCCAGGGAGCAAACATAAACTCGAAGTTAACCCCTTCCAGAGGTGAAAGGTGCCTTGCCAGCGAATGGATTCCCTGATAGGACATACCGAGCTCGTAAACATCAGGGAAAGCCAGCAGAAGATTGTAATCCCCCTCCCGGAAGCCGGCGGATAGCAGATTGAGTTCACCGCCTATATACCGCCCCGGCCGCTGAACGGAGGGGAGAATCCCGTTATAGAAGATTTCAGAGCTGCTGCCGGTCAAAACCTACTCCTCGCCACCGACAGTTATCGAGGGAATCCTGATGGTCGGCTGGGCGTCTGATACCGGGACGTGCTGCCCGTCCTTACCGCAGGTGCCGATATCGAAACCCAGGTCACTGCCCACCATATCTATCTGACGCAGAATCTCGGGGCCGTTGCCTATCAGGGTGGCTCCCCTCACCGGATCAGTTATCCTTCCCTTCTCTATTCTGTAACCTTCGTTGACCCTGAAAACGAAATCACCGGAAGAGGTATCCACCTGCCCTCCTCCCATACGTTTAACGTACATCCCGCTGTCCACACTGGATATTATATCTTCGGGGTTATGATCTCCCGGAACGATAAGGGTATTGCTCATCCTGACTATAGGCCTGTACCTGAAAGACTGCCTCCTGCCGTTTCCGGTGCTGGCGGTCTGCATTCTCCAGGCCGATTCCAGGCTGTGAATAAATCCTTTCAGAATACCTCTTTCCACCAGGACCGTCCTGCCCGCGGGAGTGCCCTCGTCATCGAAACTGTATGACCCCCTTTTGCCGGGCAGAGTGCTGTCATCCACCACCGTTACCAGTTCGGAGGCAACCTTCTCGCCGGTTCTGCCGCTGTATATGGACTGGCCCCTGCAGGCTGAATCGCCTTCCAGGCCGTGCCCTATCGCTTCGTGCACCATGGTGCCGCCCGCTTCGCTCCCTATCACCACCGGCATGCTTCCACCCCTGATTCTGGAGGCGTGCAGTATACTGACCGCGCTTTCTGCGGTCTCCCGTCCCATCCGCGAAGCCATCCGGTCATCCAGGTGCTCGAATCCGTGGTTCCCTCCCACACTCCTGGAGGCGGACTGAGTTCCCGAGCTGTTAGAAGCCACCGCCCTTACATTGAAGAATATCTGTCTTCTCAGGTCCCGTACGGCAGCCCCCTCACTATTATATATCTCCACCTGCCGGGCGCTGTCGCCATAACTCACACTTACCTGCGAAATCTCCCCTGAGGTATTTCTCGCCTCACGGTCGGCTTCGAAAGCGAGCTGGAGTTTGCGTCCGGCGGGAATATCCCCGGCTGGCATTTCAACGCCGTCATTGCCGCCGTATACGGTTTCCCCGGCGGGAGTATAACCGCCTGCGCCTCTCCCGCCGCCCTCCAGTAACCCCCTGGCCACCTTAATCATTTCTTCCCTGGTAATTATATTGGAATAACCGTAGGATGTTCTTCCGGAATTTATTATCCTGATACCGAATCCGGAATCGGTCCCGCTGGATATCTTTTCAGCTTTGCCGTCCTCGAGCAGAAAGAAGAATGATTTTCTCTGTTCAAGAAAAAGCTCCGTGAATTCAGATCCGCTGGAGGCACCCAGCTCCAGCACATCGTCGATATATTCTCTTTTCAATCCGCTGAAGGGACTCATTTCCTTACTCCCGAACCCGGCCTGAATCCGTCTCCGCAACCGCCGCATCCCCGCTCTCCCCTTTCCACATCGTCCCCGGAAACAGGGTAGTCCCCGCTGAAGCAGGCTACGCAGTAGTCATCCTTGTTCCTGACGCAGGAACGGAGCCCCTGGAGCGATATATAGGCAAGGCTGTCCACACCCAGGAATTCTCTTATCTGATCCAGCGAATACCTGGAAGCAATAAGCTCGCTCCTGGTAGGTGTATCTATACCGAAATAGCATGAATGTGTAATCAGAGGCGACCCTATCCTGAGATGGATCTCGGAAGCGCCCGCCGACCTGAGCATGGCGACAAGTTTCTTCATGGTGGAGCCCCTCACAATGGAATCATCCACCACCACTATTCTCTTGTTCTTCAATACCCCTTTGACCGGGTTGAATTTTATCTTTATATCCCAATCCCTGGCCGCCTGTTCCGGTTGAATGAAGGTCCGTCCCACGTAATGGTTCCTGATCAGGCCCAGTTCGAAAGGGATTCCGGATTGATTGGCGTATCCCAGGGCTATGGTATTGCTGGAATCGGGAACCGATATAACCATATCCGCCTCCGCCGGCGATTCCTGGCTGAGTTTCCTGCCGATCTTTCTCCTTACCTTGTCCACGTTCTCCCCGAATACCCTGCTGTCGGGCCTGGAGAAATAGATGTATTCGAAGATGCATTTTGACAGGGGCTTTGCCGGTTCGCTGAATTGTATGGTTTCAAGCCCATCTCTGGAAGCTATACAGATCTGGCCCGGAGAAACCTCTCCTGTGTATTCCGCGTCAAGAATGTCAAAGGCGCAGCTCTCCGAGGCGAATATAACCGCGTCATCCAGCCTTCCGACGCATAGGGGCCTGAATCCGTGAGGATCCCTTGCCGCAATAATCCTGTCCTGGAGCAGAAACACCGCAGAGTATGAACCCTCTACCTGTCTGAGGGCATCTATGATCATATCCGTGATATTCTTCTTTCTGCTCTTTGCTATCAGATGAAGTATCACCTCGCTGTCCATCCCGCTTCTGAATATTGAACCTTTCTTTTCCATGTCTGTTCTCAGGGTAGACGCGTTAATCAGATTTCCGTTATGGGCGATGGCGATCTTCCCGATCTTGCAGTCAACCATGAACGGCTGGGCATTTACCAGCTGGGACATCCCGGTAGTGGAATAGCGGTTATGCCCAATCGCCATATCCCCCACCAGCCCCTTCAGTATCTCCTCCGTGAATACCTCCGAAACCAGCCCCATCGACTTGTGCTCATACATATTGACGCCGTCCGAAGTGATTATGCCGGAGCTTTCCTGCCCCCGGTGCTGGAGAGAGTACAGCCCCAGGTAAGCCATCACGGCCGCCTCGCTGCTTCCAATTATCCCGAACACAGCGCATTCTTCCTTCATTTTCTATTCCCCCGTACCTGATATCAGCTCTATTCCCATTATCTCATGACTCTGGTAATGCGGATTCAGCAGGAGGCCCTCTTTCCGGGAGCGGGTGACAGCGATCTCTTCCACCAGGCGGGAGGCCTGATCCCCGCTTTCAGCCCTTAGAATAAGCCTCCAGACCTGCCCCGGCTTCACACCGGTAATATCTATCCGCTCTGCCCTGGAACTCAAGCGCCTGGAGTAATCCGCGCCGCCGCCCTCTTCGGTGACCAGGCAATCACAGGCATACAGATCGAATTCCGGGAAGCTCTCCAGCCTGGCTCCGCCTGGGTTACTTTCACGAAGAACAAAATCTTCTTCATGGAGGAAGTCGCCCCTTCTGCCCGACAGCCTGCCGGCTCCGTTCTCCGACAGGACCAGGGAATATTTATGCTTATTCTGGTTTATAAAAGCGCTGTCCAGTTTGACGATGCCGTCCAGCTCATCCAGAATGGCCTCCCCGTCCGGTCCTGCCGCAGAGATAAACCAGCATGAATACCTGCTGAGGCCGTAGAGCGATCCGGTGAAATCCAGCTTCTCGGTGAGAGTAAACCAGGCGGTCTCCACTACCAGGTCGGTAACCTTCAGTTTCACCCATAATTCAGCGCTGGCCTTCAAATCATCTCCTCCTTATATAATCAATCCAAACAGCATTTCGGCATCCGGAACCATGCCGGCCTCCCCGGACGCCCCCTTCATCCGGATACCATCCGGGACAGGGCCGAGAAAAAGCCGAGGCCGGAGCCCTCGCCCTCCATATTCCCGGAAACACCGCAGCTCTTTCTTCTTATATCTCCCCATCGCCCGGAGATTCCTTCCGGTATCTGGCGCAGCCAGGAGGCCCTCTCCGGGTGAGGCATCATGGCAAGTACATTCCCGTCAGGGTTGCAGATACCGGCGGCATTCTCAATAGAGCCGTTGGGATTTACCGGAAATCTGTCCACCGCTTCTCCTGAATCGTCGCAGTAGCGGAGCACTATCTGACCATTCTTCTTTATCTGATCAATTACTCCCTCATCCCTGGTTACGAAACGCCCCTCCGCGTGAGCTATGGGGATCGGCATCACGCTCCCGGGGCTGTATTCTTCGGTCCACAGGCAGTTGCCCTGCTCCACTCTCAGGTAGACCCAGTTGCAGTAATACCCCTCCCGGTCGCTCATGATGTTGGGGGCAAGCGCCAGGTCTATCTTCTCCCAGTGAACTCCCGGGATGAATCCGGCTTCCACCAGTACCTGCGCGCCGTTGCATATACCCAGCACCGGTTTCCCGCCGGAGGCAAGTGCGCTGAGCTTGTCCATTATCCTGTCTTTGGCTGCCACAGCCCCCGCCCTTATCCTGTCCTGATAGGAAAAACCACCCGGCAGAATAACCGCCAGGGCCCCGTCCAGCAGCTCCGGGGGCATATTCCAACGGAAGACCTCAGCCTCCAGGCCCGCTTTCCGGGCTGCGGCGGCGGTTTCATTCTCGCAGTTGACTCCCGGGAACTGAATAACAGCAACTTTATCATCAAAACGACCTGACACCTGCTTCACTCCTCTCTTATTTACCGAATATTTCTCTGCAGCCGTTCATGTATATCTCTCTCAGGTCCTGTACCTGCCACGAGGCGATCCTGTCTCCTCCGGATGCTATCTTCAGGCGGGGCCTTGGTATCAGGCGCCCCAGTTTATGAAGCCTCACCCTGTTTCTGACGCAGACAGCCAGTATCTCTCTCTCGTGCCCCGGGGAAACCTCTATGACAAATCCCCCTGTCTCGGAAAAGAGCAGCTTTTCCGGAGGCAGCCCGGCATGCTCTATCCGGGAAAGGTCCACAGTGATCCCCAGCTTTCCGGCGGAGGCCACCGCCATCTCGCCCAGCGACGTTATCAGGCCGCCGGAGCTGATATCATGACAGGCCTTTAAAATATCCATCCTGTATATCTCCAGCAGCGAGCGGATCTGATCGCGCTCGCGAATGAAATCAGCCTGGGGGATACTCTCTCCCACGCTGTCATATATAATTCTGTAATACTGGCTCCCTCCCAGCTCATCCAGGGGAGTTCCTATCAGAAAAACCTCGTTGCTCTCCTGCTTGAAGGCGATTGATCTGCACCTGGAATAGTCCTCCACCACCCCCACGCATGCTATTATTGGTGTAGGGGGTATGGCCCTTCCGCTCTTGCCCTGGTTATAGAAACTTACATTCCCGGAAACCACCGGCAGAGGCTGGCCGTCCTCCCCGATAAGCCCTATGCCCCTGCAGGCGTCCCCAACTCCCCTCACCCCTTCCCTGAATTCCCAGAAGACTTCCGGGTTCTCAGGGTTTCCGTAATTGAGGCAGTCGGTTACCGCGGAAGGCACTCCTCCCACCGCCGCCACATTCCTGGCCGCTTCGCAGACCGCCAGAGCTCCGCCCTGGTAGGGATCGACCTTTCCATAGTGGTGATTGCCGTCCACGGTGAAGGCCAGGCCTGTCTTCAGCGATGGAACCGGCGCTATAACACCGGCATCCGCTTCGCCGGGACGAAGCACCGCCCTGCCCTGAACCTCCGAATCGTAATGCCTGAAAACGTAGTTCTTTGAGGCTATATCCGGGGATGAGAATACTTTTCTGAAATCCTCCTCCAGCTCCCTTCCTGGGTCCAGCTCCGGATCTTCGAAAATCCTGCTGCCGGTCTTTCTCTCACGGTCGTAGGAGATACCGGTAGTAATAACATTTACCGGGGTTTCACAGACCTTCTTCCCTCCACATTCTATGCTGTATATATTTTCCTTAAGCACTTCCCCTATTTCGAAAGCTCCCGCCCCATGGTAAAGATGAGGCAGCTCGTAATGACTGTTATAGATTTCCAGTACCTCTTCGACAAACTCCTCCGGGACCGCCAGGCAGTACCTCTCCTGGGTTTCGGAACAGGAGACTACTGCCGGAGGATAATTTCCGGCGGCCAGGTTGACCCTGTCCAGATCGATTCTGACCCCGAACCCACCGGCATCGGCCATCTCCGAAGTAACGCAGGCAATACCTCCCGCTCCCAGGTCCTTGAACCCGATACTGATCCCTCTCTCCGCCGCCAGGTCCAGAACTTCCCGGTTGGCCACCGCCAGCACCCGCTTCAGGAACGGATCAGGGACCTGAACCGCTCCCCGGTCGGTTTCCTCCTCATCACCGAGGTCCTCGGAGGCAAAAGCGGCTCCCCCGAAACCGGATTCATCGGTCGGTTTTCCCACCAGAATCAGCCGGTACGGTTTCTCCGCGGCTTCGTCGGGAACCCTGCTCCTGATGATCCTGGACTCTCTGACCAGCCCCACCGCCACCACGTTCACCAGGCAGTTTTCGTCGTAACCTTCATCAAACATCACATCCCCGCCCAGGTTGGGAACTCCCAATGGGTTTCCGTACTGGGCTATGCCGTCGATCACGCCCCTGGCTATATCCACCGCCTGCCGGCCGTTCTTCCCCCGGGGATCTCCGAACCTGAGGGGGTCAAGCACTCCCACTACCTCCGCCCCCATGCAGTAAACATCCCTCACAATACCGCCGATACCTGTGGCGGCGCCCTCGAAAGGCAGCACCTGCGAAGGATGGTTATGGCTCTCATGGGCGATTACCAGGCAGTAGTTATCTCCGTCGCCGGCCGGAGCGAACCTTATTATTCCCGCATCCTCTCCCGGCCCCATCACCACATTGGGAGCGTCAACGGGCAGAAATTCGGTCAGCACATTCTTGCTGCTCTTGTAGCTGCAGTGTTCGCTCCACATGGTGTTGAAAATGGTAAGCTCCACCACCGTGGGATCTCTGCCTACCAGCTCCACTATACGGCGGGCTTCATCCACCGTGATATTGAATCCGTATTCGGAAAGCAGCTCTTCTATTTCACGGCTGTCCTTCCCCCTGATCTGTATGGTTCCCTCAAGCAATACGGTTATCCTTTCATTTCTTTCCCAGCGTCCGTTTAAATATATAATCTATCCTCCGGAAATGGTTCTGAAGGTCGAACACCCTTTCCAGCTCCTCCTCCGAGCAGACCTCCCTGAGCTTTCTGTCATCTGCGAGAAGCTGTTTGAAGCTTTTATCCGATTCCATGCTTCTCATGGCGGCTCTCTGCACTATCAGGTATGCCTCTTCCCGGGACAGGCCCTTATTCACCAGCATCAGCAGTACATGCTGAGAGAAGATATGGCCCCCGGTAGCTTCCAGGTTCCTCTTCATCGCCTTCCGCCTTATCTTCATATTCTTTATTATCCAGGTCATCTTCTCGGTCATATAGGCCAGCAGGCCCGTCGAATCCGGGAATATAATCCTTTCCACAGAGGAATGGCTGATGTCCCTCTCATGCCACAGCGCCATGTTCTCCATCGCGGTGACGGAGTTAGCCCGGAGTATCCTGGCCATCCCGCTTATCCTCTCGGTCAATATGGGGTTCCGCTTGTGGGGCATCGCGCTGGAGCCCTTCTGGCCGCTGGTGAACGGTTCCTCCACCTCTCCGACTTCGGTTCTCTGCAGGCCCCTTATCTCCACCGCCATCTTCTCCAGCAGCCCCCCGGCCAGCGCCACCGCCGAAAGGAAATCGGCATGGCGGTCGCGCTGAATAATCTGAGTGGTGACATCCGCCGGCTTCAGCCCCAGCTTCTTCATCACGTATCTCTCCACCCTGGGGTCGGTGTGGGTCATGGTCCCCACCGCCCCGGTTATCTGGCCCACCGAGACTTCCTCCCGGACCCGCTCCATTCTGGCGATATTTCTGTTTACCTCCGAGTACCAGACCAGCAGCTTCAAACCAAAGGTAATCGGCTCGGCGTGAATTCCGTGGGACCTTCCCACCATGGGAAGGTCCTTATACCTCAGCGCCTGATTCTTGAGAGCGGTTCGCAGCTTCCTGAGCCGTCTCAGAATCTGGCCGGCGGCCTCCCTGAGCTGGCAGGCCATGGCGGTGTCCAGAAGGTCCGAACTGGTCATACCCAGGTGCAGGTACCTTCCTTCCGGGCCGATTTTCTCGGCCATGTCAGTCAGGAATGCTATCACATCGTGGCGGGTCTTCTTCTCTATGGCGGCAATCCTCTTCTCGCTGAAAGCGGCCCGCGCCCTTATCTTCCTGGCCGCCTTCTTCGGTATATACCCGTATTCGGCCAACCCCTCGCAGTAGAGGACCTCCACCTCCTGCCAGATGGCATACTTGTTCTTATCGGTCCAGATCTTCTCAATATCAGGAACAGAATATCTCGAAATCAAGTTAATCCTCCATCTATATATACAACTGAATCAGGCCTCCGGCCTTTTTTCCGCTAATTCCAGTTCCAGCTCAATGGTTTCTCCATCCCTGTTTACTTCCACCCTGAGGGTTTCCCCCACCCATTTCCCGAAAATGAGCCGGTTCGCCTGGTACCGGCTGCTTACCGGCTTGCCGTCTATGGCGGTTATTATATCCCCAACCTTCAATCCCGCCCTCGCGCCGGGCCCGTCCCGGTCGACCTGCTGGACCAGCAGTCCTCTGGCCAGGTCCAGGGAAAGCTCTTGGGCAACCTCCTCGCTGAGCTCCACCACTCCGATCCCGGTGGTAACCGTGCGGACATACCCGTATTCGATTATTTCCTCCATCACTTTCCTTGCCGTATTGCTCGGTATGGCGAACCCCATCCCGATATTGGCGCTGCTGTTTTCGCCGAAGATAATAAAGGTGTTTATCCCGATTACGTTTCCATCCCTGGATACCAGGGGCCCTCCGCTGTTACCCGGGTTGATGGTGGCGTCGGTCTGAATCATCTTATTGAATACCCTGACAGAGCCCTGCTCCTGCCGGACATCCCTGTTCAGGGCGCTGATAACCCCCGCGGTCACTGTCGGCTTGGTGTCGTTGAAGAGATAGGTGAAGGGGCTTCCCACCGCTATAACCGGCTCCCCTATCTTCAGCTGGTCTGAGTCTCCCAGGCGGGCGAAGGGGTACCCGGAACCTTCGATCTTCAGGAGAGCCAGGTCAAAGTTGGCGTCTCTCCCCGTTATCTCCGCCTCCAGCTCGGTGCTGTCGGGAAGGGTAATGTAGATCTCCTCGGCATTCCTTATTACATGTTCGTTGGTCAGTATGTAACCTTCGGGGTTAACCAGCACCCCGGAAGCAAAACTCGGATATTTCTTCTCCCGGGTTCTGGGGATTCTCCCGGCCATCTGCATGAACCATTCGTAACTGGTCTGCGGTTTTATACCTACGAACTTGGTCCGGTAAGCGGTAATGGTTACCACCGACGAGCCGATCCGCTCCCCCGCGCTTATCATTGAAGAAAAATCGGTCTCGGGAAGAGGCTCGCCCTCAAACTGCCCGGATGGTTCGGCCAGAAAAGGGCTCACCCGGCTGGCCCTCTGAAACATCACTATTGATATTACCAGAAGAACCACAGCCAGCGCGAATACAGCTCCCACCGCGTAGGGAAGAGCTCTGGCCCATCTCGAATAGATATCTTTCATTGCCGATCACCTCTTAACAACCTCTCAGGCACCGAGCCGCCGGGGTTACTTCTGAACCTTATCCCAGTCTGCCAGGAACTTCTCGATCCCCACATCAGTAAGGGGATGCTTCATCAGCTGCTCGATGACCTTGAACGGGATAGTAGCCACATCAGCGCCAATCAGAGCGGCTTCGTACACATGCTGAACGCTTCTGATGCTGGAAACTATAACTTCGGTGGCAAATGTATAATTGGTAAAGATGGTCATCAGGTCGTCTACCAGCTCCATTCCCGGCCAGGTAATGTCGTCGATTCTTCCCACGAAGGGGCTGACGAAGGTCGCGCCCGCCTTGGCTGCCAGAAGCCCCTGGTTGGCCGAGAAACAGAGAGTGGCATTGGTGTCGATACCTTCCGCCCTGAACATCCCGATAGCCTTGATCCCCTCCATAGTGCAGGGAACCTTTATAATTATATTATCCGCTATCCTGCAGAGCTCCTTGCCCTCCTCCAGCATCCCTTCGGCATCCAGCGAAACCACCTCGGCGCTGACCGGCCCGGGAACTATCGAGCAGATCTCCTTGAGTACATCCTTGAAATCCCCTTCTTCCCTGGAAAGCAGAGTAGGGTTGGTGGTTACACCATCCAGCACTCCCAGCTCGGAAGCCTTTCTTATCTGCTCAACATTCGCAGTGTCTATGAAGAATTTCATTATCTGCCTCCTTTTATGAAAATCTGTCTATTGCGGCAAAAATTCAGTATACAAACATCAGCCATAATCCACAACCGTTTTTACAATAATAGGAAGGGGATGTTCCAGCCGAGGCCGCCCGGGCGGCCTCGGCTGCTGTCATTCATGCCCCGGGGGCTGATACCTGACTTCCATCAGGTACAGAGCGTAAGGGGGGAGAGTGGAGCCGGCGGCCCTCCTGTCCCTCTCGGCCAGTATCTCCTTCATCCGCGCTCCCTTTCCCCTCCCAATATTCAGGAGCGTTCCCGCCAGAGCCCTCACCATGTTGTAGAGAAATCTGTCGGCGGTAATGGAGATGGTCAGAAGGGGCGGCTGGGGAAGAATGGAACATGATACCACCCGGCAGATATTGTCATTCCCTCCGGCGGAGGTAGCAAACGAAGAGAAATCCTTCTTCCCCACAAGCTCCCGGGCGCCTTCTCCCATGGCATCCAGGTCCAGGTTACAGGATACCGGGAAGAAGTACCTTCTCCAGAGCGCGGTCTCACGCCGGAAGAATATATAATGGTAGGTCCTGCTCCAGGCGTCGTACCGGGCGCTGAATCCGGGCCGGGCCTCTTCAACCTTCCTGACCCGGACATCCCTGGGGAGGTTGCCGTTAAAGGCCTTCTTCAATACGGCCGGCGGGTAGCCTGTGTTCATTAGCACATTTGCCACCTGCCCCACCGCGTGCACCCCGGTATCGGTTCTGCCGGCGGCGGTAACCCTCGAGAATTCACCGGTTATCTGCCGGACCGCCTTTTCCATCTCGCCCTGCACGGTCCTCTCTCCCGGCTGCACCTGCCACCCGCGGAACCCGTAACCGTCATATTCAATGGTGAGTTTAATATTTCGCATAAAGCCCCAGCAGGAAAGCCAGAAAAAATATAATTCCAATTAATATATCGGAGGAGGGGATTTTCTCTCCTCTCCCGCTCCGCCCGGCCCCGTAATGCCTCGCGCACAGAGCCATCTCCATCTCCTCTCCCCTTCTGAGAACGGAGGATATCAGAGGAATGACCAGAGGGAGAATCCCCCCCTTTTTCAGTGAAAGCCATCCTCCGTGCCCGCACCTGACCATCCTGGCTCTCCTTATTCTGTCAACCTCTTCACGGATATGAGGAATAAAACTGAAGATAATCATCAGTATAAGCGAGAGGTCTTCCCTGCTTATGCCGAAGAGACGCAGCGGGGCTCCCAGAAATACCACCGAATCGGAGAACCGGGCCGGGTCGGTTACCGTCCAGAACAGCCCGGCGGCGAGCAGCAAAACCATTATCCTGATACCCTGAACCAACCCCCGGGCCATACCGGAGGAATAGCCCTGCCCGTTCCTCACCAGAAGAATATTGGCGGCGATAATAATAATGACAAAAACCGGCACCGGCTTAAGAAGAGAGAGAATCCTTCCCGAACCTATCCCGGCTGCCACCGAGATAATTATCAGGAATAGAACCAGCGCCAGATTAACAACAGCCCCGTAGATAAATGAGGCAATCACCAGCAGCAGCAGCGCTCCACCCTTCACCACCGGGTGCATCCGGTGAAGACGCGAATCCCCTTCCACATATCTAAGGTCCATTCAGGCCAAACCTCTCTCTGAATATTAATAGGGCAGATCCTTCTCCAGCTCTTCCCTGGCCTCCAGCCTGAACTGCTCCGGCCTCAACCTGATCACCTTCCGCAGCCAGCTCTCCGGGTAACCTGTCTCCGACGGCCTTCCCCGCTCCTCCTGGGTGTACCCGTCGTTGTACTTCCGTATCATATCCCCGGCGAGCTCCCGCCACCGGTCCACCACTCTCTCGGCGTGAACCCTGCAGAAATCAGTGAGATACGCGGTCATAAGAGCAGGGTCCTTTTCATATAGCCCGGCTGCGGTCATGTCCACCGCGGGCTGAAGGGCTATCAGCTCCCGCTCCAGCTCTGACTGAACCTCCTGAATATCAGGCCTCATCCGGCAGTACCTCAGATTCGAGAAATTAGCCACCAGGTTGAATATCCACCATGCCGAATCCCGGGAAAACTCCGATATCCTCCCGATGGTATAGGAGGGGGGCAAATCATTTATCCCGCAGTAGAGGGGAACGTAGCAGGAGAAGTAGGTGTCGTCCAGTCCGTACCATATAACCCCGCCCACCGGGTCGGGCAGCCAGCTCCTGGACTGGGATACGAATGAAAATCCGGTCTGCTGGGTGGAGATAGGCCTCTCCCAGGTATAATCCACTCCGTCTATATTCCAGGTCATCGGCCTCCAGCGGTTGGGGGTACCGAATGGGCCGGCATCAACACCCTTCGTCATATCGTACCCGGTCCCTTCATAATGGTCCCTCATCAGGTCAATAACATCGCTCAATGACAGCTTACGGTCAGGTTTTATCCAGAGCGGGTAGGGCTCGGCGCCCTCCACTCCCCGGTGGTAATCCGGGGGAAATTCCCGGGAAGGGGCCGCCCTCCTGAAGATACTCCATACCCTGGTAGAGGTATACCGCCTCTTCTGGGGAGTGGCCGGGCAGTAGGCCTCGCAGAAGCTGAACGGCTCGCCCGAATCCGGATCGTAGTAACCCTTCTCTATGGCAAAATCTATAACGTTCTCCGAGTATATGCAGTTTTCGGGATCATCGAGGGGGAACTCCCCTATCCTGGCCTTGTTGGCGTGGGCGCAGATATAACCGTCCGGCACCCTCCGGGCCACCCACACCGCCCCTTCTCCCCCCGGGCCTGTACCTATGATTTCAAGGAGCCAGGCCTCGTTTTTGTCCCCGATGGAGATCGATTCCCCGGTGCTCCGGTATCCGTACTCCGCCACCAGGGATGTAATCACTTCTACAGCTTCCCTCGCCGTTGCCGCCCTCTGCAGCGCCAGCCGCATCAGCCACCAGTAGTGCAGCAGCCCGTCAGGGTTCCGGAGCTCCTCTCTCCCGGTAAAGGTAGTCTCCCCGATCACCACCTGACGTTCGTTCATCAGCTGGGTAACCGCGTAGGTATGCGGGACCTGCTTTATCTTACCCATCAGGTTTCCGCTCCAGTCCCGAAGCTCGATAAACTCTCCCGGCTGGTGATCGGCGGCAGGTGTATACTCAAGGCGGGGGTGAAACTCGCCGTCGCAGGTGTAGGTGATAATCACCGAGCCGTCCTCGGAGGCTCCGGGAGTAACCAGCAGGTTGGTGCAGCCGGCAACCCGGTCCGGAGAAGCAAAAAGAATCACAGATGTAAACATAATGAGGATCAACTTCTTCATGCCGTTTCCTTTCTGATCTATTATAAATGCTGCCAGAAACTGTTTCAGGAATAATAACAAAGTGTGATTTAAACGAAAAGATAATTAAGGGGAGCCCGGAGAGAGGAACTGTCAGAAAGAATAGCCGAACAGTTCGATCTCCTCCCGGTAATACCGGGCCACTATCCCGGCCGATTCGTCATCGTATCTGTCCCGGTAAATACCGCTTCCGCCCCTGTTCTGGTGAGGAAGGGCCAGCGACTGATCACCCAGGGCCCGGGCCACTTCCCTGAACCCGCTTTCCAGATCTTCGAACTTCACCACCAGGTCCATCGGTATCTTCCCGTCGTAGTCCTTTATCCAGTATGTCTGCGGTTTCAGCATATCCTTACCTGCAAACCTCTTCAGGAAGCTGTTGAGGGAAGGTTCGCCGGTGATATTCAGGTTCCGGCGGTGAAACTGATCGGTGATAAGGTTGCGGTAGGCTGAATAGACCCGGTTCCAGGGATCCCTCACCACGGTGAATTTGAAATAATCGCGGTACTGGCGCCGGTTCACGGTGATCGAATTATTCGGGTTGGAATATTTTCTGAACCTGGAGCGTATTGACCTGATCGCCTCGGCCAGGTTCTCCGCCGAGGAGAATATCCCGGGATGAAGAAGAGGCCTGCGGATTATCCGGATACTCCTGTGATCCTGGTCCCCCCTGCTGACCTCACCCTGGAAATGGCCCAGGGCGCTTTCAACGCTGGTGCCCGCGGTCCTGGGTATGTGAATAAATATGCATCTGTAGCGGTGTGATATCATTTCTGTTCTCTCCGCCGGAGCCGGCTTGCCCTTACTACTATATTCTGCAGGGATATTAACATATATGAGGATAAAACAGTAACAGGATTATTGCCGGACTGGAGCGAAGCGGACGGAGCATGACCTCAAATTACGGCTGGTACGGATCATCCCTGCTACCCCCGTCTTCATTTTCATTCACTATAATGTATGAAGCGCTGGTTTCAGTACCGGTACCGTCGCAGTTCGCCGCGCTGAGCGTTACCGTGTATGTACCAGGCTGATCGTAGGTATGCCGGGGGTTCTGAACAGAGGAGCTTGACCCGTCTCCAAAATCCCAATTCCAGGAAACGGGAAAGTTGGTTGAATGATCCGTAAATTCCACTGTCAGAGGGATAAACCCGAATGTCCTGTCCGCGGAAAAATCAGCTTCCGGAGGGGCCTGGCAGCCTTCTGTTGCTACCAGGATCGCCCCCGCATTATTGCGGAGAGTAATTTCCCTGGTGGGCGGCCCCAGGGTCAGATCAGATTGCACACTCTGATAGCATCCCGGAAGTTCATGGGTGGTCGGATCGGCTCCCTCTTCTCCGCCTTCCGTCATCAACTTGGAGAGAACCAGCACATGCGAGAGATCATCTCTCACATACTCCCTTCCCAGTATTTCATAATCAGGTGTTTCTTTCCAGACGAAGTAACGGTCCGTACCGGAATTGCCCTGGAAGTCCTCAAGGCCCAGAGTGTTGGCTGCCGGTTGTCCTATATGGTACGCCACATAAGGATTCCAGTTCCAGGCGGAAACATGTTCTCCGGCGGGGTAACCCACAGCTTTATATCCATAGAAAGCCATCTGATGATTAATCATATAGAAAGTTGCCAGGGAAAATAACCTGCCCCGGTCACTTCCGGGAAAATTCTCCTTCACGCAGAAAATGATCCCCTTGCCCTTTTCCAGCCAGTTCAGGAAAGGACAGTTCAGATAATCTTCCCGCCTGTCCGTTGTCAGATACAAATAGGAATAATACTTGTAATCAGTAATTAACCAGTTTTCCAAACGCATATTTTCTATGTATTCAAAAACCCGCTCTTTCGATTCAGAAGGTTTTTCGCAGATATGATAGGGAGAGCCCAAATTGCAGAAATGCAGATTCATCCATGGGGCTTCTGGCTCTATATAATCGATTCCCATTGCAGTTACCGATCTCAGCTTATCAGCATAGTATTCCTGGTTTGCCGAAAGCAGATCATCATTTTCATATGCAAAACTGTTCTGAATACCGAAATCCATGTTTTCCAGCATTCCCCTGTTATCGTGGTATACGCCCCTCATACGGTAATCTTGATTCCGCATATTCTCCAACACTATATCAGTTATCAACCTAAGAGCGCCTTCATGCATGATCTTCAAATAATTCCACCACTCCCGGTCAGATGTTCCCTCAAAACCATACATCTCAGAATCGCTGATGCACCCGGCCGTTCTTGCTGAATCACTCGCTTGGGCACTATCTCTGCAGCCGTCGCCATCCAGATCGTCTGCCGGATTCCAGCCATGGAAATAATTACCCCACCGGTCTACCCAATTATATTTGAAGTGCATGGTAATATCTTCCCAGGAATATCCTCCGGTATTTCTGGTTGAATCAGACAGCCAGGCGACAGTCTGAATGGAATCAAATTCAGAGCTTATATATGGCCCCTGGATAGTTGATATCCATATGAAATCCTGATACTGCCCATTCGCATGATCCCCAACTATGGATCCTCCCCAGATATACAGATCGAAATTATCCACCACAAATTCAGCCTGCTCGGCTCCGTCGCCCAGTTCGGCAAGATTGTTCCAATTGTGTCCTGCCACTTTTATATGCGGGTAGTGCAATCCGCCTGTGTCTGTAACATCTCCATCCGTCCAGTTGTCACGGATGAAGGTTTTCAGGGGATTCGGGCGGTCATCAAGAGAAGAGTCCTCTTCAGGGTCTTCGTAACTGATTTCTTCGCTGCAACTAGTCAGGAAAACAAGACTGATGATAACCGACAGTATGAATAAATGTTTCAGCATTGAAGTAACCCTCTGAAATTGATAATCCCGGCTGAATGTCCTGTTGTTATGGCTTTCTTCTGTACAAACAGACAGTTAGTTCAAGTTTTATGCCTGAATAGGCAGGTTAAGTCGATTTTCCCTGCCGAAGGCAAGCTTATCTTCTTTAACGAGGAGGTACGATAACCATACATTATGAAAATTAAGGTAATCGGGCTGGTAATGAAAGTTACAATTGAGGACGGAACGGAACAGATGGAAACGGCGGCGGGGAGAATTCCTGAAGATGGTAATGAAAGAATCGGGATCGACGCTACTGGCCAAGAAACAAATCAGCGCCTTTCAAACGGCCTGAAAATACTGCAACCGTCAAACCTTCAGAAAATTCAGTCCTGCATTCTGCCTGCTATTATTTGCTTTTGTTTTATTTCAAGATAGATATGAACGATATATACGATTTGCAGTCAGGAAATTGTTTCAGTAGATTCTTATCTGAGCATCAGGTATACCCCTGACAGCATCAGAGTTTTTTAACTCTGCCGGGAGAACAGCAGTATTTCCAATAGCTACTGCCTCTGTTAATTTTCTGCGAATTTCACCGGGTATCGATTTTCTGCTGAAATCATTCGAGAAAGCAAGAGCGGCATCGGTGCCGAACAGGGAATATTCATGGATAAACGTACCGGGTGAAATCTCCCTGCTTCTTTCATATACCAGTTCGCCGGTTTCGGCCATCCCGTAAAGGGCATAGCCGTAGGACTCCCAGTTGACCGGAATGAATAACCCGGATGAGTATCCAGGGCCTCTCGAAGCAATATTTTCTATCTCTTTCTGCATGACGTGATACCTGGATATACGCGCATTGACTCTGGAGTGGTAATAGAAAAAAGCCCCGTGTGGTTCTTTCCCTGGTCCCGCAGATAATGAATTATAACCCCGGTAGAGTATTTCAGGTATGGCCAGATTAAGTATAATAATCAAGGCAACAATCATGGCAATTCTGCCATTCCGATACCTTTTGAGAACAAATTCCGCCAGAATGACAACAACAGCCGGGATAACTATAAAAAAATGCCTCGTGATCGGCACTGGATACAGAAGCCATATGAGCAGAGAGGGTAAAATCCAGAATAAGGAAATCAGCAATACCTTTTTGCCTTCCCTGCTCTGTATCACTTTTTCTTTCTTATATAAATCATTTAACCCGAATAATTCATAAACCTTCTTTTTCCTGATGAAATAGTACGATAAGCGGGTGTGATCTGTCCATGATTCTATCTCTGTGGAAATAGTCGAATTGCCGGGAAGCTGATGAAGGCATAATCGCTATTCCGGGCAGAATTCAGATAGAGAACCCCATTGGTTCTATTCTTAATTCTGATTTTTAAAAC
>JAWODM010000073.1:0-8905 GCA_046483305.1 Candidatus Krumholzibacteriales bacterium | reverse complement strand
GGTCGCGCTTACAGATTTCCGGCTGTAAACGTTTACCTTCAATGTAGCCGCGACCGGCCCGTCATCCCTGAATGTTCTGACCTTTATCTCTGTCTCTCCCTTATTGGTGTTTCTTCCCCTGACCACCTGCAGAAAAAAATTACCCACATTACTTCGGATATCATCTTCATCTACCTCCGCAACAGAGGTGTCTTCCGAGGTGAATCGCAGGATTCCGCCATTGGCTCCGCCGGTTATTCTTATCCAGGTAAACCCGAAATCGTTCTTCCTGATACTGAGGTGATGATTCTCGCCCGCCTCATTATCCATGTTGTCATGGCCATACACAGGGCTTGTGGCCCTCTCGAATTCAACCTTGATCACATTGATATTAACATGCCTTCTCGACTCGAAAGATCCGTCGTCGGATCGAAAACTGAGGCTGATCTCCTCTCCATCCCTTCCGCTTATATCTTCCCCGGCAACTATGGTGACTGTTTCCCGGTCGGCATTTTCCAGGGTGATCTTATCGCTGGGGGTGGACCACTGGTAAGTGCCTTCCATCTCCCTGGGAAGGACCGCCGTCATCTGAGTCCGCTTGCCGGCAGGAACAGCGCTGTCCGGCTCCGCGTCTCCGCCGGCGGCTCTTATCCTTACTCTTTCAAGCCGAAGCAGCCGGGCCAGCCGCCCGGTTATGTAACTAATCGTTCCCGGCATAATTGCACCTCTGAATCAAGTAACTGCTATCGCTCCTCAAATTCCGCTGTATCCAGGTCGGGAAACTCTATGCTGAACTTCCCCGGAGGCACATCCTCGACCCTGGCATAACCGTTCTCATCCAGGGTTCCTTCCTTCTCGGAGCCGTCCGGAAGTATCAGTTTGAATTTTTCGTCGGCCGATTTATTCCCGTATTCGTCCACCAGTTCTATCTCTACATAATCCTTGAAGGTAAGCAGCCCCGACTCCTGCTCCAGGCCGGATTCAAAACCGGTTATCTTTACCGTGAAAAAGTATTCCGGAGGGTTGTAACTCCCTCCATATTCCCGCATCTCCTCTTCCGTGGGGATCTCATCGACATCTTCCTGATACTCATATTCCCACTGAAGCTCGATTTTCCCGTTCTCCACCCTGGCGGGGAGTTCGGTTATCCTGTCATGGGCATCGTCCCGGTCGTACTCATATATGGTCACAAGCGCCTCCGCCCCGCTGTCCACCCTGTCCACATCGGCGCTGAGAGTCAATATATCCCCTCTTCTGGCCTCGCCGGCCGACCACTTCATATTGGTAACCACCGGTTTGGGATAAACGGGTATCGAATTGGATTTCCCCTTTAGGCCGTTTTTGGGGAGTTTGACTTCGAAATAGATCTCATCTCCCGGTTCCGTGTCTTCGGGGATCTCTACTTTCTGCCTGAATATATTGCCTTTGATCTTATCCGATATCTTTCCCAGCTTTTTCCCTTTGGCGCTCTTGCAGGTGATTTTAACGGGGGCTCCGCTGCCCACAAAGGCGGTAGCGACTTCGACCTCCGCGGCAGCGCCTGCGAAGGCAGCCGCCTGGCTCCAGGCCGCGTAGACCAGCGACGATTCAAGCTTGATCTTGTGTTCCGAGTCAGTTGACTTGCTGTGCTTAATTTCTGCCATAATCAATCCTGAGAGCCATAGGTTCCCGGCAATATCTCTTCTACGATTTCCTTGAACTGATTTCTCAGCATCTTATAAGATTTCCGGGAGAAGCGTATGAGTATCATGAAGCCGAGCTGATCCTTCATAACAAAGAGATAATTATGAATCTCCATGATATCATCCGCCGGCATCCACTTGAAAATAAACTCATAGGCGGGGTTGCCGCCCGCTTTCGTTATCTCTCTGTCCTTCAATACCTCGATATTCTTCATGGACTGAACGATCGGGCTGATCCTTTCCCGTGAATACTCGTTTATGTCGTCCGTTTGCAGATAACGGTCAACGTTAACGATAATCTCATGGGGAAAATCTTCGATCTCGGGCCCCCTGAAGTAATAGGAAGTCTGATCCTCCCACCCCTCCGGCAGCTCCATATTGAACTTCTTTTCACTCATTACAAACCATCCCTATAAAGGTACGTCCTTGCCTGTATCGGCGTCGATAGATATTATTTCATGCGGCAGATCTTCCTCTTCGCCGGGCCTGACCACTGCGTTCCATATGGTTACCCAGGTCCGGCCCCCGTCGGCTGTATGTTCAACCAGCTCTATCTCCACTATCTCCCCTTCCGGGAACCTCTCCATTATAATCCTCCGGGCCTTCCCCTCGTCAATGCCCGGCTGTTTATACCTGATTCTGCGGAGGTCTGAGTAGTTGAAATTATGTATAGCTCTTCTCTCCAGGCTGACCGTGACCGATATCCAGTTGGGGAAGATCGCGACTTCGTTCTCACCCTGAGGGTATTCCCTCCACTCCTCTCTCCAGAATTGCCCGTCCGCCCCGGAACTTTCCAGTTTGAAGTTGCGGCTCCCGAAGTCCGGGATATGCCTGGGGATAAACTTCCGCGAAAAATCCTCTGCCTCGGTTATGGTAAATGCGGGAGGAGCGTTGTACTTGACCACGGTCCCCCTGCCCCGGCTTACCCAGAATTCGCCCGGTTCCCCTTCGAAGGTAAAAATCTCTCCCAGATTGGGGTGCTCCCTGACGCCGGTCATCTCCAGGTGAGACTCGATGTAATCGCGGGTATTGGGGTCGCCCTCCCTCTTGAGAAACTGGTATACCAGCGTACGGGCTTCCTGCTCGGTTATCCCGTGGCCTTCCCTGCCTCTGGTCTTTTCATCATTCATACATATACCGTCCTGGATTGAAAGTACAATAAGTGCCGTAAATAAGTATATAAATAATCTTCTTCTCATTCTCTGGCCGCTCCGTAACGGGCCGGGTGAAGGGTGCTTTCCTGCGAAACCCCCTTCAGGGTATAGATATTGTATTTGAACTGCTTCCTCTTCCGGTGGTCCACCGAGGCCTGGGCGTTGGAAGCCGCGGTGTTTATCCCCTTGCCGCCCCCCAGGTCCTGCCAGAAGCTCTTTGCCCAGTCCACTGCCAGGTCCCAACCTACCTTGTGAACGAACCCCATGGTGATATCGGCCCCCTTGTACCCCATGGCGTCGGCTATATTCCTGGGGATGAAATAACCGGAGCTTCTCTCTCCTATTTTAAGCGCTTTCATGGTTGCATCATCCAGTTGGCCTGTAACCTCCAGCTCCGGATGCGCCTTCTGGTAATTCCTTATCGACTTCCTGGTTTCGGTTCCCAGTTTGCCGTCCTCCTTCTCCACGTAAATCCCTGTCAGTATCTTCTGGATCATCCTGGTCTGTTTCTGCTCGCTGAGGTTCTGGGATATATCGAACCACTTCAGGGTGGCGGGATTCTTCTTTCCGTCGGCAGGCTTGATCCCATGGAAGGCCTGAAAACTGCTGAGGGCGGCAGTGGTATTGTTGCCATGCTTTCCATCCACCCCCTTCGGGTTGAATTTATGAACAATGTTCTGATAGATCATAGCCTCGTTCCCGGCCCGGCAGCCATTGATCATCATGAACAGCATATCCCTGAATGCACTCTTTTTCTGGACATTTATCGCCGCATCATTACTCAGCATATTTGAAGTTTTATACATGAACAGCCTCGATTTATCCTTCGCCTCGTATTTTCCCCCTTCCTTGCCGTGAAAGACCAGCACAAAGGGTCCGGCATGCCCGCTGAAGTTAACCACCGAAGCCGATTTCATCTCTTCTACCGCCTCCATGGCATGCCGGTTCAGCTGGGAATAGACCATATACCCGGTTTTGTCCTTCAATGCTTTCTGGCTCTTTTCCGCGTACCCTATGTCCTTTTTGGAGGATTCCATCCTTCCCTTCTTCTTGTAATGCACCCCGTAATTATAGGCTTCCGGCTTGCCCACCTTGAAATCCACGGTGTGCTTCTTCTTGAAAAGCCATAATCTTCCGTTTATCTCTATACGGTAATCTCCGGCCAGCAGGAGGCGGTTGTCAGGGGTGTCGTCCCTCCCGTCCCACAGCACCCTGTGCTCTCCCGGTTCATACATAACCTTCTTGATGATATGCGCAACCCGCGGCGGTTTGAATTCGCCCTTTTTGAACTGCTTGTAAAAATCATCATGTATTTTTGAATTTTTGTAATGCACCGCCAGGTCAACTTCCTGCTTCACTCCGGCCACCCTGAACCTGATAATCACGTGCTTTTCTATGAAATCGAGTGTCTTGAGAGATGCCTCCTCCCTGCCGTTCATGTAATCGGTCCCGTCTTCGTCGGTAACCGCTATTATCTCAATCCCCGCCTCCACGTTGACGAATTTTGTCTTCCTGCCGGGCGATACGGGCTTTCCCATGGTTACTCGACCTCTGTTATGGCTGGAAGGTCAGGGAACTCCACCTCATGCCTCACCGGAGGGCAGTTCTCCTCTCTGGCGCATCCGCTCCCGTCCAGTCTCCCCTTCCTTACCTCTCCGTTGGAGAACCGGACCATATACGGCTCATCCTTCATAGGCTTGCCGTCCTTGTCCTTAAGCTCTATCTCTATGTAATCCTTGTAGGTCAGCATCCCGGAGCGGCTTCTGACCCCGTCAACCTCCACGATGAAATAGAACCTCGGCGAGGAGTATTTTCCGGGCCCCGAGCTCTCATCCTCTTCATCGAGGTATCCGAATACCCACTCCGCCTCCACCTTGTCTCCGGAGGTACTGCTGCCGCGGACAGTCTCGATCTTGCGGTCGGCTCTGTCGATATCCTTCATCCAGATCTCTATAACAGCTTCGGTTCCATCCTCGAACCCCGCCGTTTCGATCTCCAGCTTTACCTTTTCTCCGCCTTCGGCCTGCTCCCTGTCCCAACTGGCCCTGGTGACTGCCCGAAGCTTTATCTCATGGTCTCCCTCAGCGACCCCGCCTTTTTTTATCTCTCCGGTGAGGGTTCCCCGGCTTTCCTTTCCGTCGGGAGACTTTATGGTGTAATCCACACCGGATATCGGCTTCCCCCCCCTGTCCACGTACCTGGCATGGATGAAGTGGCCTTCCTTCTTTTCTCCGCCCTGTGATTCCGCTTCCTTCTGCTGCTCCCCTCCGCCTCCCCCGCCGCCGCCTCCTCCGCCACCGTTCCCGATCATCACGTTGGGGCTGCCGATCATAATCTTGGCCTCATTGGAGGGCGGCTTCTGAAAAGGGCCTCCCTGAGGTATGTGGGGCGGGGTATTTCTGGCCACGCTGTTTACGGTGGCCGCGAACATCCCCATGATCTTCACCGATGAGGAAAGGCCGCTGTTGAGCATTCCGTTGAACGGATGGGGAAGCGGCGTGGGCACCGGCCCTCCCGGAGAGGGGATCATGATGATATGGGTATCCACTCCCACCACGGTGTCGTTCTGCTTGGCGGCCGGCATCCCGTTGATCATAACGGTGCCTGCTGCTACAACCTTACCAACCGGCATGTCAGCCGGGTCATTGCATGTCATTGCGGTATCGCCGCACCTGGCGGCAGGGTTTCCCATAATACCTCCCCTTTTTAATGATTACCGCATTTTACTATACCGACATATCAGACCGCAGTCAACAGTTTATGGAATTGAAGTTTTCCCAGGTTTTAAAAAATGGCCGATTCCACTTGTTGATATTAATAACTCGCTGAATAACTTGTGGTTAGCTAATTACAGAGTCAATTTTTGGGGAAAGTCCTGGATATTGAATTATAGATTTATTTAAGAAGGCCAGCTCCTCTCAACCGGCTAGAAAAGACACCCCCTTCCCCGGGCACTTATCGCATCAATACCATTTTGCGGGTGATGCTGCTCTTACCAGTTGTGAGCTTATAGAGATACACACCACTGGAGACAGAAGCGCCGTTTTTATTCAACCCGGACCATTTTGCCTGGTGGGTTCCAGCCTCGCGGATTCCATCCTCCAGCCTGGCTATCCTTCTTCCGGAGACATCGTAGATATCGAGGGTTACCCTGCATCTCTCAGGAAGGGAGTAATATATCGTTGTGGAAGGATTGAACGGATTGGGATAGTTCTGGCTGAGGGCAAGCTCCGGACTCTCAACAGTGACCTTTTCAGTGGTAAACAGCGTCCTGGTCCCCTCGCTGTCTGTCACTTCCACCCGGTATCGGCAGACGCTGCCCGGGAGGCAGCTGCTGTCTATTGCCTTGTAGGACAGATCGCCTTTTCTGGTTATCTCTGCATCAATCGGCAGGAAGGTATCAGAACCGTCTGTCTGGCGGTAGATACTGAAGCTCATATCTTTTTCAAGTTCAGAGAGTGTCCAGGAGATCTCGATGCCATCATTAGCGGGCGAGCAGAGGTAGGAGCTGAGCATGGTGGCAGTGCCGCCCTCGGAGATGTTCAGAAGGATGGTGACTACATCATCTTCATAGAGAGGTACCGCCAGATCCGGCTTTGAATCATTGTTGAAATCGCCGGTTGTAACAAAGCTGGGGAAATCACCAACACTGTAACCTACAACACCCCCAAATGTGCCGTCCCCTTTTCCCATAAGAATTGAGATATTCTGAGAAACTCCATTCGCTGTGGCTATATCCATATGAGAATCACCGTCAAAATCCTCAGCGATAATGCCCCAAGGTGAAATACCGATAAGATATTCAGAAGAAGTTGCATTAAAAGTTCCATCTCCCTGTCCCAGAAGAATCGAAACCTTGTCAATATAGTCAGGATACGCCTTCGAAATGGCAAGATCAGTATACCCGTCCTCATTGAAATCTCCGGTAGTGGCAGGCCCTGACAGGTTATCAACTCCTGTACTAATCGCCGAGCCAAATGTTCCGTCTCCAATCCCCGGCAGTACTGATACTTCATCAGACGCAGTTATTGTCACTGCTATATCTATATTTCCGTCGCCATTAAAATCTCCAGTTAAGATCGAAAAGGGACGGTTGGCTAAATCATACCCTACTGCATCCTCGAAGCTACCGCCTCCTTTTCCAATCAGCACATATACATCATCAGAACCACTAATAGCAAGATCCGTGTGCCCGTCCTCATTGAAATCGCCGGTTATTACTACATCTGGACTACTGCCTGCACTGTAATTAACCTCAGATTCAAATGTGCCGTCACCAATTCCAAGAAGGACAGAAATATATGTTGAGCATCCATTTCCAACTGCAAGATCCTGGTAGCCATCTTCATTAAAATCCCCAACCGCAGATGACTGTGGGCCACATCCTACATCATACAGTTCTCCAGCCGTGAACATCCCACTCCCGTCACCTGTTAATATATAAACAGTGCCCTGATAGTCATTTGTTACTGCCAGGTCCATGTTGTTATCTTCATTGAAGTCGCCAACAGAAACCGAGGTCGGATATATATCCTCGGTAAAATAGCTCTCAGCATAAGGAAATGTTCCGTCTCCATTGCCGAGAATAATGGATACTGTTCCATTGAAACAACTATTAATCCTCAAACACGCCAAATCCAGGTGATCATCTTCATTAAAATCACCAGATGTTACAGGGGCCCCTTTTTCTTCATATCCGCCGCTCTGCGTAAACGTTCCATCTCCAGCACCAAGGAATATTATACCTTCTGGAGCTCCCCCTGCCAGGTCAGTATGCCCGTCTTCATTGTAGTCCCCAACTGCAACCGATAGACAAAAATGATTATAGATAAGATCGGACACAAATGTGCCGTCTCCGGCTCCTAACATAACTGTGAGCCCATAGCCGGATACCGCCAGATCAGTATGCCCGTCTTCATTAAAATCACCGGTTATTATATATTCGCTTTGATGACCTGAACTAATATTAACCGCATCAGCGAAAGTTCCATCCCATTCGCCCAGAAGTATCGATACATCATCGCTGTCATAGTTTGCTACCGCCAGATCAATATTCCCATCTTCATCAAAGTCGCCTGTTGTAACAGCCCGGGGATCATTCCCAACAGTATAGTAATATGTATGGCCTGCCATGCAGACTGTCACATCATCGCTTCCGCTGTTTGTAACAGCCAGATCATCATAGCCATCCTCATTGAAATCGGCAGCAGCAATAGAGGAAGGAGATTCTCCTACATAATAAACTATCATTGCACTCAGCCCTCCTCCTCCCTCCCCACGGAAAACATAGACATCGTCTGAATCCTTATTCACTACCGCTATATCTTCACGCTCGTCATTATCAAAATTAAACGCGGTAAGGGCTACCGGACGACTGCCGGTATCAGGATTCCAACCAAACCACCATGGATAAGGATTTTCAAATGTTCCGTCTCCTTTTCCCAAGAGTAGTGTAAGTTCATCGTCTCCATAATTGGCTACCGCAAGGTCCAGATGCCCATCACCATTGAAATCCCCGATTGCTACGTCCTCAGGTTCTCTGCCAACAGTAAAACTCATTGCTTCATCGAATAGCGGCTCAAAAGCATTTACATAGGAAGAACATAACAGAAATATAATAACCACCGAAATGATCAGATATTTCTTCATGGTTACTTCCTGCCTATCTCTTAATGACCCCTACATTAGGTATTTTACCACAGATTGGATTAGATTTAAAGGAATTTACTTTATCAATCCGGGAATAAAGCTACCTCCAGCTAATACTTTCTCTTATCTATTATCTTTAGATATTTTCTCAATCCTTCTTTCAATATCATCATCCAGGGTATAATTAATAACCAGCTTTATATCCTTGCTATCGACATTGTATTCCACAGGGCTGTCCTCCAGCATAGACTCAGAAGGCATTATTATAAGGCCTTCATTATTAATTATACCATCCAGCCAGCTTCTGACTATGTTAGTTATATCGCATCTGTGTTCCTTCGTCGCTGTACTATCTGTCACACTTGCAGCTTGAATCAGATCTGAAGAATAATCTCCCCCGTCTTCTTCCCACAATCCCTTCCAGGTTATCATGCCAGCGTC
>JAWODM010000002.1:0-20055 GCA_046483305.1 Candidatus Krumholzibacteriales bacterium | reverse complement strand
GGCGACAGTCTTCGCCCAGATAAGATACGATATCGGTTATGGGGCGGAGTGCTTCCTTGAATACGGAGCGCCCTGGGACAGCGACCACCTGGTAAACACCGACGCTTTCGTCAACGAGGGTTCCGGCACCCGTCTTAATAATATGACCAAGCTGTTTCTTAAACTCTATTTCTAGAAGGGTTGCGACATGAATTTGAAAAGAAGAAGAAAGAAAATCAAAACTGTCTGTCCGCGGGGAGCGGAAAGGCGGAGGTCGTTCTTCTCCCGCACCTTTCTGTTCCTGGCGGCCGCGGCAATGACCATCGCGCCGGCAATCCCGGCGCAAGGCGGGGTTAAAATGCTGGACAGCGGCAAAGTCCAGTTCAGCTATTACGACCCCTACGCCGGCAAGGTGTACCTGGCGGGCTCATTCAACAACTGGAATACCACCGCCACTCCGATGAACAAGGATGATGAAGGGTACTGGAAAGCGGCCCTGGATCTGGACCCCGGGGAGCACGAATACAAATTCGTGGTTGACGAAGCATGGATAACAGACCAGGAGAATCCCAACACCAAGGCCGACCCCTACGGTGGGACAAACTCGGTAGTGGAGATAAGCAGCAGCGGGGAGATAGTAATATCGGGAGAGACCCAGGCGATGAGCGCGAACACCGCGCTCAGCCCCAACGTTCATTACAGCGGCCGTTTTCTCCTCAGGTCGGAAGCTTCCAGGGGCAGGGAATATCTCCTGCTTCTTAGAGAAGGAGCGGCAGACGAGGAAGAAGTCTACATATCCGAAAACAGGTGGCGGCTTCAGAGGCCGGCGGCAAAAATAGATATGAACTTCGATATTATGATCAGCGATATAGTGCACGGATATACACGGCTCAGAATAGACAGCGAGAAGGACTTCCTGGAACCGAACAATATATCGGCGATCCTGGATGAAGCTCATATCGATGTCACCCCCGGGCAGTTTGAACTGAGAGGATACTACAGCGAGGAAGTTCTGCAGAGCAGCGACCCCTCAAACTATTTTGGAGACCTGGACCTTCCCGGAACCATTTTCGACGAACACCTGAAAACCGGAAAGGGCACATCGGGAGTTACCGGCAGCTTCAGCAGCTACGGCGTGGACTTTGAAGGGTTTCTCGCAAACGTTCACGATTACGACATCTACAACGATCCCGATATATACGATAACACCGGAACCGACCTGTATTACGGGCGTTTAACCAGAAAATTCAGGGAAATAACCCTGGGCGGAAACTTCTTAATGAGAAGAAATGTGTGGTGGCTGAACTTCACCGACAGGGTTGGAGCCGACCCGGTTAATACCGGAATAGAAAAACTGGACGAGCATATAAACAGAACCGGAGATCCCAGCGACTGGTTCGAGATGGATGATAAGAGATTCAACTACGGCCTGGACCTCAGCGCCGAACTCTTCGGCGGGGACCTCAATCCAAGGCTGGAACTGCTTACCGGAAAGAAGAACCAGAGATTTGTGACCGCCAACAGCTTCGGTATCGATCTCGGCAACGCCCCCATCGATGTTCCGATCATGGAACAGGACAATATGGTTTATCACGGAGGCCTCACCAGCACCCTGATCGAAAACCTCTACATTAACGCGGAACATACCAGAAACCAGTTCAGCGGCGCCTCCGAAGACGAAACCGCCCTGAACGCAGCTTTCAGGAGACAGGTGGAGGCGAATAAGCAGATATACTTCACTGTCGAACCTGACCCGGCCGCTCTCACCCATGACTACAGCGAACTCTACATGAAATACGATATAGGATCTGGATTATTCGACGGAATGACCCTGAAGCTGTGGCTCCAGAGGAACATGTACGATTACGACAAACCGGGCGGCCAGAGAGACCTGTGGCACTATAATTACTCGGTCTCTTCGGGAGCAAGCTGGCAGGTTACTTCTGATTTCGATTTCGATATAGAGCAGAACTACCTCAGCAGGGAAGGTTCCGAAGCCCTTGCCTCCGGCGGATCGGAGTTTGAGATTATAGCCAGGTGTAATTACAAGTTTACTGATAAATTATCAGCGTTTGCCAACATAAGGACTATACACATGGAGTATGAGAACGCGGGAGGGGGCGAGGATTCCGGCACATTTACATCGCCCTTTGCAGGATTCTCCTATACCCCTGCCGCCAGAGTCAGCGTTCTGCTCGCCTACGGACTGGATCCCCTGGATTTCAGCATAGACTACGACGGGCGAAGGATCGGGCGCTACCTGTTCAGGAATGAATACCTCTACCAGAACCCGGGAACCACCATGATGGACGCGGAAGAGGCCCTGGCGGATCTTCAGGTCATAACTCTGAGAGCTGTATTCAACTTCTAGCTGAAGGGAGGAGAACATGAAGAATAACCTTACCAGCAAATTGCCGATAGTAATTCTGCTATCCGCCTCTCTTCTGGCGCTGTCCCTGACCGTGGGCGGCTGCCTTCTTACCAGAATAATCCGCAACAGGATACCTCCCCCCCACCGGGTAGAAGGGGGCATTCTGTTTCAGTATGAAGCGCCCTCGGCTAAATATATAAACCTGGCCGGTTCCTTCAACAGCTGGTGCGGGACAGAGGGGAGCGGGAGGTTCGATCCCACCATCGATCCGATGTCTGATGAGGACGGCGACGGTATCTGGACCATAGTCAAGGATCTGAAGCCGGGAAGATATCAGTACAAGTTCGTGATAGACCACGCGGTAAGGTGGGAACTCGACCCCAATAACCCCAATACCATACAGGATGGGGATTTCACCAATTCACTGCTTATAGTCCGCTGACCGGCGCTCTTTCCCGCCGCAACCCCGGATTAACCGGCATTCTATTCAGCAGGGGAAAGAACCGCTCCGGATACGCCATCCAATTCCATAACCACGGCTCCGTCCTCTACCAGATAGGCGCCGCCGTTGAGCTCGTCAATTAATTCAGCGCCATCCTCGAATCCGAACTCGCCCAGCGGGAGCTGAATCTCCATACCGCCGCTTTCGTTGTTAAGCACCACCACTACCCTTTCGCCATCTTTCTCCCTCAGGTAGGAATAGACCCTGCCCTCCGCCAGGACAGTGGTAAATGACCCGGTCCTCAGGGCCGGGTGCCGGTGCCGTATCGATATAGCCCTGGTGTAGAAGTCATGGATTTTCGAACGTCCTGGATTATCCTTCCAGTCCCAGGGAAAAGGCCTGCGGCAGTCGGGATCCTTATCTCCTCTCAGGCCTACTTCGTCTCCGTAATATATCTGCGGTATCCCAATATAGGTCATCTGGAAAAGTGCCGCCAGCATCAGGCGCTCTTCATGCCCCCCCGCGGTGGTAACAAACCTCCTGGTGTCGTGGCTGTCGAAGAGGTTCATCATAACCCGGGTGGCCTGAATGGGGTAGATTGACCTGCCCGGGGCTATCTCCCGGTCGAACCGTTCGGCGCTGGTGTTGCGCAGAGCGAAGAAGTCTATCACCGGATCCCGGAAATACTTGTAATTCATGGTGGAATGGAAACAGTCGGGGCCCAGCCAGGGCATCGCGTTACCCCATATCTCCCCTACCAGGTAAGCGTCCGGTTTGACCTCATCGACTTTATCCCTGAACATTTCCCAGAACCAGAAGGGAACCTCATTCGGCACATCCAGCCTGAATCCGTCTATTCCCAGTTCGCCCATCCAGTACACTGGTATCTCCAGGAGATACTTCACCAGGTCCATATTCGGCTCCGCGTTCGATATATCACGTATATTATTTTCCTGTTCATTCGGCCTGGACAGGTCGAAGTTCAGGTTGGGATGAATCCCGAACCCCCACCAGCAGCTGTAGTAATCAGAAGGGTTGGGGATATCGCCCTCGGGAAGCGGCCAGCGTTTCCACTCGTACCAGTCCCAGTACTTTGATTTGCGCCCCTTTTCCCTGCCGTCCAGAAATGCGAAGTGGTAGTTTCCGGTATGATTCAACGCCAGATCCACAATAATCCGTATACCGCTCTGATGGGCCTGGTTGACGAATTCCCGGAAGGTCTCCTCATCGGCGAAGTGGGGATCGATTTTGAGGTAGTCTACCGGATCGTATTTATGATTGGACCTGGCCTGATTAAGCGGATTGAAGTAGATTACAGTTACTCCGAGTTCTTCCAGATAGGGCAGTTTTTCCATTACCCCGGCGATATCTCCCCCGTAGAAGGAGTAGTAATCAGGTTTGCCGTCGGTACGGTAGGGACTTCTCTTCAGCCCGCTGATATTCTGCCACTGCTCAACCAGGTGGAAGTATTCCCCGTTGGTTTTTCCGCCGGGCGGAAGTTCGGTTACCCCCTCATAATAGAATTCGCTGAAGTCCGGGTCGTTTGATTTATCACCGTTACGGAAACGCTCGGGAAAAATCTGATAAAGGACACCGTCCTTGGCCCAGTCCGGCGTAAAGAAAGGCTCCAGCACATCAGGGCTGTAGAAGAACATCTCCTCCATCTCCGGCCTGCCCTCCTCTATACCGCCGGGAGCGGCATAGAAATGAACACCGGCGTCGCTGTATCTGAAGGAGAAGTTCACCTCCGAACTGTACGGGATTTCCAGGACGGTCCGGTAATATTGGAAAACCTTGTCGCTGTTCTCCTGAACCAGGTCCACAAATTTGATTTCGGAGCCGTTCACGCTGTATATCATACCAACACCCTCCACATCCCCGATATGGGCGCGGGTGCTGAAAGCGATTTTCCCTTCCGAAAAAGGATTGACCATGGAGTAATCAACGGTCAGAGGGATATCGCTCCGCATCATCGCTCCATCGCCCTTCTCTATCTCCACCTCTTCGTAACTGGCGTCAACCACTATCACGGAATTCCTGCCGCCAAACCCGTCATCGGCGAAAGCCTCGGCGTTCTCGTCGGTGGTCCACTTTCCGTCTACCACGAATTTGTACTGGTACCTTCCGGGAGGAAGAAGAAGAGTCACCTCGTATGTGCCGTCTCCGTCGTCATCGGTCATCCTGGTCTTTGCTTCCTTCCATTCATTGAATGTGCCGGCCAGGAATACATCCTGGACCCCGCTTATCCTGGGCTGAAAACTGAATGTAACCTTTCTCAGCCCCGCCTCTTTTTCCGTCTCGACCGCCTCCGGTCCGCCTGCCGAACCGCCCGGCTCTCCGGAGTACATCCCCACAACCAGCCCTTCTTCCGCGTCACCAGGCTCCACTACCAGAACCGAATTCTTTCCTCCAAAACCGTCATCGTCAAACTCTTCCGCTGTGGTATCGGTAATCCAGCTCCCGTCCACCACGAATTTGTACTGATACCTTCCCGGGTCCAGTTTAAGCTCTACCGAATAGATACCGTCTCCGTCGTTGTCTGTCATGGGAGTGGCGCTGTCACTCCAGTCATTGAAAGTGCCTGCCAGATAGACTCCGGCCGGCTCCCCGCCCTCAGGCTGATACATGAAGGTTACCGGAACCTTCCCTCCCCCGGAGGGAGAAGCCGGGGCTTCCTTTGGGACAGCTTCCTCA
Organism: Candidatus Krumholzibacteriales bacterium; assembly: GCA_046483305.1. GTDB lineage: Bacteria > Krumholzibacteriota > Krumholzibacteriia > Krumholzibacteriales > WJIX01 > WJIX01. The sequence goes on along the minus strand of JAWODM010000002.1, from coordinate 14,569 downwards.
AACGATCCCACCACCATGGATGATTCGCCGGAGGGTACATTTACAACGGAATTTTTGCCGCCGTAACCGTCATCGGTATAAGATTCCGCGCCGGGGTCCACGATCCAGTTTCCATCCACCACGAATTTGTACTGATATTCTCCCGGTTCCAGGCCAATAGTTACCTGGTAAACACCGTCGCCGTCTTTGTCTTCCATCCTTATATCTGATTCCTGCCATTCATTGAAGCTTCCGGCCAGATAGAGGCCGGATACAGCCCTCTCCGGCTGGAAGGTAAAGGTCACAGATACTTCTCCCTGTTCCCCCGCCGCTGGCGTTTCAGCCGGGGCCTTGGCACAGGAAAGATATATAAATACCAGTGACAGAATTAACAGAGAGGTGACTACACCGGATTTTCTGATCTTATTCATCTCAGCTCCTTTTCTGATAATATTCCGGGGGGGGTTATTCTCAACCGGCTCGCCAGCGGAACCATCACTGTCTTATTTCCGCCGTGACTTTCCGGCCGCCGCGATATTCCCACCCCTTTTTTTCTTATATCAGAATGTAAAGAAAAAATAAAGGCCTTTCCCCGGAACAAAACCGGAGAAAGGCCTATCTGAAATCCAGCCGCTTCCTCGCTCAGCGGAGCAGCACCATCTTCCTGGTCGCCTTCATCCCCGCGGCGCGCAGGTTGCAGAAATAAACCCCGCTGGAGACCGCCCTGCCCTGCTGATCCTCTCCATTCCACCTTACCGTCATATCACCGGCTTCCACTCTTCTGTCCAGAAGGGTTTTAACCAGCTGCCCCCTGACATTGTAAATCCTCAGAACAGCCCTTCCCGCTTCGGGAACGGAAAAGGATATCCTGGTCGAGGGGTTGAACGGGTTGGGGTAATTCTGGTTCAGCCTGAAGCTGTAGTCAGGCATTTCAGTTTCCGCGTCGGTGGGGCAGGCATTATAGTAATCCAGCTCCAGCACCTGCGGATTACCCGCAGCATCGTAACTGTCGTCGATATGGAAATACCTGTTTGCCTGAGTGCTGCACTCGTAGGTGGAGTTGAACAGATACTTGTATTCCACATACAGATCGGATGAATCGGGGAATACTATCGAAGTGGCATAGACATCGTCGCCCGCGGCATCGTCCGGGTAGACCCCGTCGTCACGCATCGGATTGATGGACGGAATATCCCAGTTTATCACCTGGGGTGTCTGATTGTTCGGGGTGCCATTCACCGAAATGGTATCGTTCGCGCCCGGATCAAACCGCTTGACATCCACTTTGAAAACGACCTCTACATCCCTTCCGGTCACGCCGCACCTGTCGTAATAGGCCAGCGGCATTTCCAGAGCACCCAGAGTACCGCCCAGGGTATCGTAAGCCGCGTCGTTCAGCCACAGGTCCCGGTTACCCTGCGAAGAACATTCATAAACATCGTTGTAGAGATATTTATATCCCACACTCTTATATGAACCGGTAGGGAACCTTACAGCCAGGCTGTAGATTCCGTCCCCGGCGCTGGCATCCGGAGCCACTCCGTCGTCCTTCATCTCATTCAGAGAAGGAACATCGAATGTCAGAGGCAGAACGTTTCCGTTGATAGCAACCACGCTGTCCGGGCCGGGATTGAATCTGTTGACATCCACGGTGAAAATTACATCCATGGGGTGGGTGGTAAACAGAGTGGGGTCCTCATTATTCCACCAGAAATCGAGAGTATCGTAAGCTTCTTCGGCGTGCGAGAGTACATGCTGGCGGTTGGAGGCAAGCGGTTCGTACTCGGCGCACTGGTGCATGAACTTCCATTCCAGGGTGGTATCGGCAGCCGGGGAGCCGGTCTCGCAGCCCTCGCCCAGCACCGAGAAGCCAACCAGGACTTCATATACGCTGTCACCCGCATCTGTCATAAATGCGTTGTCGCAGCCGGCAAAGGTCAGAGGATCCAGCGATCCCTCAACCGTGAAGGTGTCGGTGGGAAATGAATGGTTCCTCAGGTGCATCTTCATCCTTCCCCGGAACAGAAGCCCTTTATAGAAGAAGCAGCCCAGGTTGGTAGTGTCGTTATCGGCGATGGTATTGTTGGCGAGGTCCTTTACCCCGGTAACTTCAACCTGGTAGAAACTGTTCTGGGGCGAAATGCCGGAGTCAAGATAGAGGCTCACCCTGCTGGGAAAACTGCTGTTGACCCTGGCGCTGTCTATGGAAGCGGCAGTGCCGGTCAGGGTATAGTTGGCCGTATTCTCGGCAGTGGCCTCGTCCACCGGTTCGCTGAAACCGACTTCCAGCACGTCGGCAGAGAGGTTCCCGATCGCCTCCCCCCTGTGCTTGAAGTAATCCACTACCGGCGGCGAAGTGTCGCCGGCGGCCATGATTACATAGGTAACCATCGAATCCAACTCAACCGGGGAACCCACATCCCAGGTGGTTCCGCCGGGTGTGCTCAGCTGATCGTCATCGTTGGCCATGCAGTCCAGGGGGCCCTTGCTGGAGCCGTTCTGGGTTGATATTAACTCAATGAACAGGGTGTCTCCCGCTGAAACGCCGAGGTCGCTGAGATTGAACCCGACCTCCTCGAAACCGGTATTGTTGACCCATCCCAGAGAGCTGGTCCCGCTGTAGACCAGGTCCCAGGAAGAGGTCCCCTGGTTCCATTCCCTCAGCTCCTGCCATGAGTTGTCCATATCGCAGTAGGCCTGATAGTCAGGTTTGTGGGGAGCGGCGTTCCAAGCTATTGCATGCCCCCAGGCATCAGTGGCTCCACCGGAAGGATCGGTATCGGCGATCATGATTCCCAGCTGGTTGTTGGTCCACCCGCCCTTGTCATAGTAGAAACCTATGTACAGTTTGTTCGCGTCATTGGTCACATAGACGGTATCGATATCTATCTGCGCATACTCGCAATCGTACCCGTCGATGTCCATTATGTTCGTATCCAGAAAATCGTTCGACCCATCCACCGTTACACTCTGCGGCTCCCCGCTGTAGATAACCGTGTAAACTGACAGCAGGAGCAGCAGTGTTATAACCGGAACAAGTCTTTTAAAGCCCCTTTTCCTGTTATTCATCTGTTTGCCCTCCTTTCGGAAAAGAAATTCAATTAAACCTTTAGCGCTCGTCGTTGATTCCAACTCATTTCTTCCTTCAGCCTTTCCATAACTCCTATCTGATAATAACCATCTTTCTGGATTCGCTCCAGTTGCCGGACACTATCCGGTAGAAGTAAATACCCGAAGATACCCGCGCTCCCCCTTCATTGCAGCCGTCCCAGGAAATACTGTGAGCCCCCGGACTCATCCTGCCCGAGGCCAGAGTCCTGACCTTTCTCCCGGAAATGTCGTATACAGCCAGGTAAACCGGCCGGGAATCACCCGGCCCTCCCGTTCCGGGGATCTCGAACCTGATTACGGTAGACGGGTTGAACGGGTTGGGGTAATTCTGATATAAAACCCCGGAGTATGTCAGCGCGGGGTTATCCTCCCCGCCGGTAACCACCGGCCCCTCAATGGCAGCAACGCTTCCGGCCTCTATCCGGTTGGCGTAACAGGACCTGTCCCTGACCAGGCTTACAGACAGTGAATAGCCGTACCCCACCGGTTCATCCAGCGCCAGCTGAACGGTGTCTCCGCCCGCCAGCATCACCGCCGAGAGAACCGAGATGGTCTGTGACGGGACGTCTGTTCTGTACACCGTATAATTGCCCGGCGTCTCAGCCGAAGACTCCTGTACGGGCTCGCTGAAAGCCACGTTGACCAGCGTGTCCGCCGCCAGGTCCAGGTGAACCGATACCAGCTCCGGCGGAGTGTGGTCGGGCAGGTCCGGCGCTCCGTCCCCGTCCGCGTCAACCATGAATGTGTAAACATTGTCTATCTCGGGAAGGGGTACGGATATATTGCTGGGCGCGGAATCTCCTCCCAGCTCGCCGTCCGGTTCCGGGTCCCAGCACAGCGAGGCCACCATCGAGATGGAGGCGCTGTCAGGGACCGCTGAAGCTCCCAGTCCGTAGAGCAGGTTCCACGGGATGGCCAGCTCGCTACCTCCGAGATCTCCGTATTCGTGCATCGAATCGAAGGCGGATATGATCGAGTCGGAGAGGTTCACGGTGGCAGCCGGGCCGGTTATCTCGAAGAAACTGTCGCTGTCGTACTGTCCCTGGTGCTGATAACATCCGTACTGGAAATCGCAGGCGAACCCGGGGTAGCTGAAGGTAGCCCCCCGCTCCCAGTTGTCTATGGAAGTCAGATCGGTCTCTCCGTTTGAGCTTCCCGGATCGACGTCCAGGTACAGAATCCAGCTGTTGCCATCCACCCTGCCATCTATCGCTATGTAAAGATAAACCGAATCCCTGGTCATATATATGCCGTCAATCTCATTGGATGAAGTCCATTCCGAATCGAGAGAATCCGGCACCGCCAGGGCGCAGCCGTCCCATTCCCCGGTATCGATGTACCCGTCTATGGTTATCATGGTCTCCGCTCCATATGATATCTTTATGTTATCTTCATTGGTAATGGCTCTGTTTCCATTCCCGTTCTGGTCCTCGGCGGTTCCCTCCGCCAGCATCAGTTCAAGACTGCCTGTATCCAGGCTTTCCAGAGCGGCCGCGTCCGTCCCGGTAAGCTGGAGGGTCAGGGTGTACCCGTCGCTGGCCTCCATGATCCCGGTACCAGATGACAGGGTAAGTTCCGGCAGCCCGTCGTCATCATCATCCACGGAGAGACCGGTTACATCGAAAGTCAGGTGCTGAACCACCTGATTAAAATCTATTCTGAGCTTATCGGTGCCGGGATAGTATAGCGAGCTGATGACGCCCGGCCCTATGGTATCGGTGAGGTTGTCGCTGAGAGTTCTGAGCTCCGAAATCTCTCCGTCAGGCCCGGGAGCCCCGGTCTTTCCCGCGAACAGCTGGAACTGGAAGACGCCCTCCGAATATATTTCATCACCCTTCATTATCCTTCCGGAGAAATCCAGGTTATGGTTCCCCCCGCCGTCTCCCAGGATGATAGCCGCGGTAGCCCCGTTATTCGGGTTCCTCTGCCCCATGTAACCGGTATCCGCCACCCATATCCGTTCCATCTGAGCGTTCCATACCAGGTCTACCAGGCCGGGCGAGTACCCGGTCTTAATATGCTGGGTGGAAGGCCCCACCTCATATATCACCTCGATATAGGGCTGGCCCGCTACCAGTCTTACCCTCTTGCTGAGGTTCCGGTAGGTTAGAACCGCCTGTACGGTATCCCCCGAACTCGATTCAACTTCGATATCATAGAGGCTGTGCTGGCAGTTGGGGCCCACGTCGCTGAAGGCCCCCACATGGTTTACATCGTTATAATCGGCGGTGGTCCCCGCCCAGTAAGCGTTGTCCACTCCCACAATGGAGAAGTTGTAATCGGATCCCCTTGCGAATATATTTACCGCTCTTCCCCCTATCCCCTCGAATACCGCAAACACTCTGTCATTGTGCATTACCATTTCCTGGTAACCGTCGTTATCGATATCGGTAAAATAGGCTCCGGTGGCATTGGAGTATTCGCCGTTGGCCCAGTGAGACGCCTCAGCGTAGACCGAAGCGTTCTTGATATGGCCGGAGTACTTCAGCTGCCACCCGCTGATATCCCCTCCCATACCGTCATGCCACCCTGTCTCGTGCAGGTTGGTCATCAACGTGTACCATCCCGCCTGAGAGATGTTATTGTCGGGCGCGGCCGAAAGGGCGTTGAACGCATCGTTCCATATGGTTCCGAAATTCTTGCAGTTTCCGCCGCTTTCCGGATCGCAGCTGCCGTATCCGTCTCCGCCGTTGGCATAGGGCACGTAACCCGCCCACTCTGTATACCAGCCGTTATTGCCGCCCCCGTAACCGTCGGCGCCGCCGATCTCCTGATAGGTGCCGAACGTAATATTCATGGAGGTTCCCTGGAAATTGGGATTGGAAACCGCGTCGGCAACCTTCCATACATTAATCCAGGAGCTTTCCGCCGAACACTTATTGATGAACCAGTCGTAGGTCTCCTTGGCGTTGGGAGTTGACGAAGCCCAGGAACCCATCTCCGCGGCCGCTTCCCAGTCCTCCGCGTAAAGGGCGATCCGGTATTCTCCCACCCCGGAGTTGGCCAGGTCGGTAAGAATCTGGAGCGCCGCGCTTCCGTTGCCCCCCACTATATTGCCGGTAAAATTCCGGTCTCTCGGTACTACCTTCAGGGTGCTTCCGCTGATGGTATGGATCTGATGGTTGTCGTAACCCTGGCAGTGAACATCGTCATCCAGTATCACCGCCCAAACTCCGTGACTTTCCCAGTTATCCACTATGTCGTCGGCCACTCCCGCGCCGGGATAGTAGGAGGGGTGGAGCCAGACCCTTTCCGGAACCCATGCCACTCTGGGATAGTAGCCATAACGGGCATCGGTCATCTGGGTCTGTATATTTACCGCCCAGTCGTTCATATCGTCCTGGACGAAAGGCATGATATGCTGACCGTAAGCGGAGGTAACCATGCCGCACCAGCCGGCTGACACCCCGGATTGCAGCCAGCCGTTGAAGTCGTTGGGGTCGCCATTGTTATTATCCCACTCGGCTGATGTCTGGAGGGGGCCGCACAGGTGAAAATTTCCCGGCACGGAGGTTGACTGATGCACCTGAAGCGCTTCATCGAAGCCGCTTCCATCCATGTCGTCCGACCTGCCGTAAAAGACATCTGAATAAGCCAGGCCCTGGTTTCCGTGATGAACGAATGCGCAGTTGGCCTCTCCCGCGGTGGCTGCGCTGGAGCCGAGAAGCCGGTCCGCCACTTTCCCTCCAGAGATGGCTACCACTTCAATATTTATTGGCGGAGCCCCTTCATCCAGCTCCGCTTTTTCCATATCAGATAAAGCTTTGAGATAAGATTCCGAGAAGACCGCCGAAGCTTCGAAATATTCGCCTGTCCGGTTAAGCACGGCAGTAGAAGGCTGCCCTGAATATGAAGGATCCGCTGCATAAACTCTGCCCGCTCTGCCGGAAGGCTGATCGGCGAAAGGGCTGAATGTCAACGCCTCCTCCCATTGTACCGATGTCCCGCCTGGCACCCCGCCGGGCAACCGTATCTGCCCTCCTTCGCCGTAATCCAGAAGGACCATCACCGAAGCGCCGGCATCCTTCAGAAGATCCCGGCCGCTGGCCGGATCACTCATCCGGGCCATGCTTACCCTCAACCTTAAACCGCCGTCCGTTCTTCTGAAATAAAGGGCCAGGATATCCGCGCCCCCGCTCCCGGAAGGCACATCCCCGACTGCGTCTATTGCCCTCACATCCTCCCGCTCCCATTGAAAGTTTCCGGTGCCGCCGCCGGCGGCTGTGCCTGAGATCAGATCGATACGGGCGCCGCCGGAAGGCTGCACGGCATCTCCGGTATTAGAAAAAATGATTGTTAAAAAAAGAATAAAACAGGCGGCCAGAGGGATGGTTGTCCTGATATCAGAGCTTAATTTCATTGAGTCTAACTCCTTCTGTGGGAGTAATACAGCGAAGCAGCCGGAGCCGGACCTGGAATCCGCTCTTAGACGGCAGGTTTCCTGATAATATGAGAGCCCGGCCTTAAAAAACCCACGGAGCTCCCGACAATAATCCTTAAACCGGGAGGCGCCTTCACGGCAAAGCCGCGAAGGCATGCCTCCCTGATATCAAGCAATATTAAATATTACCTGTAAATGCTCTTAACAGCGCCCCAGCTGGATTCCTCGTTATCGACTCCGCAGTTCGGGCAATCCTCACCTTCATAAAATTCCCAGTGATCAATGGGCAGTATGTATGTGGAGTTTGAATCGTCGATAGTAGCGGAATGATTGCCGGTCGATTCCCAGGTGGCGCAGCCATCCTTCTTGTACTTGAACTCGATGTAGGGATTGCCGCCAGCCGCAAAGGTAATACCGACCTGATAGAACTCTGGACTGTATTCGGGACAGGGCTGAGACATTACCACGCCGTCCCCCCAGCTGGTCAGTTCCGCGGCGCTTCCAGTCACACAGACATCTCCGGTGGTTCCTACCGAATCGGGCAGACAAAGAGAGAACCATACAGTAACATCCTGGCTGAGCACATTGGTGATGTTCAGCATAAACGGCGGGTCATTGTTGTTCTGGTCCTGAGCCCCTTCATAAGTGGTCGCATCGGTGGAATCGTAGGCGGTACAGTAAAAATATACGTCCGGCTCACCCTGAAAATAGGTACTGGGAATCTGGCCCGTATACTCGTCGTTGCTGCCTACGTCGGTGTTGTAGGCCATGGCGACCGGAGTGAACGGCCCCGCCATATCCAGTCCATACCACAGAGTCGCGGATATACCCGCACCCTGTCCGGCCTGATCTGTTACTCCGTCTTTCCAAATCTGAAAATAGACATCCACATTGCTATTATCCGTTACGGTATTGCCGTCGACAGGCCAGATATTTCCGGCCCAGCCGATAGCCCCGTACGATGCGGTTGCCATGGAAAGCGAGATCACAGAAAGGGCAAAAACTTTTAACAATTTACTCATTTCCATTCCCCCTTTTCAAAATTACTTATCCATAACTGAAGGTCTTAAATCACCTTCTCTGATTTAGTTCAATGGCACACTGTTGAACAGTATGCACCAACGATATTATAACATAATTCCTTATATTGGTCAATCTAAAGGGATTTTCGTGGAGTTTCCCCAATTTTTGCCCTCCAGAGAAAAACAGGCCCATTCCACTTGTTGATATTAATAACTCACTGAATAACTTGTGGTTAGCTGAATACCCGGGTAATTCCTGGGGAAAGTCCTGAAAGGGGTGGTGGCCGCAAAAGAGAACAGGCTGCCATATTGTTAAAAAATAGAAAGTTAACCTGATTTAAGAAAGATAATACAGATATCCGGTACCTGGACTAGCGAAGAAGAATTATTTTCACACTCTGCCTTATCCCTTCCCCGCTCAACCTGCAGAAATAGAGGCCGGAGCTCGCCGGAGAACCGTTTTCCGTGGTCCCGTCCCATCTGGCCCGCCCCTCTCCGGCCGGTTTGATTCCGCTGAAGAGCTCCCTGACCATATTCCCGGCAGCGTCATAAATACGTATGGTAACCCTCTGCCGCCTGGGGAGTTCGAATTTTATAGATGTCTCAGGGTTGAACGGATTGGGATAACTGGTCATTTTCATTGATCCGGGCTCAGGGGTATATACAGCGCTGACCATTCCCAGCACTGCAGTCTCGCCGCCGTCACCCGTAACTGTCAGCCGGTAACTGTACTTCTCTCCCGGCCTGGCGGAACTATCCAGATAACTGAAACTGATGAACCCGTCCACCGCGGGGCCGGAACCTGTCTGGCCGGTGATCAGCGTCCAGCTGTCCATCCCGGCGATACTTCTCTCCAGCCGGCATGACCGAACAGCGGAATTGAGACTCCACTGCAGCCTGATTCCGTCAGGTTCGCTCCCGGCTGTAAAGTTGGTCAGAAATACCGGCACTCCCGCAACAGAGAGGATATATATCCCGTAACGGTTCGCAGCCACCATGGCATAATCGCCGTACAGGACAACCCCCATGGCGTAATCCTCAGTCTGATGCGAGCGGATGAGCTCCGGGCTGGAAACATTCCCTATATCTAACACCTGAAGTCCGCTCTGTGAATCGGCTACATATACAATATCTCCTGAAACAGCCACCCCCACGGCGCTTCCCGCCGTATCATAAAATCCGGCTTCGGAGGGGTTATCGGGATTCGAAATGTCGATTATCCTCAAACCTGAATCTTCATCCGCGACCAGTGCGTAATCGCCGGACAGGGCAACATCCACAGCCCGGCCTCCGGTATCGTAGAAACCTGCCTCGAAGGGATTGCCGGGATCAGTTACATCGATTATTCTCAATCCCGCTCCCTCATCCGCGACAAAGGCCATATTACTTCTCACCGCCACCGCGGCCGCATACCCGGAAGTATCGAAGTAACCTGTCTCAGACGGGTTCCGCGGGTCTGAAATATCTATTATCCGAAGGCCCTGCCAGTCATCGGCAACGTATGCGTAACCTGCTGACACCGCGACCCCCATCGCTATTCCGGGCGTATCTAAGAATCCCGACTCCGAGAGGCTGGCAGGGTCTGATATATCTATAATCCTCAGCCCCTCGCCGCGGTCCGCCACGAATGCGTAACCTCCCGACAATGCCACACCCGAAGCTTTGCCGCCGGTGTCGAAAGTGCCCACCCCGGTGGGAGCGGAGAGGTCTGAGATATCGATCACTCGAAGCCCGTAGCTCCAGTCCGCCACATACATATAACCCCCGGAAACGGCTATTTCCCGGGCCTGATCAATGGCGTCGTAATAACCAACCTCAAAAGGAACGGAAGGGGCGGTTACATCGACAATTCGGAAGCCTCCCTCCCCGTCGGCCACGTAGGCAATATCTCCCGAAACGGAGACCACATAAGAATTGCCGGGTGTATCAAGGTAACCTGCTTCCGCCGGATTGGCCGGGTCGGAAATATCCAGCACCCGCAGCCCGTTCCAGTCATCCGCCACGTAAAGATACCCCGGCTGGTAAGCGGTAAAATAGGCGTTTCCTCCCGTAAAGTACGACCCCGTTTCAACCGGAGATAAAGGATCGGATATGTCGACGACTTTTATTCCGCTGCCGGCATCGGCCACGTAGGCGTAATCCCCCGAAACGGTAACGTTAACAGCGGAGCCCCCGGTGGCGCAGGAACCGGCGGGATAAGGATTGTAGGGGTCTGAAATATCTATCACCAGAAGCCCACCGGTGTTGTCCGCCGCGTAGGCGTACTCTCCCGAGGCCGCGACCCCGAAAGTGAACCCTCCGGTATCATAAGCCCCGGTTTTATAAGGAGACGAGGGATCGCTGATATCAAGAACCATCAGGCCGGAATCGGCGTCGGCCACACAGGCAAGGTTGCCGGAAACAGCGACGTCAAAGCAGAAATCGGCGGTATCGCAGAAACCTGTTTCAGCGGGGGCCAGGGGATTGGATATATCCATAATCCTCAGGCCGCTGTCCCCGCCGGCCAGATAAGCATAATTTCCCTCCACCCTCAGATTATATATGACTTCCGGACACGAAAAGGCCCCCAGAACCTCAGGGGATGAAGGGTCGGAACAATCGATTATCTTCAAGTCTTTTCCAAGAGCCGCGTAAACGGTATCACCACGGGCGGATACCGCTCTGCAAGGATAGGATGCAAAAAGCCCTGTCACTTCAAGGCCGGAGTTTCCGCCGGGGCTCAGATACCGCTCAGCCGATGAGCCTGCCGGCTCCGTAAACAGTTTACCCTTCAGCTCGATTTCCTGCCGATTGGAATGGTTGCGGATCCCTCTGCCGGCAGGGGATTCAGGCCTATCTTCTACCCCGGACTCCGCGCCTGGCGAGACCAGCAGCAGAATCACTCCGGCGACTGAAAAAATCTTATGGCCAATCCATGGTTTCATGTTTATACCTGAAGCTGCTATAATTACATAGTGCACTAAATTACTTATTGCATTTTTTATTCCCGCCGGCGCTGAACGCCCTTAAAATCGTGCTTCATTCGGCGGACAAAATAATGTATTCTGATTTAAGTTATAAACTGTTAGTATTCAGCATTAGATTTGGCTAATATTATATTGAAAACAAAGGTAAATATTTGACTTTACTCCAACATGAGGTTTGGGGGAGGTAATTGATGTCAGAAGTTAAGACTATTTCAAAACCTGAATCGATGAAAAAACAGGGAATCGACACGATACCTGATCTGTTTGAATTCGGCGCGAAGAACTGGAGCCGGAATACCGCCTTCAGGAAAAAGCATCCCTGGGGTTACCAGTCCATCAACTACGAGGAGTTCAACCGGCTGGTCTCATTCCTGGGAGCGGGTTTAATGGAGGAAGGACTGGATTCCGGAGATAAAGTTATACTCATAGCCAACAATTCACCCGAATGGCCGGTTGTATACGGAGCAGTCACATCCGCCCACGCAGTTATTGTACCCCTGGATCCATCTCTCAACGAAAACGAGATCAGGCACCTGCTGATGCATTCGGAAAGCAGGTTCCTGGTAACCGATCCCGATATATACGAAAACAGGATCAGGCAGATGCACATCAAGGATACCAGGGTGATCCTGATTGAGGAGGGCAGCAAAGGCAGCAGAGAAGGAGGGACCCTTCAGCTGGGTGAAGTAATGGCCAGGGGAAAGAATTCCATCAACGGCGGAGATTCAGCTTATTTCAAGAGAAGAAACTCCATCTCAGGAGAGGATACCGCGGTGATCTGCTATACTTCGGGAGCTACCGGTTCCCCGAAGGGAGTAGTTCTTCTGCACAGGAATATTCTGGCCAATGTTGAATCTATAAGAAATACCATCCCGATTATGGAAAATGACAATTTCCTGTGCATGCTTCCTCTCTACCACACCTTTTCAACTACCTGCGCCTTCCTCACACCTCTGGCCTGCGGGGCATCGGTGGTGTTCTGCCGGTCAATCAAACCGAATATCATAATGGAAGATATCAGGAATGAAGAGATATCCGTACTGATTGCTGTCCCTCTGATATTCGAGCATATGCTGGAGCAGATCATGAAGAGCGCCGGGAGGGAACAAACCGGAAACCGGGGGCTCCTCTCCCGCCTGTTCGGGGGTATTAAATCGGCGGTAAACAGAATTCTGGGCAGGAAGAAAGTCCGCGGGGAAGCTCACAGAGTGTTCAGCAACATCAGGATATGCATCAGCGGGGCGGCCCCCCTGAGGCCTGACATAGAGATTGCCCTTATCAATTCGGGACTGAACCTGCTTCAGGGATACGGCCTCACCGAAGCGTCCCCGGTAGTCAGCGTGAATCCTCCGGACAGGGTCAAACCGGGAACGGTGGGCCCTCCTCTGGCAGGAGTGGAAGTCAGCATTGACAGCCCGGATGAGGAGGGTAACGGCGAAATAGTAGTGGACGGCCCCAATGTGATGAAGGGTTATTTCAACAATCCCGAAGAAACCTCCAGAGTACTGAGGAACGGCAGGCTGTATACCGGCGACCTGGGAAGTATCGACGAAGAGGGATACCTTACCGTAAAGGGCAGAAAGAAATCGGTAATATTGACTGCGGGCGGCAAGAACATATACCCGCCGGAACTTGAAACCAGGCTCGAGAAGAGCGAATATATCCTGGAATGCGCGGTGATCCCGATCGAGGACAGAAGGGGCAACACCCGCATCGGGGCGATAATAGTCCCTGACTACAACGCACTGGATTCCTCCGGCGCTATCGAGAAACCTCTGACCGAAGAGAGGATCAGGGATATCATAAAGGGCCTGGTTGAAGAGGTTAATTCCGAACTTACGGACTACAAGCGAATCAGCGATTTCCAGATAACCGACGGCAAACTTCCCAGGACCACCACCAATAAATTAAAACGGCACTTGATATCATGGATCAGGGAATAGAGAGCGGTTACTCCGTGGAAAAGACGAGGCGGTCTGCCGCCGACTACCTCTTTCTGCTCAGGCCCATGATACTGATCCCGGTCTGGTCCTTTTTCCTTCTGGGGGGCTATCACTCCGCCGTCGGACCTGAGAGAGAAATTAATACACCGGGAATAATAGCCGGGTTTATTTCTTTCACCCTTCTAATCGGGGCTGTTTACATCATCAACCAGATAACGGACCGGGAATCGGACCGTAGAAACGACAAGCTCTTTCTTCTCCCCAGGGGTATCATAACTATAAGAGCGGCAGTTATGGAAATGGTCGCGCTCATCGCCATATCCTTCGCCATCGGCATAATCCTGATGCCGGCCGCATTCAACATCATACTGATTCTGAGCCTGCTCCTGGGGGCCGCTTATTCCATTGAGCCGGTCCGGCTCAAGAGAAGGGGCCTGCTCGATATCGCCGCCAACGGCGCCGGAATAGGATTCCTTGCTCCCCTGGCGGGTTGTATTTCCGCGGGGTCAGATATCTCAAACCCACAGGCGCTCCTTCCCTATCCACTCGCAGTCGCCTCCGTTCACCTGGTTACCACTCTGGCGGACATGGAGGGAGACCGCGGCTGCGGCCTGAGAACAAGCGGCGTTCTTCTGGGAAGGCACTGGAGTGTGATAACCTCGGTACTGCTGATGCTTTCGGCGCTACTGGCGGCGTTCCTGACGGAGAACAGTATAGCGTTTTACGCTGTCCTATTCTCTCTGCCTTTCTACCTGGTGCTTGCCGGAAAGGATAAGCACAGCGCCGGAAGGGTTCTCCTCCCAGCCAAGACCGCCACTCTGATATTCGCGGTGGCGGCCGGTTACGCCTTCAGGCTGTACCTGCCCTTTCTTGCGGTGGTGATTCTTCTGACCCGTCTGTATTACAGACGCAGATTCGGGATATCATATCCCTCTTTCAGGTAAAACTCCCCGAACACAGAATGTAAAAACCTCCCTGAATCCGTAAAACAGGATAATCAGCAGCGCCGCCTCGCCTCCTCCAGTGCGGCGTTTACCGCCTCCGCGACCTCTTCACTTTCAGGAAGCAGAGAAGCAAGTTGCTCCAGGTAACCCCGCTCCAGCACTCTGCGCATTGAGGGGGCGAAGTTGATATCGTATACCCATCCTATCTGGAGCAGCTTGAAAT
>JAWODM010000020.1:0-52733 GCA_046483305.1 Candidatus Krumholzibacteriales bacterium | reverse complement strand
ATTGGTTATGCCTTCCGCACAGAAGCCGCAGGTTCTCCGGGGAGTTGTCCCCGCCCTTGCCGAATGGCACTATATGATCGTACTGCAGGTTCCAGGTGGAGCTGCACCTTCCGCCGTCTCGTCTGTAGACCAGGTCCTTTACTTTCCGAGGTATATACCTGGTTCTGTTTAAATTATTTGATTTAATATCTTTATCGCTTTCTCTCCTGTTCGGATCGTTCTTTTCCAGGTAGCCATCAAGAAGCTCTCTAAAAAGAGTTTCGAGCTTTACTCCCTTCGGGTACCTGGTCGAAAGAAAAGATTTCGCCCGCTTTATCTTATTCATGGTTTCCTTATCCACCATGAATTCCAACCTGTACTTTTCCTCCAGGACAGGAGATGCTCCTTCGGTGTTGGCGGTAAATTTCTTACCACCATTAGATGGTTCAGATTTTATTTTAAGTTCTGTTTTGACAAATACAGGCTTGACCTTCTCCGGCTTGGGCTCTGAAGGGCAGTGCCTGGCCTTTAATATATCCAGTTCCCTGCAGGAGCACCCGGCGGCCCTTTCAAGAATCGCTTCTGTATTCTCAGGCCTGCAGATGCTCTCTATCTTCGACAAACCTGTCACGGTCATCTCGCCAGACAGAAGCATTCTTATTATTTTCTTGGATCTTCCAAGAGCCCTCTCTGCCTTTATTCTTCTTACAGCCGTAGACTCGGAGTATTTCAGATAATTAATACAGAAATCGAACATCGATGAATACCCCTGTTCGAGATATAGCTTTCTTCTGTCTATCTCCCGAAGATAGAGCAGGATTTTTACCTTGAGTTTTCTTTCTCTATCATTCAGAGAATCGAGGTTTCCAAGAAGATCTTTTGCCTTTAGTCTCTTAAGCTCGCACCGGAGCTTTCTGAATAGATCTTCGGTTTTCTCTGGAGTTTCCCTGGAAATGCTCATAGCACGCCCTCCTCACGTTAAAACTTCCCCCCTTAAAGCATTTATTTGATTATACCACAGGTTCTGGGGCGGGCTGTAAGGGGCATCAGGGCTGTTAAAAGAAGACAAAACGGGGAATAAGGCATGAGCAGGACGGATAGGACAGCAGAGGCCGCTTGCAGGGGCAACCGGTTGATTGTAAACAGGATATGGTAACTGCAGGCAGGCTGTAAGTTTCAGAGCTGTCAAGAATAAAATCGAAAAGTTCCTATGACACAGCCGTCATCATTGAATAATAATCATCGGTGATCTATAGTCGCTGTAAGAGAGGGAAATCGATGGAATTTTATTCCTGAAGAAGGCAAGCCGAAAACTGGAAAGATAAATAATGATTCACGTAGTATTCGACCTGGAAGCGACCTGCTGGGGAAGACATAAGAACCTGTCAGAGATGGAGACCATTGAGATTGGAGCGGTCAGGCTGGACCCGGAGAGCTATGAAATTACAGACACATTTTCAACTTTTGTGAAGCCGGATCAAAACCCCGGGCTGAGCGATTTCTGCAGAGAGCTTACATCCATCCGTCAATCGGATGTCGATTCGGCCCCGGGCTTTCCCGGGGCTCTGGAAAGGTTCCTCATCTGGGCCGGAGGCAATAAGGTCACATACTGCTCATGGGGAACATATGATATAAAACAATTGCGAAAAGATATCTCTTCGAATTCAGTTGAGCTGCGGGATCCCCTTAGAAAACATATCAGTCTCAAGCAGCTCTTCGCTCATCTGTATGAAAGAAAACCATGTAGCATGAAAAAAGCGCTCAATATTCTGGGCCTCGAACTGGAGGGAATTCACCACCGCGGTATCGACGACGCAAGGAATATAGCAAAGATTGCGAGAATCATACTGCCTGAATACTACCGGCAGCGGAAAAAAAGAAGGAGAAAACCTGAATTCGAGAAAATTGTTCTGTTCCGCGGCCCCTGCCTGGGATCATGCCCTGTATACCAGGTGGCGATTCACGGCGACGGGAGGGTAATTTACCACGGGACGCATTTCGTTGAAAAGAAGGGTCATCATTCCTGGCAGCTCGACCAGAAAGCGGTCCAATCACTTAAAAGAGCTGTTTACAGATTCCGCTACTTTGAAATGGAACCGTCGGAATATCCGATGGTCATGACCTGTGTCTCCTCCAGCTTCACTTCAGTTCTACTCATGGACGGAACTTACAGGGGGATCTCCAACAGTAAACAGGGATATACCTACCCTGACAGGTTAGATCGCTTTGAGAACAGAATCGATGAGATAACAGGGGTTGAAAGGTACGTGGGTCATACTTTTTAAGGCCTTGAAGCTGACCATGACCCGGCCTCATTCATACCTCAGCGCCTCCACCGGGTCCACCTCGGCCGCCTGCCTCGCCGGGAATATGCCGGCCAGGACCGCTATTACGGTCAGTATCGAAACAGTTACCACCGCAATCGGCCATGAGAAGATCGGATGCCCCATATACTTCATGACTCCCGATTCCAGAGGAGCCATGCTCACCAGCCAGATAATAAGCAGCGAAAAAGCTATCCCCAGGGCGCCGCTTCCGCAGGTCAGCATGAACGACTCTCCCAGGTAGTGAGATATTATATGCCTTCTTCTGGCTCCCACCGCTCTTCTTATCCCCAGCTCGTGGGTCCTCTCCTTGACCACCACGTACATAATGTTAGCCACCCCCACTCCCGCCACTATCAGGGTAAGGGAACCGATCACACCAAAGAATATATTTATCCCCAGGAATATCTTCCTGGCTATCTCCTCCATCTCTATGAAGTCCCATATCCGGAGAGCGTGTTCATCCGCAGGGTTGAACCTGTATTTCGAGCCCAGCAGGTACCGGACATTCTTTATCAGCTCCCTGGTCCGGGGCCTGACCGACGGCCTTATAAGTATCTGGTTGATCCGGTTCCTGGCATATACGGTGGAGAATGTGGTATAAGGCATAATCACTCTCCTGGCATCCGGCCCGTTGCTCATGGAGGTCTGCAGCTTCGGCTTCATCACCCCAACCACGGTGTACGGAAGGTCATCGACCTTGATCACCTTTCCCACCGGGTCTTCATCCCCGAAAAGCTCCTCTGCTATTTCGTCGCCTATGAAAACCACCCTTCTGCGTTCCAGAATATCCCCGTCATTAATGAACCTTCCCCCCGGCTGAGGATACATATGCCGCATGTGAAGAAATGACGGGGCGACTGCCTCGCCATAGGTAGTGGTCCTGTTCTCGCCTCGCCTCAACCTCATACTCCTGCCGAAACTGGGACTTATATATTCTATCAGGGGCAGGTTCTCCCTCAGCAGATCGACATCGCTCATATGAAGCGATATATTGCGCCCCATCGGAAGCCCCTGATAAGCTTCTGAGGTTTCGCCCCCGTAGACTCTTATTATCGCGTCGGAAGCGTTAAGCTGCCCCTCTGCCATCCTCTTCTCCAGGCCGAAACCGAAGGCGAGAAGAAGAACCACCGACATGGTTCCCCATATAATTGATACTACCGTCAGAAAGACCCGGGTCTTCTGGTACTTCAGATCGGAAAGGAGCTGTCTTGCAAGCGATCTCCACATCAGATCAAACCTTTCGACATTTCAGAACGGCCGGGCTTATTATCGTATTCATTCATAATACTAATAATTTATGCATTCCACCGGGTCCAGCCTTGACGCTCTCCTGGCCGGAAAGAACCCGGCCGCAAACCCGACAGCTGAAATAACCAGTATTGATACTATTACTACAAGCGGATCTATCACCGGAGTTCCAAGGGTCTCTCTGACCGGTTCCGGAAAGAACGCAGAGAGCGACACTATCGCCCAGGCGATGGCGAAACCGATAGCGGCTCCGATAAATATAATGAAGAATGTCTCGGCTATGAATTGAAGAAGTATGGCCCACCTCTTCGCTCCCACAGAACGCCTTATCCCTATCTCCCTGGACCTTTCCCTGACCACTACATACATGATATTGGAGACTCCCAGCCCCCCCACCGCCAGGGTGACAGCTCCCATCATAACCAGAAATACATTGAACGCCTTGAAAAACAGCATGAATTCATCAAAAAACTCCCCGGTGTCCCATATATGCAGAGCGCTCTCATCATCCGGGTTGAACATGTACTTCTTCCCCAGAACTTCCCTCATCCTGTCTACCACATAGCGGGAATGGGACCTTTCCGTTCTGTGAGTTGCCACCAGGTTGTTTATATGGCGGGTTCCGGTCATGGACTGGAAAGTAGTAGAGGGAATGTAGGCTCTGTCGCTGTCGCGGGAGTTATAGCTCGAATTCTGTACCTTCTTTTTCAACACCCCTATTACCCGGAAAGGCACCCCGTTTATTTTGCACAGCTTCCCCACCGCTTCGCTTTCTTCGCCAAACAGGAAATCCTTGAGCTCATTTCCCAGAAATACTACCCTTCTTCTCTGCTTCATATCCAGGTCATTGAAGAAGCGGCCTCCCGGCCGGGGAAAAACAGACCTCATATCGGAGTAGTCGGTGTTAACGCCGGCGACCATCGGCGACCTGATCCTGCCCCCGTAGCTCAGGGTCATATTCCAGCCGGAGTACTCTTCGCTGATAAGGTCGATCTCCGGGATCTCCCGCCTCAGAAGATCCACATCGGACTTTTCCATACTGATTCTTCTGTCAACCCCGAACCCCCTGTACGGCATGGTGGTAGTCCCGGGAAAAACCAGTATGATCCCGTCCCCGATACCTCTGAAGTTCTTCATATTCTGCCGCCTGGTGCTGGTTCCCACCGCCATCATGATAACCACCGCCGCAGTCCCCCAGACAATGCCGAGAATGGTCAGCACCGTTCTCTTCTTCTGAGAGCGCATATCGCTCAAGAAACCGGCTACCATGGAAAGGAGATAACCTATATTTACGGCAAACCTTCTCATCTGTTATTTTACGGCTTCCGCCGGTCAGACCTCCTTCTGGGGCTTTTCCAGCACCTTCTGGCCTTCCTCAAGGCCTTCCGGCACCTCTATCCTGATAGCATCGGAAAGGCCGGTCTCTATCAGTACTTTCTCACGTGAACCATCGCTCCCCGGGACCTCAACATAGGTTGAATCCCCGCTGAAATAGACCACCCTCTCCGGCACAGTAAGAACATCCCTGGCTTCGTTAATTATAATTTCGGCGTTGGCGGAGTATCCCGCCCGGAGAACGTCCATTCCTGAATTATCTATATCTATCTCCACCGGGAACATTCTGGAGTTGTTCTCTTCCCTGGCCTTGAGTGATATCTTCCTCAGCCTGCCGGATATCTCCCTGTCCTGAAGAGCTCCGACTTTTATCGATACCGGCATCCCGGTTGTCAGTTTTCCCACGTCAATCTCATCCACTGTCCCCTTGAACAGCAGGCTGTCCATATTGGCTATGGTCATCAGTACCGTTCCGGCCTGATAAGAGGTAAGAGGAACCACCGGATCGCCGACATTAACGTTTCTCTCCAGTATAAATCCGGAAATCGGCGCTCTGATGATACTCTCGATCATGCTGCCCGCTATATCGACCTTGCCTTCCTCCAGAAGTTGCAGACGCTCCCGGCTGATCCGGTAACGCAGCCGGGCCTTGTCATACTTCTCCTTGACATCCTCGAATTCATCATCTGAAATGAGCCTTTTCTGCAGAAGTTCTTCCACCCGGCTGAGACGCTTCCCGGCGTTCTCCAGCTCTATACCGCTCATTTCTACATTTCGCTTGGCTTCGGCGAGTTCCAGAGGTGTCGGGTCCGGGCTTATCTCGATCAGGGGGGCTCCCCTTTCAACCCTCTCGCCCTGTTCCTTGAAAATACCCTCCACCACCCCGGATATTTTCGACTTCACCGATATCTCATTCTCCGGAACTATCGATCCTACTGCCAGGGCCTTCTCTATTATGTCCCCCCTCTCCACTTTCACGGTGGGCCCCGGGCCGGCGCCGTTGCCGTTGCCTCTCCCAAAAATCAACATCCCCGCCGCAATCACTGCCACCGCCGCAATGGTGATCCAGATAACTTTTCCCTTTCTGCTTTTTCCTCTGCTCATAATTCACCATCCAGACTGAGAATCAGAAATATTTTCATATCTACAGATATCATTACGAATATAGTTTATCTTTGTTGCGATTAATCAGATAATAAGGAAACCCGGCGGGTTCAATCCCGGTTCGCCAGAACGGTCCGCCCGTTAAAAGAGCGTTAATACAGATTGCATCCGTGATATCAGCAACTCAATTTTGTTCGGGTTGATAATTCGCCAGGAATCAGGAATATAGTTTCCGCAAAACAGCGAAGGAGACGCTTATGGCCGATAAAGACCCCTTGAAGGAATACCGCAGCAAGAGAGATTTCGGCAAAACTCCGGAGAGCCGCGGGAGCAGGAAAAAATCTTCGGATAAGCCGATATTCGTTATCCAGAAACATGATGCCAGCACTCTTCATTACGATTTCCGGCTGGAAGTGGGAAGCGTCCTTAAATCATGGGCGGTGCCCAAAGGCCCCTCCACTGATCCCGGAGAGAAAAGACTGGCAGTACCCACCGAGGATCATCCTCTGGAATATGCCGATTTTGAGGGAGTTATTCCGGAAGGGGAGTACGGAGCGGGAACGGTTATGGTCTGGGATACCGGTAAATACACTAATATTAACAGAAAGAATGATCAGACAGTGTCGATGGAAGATTCACTGAAGAGCGGCAAGGTGGTGGTGAATCTGGAAGGGAGCAAAATCAAAGGCGGGTACGCTCTTATCCGGACCGGCAAAGGTGACAAGAGCCGGTGGCTACTGATTAAGAAGAAAGACAGCCGGGCGGATGCCAGGCGCAACCCGGTCAGCACCGAGCCCAAATCAGTTATCTCCGGGCGGACTATCAAACAGATAGAGAAGGACCAATCAGCCGGTTGAAAGCTATAATTCACCCGGCAAGGTGCGGGAGGCGATCCCGTTCGAAGAGCCACCGCTTCCCATTATTCCTGATGATCATCACGGTCATATCATCTTCGGAAGCCTGCTCCCCGAAAAGACCGGCACACTCCGAACAATAGATGAAAGTATGGCTTATCTGCTACGAACCCTGAACCGCCTCAAAGGTGATCAGGGGAAAAAGAGGGGGTAAATACCCTCTCATTTCATCACCCTGCCTCTCTAATTTCCCATCCCCCACTACTTTTTCATTCGTCTTGGGCCCGGATTGATTTCGGAACAAATATTTCGCCTGATTCTTTTCCCGGGCCCGGTTTTTATCAGGCGGGCAAATATCATTTAAACAAGCAGATAATCGGCAGTCGATCAGTTTCGATAATCATGGATGATATCCTGATTAATTACGATGATAGACCTTTGCCACTATCTTCCATCCGTCATCGAACTTGAGGAGGCTGAGGTAATCTGTAAACAGCAGATCGCCGCCTCTTGATATCTCAACCTTAGCCGCAGCGGCATCTCCGGTTACATCAGTACTGACAATCCTGCAATCCAGCCTTACCCTGTCAGGATCAAACCCGGGATCCTTCTTTTTCTCTTCTATATTACTTATCCACTCAGATATCGGATATTTCCTCAGCTCCTTTCCATCAGCTGAAAAAATAGCAAAATCGGGATGAAACCCTCTCTCCATGCTTTCGGTATCTTGCTCATTGAAAGCGCCATTGAAGTAAGCTTTCCTGATAACATCTTTCACGGCAGACGCTTCATCCGAGGCAGAAAGGCCGGCATTACAATAGAGTATTACTGCCGTGGCAAGAAAGAACATAAAAAGATTCTTCATAATATTTCTCCCATCCAGGCTGAATCCAGTCAGGTCAGTTTATTAACCGAATTATAACATGGCCGCGCCGGTCAGAAGAGTGAATTATCATCCAATCCCCGGTTGAGAAAAGGATTGCTTCAGGCCGGGGGAAAACACTCGACAGCGCACCGGAACAGAAATATACTAAGTTCCGTGCTTTGCCGAATCTGAGATAACAGAACCTTGCGGGATGATAACAGGTGATATTAAGAAAATTACTGAAATGGATTCCGGGGTTGAAACCAGGAAGTAAGGTCAGGATTCTTTCCCTGGGTGGAGGAGGGGTGCGCGGGTTCTCCCACGCTGGTGTAATTAAAGTTCTGGAAAAGAGGGGATGGTATCCTGATCTGATTACCGGCACCAGCATGGGATCAATCATAGGCGCTCTGTATGCAACCTGGGCGGACGCCGGCAAACTCGAAGATATCATATATGAACATACCGGCAGCGAGTGGTTCAGGGAGCTGGGGGCAGACCAATTGGAAGGCCTTCGCTCAGACTCCGGAAATATAGACTCTATAGGCAGATACATAAAGTATCTGATCAAGCAGAAATTCAGAAAGAAGGAAAGGCATCCCCTTTCCATATTTCCGCCTGATTTTCTGATCGATATAATGAAAAAGGTTTTCGGTCAATCCACTTTCTACGATCTGAAGATACCATTTATAGCGGTCGCTACCGACCTCAAGAGCGGCAGGAACGTGGAACTTCATTCAGGCCCTCTTTCCAGAGCGGTTGCCGCGAGTTCGTCCATACCCGGCATATTCTGCCCGGTGGAATTCGACGATATGCTTCTGGTCGACGGCAGTGTTACCAGGAATATACCGGTCCCCGATTCGGCACCCAGCGGCAATTACGAAATCATAGCGGTTGATGTTCAGCCCACCCTGGAGATGAAGGCCCCGCTCAAGAACCCCTTCGATGTCATATACCGGGTAGACGACATCACCACTCATCACCTCACCAGACTTTACCTTGACCGGGTGGATGTCGTGATCGAGCCTGCGGTGCGAAACATCAAGTGGGACGATTTCAGTAATATCGGGAAACTGATAGAGGCCGGAGAAGAAGCGGCAAGAGAACATTTCAACGGGAAATAGTTCCTCTTGTATTCTACTGGTTATAATTACCCGGCAGATGGAAGTTTCACGGAATGGCAGAACTGCTTTGCGGGGGGGCTCAATTCCCTGTTCCGGCTCGTTTCAGAAACTGCCAGCCGGGCCTTTCTGTTCTTATATCTTCTCCCGGGCTGCTCTCTTCGAGCCCCCCCGCTCAAAGCTGTTCTTATTTGATCGCGGCAGCCTGACTTATAATAACCTGCTGCCTCAAGCTACTCTCTTATCTGTACATCGACTTAACGGCGCCCCAGCTCTCCGTCTCGGTATCTACCACACAGTCATGGGTAATTGTTCCGTTGGTAATCTCGAAGTTTTCGCCATCTACATCGATAGAAACCCATTCAGGGTTGTAATCCCATACAGTAACATCAAATACATAATGGGTTACCTGCTCAGGAACGGGACATATCGTTAACAGAATTTCTCTAAATATATAGAGAGATTCATCGGTACCAACCAGATCCGGAGTAGGCGGAGTAGTATCCCCGTATCCAAGATCTGACCACTCAGGAGTGGACCAGTTTACCGCGAAACAGATATCGCTGTTAATGGCAGGGTCACGAGCTACCATATCAAACTCGATATGTATAATCTTCCCACGCTGGGAATCGAACGGATGATCGTAGAACCATTCGTTTTTCCAACCTGAAGGATAGACATACCACGTTCCTCCGTTAAATCCGCTTCCGCCCCCGCTAACATAGTAGCCGTAGGAATCAAGTGTCACATAGAAAGTATCTTCGATCGGCTCGGCCTGCAAATCCGCCGCGGCGAAAATTGCAACCGCCATTAATGTAATAAGTGTAAGTTTACGCATAATTGCTCCTCTAAAATTTACCATGGATGCTGAAGGGCAGGCGAGGTGCCCTGTTTCTATTAGATGTAGTTATTAATGTTGCTCAGGACCTGATTTATTAGCTATCTTTTCCCTCTGATCACCCCCTTCTGTGACTTTCGCGCCCGGACGGTTCCCACTCCATTCGCTCATCATTAGATAAAATAATGACCTACGCCCGCCTCACAACCACAGCGTACGCGGCGCAGTAAACAAATTTTCTCAACTCAACCTGTGGATAGTTTTCCCTTGTTTGTAGCTCTTATTCTAACATAAATAGTAACTACAAGTCAATATTTATTATAGTTGGATTATAGTTGGAGTTTCCCCAAAAATCCGGCAAGTATTTTGCTAACATTTTGAGATACAATAAGTTATTAGGATTGGTAACTGGAATAGGGTTTTTATTGCTGGTGAGTGTGGATTATTGATATTTTCAAAACCCTCCGGAGGGCGAGCGGGCAAGGATTTCTGATCCGAAGGGGCAGAAAGAGCGAGCCCGAGGCGGGAGTGGCGGTTTCCTCGCCGGGGAAATCGACCACGATTTTGAAAATATCAATCATCCACATACTATTACAAATCATCGACTACCTTATAGGTTATAAAAATTGGGGAAACTCCAATCTCCCCATTCCCTTTGACTATAAGGGCTTATATATGATATAATCAGAGGCATGATTTAATAGAGGTCCGGTATGAAATGAAGTTATTTGTCAATATTGTGATTATGTTTATGGCGTGTCTCAGCTCCGGCGCCGAAGCGGCCGAGGTATCGATACAGGCGGAATACTACATTGATTCATATAATATAGACATAGACGAAATAAGGCCTTACGGCACCGAACTGCTGGGCCTGAGCTGTGCGGGTGAGTGGACTGAGTACAATTACTCCATAAGTTCTTTCGGGACCAGGTCGGCGGTGATGTACGCCCGCGGACCGGAAGCGATGAATTACCATCTACGTCTCACCCTGACTCCGGCCGGAGGCGGGGATCCTGTATCCGTCGATTTCCAGTTCACCGGAAGCGGCTGCGGGTGAAGCGACCCGCCGGTAGCGGTCGCCGGGAGCGGCCAGATAGAAACGCACAGCAGCAGTTATACAGCCAGGTTGACATTGCTGACGAACGATCCCGGCCTGAAGGTGGATCTAATCAATCTCCCGCTGGAAGTTGACACCGGCAGCAGTTCCTGAGGTTTGATTAAGGCCATTTATAAGAATTAAGACTCCTCAGAACTCCACCACCGAATAGAAGCTGTATATATCGCTGGCCGAGGTCAGCTCCTCCCCTGATGAATCATCCGTTATATCTATCCTCTGGTACTGCAGCTCGGCTGCCGCGCGGCTGCCGAAGGAGCAGCGGAGGTTGGCGGTGTATATATCCCGGTTGGTATCGAAAGAATTGATATTGCCGTCTCTCCAGTTTCCCCAGTCGATATATCCTATACCCGCCTCCCATCTGCCTGCGAATAGAATGTCCAGGTTGACCCCGGCAAAAGATACCTCCTCTTCCTCTCCCCCTCCACCCCAGGAATATCCGGGTTCTATAACAATCATGCCGGGTGTATCAATCTCGCTGAGCCGCTTGTAGAATAACGAGACCGAAACAGCCTCCATCATCCCGCTCCATCTTTGCAACGACAGCCTGTAGTCAGCCGAAAACCTGTACCCCGCCATTCCTGGAAGATATGACAGGGCCATGAACGGAACCATTATATCGTCCTTAAGGTAGATATAATCGAACCTGGCGTTGAGCCCGCCGATATCCTCAAGTTCCAGTCCCATGTAACCTCCCCACCCATCGTAGGTTCTGCTCCCCTGATAATCTGTGTCCAGATTTTCTCCCTCGGTTCTGCTCAGGGGAACGAACTCACCCCCGGCGCTTACCCCTTCGGCAAACGGCAGCCTGGCGGTAATTGAATATATCTGGGAATCATACTTCTCGAAGGGATGGCCGTAAAATTCCCCTGTATCCACAGTCCTCTCATCCTCCCTGCTGCCGGCGAAGTGGAAACCGAGCTTCCATGGATAAGTGCCGCTTCCCTGAAGACGGAGTGAGGCCCCGTATGTTTCCAGAGAGTAGGCGGCGCTGGTGCCCCGGTATAAAGCTTCATAGGAACTGAGATTCCTGGCCCTTCTCGGTATGCCGTAGAAGATATTCAGCTCTCCGTTTCTGTTCTGGTAGGTAAATTTGCCTCCCTCAAAATAGAGTTCCGGCCCCAGCTCCTCCAGAGTCCTGAAGAAGAGGCCGCTGCTTCCCGCGCCGCAGGCGGAGCATCCGGTACTGCCGGCCGTCTTCGGGTTGTCGTCCCAGTCCCACCTCATCATGGTAAGCGGAGTCATATATACGGGATAATACCCCGCTCTGAACGAAAATCCCCTATTGTAAAAACTGGCAAATACACTTCCCCACTCATTGTCGAAATATTCAGGGCCGTATTCGAGAACCCTGGGGTCCTCGTTGCTGATCCGCAGCAGCCCTCCTGCTGTTATATATCTTCCTACCTTCCTGGAGATACGGAGGTTTATTCTGCGCAGCAGCTCATTCCCAGGCTGGATCTCCTCGCCGTAGGGGCCCACCGCATCTTCGCCGATTACATCGGCGGAGAGGAACCTGATCCGGACATCCCCGCTGAAGACGAATTCTTCCATAAGGTTATCAGATCCGCCGGCGGCATGCCCTCCGGGGATGATTCTTTCCTGCGCCTCCTCCGTTCCGCTGACCGATTCCGTATACATCCTCATCATCACCGCTTCGGTTCCGGGCCCCGGTTCCACCGCCCTGTCCAGGACAGTCCCGTAACTGCTCACCGCGAAGATGGAAAAATCTCCTGAGGACCCGGTATAGGCGCTGGCGGCCCTCCCCTCCCGGTCATAGAGCTGCGGGAAGGAAGCGCCGGAGGCAGCCAGCCCCTCCAGGACCTTAAGCCCCGAACTGCCACTGCATATTCCAATCACCCCGATACTGCCCCCTCCCATGCTGCCGCTGAACTCCTCGCAGCCGGCAAGTGATTCCACGCAGTGGGGGCATTCACTGTTCCATAGCACCAGAAATGTAATCCTGTAACGCCCGAACAGTTCGCTGGAATCTATATAATCTCTTTCCTCGAATCCGGCGATAGAACCGGAGAAGAGCGGAAGCTCGAAACGCGGAGCCTTCTCCCCCTCCCTGACCGCGGCGCCGGACAGGGCCGTAAATGTGACAAGCAAAGGCAGAAAGCATACCAGAATCCTTGATAGTTTCATTGCTATACCCCCTTTATAAATATTGAATGCCGGAATGATAATAACTCATGACGGCGCGGCCTGTCCAGAGAGGGTTTATCCATCCATTGGAATTTCAGGACTGCATGGAAATAATTAAGCCCGGAAGGATAAACCGTCCGGGCTTTATATGGTAGCCCCTAGGGGAGTCGAACCCCTGATTCAAGACTGAGAATCTTGCGTCCTAAACCACTAGACTAAGGGGCCTTGTTTTTCTGGCTGGAGAGGGAGGATTCGAACCTCCACCGGCTGATCCAGAGTCAGCTGTCCTGCCATTAGACGACTCTCCATTTTGTAATGGAGAAAATATAACAATCAAAACAAAAAATCAACAGCCCATTTACAGAATAGTGCTGTTCTTATATAGTTCCGCAGCTTTTCTGAGCCTTTCCACGCTCTTTTTCTTGCCCAGCAGTGCTACCACCCAGAAAATATCGGGAGATACCCGCTTGCCGGTCAGGGCCACCCTGCAGGGGTGAATCAGCTCTCCGGCGGCTATCTCCAGTTCGAAAGACAGGTCTCTTAGAGACTTCTCCACCGATTCGCGGTCAAAATACTTCAAACTTTCGTATCTGCCGGCCAGCTTCTCCAGCCTCTCCGGAACCTCATTTCTCATCAGGTGGATCCTGACAGCTTCTTCATCCACCCGGTAATCATCCGTGTAGAAATAACCTATCAGGTCCGGCACATCCTTTAGAAGCTTCAGCCGGTTCCCCAGCACATTTATAATCATGGCCAGCCGTTTGAACTCGGAGTTTATAGCTTGCGGTTCCTCGGGAAGATCCTGATCCGTTGAGCCCCCCCCGTCGGGAACTATCTCCAGGTCGACAGGCCTGTCAATATCAACGCTGAACTCCGCCGGTATAAGTCCCTCATTCTTGAGAACATCTCTTACCATCTCGGTTTTTCTCAAGAGCGGCATCTTCTTCAGGTGCTCGGCGTTTATCCATTCCATCTTGTTATTATCGAAGACAGCCGGATTTCTTGATATCCTTTTCAGGGAAAAGTTCTTGATCAGGGCCTTCCTGGTGAACAGTTCGCGCTTGCTGTCGTAGGACCATCCCAGCAGGGCCAGGTAATTTATAAAACCGTCCGGCAGGTAATACCTCTCGCTGTAGTAATCTATGGATGTGGCTCCGTGCCTCTTGCTCAGCCTGGACTTGTCGTCCCCGAGAATCATCGGCAGATGAGCAAATTTAGGGAGTCTGTAATCGAGAGATTTATAGAGGTGTACCTGCCTGGGCGTGTTGGAGAGGTGGTCATCGCCCCTGATCACATGAGATATCTTCATATGGGCGTCGTCCACCACCACCGCAAAGTTGTAAGTAGGCTTGCCGTCGGATTTTATCAGAACAAAATCATCCAGGGTACTGTTTTCAAAAGTGAACTCTCCTCTTACTATATCCCTGAAGAATACATTTCCCTCCTCCGGCATCCTGAACCTGACCACATGGGGGACCCCCCCGGATATCCGCTCCTTGACCTCAGAATCCGGGAGATCCCTGCATTTCCCGTCATACTTCGGCGGCAGCGATCTTTCCTTCATCTCCGTCTTTACCTCTTCCAGCCTCCGCTGCGTGCAGAAGCAGTAATAGGCCCTGCCGCTTTCGAGAAGCTTCTCTACCTCGTTGCGGTAAAGGACCGTTCTCCCGGATTGAAGATAGGGGCCGTAATCTCCGTCTACCCCGGGCCCTTCATCCCAATCAAGGCCCAGCCACCTGAGACCCCGCACTATCCCCCGGTAAGATTCTTCGGTGGAACGCTCCGCGTCAGTGTCCTCTATTCTCAATATGAACGACCCCCCGGTCATCCTCGCATAGAGGTAATTATAAAGGGCTGTCCTGGCGCCTCCCACGTGGAGGTGGCCGGTGGGGCTTGGGGCGAACCTGACTCTTATGCCGTTGTCATCTTTGTTCAGAAGCTCTATCCTTTCCAGTCCCGGGGCGGCACGGACTCGTAATCATCAATTTTTGATATCAGGGTTTCGTAATCAAAACCGAAGACCTCCGTGGATGCCTGATCCAGGGAGCGCCCTTCACCGAGTTTTTTGACAAAATTGAGGACCTGGTCCTCTGACGACAGCTCCATCAGATTCTCAAACATCTGATAGGCGATATAGCAGGAAACCCGGGTAAGGGCCATATCCTGGGCCTCTTCCAGGTAACCGTTGAGCTCATCAGCGGTTACCCTGAAATCGAAATATTCTTCTCTCCACTGGGCGGCCTGAGCTTTCAGCACATAACCCTCGCCGGCGTAATAGGAGGCCATTGACTCCTTGAGCCAGGTCGGTATTCCGCCTTCTGACAACCGGTCCAGGGCCATCTGCGCGAATCTCTGCCTGAAACCTATCTGAGCGATATTCTGCTTGCTGGCCCGGTCGTATCTTTTCAGCATTATATTATATGGTTCGAAATATATTGTATCACCCTTGATGGTTCCGTAATACCACCAGTCCTTACGGGTCAGGAGCTTATATTCATCCATGGTACTGGCGCCGATACATGTCACCCGCCCTTCAGCCGGCCGGCCTATCTTATCCTCGATCTCGGTGTAGCTGTTGAAGGCTATTCCGAAGATCTTCCCGGAAAGAAATTCGTACATCTCGGTTGGCGGATAATGTACCAGTATATCCTCATTGGCTATATCCCCGCCCTTTACCGGGTGGTAACTGTCCTCTACCAGCTCGAATTGATCCTTGTCGGTAAGGAGCGAATCGGGAACCTTGAACTCTCTGTCGCCGCTCTTCTCTTTTTCTCCGTCTCCGCACCCGGCAATAATCAGCAGAGAAAGCAGAATAATAACCGCAACTGAACCGCCCGCTTTTCTCATAACTTACCCTCTTTCATTTACTATCCAAAACTGTTTCGCCTGTTATATATAGTAATCAATGCCTCTCCACAAATAAAGTTTCAATAATTCTCCGGGAACAGTTTCCTCAGCTTCTCTCCGGTCTTTTCCAGAAGAAGAGACCCTTCCCTGTCCATCAGCCTCTTGAGGCTCTGCCCGTCCCTGGAGGCTTTCATCCAGTCATCCGCGAAATCTCCACGGTCGATGAAATCCAGGAGGGTTTTCATTTTCTTCCGGGCATCTTCGCCGATTATATCCTCGCCGTACTTCAGCCCGCCGTAAGCGGCTGTCCTGCTGATAACTTCCCTCATTCCGGACATCCCGCGCGAATAAAATATATCAACTATTATCTTCAGCTCGTGCATGCATTCGAAATAGGCCACCTCGGGACTGAAACCGGCCTCAACCAGGGTATCGAAAGCCGACTTTATCAGGGCGGTCACCCCCCCGCAGAGAACCGCCTGTTCTCCGAATAGATCGCTTACCGCCTCCTCACGGAAAGTAGTCCGGAAACCCCCTACCCGGAGAGAACCGAGAGCATGAGCAATGGCAAGCGCGGTCTCCATCCCCGATTCGCTCTCCGCTCCCACCAGAGCGGGCACCCCGCTTCCGGAAAGATACGCCTCCCGCACCTTCCCCCCCTGCCCCTTGGGCGCTACCAGTATCAGTTCATAACCATCGCTCTCAATCCGCCCGAATGCCACCGCAAACCCGTGGGCAAAGCATATAGTGGAGCCCTCTCTGAGATTACCCTTTACCGTATTCTCGAATACCTCCCCCTGGATCTCGTCAGGTATCAGATACAGGAGTATATCTGCCTTTCTGATCCCTTCTTCCGGCGCAACCGGTTCAAACCCGTCCCGCAGTGCCCTCTGCCAGCCGCCTCTTTTCTCCCGGGCGGCGATAGTAACATTCAGCCCGCTGTCTCTGAGGTTCAGGGCCTGGGGGCGCCCCTGGTTTCCGTACCCCAGAACCACCACCGAGTTATTACGGAGAATGCCGGGATCAACATCATTTTCAGTATATATCCTCATAATTTCACCCGCTTTCTGTTATCAGAATAACAGGGCCCGCCGCCGGCAAAACAGGGCGGGTCAGCATAAGTATCTATAACAGAACCGGGAGCCGGTAGAAAGAGAAATATTTATTCTCATCGGCTTCGGATCAGAACAGCGCGGCAGGCCTCTTTTCGCTTGACTTTCCGATATTTTAGATTACTATTCCAAGAAAAGGCGGTGTAGCTCAGTCGGTTAGAGCAGAGGAATCATAATCCTCGTGTCCGGGGTTCGAATCCCTGCACCGCCAGAATTTTTCTACTGGGCCGGATTCATTTCCCCTCGTGATAATTCAATGGACTGCACCGTAAAAATCAGGAATTGGATAAACACCCGCCGTCTTATCCGGCGCGGTGAGACGGTAACCGCCGCCGTATCCGGCGGGCCGGACTCCATGGCTCTTCTGACCATCCTGCAACGGCTCTCTCCCTCTATGGAGCTGAATATCACTGCCGCCCACTTCAACCATATGATCAGGCCGGAAGCGGCGGAAGAAGCCGGGCTGGTATCACGCTACTGCAAAGAACTGAAGGTACCGCTGGTGACCGGCTCCGCCGATGTCCCCGCCGAGGCCGAAAGGAGCCGAACCGGCATGGAAGAGGCGGCCAGAGAACTCAGATATTCCTTTCTGGAAGACGCGGCAGGCAGATTCGCTGCCGATTCGGTGGCCCTCGGCCACAATCTCAACGACCAGGCGGAAACAGTCCTTCATCACATCATAAGAGGAAGCGGGATTGCCGGTCTGGCGGGGATACCTCCCCGGCGAGGAATATTCATCCGCCCCATTCTCTGCTGCAGCCGCGAGGAGATAGAGAGTTATGTCCGGGAGAATAATATCCCGTTCGCGGTGGACAGAAGCAACCTGGACACCGGTTACCTCCGCAACCGGATCCGGAACCGGCTGATCCCCGAAATTGCCGCCTCCTATAACCCATCAATTACCGAATCCCTGGCCAGGCTGGCCGAAAATCTCTCGGAGCTCACCGATGCAGCCAGAGAAGATATCGAACCTCTGCTGGATATGAAAATGAAGGGCGGCGGCCTCAACATACCGTTGAGCAGAGTGGAGCAGCTCAATGATCTCCAGATTTATCTGCTCACCGACGCCGTGCTGAGGAAATATTTCGGGATCCACCAGGATATACTCAAGTGCCATTTTGACTCAGTCAAATCTCTGGTCAGAGAATCAGACTCAGGCAGAGAAGTTACCCTTCCCCACGGAATAAGAATATCCCGCGAGCAGCTCCTGCTGAGATTTTCCCTGGAAGATGAAGCAGAAACAGAACAGCCTGCGCGGTTCGAGATTCCGTCAGAGGGAGAATACAGCCTTCCCGGCTGGGGAATGAAGGCGTCTGTCAGTCGGGTAAGCCGGCCTGAAGCCGGTTCATGCCGTTCCACTGAAAACCAGGCTTATCTGGCCGATATAGAGTTTCCGCTGATAATAAGAACCAGGAGCGAAGGAGACAGGATTACCCCTTTCGGGATGAAGGGAAGGAAAAAGCTGAGCGACCTGATGATAGACAGCAAGATCCCGCTCCATGAGAGAGACAGAATGCCGGTTATCGAAGATCCCCGCGGTATAGTCTGGGTACCCGGGCTGGCCTCTTCCGAGAGAACCAGAGTCACTGGCGAAAGCGGCAAAATAACCAGAATCAGGCTGGAAAAAGAGATTTAGGAAGAAAGCCCGTATATCAGGTATATTTTTCTGCCGCCTAAGTTAAGGCCAGTCAGAATGTTGGAGATTAAATTATAATCGGGTTAAATATTTCTGGATATAATTCATGAATATTGATAACATACATTGACTAAAAAATTTTGCCCGGTTTTAACCCAGATAATCTTATGCAAAAAAGGGATATTTACTACATCCCGGAGAGGGAAATCCAGCGCAGGGTAGCTGAAATTGCGAGGAGGCTCTCCTCTGACCATACGGGCGAAGTGCCCGTTCTTATCACCCTCCTCAAAGGGGCATTCATCTTTCTCGCGGACCTGGTCAGAGGGCTTACCCTCCCTCACCAGATAGAATTCATCGCCATGTCGAGTTACCGGGACGGCTCTGAGAGAAGCGAGCATATCGAAATAAACAACCTCACCAGCAGGGATATACAGGGAAGGGATATAATAATAGTGGACGAGATTATAGACACCGGGCATACCATATCCAGGCTGATAGAGTCGCTGGAGAACGAACAGGCCAACAGCATCAAGGTATGCACGCTGCTGAACAAGGCAGCCGCCAGAGAGGTAGTTATCCCCGCCGATTACGTTGGTTTCGATATTCCGGACGTTTTTGTGATAGGTTACGGACTTGATTTCAAGGAACACTTCAGAAATCTGCCTTATATCAGAGAACTTACTCCGGATATCAGGGATTTGGAAGATACCTGCAAAACGCTGTCGATGATCGAGAAGGATATCGAAAAAGAGCTTTACATATAATTCCGGCAGGCATTTTATCCCACTGATAAAAGGGGAAAGGCAATATAAGTCAATACAACTGAGAGTAAAAATCAAAGGGGCAGTTGCAATTTCACTCCGCTGGCTGCGGCATTTTTCGTATTAGACAAAAGAGGTTCTATTGAGTATCTTAATAGGTGGAATATTATAATCATTGGCTTAAGATCAGGATAAGACACTTTTATGAATATGGACAAGGATAAGAAAGGCAATAAGAAACCTGACGGCAAGTGGGTACCTCCGGGAAAACCGCCCCAGAAGCCATCAAGATCGATGGCCCTGTGGGTAATGGTCATGATAATGATATTCCTGGCCTACCTTCTGTATAATTCGGGAAACAGAAACGAGCAGCAGATAAACTACAGCACCTTCATGAAGCAGGTGGAAGAGGGCAATGTCGCAAAGGTGAAGATAAAGGGGCTGGAAGTCAAGGGCGAGCTGGTACAGGAGATGGTCATCCCTACCGGAAACCGGGGCCAGGCCGTCAGCATTTTCAAGGTAATTCTTCCCGCCGAGGACAAGGACCTGCCCGAGAAGATATGGGAGCATAATCCCAACGCCGTTATCGAGGGCGAATTCCCCGGAAGCAGTGTGTGGATGAAAGCCCTGGCTACCGCCCTTCCGCTGATCGCTCTTTTCGTCCTGTGGTTCGTTTTCATGAAGCAGATGCAGACCGGCGGGAATAAGGCCTTCAGCTTCGGAAAGAGTAAGGCGAAACTCATCGGCGAGAACAAACCGGACGTTACTTTTGATGACGTCGCCGGAGCGGAGGAGGCGAAGGAAGAGCTGCAGGAAATAGTTGAATTCCTCAAAGATCCGAAGAAATTTCAGAAACTCGGCGGCAGAATACCGAAGGGAGTTATCCTGCTCGGGCCTCCGGGAACCGGCAAGACTCTTCTGGCCAGAGCGGTGGCCGGCGAGGCGGATGTGTCGTTTTTCAGCATGAGCGGGTCAGATTTCGTGGAGATGTTTGTGGGAGTGGGTGCCAGCCGTGTCCGGGACCTCTTTGATAAGGGAAGAAAAAACGCGCCCTGCATACTGTTCGTGGATGAACTTGACGCGGTGGGAAGGCAGAGAGGAGCCGGACTGGGCGGAGGCCATGACGAAAGAGAGCAGACCCTCAACCAGCTCCTGGTGGAAATGGACGGATTCGATACCGAAGAGGGAGTGATTCTCCTGGCCGCTACCAACCGTCCCGATGTGCTCGACCCGGCCCTGCTCAGGCCCGGCAGATTCGACCGCAGAGTGATAGTGGACATGCCTGATCTGCGTGGCAGGCTGGGTATTCTCAAGGTCCACACCCGCAAGATACCCCTCGCTGACGATGTGGAACTGGAGATTCTGGCCAGGGGGACTCCGGGGATGTCCGGAGCCGACCTTGCCAACATGGCTAATGAAGCGGCCCTGCTGGCTGCGAAAAAGAGCAAGAACGAGGTCGAAATGGAGGATTTCGAAGAGGCGAAAGACAAGGTCATTCTGGGGCCGGAACGCAAGAGCAAGGTTCTCAAGGAAGATACCAGAAGAGTATCGGCATATCACGAGAGCGGACACGCCATAGTGGGCTCTTACCTGGAAAATGCGGATCCGCTGCACAAAGTAACCATTATACCGAGGGGAAGGGCCGGCGGGCTGACCTATTTCCTGCCCAAAGATGACGTTTTGTTCCAGACCAGGGAATACCTGCTGGACATTATAACCATGTCCATGGGGGGCAGAGTTTCGGAAGAGATGGTAATGAAAAGAGTAGGAACCGGCGCTCAGAACGATATCGATAACGCCTCCAACCTGGCGCGCAAGATGGTTACCAAGTGGGGCATGAGCAAGAAAGTTGGCCCCATATCGTTCAACAACCATGAAGATCACCCCTTCCTGGGCAAATATATCTCCAACAAGAAGGTATACAGCGAAGAGACCGCCAGAGATATTGACAGCGAGGTAAAACGAATAATTGAATATTGCTACGGAAGGGCCAGGGAGATAATCGAAGAGCATATCGATGAACTGCACAGGGTAGCCGAAGCCCTTCTGGAGAGAGAATCGCTGGACGGGGAAGAGATCAAGATCCTCCTGGAAGGGGGCACTCTCCCGGAACAGATCAAAAAGAAAAGAACCGCAGGGAACAAAGAGCCGTCCGGGGAGAAAAGCGGGAATGAGAAGGCCGGTGCAGTCGGACCGGAAAATAAGGCCGGCACGGAACCTGGTGGCGACCTTTCCATGGGTGAGGCGGCCGGAAATCCCGGAAAAAGCGGTGAAGAGGCCGGGGATGAAGATCAAGCTTCTGCCTGAAAAACTGTCGGGTCCATATGCGATATAATGTACGTATTCTTCCAGCCAATGACCCCGTAACCCTGGTAAGATACCTCCGTAATTCAGGGGTGGACGACAGAGGGATAGAGATAATAAGCCGAAAGAGCAGCAACCTGATTTTCAGGGTTGATAACGTCCCTCCGGCAGCTGCCAATATCATCAAACAGCAGCTTCTATCAATGGGGCAGGAAGCGGCTGTTCACCGCGACATCATTTCAGGAAAGCCGGAGAACTCCCAGGTATACATTATCATCGATGAGAGGAAAGCGGGGGAGCTGCCCGGCCGGTTCTCCGGCCAGCCTTTCGGCCTTCCCCGGCTGGGGGAAGAGGTACAGCGCCTGGCCTCCGCTTACTGCAGCCCTCCGGAGAGAGTTAGCCTCGGAGAGGGACACCTTTCGCTCCTGGACCCACCCCTGGTAATGGGTATACTCAATATCACACCCGACAGCTTCAGTGACGGGGGCATATACCTTGAGCCCGGTGAAGCCCTGGAAAGGGCTCTGGCAATGGTCGAAGAAGGGGCTGACATTATAGATATCGGAGGTGAATCCAGCAGGCCCGGCGCATCAGACCCCGGCACAGAAGAGGAGATCAGAAGGGTAAAACCGGTTATTGAAAAGCTTCAGGGCAGGATAGAAGTACCCATTTCGATCGACACCAGAAAGTCGGAGGTTGCCAGGATGGCCATGGACTGCGGCGCCCGGATAATCAACGATATCAGCGGCCTGAGAGACGACCCTGAGATGGCGGCGGTGGCGGCTGAATACAGCGCGGCCGTTATCGTCATGCATATGCGGGGAACCCCCTCTTCCATGCAGGATAACCCCTATTATGAAGATGTAATAGGAGAAATTATCGGGTGGTTCAGGGAAAGGACCGCCAGGATAATGGAGCAGGGAGTTGAAAAAGAGAAAATAATTATTGACCCCGGGATAGGTTTTGGTAAAAGATTAGAAGACAATCTGGATATTATCAGGGAGCTTTCCAGCTTCAGAGAGCTGGGATTCCCTGTTATGATCGGGTATTCCCGCAAATCATTCCTGGGCATGATAACAGGCAGAGATCCGGAATACCGTGTCTCTGGCGGCCTTGCGGCGCTGGGAAGATCGATCAGGGAGGGGGCTCAGCTGGTCCGGGTACATGATGTAAGAGAAACCAGAGATTTTATTAAAGTATTCAAGGCAATCGAGGGAGATAAGATCAGAAAGTGACTTCATATCAATTCAACCTCATAGTCGATATTCTGGATATCCTTATAGTCGCGTTCATATTCTACAAACTCTACCTCTCAATAAAGGGGACCAGGGCTATCCAGATGTTCATCGGCCTGTTCATCCTTATTATCGTGAGTTTCGTATCCAGATGGCTCAACTTCGGGGCCCTGAACTGGATCCTCAGCAGTCTCAAGACCGTCTGGCTGATAGCTTTCGTAATCCTGTTCCAGCCGGAATTGAGGAAGGCTCTGGCCAAACTGGGACAGAACCGTATTATCGGCGCATTCCTGAAGGTGGAGCAGTCTCCCACTATAAATGAAATAGTAAAGGCCTGTTACCAGATAAGTGAAAGAGGGCTTGGCGCCCTGATCGCCATCGAAAGGGATGTGGGGCTGAAAAATTTCATTGAAACCGGGGTTCCGATTGACTCCAGGGTGACAGAGGACCTTCTGGTCACCATATTTACACCGCCCTCCCCCCTTCATGACGGAGCCGTAATCATCTCGGGAAGCAGGATTACCGCGGCCGGTTGCATTCTACCCCTGTCACAGAATCCCCGGCTCAGCCATGCTGTCGGCACCAGGCACCGGGCCGGAATAGGTCTATCCGAAGAGACAGACTCCATAAACATAATAGTGAGCGAGGAGACCGGCTCGGTCTCCACCGCCATCAACGGGAAACTCAACCGTAACCTCGATGTAAATACCTTCAGGAATCAGCTTATCAAAGAGATAGGGCTGACCCCCGAAACGTTGAAGACATCCGCCTGAACCATAGCAATGACCGCTCAATGATAATTTGGAGTGACAAACCCGCCCCGACTTCCGCCTTCGTCCTCACATCACCGGGTTGACACTCCAAAATGTTTGATCACCCTCCCTGTACCGCAATATGGATGCCGGTATTATCCAAATAATAATATAACTGGTAACTCTTTATATAATTATAACTTGTCTTTGCCATGCCTTTTGCTGGCCCGCCTCCCGGCCCTGCCTGCCCATAAACCGTATTTACACCGGCCAGAGGCCCTGGCTATTGAATATTCTTCAAAATAAAGGGATTAAGATACGCCGGGCATCAGCGTAAAGATAGTTTACAATCAGTTCATCAGGTAGTCCTGGACCTGTCCGCAATAATTTCGGCGAAGATTTCCACTATATCAGGGTCGAATTTATGAGGCTGCATACGAAGCTGCTCAATCGCCTCCTGGTAGGAGAGAGGTTTGCGGTACGGCCGGTTGCTGGTCATGGCATCGAAACTGTCCGCAATGGAGATTATTTTCGCCCCTACCGATATCTCATCACCTTTGAGCCCGTCCGGGTAGCCGCTGCCGTCCAGTCTCTCATGGTGATGCCTGACCAGATCGCTGGCCTTCTTGAGAAAGCTCATATCCTTGATAATATTTGCACCAATCTCCGGGTGGCTTCTCACGATTATCCATTCCTTCTCGGTCAGGGCTCCCGATTTGTTGAGTATATTTTCATACACTCCCAGTTTGCCTATATCATGAAGGGCCGCTCCGAACTCTATGGTCTCTACCTCCTTCTTATCCATCCCCATTTTATGGGCCAGTGCCGAAGAGTAATTGGCTACCCTGTCGGTATGCCCGGAGGTATAGGGGTCCTTAGCCTCGATTGTGGAAACCAGAACCCTGATTGTGGAAAGGTAAGTATTCTGGAGCTCGGTATACAACCTGGCGTTCTCCAGGGCGTTGGCCGCCGAATGGCATAGAAGCCGGAACATCTCAAGATCGTTTACAGAATACTCCCTCTGGTTGATCTTCTTACCGGCCAGGATGATCCCTATCAGATTCTCTTTAATTATCAAGGGGAAGCAGTACTTAAGATCCAGGTTCAGCAGGAACTGTGCTTCCTTCTTTCCGGAACCGGGGATACTGCCGGCATCCAGTTCAATGAAATTATCAAGTTTGGAGACATGCCTTATCAATCCGCTTTTTCTGGAGAAATTCACCGCCTTCAGAACATTGGCTTCGATCCCCATTCCTCCGGCATATTCCAGCAGATTGTAGTCGTTTTTCTTAAGCCTGAATATGGCTACCGCACCGATACCGAGCTGGCCGAGCAGGGTCAGGCAGAGAATATGTACCAGTTCATCCGGATCCTTGATCCTGTTAAAATCCTGGCTGAGGTCAAACAGGGTCCTCAGATTCACGACCTTGCGTTTGAATTCCCTCTTGAAATATTCATAACCCTGCTTTTCTTCCTCCTCTCCGGCTCTATCCCTGTCTTCAGGCTGAAGCAGGAAGTTGTTCGCCCTGGCAACTATTTCATCTATGGAAAACGGCTTCCTGATAACATCGCTGGCGCCATGCTTGAATCCTTCCGAAACCGCGTCACTGGAGAGGCCTCCCGACATTATGATAATGGGCACCTCTCTCTTTCCCGGCCTCACCCTGATATTTTCGCACACCTGCAACCCGTCGATGACCGGGAGCACGGTATCCAGAATCACCAGGTCGGGATCAAAATCCCTGAACTTGGACATCGCCTCTTCTCCGTCCGAAGCTGATTCTATATTATAACCTTCGGAACGAAGAGACTCAGTGATGATCTCAACTATATTGGGATCGTTGTCCGCAACCAGTATATTCCCAGCCAAAGTTTACACCTCTGATACAGTTGCCGCCGGCTTTATAGATTTTGCTATCTCTTTTTCCATTACAGTTACGAAGCACCGGATAACTTCCATATCGTATCTGAGCCCGTAATTCTCCTTCAGGGTATCAAGGGCTTCTCGCTCTGACAGGGCCATCCGGGCGGGACGGTCATGAATCATTGCCGAATAACTCTCCACCACCGATATAATCCGTGAACCCAGCGGTATCTCCTTGCCCCTCAAACCTCTGGGGTATCCCTCACCGTTGAATCTCTCGTGGTGACATCTTACTATCTCTACAACTTTATTACTGAACTTCATTCTTTCCAGCATCTTTGCGCCGTCATCCGGGTGCCTTTTTACTATATCCCACTCTTCCTTGGTCAGTTCCCGGGGGCTTTTTATTATAAGATCGCTGATCTTGATCATTCCCATATCACGGAGCACTGTGCCGTATATCAGTTCCTTGAAATATTCCTGAGGATAATTCATTTTCTTCGCCACTATCCCTACGTAACGGGATACGAATTCCGAAGTGCCCTTGAGCAGGGTGTTTTCTTCGATCATGGAGATGAGGGTCTTAACGATTCCCAGGGTTCTTTCATGTTCCTCTTCAAGCATTACCACATTCCTGTAAGCTCCCTGGGCTACATTGGCAAGAATATTCAGAAATTCGAAATCCTCCGTCTCCATCTTTCGTCCGGAGATCCTCTTGCCAATCACGAAAATGCCTATC
This sequence comes from Candidatus Krumholzibacteriales bacterium, assembly GCA_046483305.1. Lineage (GTDB taxonomy): Bacteria > Krumholzibacteriota > Krumholzibacteriia > Krumholzibacteriales > WJIX01 > WJIX01. The sequence continues at coordinate 26,553 of JAWODM010000020.1, read as the reverse complement.
AGCCTGCCGTCCATAACAAACGGATAGAAGAACTTGAAATCATTTTCCAGCAGAGGGCCTATATCATCCTCTTTTCCCAGAGAATCTATCTCCTGTATAGATTCTTTCAGGACGGAATCAGGCAGCGAATCAAGGTCCAGGCTGAAATCCAGGACTTCCCTGCGGCTGATACCCTTGCAGACCATAGGCTTGAGCCGGCCATCCTTACGTTCAAGAAATAGCGCCGACTCTATACCCCCCTGGGCTATGGCGGTTAGAAGGAATATGTCCAGGAATTTCTTCTTATCATAAATTGAATTAAAATCAGAACTTATTGAAAAGAGGGTTTCCAGTTCAAGCACTCTGCGTTTCAACTGCCTGTTGATATCGCTCCCCTGCCGAGGTTCCACCCCCTCGTTCTTCCGGCCGAATGGCGATCTGGGGGTATGTATCCACTCCGGCGTCTTAATCCTGCCGTCCTCATTGAAAATCTCGCTGATAATTTCTTCGCTTTTCTGCTCCCCTTCGGATTCCGGTTCTTTGTCAGCAGCGGGGTCAGCCCGGTTATCCTGACTCTGTTCCCGCTTATGATCACTCTCCGAAACGGCAAGGTCGGGCTCCTGCCCGGACTCTTCCGGTTTCTCCGATTCGAAGGTGTGCCCCATTATTATCGCGCCGTTCTCCGCAGTGGAAGCATCCGGCTCATCCTCCCGCTTCTCAGCCCCGGAACTCACCGTACCTTCTTCAATCCCCGAATCTGATACCTTCTTATACAGAGCTTCCTCCACCGAAGATAATATATTTATTTCAAAATCATCGCTGACGAGAAAATCCAGCACGACTTCGTTATTCACTACGAATAAGACCAGCCCCCCTTCCCTCTTACACTCAATTACGAAATCCCGGAAGATCTTCGCGACTCCTCCGCCCAGCGATGAAAGATTGAGAAAATCGAAGATAACCTTCTTGAATTTCCTCTTGAGACATTCTTCCACCAGCTGCTGAACTTTTCCGTTCTCGTGAAACCCCAGTCTTCCGGAGATTCTGAAAAGAGCGGTATCCGGTTGATCAATCTTTATTCTCTCAAATTGTGCTTTCCCCATCTTTATCCCCTCAAGCCCGCTCAGGAACTCACCACTTCCTCCTGCGCCAGCCACTTGTCCAGCACGCTCCGGAGGAAACGCCACTCGCTTCCCACTTTCTTGGCGGGTATCTTCTTCTCTTTGGCCAAACGGCAGACTGTCTTAACGTGCATCTTAAGATACTCAGCCGCCTCAATAGAAGTCATTACTTCGTTTCTGTCGTCATGCCCTCCTATAATGATGTTTCTGTACTCGTTATCGTGATGTTCTGTCATGACAACCTCACTGTTTTAATACCACGCACACGGCAACACAACCAATTTATTTCCTACGCTATCCCGGTATCATCGGAAGATACCGGAGCGGCGTACGAAAGACTTTTTTCCTGCATGCTATCAAGGTTCTCCAGGATCATCGCGGTGTCCAGCACCGGAAAGGAGTTTTCCCCGATCTGCAGAGAAATTTCTGAAATCGACAGCTGACTCTCTTCCACGGACTGTTCCGGAACTGTTTCTATCCGGTAACCTTCGTTCTCGCACAGTACCGCAACCCGCTCTTCAGCTATGCCGAAAACCAGCATATAATTAAAATCGTAATCAGCGTTCAGTTCATCACTTGCCAGTTCATCAATACTGAACACCGGGACTTTGCCACTAAGGGAATCAAAGTAATATCGATTATTTTCCATAGTGACCTTTTTTTCGTGGAACTCTGTAACTGTCTCGATGCAGCGGGAAAGAACCGCCACCTCGGTACCACCCGCGGAGATTACCCGGTAATCGGTTTTCTCTCTGCCGGCCGGCATAGTAAACCTGAACCTTTCGCCCTCTTTCAGAGACCGGTCCACCCACAGGAGCCCCTGCCATTTTCTGAGAATATTCCTTATAGATATCAGGCCAGGGTAATAAGCCGCGATATCCACATTATCAATAACCGAATTGCTTCTGTAGTTATCACTTACCGCAGTTTCCAGATAAGAGCCTTTGTTACTGATAACCAGCTCCAGATCCAGGTCCTGATCGCCGTTCTTCAGGGAAAGTTCATTTATATCGAAGATGCACTTTTCTATTACTGAAAACAGATCAGCCCCGATATCACTGTCCATGCTGAAATCGTCAGACCTGATATGGAATTCCAGGCTCCAGCCCTTCATCTTACTGTAAATATCGACAATCTCGTCTATAGTATTGAGCAGAACCTGGCTGGATACCGGAGAACTGTTTTCTCCCCCGGGGCCGGCCACCCGCTTTACTATACCATCCACTATATCCATATAGAATCTGCCCTCTCCCCAGAGGTTGTTCAGGTCGTTATTATTACCTTTATCTCTATTATCCTTGCGCAGGATCAGCTCCTGGTTTATTTTATCCAGCACATCCACCATAGAGTTTATTATCTCGAAACCGTTATCGTCGCCTTTTTCCTTGAAATAGACCACTTGAACACCGGAACCGCTCTTTTCCTGGGGCATGGACGCATCGTATTCACTGGTCAGAAACAGTATTTCATCCCTTATCCCTTCAAAGAGATCAGAATCGTTGCAGGATTCAATCCCTCCGCTTTCAACCTTATTGATAATGGTTTCCTCAGCCTCTATTATCTCAGAAATCACCTGTGAAAGGTTCTCGTCAAGAGTCCTTCCCCCGGATTTCTCGATCATTTCGCGGAAAAGGGTCAGCATTTCGCTCCAGCTTGAAAGCTGCAGCATGGCGGCGCTCCCTTCGAGAAGGCGGGTGGCAAGGCAGATCCGGTCGATAACACCCCCGTCTACATTCTCTCCTGAAGAGTGCTCCAGCATACTGACCAGCTTCTTGACATGGTCATCCACCTGTTCCCGGAACATCTGCTTATTTTCGTCTTTCAATTCTGGCACCTGCTACCTCATTGAGTAATGTCGGCCCCGGTAAGCTCCACCGCTCCGAGGTCGTAAAGATCTATTACTGGATCGTCGTCATCCTCTTCCAGCTTCTGCCCGGCCTGGTCATCCACTCCGGCCTGCTCCTGCTTGTTGACAGAGCGGTCCATGAACTCGCTGTAAGCCGCTTCAACCCCGGTTACAGACTCCGGATCTATCTGGTAAGAGCCATCCTGCAGCGGAGTATCTTCGGCTTCAATTTCCTCCGCCCCTTCTTCGGGAGCGGGCTGATCTTCAGCTTCCGGCTCCTGCTTATCGCTGAAATCAATCCCTGTTTCCTCACTTTTCTCTTCACCGGTTTCCCCGCTTATATTAAGAGAGGCCCACATCTGGTCGTCCGCCTCCTGTCCGTCCATGGCTGACGGTTCCGGCTCTTCCACTTCTATATTGTCGGCCCCGGATTCAAACCCGGCTGAGGCATCAGTGGAGTCTATCTCTCCGGAAGGCTCTTCTCCTGCGGTGTTCATATCGCTATCCTGTTCTACCAGGGTCTGCTCTTCCCCTGTTTCTTCACTGGAATCGGCCTGGCCCCATTCTTCATCGCCGCCTTTCACAAACTGATCGCTTCTGAGAATCTCCAGTTCCTCCGATTCCGCCTCTTCATTGCCTGAAGCCATCTCTGCACTCTGGCCGGCTGCAACCGGCGCGCTCTGATCACCCAAACCACCCTGCTCTGATTCCTTTCTGAGCAGCTGGTCGACCAGGTTGGCATCCGAGGCCAGATTCTCCAGGTTCTTGTTCATGACCGCAATAGATTCTTCCAGCCTGGACTGCAGGCCGGAACTGTCTTTCTGCGGGGCGGCTGTCTGTCCGGACTGTTTTTCCGCCCACGCTCTTACCGTGCTGAAATCGTTCTGGAGTTTCCCAACCAGAGACTGGATCGCAGAGCTGAGTTTCTTGAACTTCTCCGAGGTGCTCCTGGCCTTCTCCGCAAAATCGGTCAGGTCCTTCTCACCGGCGTCGCCTCTGGCCGCCAGCAGAGCTATATTAAGCGCCAACCCGTTGGTTGTTTCGGAGAAGTCGTTCATGGCTGCTCCGCCCTCGCCCAGTCTGCTGAGAGAACTGCTGATCTCGCCAAGCGCTTTTCTGACCTCCTGGTTCGCCCCCATCTGGCCCTGCTGCCCGGGCATATCGGCGGAAGATTCCGAACCGCTGTACTGGTCAACCAGCCCCCTGATCCGGGAGAGGTTGCGCCGCGCTTCCTCTATCCATTCGGTGATCCTTCCGAATGAGAGTATGGCGCTTCCTATCAGCCGTCTGTTATCTTCGTTTTCTGTTCTGACACTTTCCGCATCGCCGGAGCTGTTTTCAAGCCTCTCGGAGAGCTCTTTTATGCTCTCCTTCCACCACCGGTCACCGGTCACCGACTCCAGCACCGGTTTGCCCTCCAGAAGCGCTTCCATCTCTTTTTCCAGCTCTGTATTATCCAGCATTTCATAATTCTCGTTTATCTGATTCGAAATTTCCCTTATCTGGTCGCCGTAATTCCTCAATATCGCCTGGAACTCCGGATAGTCGGAGAGACTGGCTATCTGGGAGGGATTGGTAAGATCGTCTATGCTGTCGGCGAGTGATATCATTTTCCGGTAGTCCTGACCGGAATCTATATAATACCGGTACCTTCTCACCGCCGATGCTATCGCAAAATACGCCACCAGCGAGCATATCAGCACTGATGCGGCAAGGGGATACATCTCCCTGAAGAATCCGTACGAATCTATTCCCCACAGCCCGCTGCCTCTTTCCAGCCAGTTGAATTCGATGCCGTATTTACTCACCATATAGTAAGCCACGGCCGAGTTAGTCACTAGAATCAGTAAAGCTACCAGAACTCCAATTTTCCACGGCGAGGTTAATACAGGCTTTCGATCCCTTCTCATCATTAACTCCTCATAATAAAAAACGGTCTGCACATATAGAATCTGCCGACAACTTTTCGTTGGTCTGTTTTTTCACCTGAATAATTTCGCAAGGTTTGTGCCAAGGAAAAAAGTAGCTATATTACGGTAAATCAGGGGAAATAGAGAGGAATCAGGGGGATCAAATAGAAGTAATAACGGCATATTCAGTGCGTTTTGCAAAACAGGTAATATAATGGAGAAAACAGCTTTCAGGGCTGCCTCAGATCGGCAGAAGTTCAAAACGGCGCGGAAGCGGTGAAAGGGCGGCTCCTATTTCCTGGTCAGCAGCGAATAGTAAGATGGAAATCTGTCCTCTATCACGTTGTTGTTGGCATTGATATCCTTGTCATCCGCCTCGGAGATATCCACATCGATCACCTTGAGCGATTCGCTCCTGTCGCCCACCGAGAGCAGGACCTCTCCGTCCGGGCTTACCACCTGGCTGTTGCCGGTAAATTCCAGCCTGACGGTTCCCCTTCTTTCCACCCCAATACGGTTGGCGGTAATAGCGAACACCCTGTTTTCAAGGCACCTGAGCTTCATGGCGTCCTGCCCCCAGGGAAGGATCAGGTTGCTTGGATGGCATATTACCTGCGCGCCTTTCAGAGCCAGGGACCTGCAGGCTTCGGGGAACATCCAGTCAAAGCATACCATGAACCCCAGCTTGGCGCCCTTTATCGATTTGGTCTTGAACGACCTGCCGTGTTCAAACAGCAGCTTTTCCCGGTCGAAGAGGTGAACCTTGCGGTAGCTGTCCACTTTTCCCTTCGGAGAAACATATACGGCTGAGTTGTAAACCTTTTCCCCCACTTTCTGGGCCAGCCCGAAGACCAGGTCGAGGTTGTTCTTCTTTGCTATCTTCTTCATCTGCTTGGTGGTATAACCCCCCGGCACCTTCTCGGAGAGAGAATACAGCTCCTCCTTGTTCCTGAAGATATACCCGGTATTGAACAGCTCCGGCAGAACGATAACTGCGTCATTTACCCTCTCCAGCAGGCCGAGGGCTTTCTTGACGTTCAGCTTGATATCACCGAATTTCACCCGCATCTGCAGAAATCCGATCTTCATCTCAAATCTCCTTCCGGCAATGATAATCGAGTAATGATTCAGTATGGTATCACAAGATTTTTCATCAATCAACCGTTTGTTGGGGAGTTGTTCATCTCTGCCTGCAGAGGCTACTTGGAGAACTGCCAGGGGACCAGGCCCCGTCTTAATCATGCTTCTTCTCAGCCCCGTGGCACAATGCTTGCAAATTTAACCGGGCGCAACAGAAAGACATCTACAGATATAAGCAACGGAGCTTACAGAATGAATGAGTCCGCATTATACACAGAGATTCAGCGCGGCTGTAATATCTCTGAAAAACATAAAACTTCCTTCTACATGATGAACCACTTCCTGTACAGCAGGATGGACGGCAACTACCCCACCAATACCTGTATCTACGACGAGGATGTAAATATGTACATCGCAAACCTTCTCACATCGTTGTCCAGCCCGGAATATCACGGCCAGGTGAAAAAATATGTGATCCCCTACGATATTTCGCTGAATGAACGTCTCGGGAGCGTGGAAAGCAGCAGGGAGAAATACCTCTACTACCGGACCAACGCGGATTTCCTGCTGCTGTCGATAGGGCTTTTCGATAATCCCGGGATGAGAAGGCCCGGTTCGGCCCCCCACATGAAACTATCCAGGCGCTCATACATCGGAAGGGCCGAGATATACTATAAGCTGGCATTTTCTCACCTCTGCAAGGCATCAAGAAGAAAAACCGCCCTGGCGGACGTACTGGAGAAGCTGGCCGGCGGGCTGGAGGACTACCTGCGGGTTCTGTCTGTGATGAAGATTCAGTACCTGAACCTTCAGAAAAGTATGAGCGACGGGGAGATATTCCATCTGGAGCGGTCAGTTCTTGATATAGACAGGGAGAAGAACCTGAAACAGCTTCATGACAGGTTCCTTGACATTTACTCTGAATACAGGAGCAGCGGGGCCCCGGGACTGCGCGATAAGCTGAAAAGCGCTGTTAAGGAAATAAGGTCGCTGGACCCTCAGTTCAGTTTCAGGATCGACTGAAGCTCTCTCTCAGAAACTTTTCCGTTTCCCTGAAAACTTCCTCCGCAACCTCGCCGGTGACAAGCACATGGCCGCCCTTTTCATAGAGAACAAACTCGCTGTTTCTGTTTTTGCAGTGTTTCTTAAGAAAACCGTACCCCTTCAGGGAGAGGACCGGATCATCCACCGACTGAATCATCAGGAAGGGCTGATCGATACCGTCGACCTTTTTCCTGGTTCTGGCTATCAGATCCGCTATGGTGAATTTAACCGGGTCGGACCATTGGGCCAGCGACGGAACGGCCTTGAGCATCAATGAAAACCTTATCCCTCCCTTCTCACGGGGATAGAGCGCCGGCGCTATCAGCACCGTTTTCGGGATATCATACTCTTTCATCATATTGAGGGCTATCAGCCCCCCGAAACTGAACCCTATCACGTTAACACTGTCGCAGCAGCGGCTGCAGGTCTCGTAGGCAACCTCCATATCGGAGAGAGCGGCCGACCAGGAGTTCCTGTTCGTGGATTTCCTTCCCGGGCCGCCATATTCCATCTTCCCGGTCAGCCTGCTGCGGAGATAGGAAGTCATCCCGCTCCTTTTCATTTCAGTATTGAGCGGGAGGCGGACAGCGCAGACGGAGTGGCCCCTCTCGAACAGGTATTTGCCGAATTCCTTCATCTCGGCGGGAGAACCCCCCGCCCCGTGAATAAGCAGACAAATATCCGAGACTTTGTCCTGAAGCATCATGAAAGACCTGTGGTCCACCGGGACATTGTTCTTTCTCTCGATGTACATCTTGTTTTCCAGAAATGATTCCAGCAATCTCTTCCTGATGGAGAGGTCCCCGGGATACTTATCTATCTCCGAACTCAGTTCCCATATCGAATAATTGATTCTGTCGATTACCTTCAATTGGTTGTCACTCCATGGTTAAGTCATTCATTAAGTTTACCCTTGCACACTTTAACACAGATCCCGCAGATCATGGTATTCAACTTTTCGCTTTTTGAAAATCTCCTCAGCTGGGCGGCGCATCTGTCTACCGAGAAATCCCGGAGGTCATCCTTGATAGCTCCCGCCGGGCAGGCCTCCACACAATCCCGGCAGTCCGCGCATCCTTCGAATCCTCCGGTTTCTTCCGGATATGACAGAGGCATATCGGTAAGGACAGTAGCGTACCTGACGCAGGCGCCGTAATCCGGATTGACCAGCAGGTTGTTCCGCCCCCTCCACCCAAGCCCGGCATTTTCAGCCATGTGCCGGTGAGAGAGGTGGGCGCTCAGCCTGGTCCAGTCCATAATCTGGGACGCCGGAATCGGCAGAGCCCTGAAGCCCATGCTGTGGCAGCGGCTCGAAATAAACAACGCCGCGTTATCCAGAGCGTAATTGACCTGGCGGTAATGATAGTAGTATGTCCAGGTCGGAGCGTCCTGTATGGTCTCCAGAACCGGGTCGGAGAGCCTGATACCGATAACCACCGCATAATCCATCGATTCGGAGATTTCTCTTATCGATTCGTGGAAATTTCTTCTGTCTTCCGGCGTTACGGGTGCGGTGGAAAAGAGGTCTATACCGAGATGGCTGCAGGAATCTCTTAATCCTTCGGTATTTCGCCGGGTCTTGTTGAAGCTGCTTAAATCCCTGTCATGAAATTTCATACGCTACTTCTATAATTTGGAGCTTCCTTGCTTATCACAACGTCATGGGGATGGCTTTCCCGAAGCCCCGACTGGGTAATCTGTACAAAACGGCCACTTTCTATCAGTTCTTTTATGGTCCCCGCACCGCAGTAACCCATCCCGCTTCTGAGGCCTCCCAGGAGCTGGGTGACATTGCTGGACAGGCTTCCCTTGTAGGAAACTCTTCCCTCGATCCCCTCCGCTACCAGCTTGCTCTCTTCCCAGACATCCTCCTGGAAATATCTGTCCCTGCTTCCGTCCTTCATGGCGCCTATCGATCCCATACCCCGGTAATGCTTGAAGCTCTTTCCCCGGTGATAGATCATCTCTCCGGGACTTTCGTCGGTGCCGGCGAAAAGGGATCCTATCATTACCGAATCTGCTCCGGAGACTATCGCCTTTACCACGTCTCCGGAATACTTTATTCCCCCGTCCGCTATCAGGGGGATCCCGGCTTTGCGGGCAACTTCCGCGCAGTCCATTATTGCGGTCACCTGGGGGACCCCTATTCCCGCTATCACCCTGGTGGTGCAGATAGCTCCCGCGCCTATCCCTACCTTAAGCGCGTTGACGCCCAACTCCATCAGGTCCCGGACCGCTTCCGCGGTGGCGATATTACCCACCACGATCTGAATATCGCTGAATTTCTTCCTGATCTGCTTGAGCTTGTCGAACACTCCCCTGGAATGCGCGTGCGCGGTATCGATCACTATCAGATCGGCGTCGACCCCCACCAGGGCTTCCACCCTCTCCATGGAGCTCTTCTCCACCCCCACCGCCGCTCCTACCCGGAGCCTCCCGTTCTCATCCTTGCAGGAGTTGGGATAGTCCTTTCTCTTCTGAATGTCCTTGGCGGTTATCAGCCCCTTCAACCGGTTCCTGCTGTCAACCACCGGGAGCTTCTCGATCCTGTTGGTATGGAGGATTCTCATCGCCTCCTTCATTTCTATACCCTCGGAAGCGGTGATCAGGTTCTCAGAAGTCATTACTTCACTTACTTTTATGTCATCTCTTTCAAGATATCTGAGATCGCGGTTGGTCAGAATACCCACCAGTACCCCGTCCTTGATTATGGGAAGACCTGATATGTCGTATTTCTTCATAACCTCTATGGCTTCTCTGATCTTCTGATCCGGGGAGAAGGTTACCGGGTTGGATATCAGTCCGCTCTCGCTCCTCTTTACCCTGTCCACCTGCTCCGCCTGCTCCTCTATGCTGAAGTTCTTGTGTATGATCCCTACGCCGCCCTCCCGGGCCAGTGCTATGGCGAGTTCATATTCGGTGACTGTGTCCATGGCTGCCGAAACCAGGGGTATATTTATATCGATGTCGGTGGTAAGCCTGGTCTCCACGTTGGTATCCCTGGGATGGATATCTGATTTGGCGGGGATAAGCAGAACATCATCGAACGTAATCCCTTTTTTAGAAATCTTTTCGCTGAATTTCATAATCGTCGAGGGAGGCTCAGCCCCCTCTCCCTCCTCTCATATTCAAGGCTGAAAGGGCAGCCGGCTTAAAATATTTCCCGGCTGTAGCGGGATATTGTCTATGCACAATACCCGCTATCAATACCGCTGTCAAGAATAGAGCTGAATATTCACCCAGCCGTAAACTCGGAAAACGGTATCAATGTTCTCTTTCTGCGGCTGTAGGCCGCAATATTCCCTTTATCCGATCCGGCGAGAATTTCTCTTACCCTGTCGAAATCTCTTCCCAGGTCTTCCGGCTTGTGGGCGTCCGAACCTATGGTAACCGGAACCCCCCTGTCCAGGCAGGTCCTGAGAAAATCCCGGTCCGGGTATATGAAACCGGCTTCTCTTCGAAGCCCGGCAGTATTAATCTCTATCGACATCCCCTTTTCATTGAGAAGATCGGCTACCCCGGCGTACTCTCCGTCCAGCGGCTTCACCGGCTGAAAGTACTCTTTTCTGATCGCATCCGGATGAGAAAGGATATCGAACAGCCCCGTTTCTATTACTTTTCTCACCTCTTCAAAATATCGGGGGAAGACTTCAACCGGATTCATGGTATCGTATCTGTCCCGCCCTTCCCGGCTGGTAAAATGCCAGCCGTCCAGGAAATGAACCGAACCGAAAACATAATCAAAGGGGAAAGAGGCGAGAAGATAGGAAGTCATCTCTTCATACCCTTCCAGATAATCAGCCTCGATACCTATCTTAATCCTTATGTCCCCGGCGTACTCCTTCTGGAGGGCCCTCAGTTTATCGAAATAAACCGGAAGCATGTATCTGGGCATGGCGTGGTAGGGGTCGGGAACATCGAGTTTGGGCAGGTGGCAGCTGAAACCTATCTCCCGGTACCCCCGGTCAATGGCGGCCCTGACGTAATCGGCAGGTTCCCCTTTGCCGTGCCCGCAGAAATTGGTATGAAGATGATAGTCAAACATAGTCTATAATAATTAACTTACCGGCCATCGGCAACACAAAGTTTAAACCGGCTTTTAAGGTAAAGGCGGGTCAGCATATCCGGGGAAGAATATCTCCGTAAGGAAAATCAACCACTCTTTCTCCACCGATATCTGTTCGCATGACTACTTTGCCGGCGGGCGAAGATGATACCCGTCCGATTATCTGCGACTGCTCTCCCAGCGGATGTTCCCTCATCGCGTCCAGGATATCCCCGGCCTGCTCCCTTTCCGCTATCAGAACAAATTTGCCCTCGTTCGCTATATGCAGCGGCTCGTACCCCATCAGCTCACAGCCGGACCGCACGGCATCCTTTACCGGTATCAGTTCCTCTTCTATCCTGATACTGACCCCCGAATCGGAGGCTATCTCGTTGAGAACAGCGGCTATACCTCCCCTGGTGGCGTCGCGCATGCACCTGATTCCGTCAAATCGGCCGACCAGGCCGGAGATTATCCTGTTAAGGGGGGCTGTATCGCTCTCCAGCCCGCTTCCGAAATCTATCCCTTCCCGGAGGCTGAGGATAGCCAGGCCGTGGTCTCCGACGGAGCCGTTTATTATAACCGCATCTCCATCCCTGGCGTTGGCTGAGGAAAGATCCAGGCCTTCCTGAACTAAACCTATTCCCGCCGTATTAATAAATATACCGTCAGCCATACCCCGCTGGACCACCTTGGTATCGCCGGTCACCACCTCCACCCCCGCCTCTTCGGAAGCTTTCATGACTGATCTGGTTATCTTCTCCAGCTTCTCCCGGGAAAAACCTTCTTCAATTATGTAGGATAGAGATAGATAGAGCGGGCGGGCCCCGCTTACCGCCAGGTCGTTTACCGTGCCGCAAACCGCCAGATGCCCTATATCGCCGCCCGGGAAAAAGAGCGGTTTTACCACGAAAGAGTCAGTAGTAAATGCTATTCTGGGGCTGTCCAGGTCCAGCACCGCGCTGTCCTGAAGTGATTCCGGGCTGGAGCCCAGACTTTCTCTGAGCGCCGATATAAGCTCTCTCATCATCACTCCGCCCCCGCCGTGAGCCAGAAGCACCCTGTCGCTTTCCTTGCCGCCTTTCACTGACTTACCTCCCTGTTGGAATAAAGTATTTTCAAATCCCCTTAACAGCCTCCGCGCCAGTTATCCTCGCCGCCGCAACCTGCTGCTGGCCCAGCGAGACGCCGCCGTCATTAGGCGGCACATCCCTGTGAAAATAACAATTAATATCGAGTTTTGCGGTTTCCGCCAGAAGCAGCTCGCAGAGAAGCCTGTTCTGGAATACTCCGCCGGAGAAAACAGCATCCCCGCAGCGGTGCCTTCCGGAGAGCTCCCCGATGGCCTCTGTTACCATCTCCGCCATACTGATGTGAAAAGAGAGCGCTATCCGGGCCGGATCGGCTCCTCTTTCCAGGTCGTCCATAATCCCGGCGACCACCGGCGCCGGATCTATAATCCCCGAGGTCCAGTCGATGGAACTCCGGTACCGGCCGGCCGGCTTTCCGGCCTCCAGGGCCATCGCTTCCAGCGCTATAGCCGCTTCGGCCTCGAAAGAGACCTCCCCCGTACCGCACAAGAGGTAAGCCGCGGCATCGAAGAGCCTCCCGATGCTGGAAGTGGGCAGGGCGTTAACGCCGCGCGCCGCCATATCGAGGATAATTTCCGCCTCTCTTCTGCCGGGGAACAGCTTTGCGATTGCCGGCTTATCCAGAACCTCATCTCCATGAAGGTTCCAGAGGTGCATCAGGGCCATTCGCCAGGGCTGAGCAACCGCCATCTCGCCACCCGGCAGGGGAAGATTCTTGATGTGGGCCAGTCTCTCAAAGTCATGGTATCCGGCCAGCAGGAATTCGCCGCCCCAGAGATTTCCATCCGCGCCATACCCGGTACCGTCGAAAACAACCCCTATCACCGGCCCTTTAAGTCCGTACTCGGCCATAACGCTTACCGCGTGGGCATGGTGGTGCTGAACCCTGATTAGCGGCTCTATGCCCAGTTCCAGAGCCAGCTGGGTAGTAAAATAATCGGGGTGCATATCGCAGGCCGCCGCCTCCGGTTCAATCTCCAGCAGGTCGCGGAAACGGCTCAGCTCGTAACGGAAGTTTTCCTGGCTCCGGATATCTCCCAGGTCTCCCATGTGAGATGAGACAAAAACCTGATCGTCCCTGCTGAGAGCGAAGGCGCCTTTCTCCTGCCCCCCCAGCGCTAGTACCGGGGCCGGGCATGGAATTGCGGCGGTCACCGGCTCGGGGACATAACCCCTTGCTCTTCTAACAGGTACAGGTTTCCCTGAGGGCACAAAAAATATCGAATCATCGCACTTGTGCGCTATCTTCCGGTTGTTGGTCAGAGCGATATCGGCTATTGTCCCCAGAATCTCTTCCAGTTCCCGCTCTGTAGATATCAGCGGCTCGTCGGTGAAATTGGCGGAAGTCATCACCAGCACCCCGGTATTCTCCAGGATGAGGTGGTGAAGCGGGGTATACGGGAGAAATGCCCCCAGATAACCGTTCCGGGGAGCTACAATCTCCGGCAGCCCGTTGCCTCTTTTTCTGAGAAGCACTATCGGCGCCCTGGGAGATTGAAGAAGCGCCTCTTCTTCCCGCCCGGCCAGGCAATATCTTCGGACTGTTTCCATATCCCTGAACATCAGTGCAAAAGGTTTGGCCGGCCTCTTCTTCCTGTCCCGGAGCGTCTGAACCGCTCCCTCATCGGTTGCCAGGCAGCTGAGGTGATACCCTCCCAGCCCCTTGACAGCCGCTATAGCCCCTCCGGTTATCAACCGCACCGTTTCTTCGACCGGGTCGCCATCTATTCTGTTTCCCCGGGCGTCTATCAGCTCCAGGGAAGGCCCACACCCGGGACAGGAGATAGGTTCGGCGTGAAATCTTCTGTCCATCGGATCCCTGTACTGAGACCGGCAGTAACCATCCATCTCAAACTCATCCATGGTAGTATAGTGCCTGTCGTAAGGGAGCCCCCGGATTATGGTAAACCTGGGCCCGCAATTGGTGCAGTTGATAAAGGGATATCTGTATCTCCGGTCATCCGGGTCTTTCATCTCCGCCAGGCAGTCGCCGCAGACAGCGGCATCCACCGGAAAGAGGACCCTGGTCTTCTCGCCGCCCCTGCTCAGATCGATACTGAACTCCTCCTGTCCCGCCACACCGACTTCTGATACTTCCAGAGAATCTATCACTGCAAGCGGCGGGGGGGTGCCGGTCAGAGCCCTGCCGAAACTGTCGATATCATCCCCGGCGCCCTCTACCTCTATCACCACTCCGTCAGATGTATTCGCCACTGAACCGGCCAGCCTGTTTTCAACGGCATAACGGTATACTGTTGGCCTGAACCCTACTCCCTGCACTCGCCCCCCCACCACAAGCCGGAGCCTCATCCTGCCGCTGCCGATGGATATATCTGATATCGCCCGGTCCCAGTCCATTATTCTTATCTCTTCCCTTCAAGTGCTGTATTCGTAAAAGGGAATTTCCCCCAAGCCTTTCCCGGTAACATTATATTATCAATGCCTCCGGCAGTGTTCAATCTTTCTTGACATAAACTGCAACTGGTATAATCTACTAATAAAGTAATAAATAATCCAGACCGGAATATCAAAGAGGAGGAGCAGGGTGTTACTGGAATATTCTCTGAGGATTGGGGCGGCTCTGATAATAGGAATGATAGTGGGGCTGGAGAGAGAATTTCAGGGCAAACCGGCAGGGCTCCGTACCAATATCCTGATGTGTGTGGGATCATGCCTGATAATGATCATCTCTCTGAAGGTCGCCAGGGAATCCGGCAATATAGCCGATCCCGGCAGAATCGCCGCCCAGGTAGTTACCGGGGTTGGTTTTCTCTGCGCCGGTACCATAATGCGCAGCAGGTTCTCCATCTCGGGGCTTACCACGGCGGCAACCATCTGGGTGCTTTCCGCGCTGGGGCTGGCCACCGGGGCCGGTTACTATACCCTGGCCCTGTTAGGCACCGTGGCGATAGTTATCGTTCTGATTCTGATAAGATATCTGGAATCATACATTATCTCCCGAAGGACCACCGTCAGGATATATGTTGAAATGGACAAATCCAGCATGGCGCCTTCGATGGTCAAAGAGCATATCCAGAAGAGGAATATCCCGAGAGAGGACCTGAGGTATCAGTCCGAAGAGCGGAAGCTGATAACTATCTTCGAGTATACCGCTTCCAAGAAGGAACTCAATAAACTGATAAAGAAATTATCTTCCATTGAGGGCGTTATAAGCGTCTACCCCATGTGATTTCTACCAGCGGCCGGTTTTCAGATATTCGTTGATCGCGGCGGCCGCTTTCCGTCCCTGGCCCATCGCCAGAATCACAGTGGCGGCTCCGAGAACTATATCTCCGCCGGAGAAGACGCCCTTCTTGCTGGTCTTCATGGTCTTCTCATCAACCACGATATTTCCCCACCGGTTGGTTTCGATATCGGGAGTTGTATCCGGTATCAGCGGGTTGGAGGAGTTTCCTATCGCCACTATGTAGGTATCCACCTTGAACCTGAATTCGCTGCCCTCGATCGGGATGGGGCGCCTTCTGCCGGAGTCGTCCGGCTCTCCCAGCTCCATCTTTATGCACTCCACCTCTTTCACCCAGCCGTTTTCGTCTCCGATAATACGTACCGGATTCCGGAGCAGGTTGAACTGGACCCCTTCTTCCTCGGCATGTTCTACCTCTTCTACCCTGGCCGGCATCTGCTCCCTGGCCCTTCTGTAGACCAGGTAGACATTATCCGCTCCCAGGCGAAGGGCGGTCCTGGCCGCATCCATCGCCACGTTACCCCCTCCCACTACAGCCACGTTACTGGAGCGGGCGATCGGTGTATCAGTTTCGGGGAATGAGTATGCCTTCATCAGGTTCGCCCTGGTGAGGTATTCGTTGGCGGAATAGACTCCGTTGAGGTTCTCTCCCTCGATACCCATGAAGTTGGGGAGCCCTGCCCCGGTACCAATGAATACCGCATCGAAACCCATCTCGAACAGGTCGTCAATGCTGAATATCTTGCCGATAACCCGGTTATACTGGACATCCACGTCCATCTCTTCCAGGTTCTCGACTTCCTCCGTAACGATCTTCTTGGGAAGCCGGAATTCTGGTATACCGTAAATCAGCACTCCTCCCGGTTTATGCAGGGCCTCGAACACCGTGACTTCGTGCCCCTGCCTTCTAACATCCGCCGCCACGGTCAGCCCGGCGGGCCCGGAACCGACCACCGCCACTTTCTTGCCGGTGCTCTTCTTGATCTCCGGAACATGAATCTGGTCTTCATCCCTCTCCCAGTCAGCCACGAACCTTTCCAGTTTGCCTACCTGCACAGCCTTTTCCACCGTCCTGTGGCTCTTGCCCACCACGCAGTACAGCTGGCACTGCTCTTCCTGGGGGCAGACCCTTCCGCATATCGCCGGCAGAATATTGGTCTGCTTGATTACATCAATCGATTTTCTGAAATCACCCTCCGCTATGGCCTCTATAAATGAGGGTATATCGATCTCAACCGGGCATCCCTTCACACAGGGTGAATTCTTGCACTTCAGGCAACGCTCGGCCTCCCGCATGGCAAGCTCCCTGGTATATCCGTAAGGAACTTCGTTAACGTTATGTATCCGCTGCTCTGCTTTCTGTTCCGGCATTTTCTGCGGGGGTATCTGCAATCTTTCCTTGGGAGTAAGTTCCTTATCGCTCATAATATAACCGGCCGGCGCGGCCGAAACCTCCTTCGATTATTCAGATTCGTAATTCTTCATCGATTCCTTTTCCTGGACCTCGTACATCTTCATCCTCTGCATCATTTCATCGAAATTGACCTTGTGGCCGTCGAACTCCGGCCCGTCCACACAAACAAACCTGGTATCGTCGCCAACGCTTACCCGGCAGCATCCGCACATTCCGGTTCCGTCCACCATTATGGTATTCAGACTGACCAGGGTAGGTATCTCATATTTTTCAGTCATTCTACTGACGAACTTCATCATTATGGGAGGGCCCACCGCCACCACCAGGTTTATGGAAGTTCCCTCATCTATCAGATTCTTAAGGGCGTCGGTCACAAACCCCTTCATCCCGTAAGAACCGTCATCGGTTGTTATTATCACCCGGTCGCTGGCCGCCCTCATCTTATCTTCCATGATCACCAGCTGTTTGGTTCTTCCGCCCAGAATTGATATCACTTTGTTGCCCGCGTTCTTCATCGCCTGCGCTATCGGATGAGCCGGCGCTATTCCGACACCGCCCCCTACCATTACCACCGTTCCGTATTCCTTGATATGGGTCGGCTTGCCCAGGGGCCCCACCAGGTCCATTATCTCATCCCCCGCCTCCAGTTTGGAGAGAAGCGAAGTGGTTTTGCCCACCACCTGGACCACCAGCTGAATCCAGCCTTCTTCCTCGCTGCCGTCCGCTATGGTCAGAGGAATTCTCTCTCCGTTTTCATCCACCTTGAGAATAATGAACTGCCCGGCCTCTCTCTTTGAGGCTATCTCCGGCGCTTCTACCTTCATCTCGAAAAGTTCGGGCGTAATAAACCTCTTATCAATAATCTTATTCATAACTATTATTCATTCCTTTCACTGGCTCAACTTGCCGCTCGGGCAGACCCAGGCCCGGCGCGGAATGGATATTTGCTGAATGGATATAAATAGCACAGAAAAACCATACAAATCAAGATATTTATATATATCATAACAGACACTTCAGGTCCCGGACAACCAGATTTTCCACCCCGAAATCCATCTGGACCTTGCCGGCTACCAGAAAAGGGCCCGAACCCCGGGCCAGCTCGCCCGACAGCCGGGAATACGCGTCCGGGAAGAAAACCGTCTCAAAGCGGCCCTCCGGATCGGAGAAGGTAACAAACACCATCTCTCTGCCCTCTCCGGAAGTCCTTGCGGGCGAAGCGGACACCTTCCACCCAACCAGATTAACATACTCGCCCTCACGGCGGGCCAGGCCCCTCGAACCGGTTATATCAACCCTCTCTCTGAGCCGGGAGACCCTGCCGCCGAAAGCGGCCAGCGGATGAGCGCTGACCGCGAACCCGAGCACCTCCATCTCCAGGGCGACCCGCCGCGCCAGGCTGACTCTTCCGGCCAGCCCGGGGAGCATCCCGATCAGGTCATCGGCATGCAGAGGCGTTTCAGGTTCTGCCTTCTCCTTCAGCTGAAGGGCCGGAGCCGCGGAACGCGGCGGCGCGGCACGGCTTTCCGCCGAATACCCCACTCCATCTGCCGCCAGAATCCGGCGCTCCCAGAGAAGCCGGGGAATGGACAGGCCTAAACAGCGCATCCCTCCGCAGCGTATCAGCGACCTGGTTTCATTTCCGGATATCCGCACCCTGGAGAGAAATTCCTTCAGGGAGCGGTAAGGCCTGTTTTCTATTATGCTCTCCGCCGCGGCGGCGGTCAGCCCCTTGACCCTGTCCAGGCCTATGATGATCCGCCCCTTCCCGCCCCGGGTCCTCCGCGAGCTTCTGTTGACGCAGGGCGGCCCTATCTCTATCCCCATTCTCCTGGCCTCCTCCACATATTCGCCGGTCCGGTAATAACCTCCCCCGTTGGCGATTACAGCCGCCATGAACTCCGCCGGGCAGTTCGCCTTCCAGTAGACGCTGGCCAGGGATTCCATGGCGAAGGAGGCGGAATGCGCCTTGCAGAAAGCGTAACCGCTGAACGAGGCTATCCAGTCAAACACCATCTGGGCGGTCTTCTCGGGAACCCCTCTCTCCAGCGCTCCCCGCACAAAGGGCCGCCGGTACTGCGCCATGGTTTCATCATCTCCGCTCTTGTACGACATGCAGCGCCTCAGCCCGTCCGCCTCCGCGTAGCTCATCCCGGACACCTCCACCGCCAGCCTGATAACCTGTTCCTGGTAAATAAGACAGCCGTACGTATTCTTCAGAACTTCATCCACCACCGGGCATATCCTGCCGGCCGGCTCCAGCCCCAGGTGCCTGGACAGGTACAGCTCCTTTCCGCCGTAGCTGGAAACCCCGGGGCGTATTATCGATGAAAGCGCGGTAAGGGTTTCGAAATCCTCGCAGCGCGCCTGCCGCAACATCTGTATCATAACCGGTGACTCCACGTAGAAGCACCCCACCGTTTTCCCCTCCCTGAGCATGCCGGCAGCGGCAGGGCTGCCGGAAAAGAGGTCCCGGCGGGAAGCCGGATCGAACCCGCCCCTTCTGCCCGCCATGGAGGCGGCATCCTGAATAACCGCCAACCCCTTCTGGCCTATGATATCCAGCTTCAGGAACCCGGCCTCCTCCACCTCCACCATCGACCACTGGGTTATCCGGTAACCTTTTCTGCACCTCTGAAGGGGCATCATATCGGTAACCGGCATGGGGGTGATCACCAGGCCGCAGGGGTGAGCCGACATATGCCTGGGCAGGCTCTCTATGGCGGCGGCCAGGGGAAGCACGCTCCTGAGCGGTTCGCTTCTAAGATCGACCTTCCCCCGGCAGGCCTCCCGCAGGTACTTCATTCTGGCAAAGAAGGGGATCCTCCGGACCATCGGGGATATCTCGCTATCCGGTATCCCCAGCGCCTTGGCCGCCTCCCTTATCGCCCCCCTGGCCCTGAAGGTGCTGTAAGCCCCTATCATCGCAACCCTGGAGCTGCCATATTTCCTGAAGATATACTTCAGAACCTCTTCCCGGTCCCCGGTGGCGAAATCGATATCTATATCGGGAAGCTTTTCCCTGCCGGGGTTCAGAAACCGCTCGAAGAACAGGTCGGTCGCCAGAGGATTAACGTGAGTAATACCAAGAACATGTGACAGCAGGCTGTTCCCCGCCGACCCCCTTCCCAGAGACCTCATCCCCATGCGGGCCGCGTAACTCACCACATCCCGGCAGATCAGAAAATAATCGGCCAGCCCCCTGCTGTTTACCACGGAGAGTTCATGCTCCAGCTGATCCCTGCCCCGCCGGTTGTTCAAACCTCTCTTTTCCAGCCCCTCCAGGGCGATCCTTTCAAGCAGGGCGGAGCTTTCGCTTCCCTCCGGCAGGGGGAAGGCGGGGAGGCGGCGGGATTCCAGGTCCAGCTCCAGGGAGCAGTCAGCGGCAACCTCCGAGGCCGCATCGAGAATATCATCCGGGAATGTCCTGCGCAGCTCCTCCGGAGAATGAAGGAATGCATGCCGGGAGGCGGTATCGCCGGGGGAGAGGGTCCCCACCGTTTTTCCCGCGCCTATCGCCCTGAGCAGGCGGTGAATGTGATAATCCCGTCTATCCATGAAAAAAACCGGGCCGGCGGCCACACTCTTCAGGCCGAGCCGTTCGGCAAGGCGCCGGAGCCGGTACCTCTTCCTTCTCCCCGCCGTGCTGTCAGCCAGGGGGAGGGCGGCCCGGAGGTATCTTTTCTCCCTGAGCATCTCCAGAATACCGGAGTCGCCGGATAGAATGTAGATATTGTCAGATGCCTCCACAAGGCTTTCGGTAAGTGAGAAGCCCTCCTCCAGGCGCCTGGCGGTTACCAGCCCGCTTATCTCGCTGTATCCGCTCATATTCCTGGCCAGCAGGGTGACTCTCCCGCTGCTTCCGGTCAGCTCAACCCCTATCACCGGCCTGACTCCCCTCTTTCCGCAGGCCCGGCAGAAGGGGACCACCGCGAACATGCCGTCGGTATCGGTCAGGGCGACAGCTTCCGCTCCGTGCGACGCGGCGGCATCCGCTATCTGCCCGGGAGAGGCGGTGCCTTCCAGAAAGGAATAGTATGAATGCACACCCAGATAGGCCGGGCCGCTCATCGCCGCTGCCCCCTGACCGCCGGAAGCGCCTTTCCGAAGGCCGGAGCCACCCCCGGGGGAAACTTCTTCCTGAGCCCGGAGAGAGTGCGGTACAGCCGCCGCTTCCTCAGCTTCGTCCTGAGCCGCCGGTCCTCCAGAAGGGTAAGCTGCCGGGGCTCGGGGGCGAGTTTTCCTCCCTCCAGGCGCAGCCGCCTGACCCGGACTCTTCTGGTAAACAGGGAGGAAAACAGCTTTTCCGCCCTGGAGAATACCTCCCCCTGGTCCGAGACCGGCCCGGAGGCCGCCTTCCTGACAGCGGTCTTCCCGTCGGTATATCCTATTTCCAGCGATATCTCCCCCGCCGCCATCCGCCTCTCTGACAGTTTCTCCGCCAGCCTTTCGGAGAGGGTGTACAGAACCGCCTCCAGCAGCGCCGCGTCCACACTGTCGGAGCCCAGTTCCCGCTCCGCGGCGATAACCTCCCGCTCCGGCCCCGCGGAACGGACCGGAGAGGGGTCCTCTCCCAGCGCCCCCCGGTAGAGGCGCCGCCCCCACTGCCCGAAACAGTGGAGGAACACCTCCTCGGGGAAGGCGGCGATATCACCCACCCGGGATATCCCCAGCTCTATCAGAAGAGGCGCCGACTTGAACCCCACCGGCGGGAAACGGCCTATCGGGACCGGGGCCAGGAAATCCCTTTCGCAACCGGAGGAGACATCCACCAGGCTGGACCTTTTGGCCTTACGGGAAGCCACATGGCTGACCAGTTTGTTGGAGGCCACTCCCAGGGAGACATTCAGCCCGGTCTGATCATTCACCGCTCTCTTTATCCCGGAGGCCGCATCCAGAACGCTCCCGAAGATCCGTCCGCACCCGGTGTAATCGATAAACCATTCATCCAGGGATACCGGCTCCAGAAGGGGGGTATAACCGGCCAGCATGGAGAACACCGTCCTGGAAACCCGGCGGAACAGCCGCCAGTCGGGAGGAACGAACTCGCCTCCCGGGCAGAGCCGCCGGGCCCGGGAAACAATCATCCCCCTGGCGACGCCCTCCGCCCTGGCCTCGTACGATGCCGACTGCACGGTGCTTCTGGACGAAGGGCCGGCAACTATCACCGGCCTCCCCGAAAGGGCCGGATCCCGGATACGCAGAACCGACGCGTAAAAATCATCTGTATTGACATGAACGATATCCCGCTTCAACTCCTGTTCCCCTTCCCGCCGCGGCCGAAGGGAAACTACAGCTTCCTCTTCAGAGCGATTACCGTTCCCACCAGCTGCGGCCCGTCCTCGCCGTTCCAGCGGCGCAGCCTCTTCACGCCGCCGGAAACCACCAGCACCAGGTCATCCGCCTCCGGCCTCCGGTCAGTGTCTATGAAAAGCCGGTCCCCCGCCCGGGCTCCGCAACCGGCGTCGTCGGAGAAAGAACCGTTAATTTTCACATATTTGAAAGACATATCAGGTCATCCGTATAAAAACAGGCCGGCGGAACCACCGGCTCAGAGTTACTGTCATTCGCAACCGGGCGCCCGGCCTGTCAGCCGTAGTGCCTCAGAAGCCCCACCACCACACCGCGTATATCCACCCTCTCCGCTTCCACCCGGATCTCAGGTACCTCCGGATTGGACGGCTTCAGGATAACAGTGCCCCCTTCCTGGTAGAACCTCTTTACGGTGGCCTCTTCTCCATCTATTACCACCACCGCCAGGGCGCCGTTCTCCACCCGGAGCCGCCTCTCCACAATGATCCTGTCTCCGTCGAAGATCCCGTCTCCCACCATGGAATCGCCCTCCACCTGAAGGGCAAAGGTCTCCCCTCTTCCCAGCATATCGGGGGGAACGTCAATACTGCCGGGGACTTCAACCGCTTCGATCGGCCTCCCCGCCGCAACCCTTCCAACCAGCGGTATCCCCACCGGCCCGGTGTCTCCGGCCAGCTCCACCGACCGGGCCCTGTTCCAGCTCTTTCTCAGAGCGCCCTTTTCCACCAGGTGCCGGACATGCTCATGCACGGTACTTACCGCCGAAACCCCCAGGTGCTCCGCTATCTCACGAAGAGAGGGGCTGTAACCGTTCCTGGCGGAGAAATCCTCCACGAAATCAAGTATCTCTCTCTGTCTCCTGGTCAGGTATACCAATCAAGACTCCTTTTCCCGGCATTTCCGGACCATCCGGAAAACAGAAACAAGTATACCCGAACAAAAACCGAAAGTCAAGGGAAAATATACTATCCATTATCTCCGCAGAATTTCCGGATATGCTCTTCCCCGTACTCCCTCTCCGCCATCAGCTGGTTATGCCTTCCGCACAGAAGCCGCAGGTTCTCCGGGGAGTTGTCCCCGCCCATGCCGAATGGCACTAT
The DNA here is from genome assembly GCA_046483305.1 of Candidatus Krumholzibacteriales bacterium. Classification (GTDB taxonomy): domain Bacteria; phylum Krumholzibacteriota; class Krumholzibacteriia; order Krumholzibacteriales; family WJIX01; genus WJIX01. Next base: position 3,405 of record JAWODM010000020.1, on the reverse strand, counting down.
ATGATCGTACTGCAGGTTCCAGGTGGAGTTGCACCGTCTGCCATTCTTACTTACAAAGCTGCACCTTCCGCCGTCTCGTCTGTAGACCAGGTCCTTTACTTTCCGAGGTATATACCTGGTTCTGTTTAAGTTATTTAATTTAACATCTTTATCGGCTTTTCTCCTGTTCGGATCGTTCTTTTCCAGGTAGTTATCCAGTAGTTCCTCAAAGAGAGTTTCAAGCTTAACTCCTTTCGGGTACCTGGTCGAAAGAAGAGATTTCGCCCGCTTTATCTTATTCATGGTTTCCTTATCCACCATGAATTCCAGCCTGTACTTTTCCTCCAGGACAGGAGATGCTCCTTCGGTGTTGGCGGTAAATTTCTTACCACCATTAGATGGTTCAGATTTTATTTTAAGTTCTGTTTTGACAAATACCGGCCTGACCTTCTCCGGTTTGGGCTCTTCGGGGTAGTGTCTCGCTCTTAAAAGATCTAATTCCCTGCAGGAGCACCCGGCGGCCCTTTCAAGAATCGCTTCTGTGTTCTCAGGCCTGCAGATACTCTCTATCTTGGACAGGCCTGTAATTGTCATATCTCCGGACAGGAGCATTCTTATTATTCTCTTCGATCTTCCAAGAGCCCTCTCTGCCTTTATTCTTCTTACAGCCGTAGACTCCGAGTATTTAAGATACCTGGTACAGAAATCGAACATCGAAGAATACCCCTGTTCGAGATATAGCTTTCTTCTGTCGATCTCCCTGAGATAGAGCAGGATTTTTACCTTGAGTTTTCTTTCCCGCTGATTCAGAGAATCGAGGTTTCCAAGAAGATCCTTTGCCTTTAGTCTCTTAAGCTCGCACCGGAGCTTTCTGAACAGATCTTCGGTTTTCTCTGGAGTTTCCCTGGAAATGCTCATAGCACGCCCTCCTCACGTTAAAACTTCCCCCCTTAAAGCATTTATTTGATTATACCACAGCTTCTGGGGCGGGCTGTAAGGGGCGCCAGGGCTGGAAAAAGGTGTCAACAAAGGGAATTAGAAAGGCTTAGGGGCAATGAGCCGACAGAGGCCGGATATAGGGGCAACCGGTTGATTGTAAAGGGGATATGGTAACAGCAGGCAGGCTGTAAGTTTCAGAGCTGTCAAGGAGAAAATGGGGAAAAATGGGAATTTTTTGGGGGTAACTTGCATGATTAATTGAGGTGGGGTATGATAGAGATATGGGGAGGAGTTGAGAATTGAATTTTTTGAATAATATAATTAAAAAGAAATTATTGTTCGGAAATAAGTGCTATCTGATATGCCTCGACCGGTGATCTTCCAAAGATTCATTTGTGCCCGATATTTTTTAATGCTATTATCCTCCTGAATTATTAATCAAAGGGCTGCAGAACCTATTATTTAAACCTGGGAGGGTTTTTATGCGTTTTAAGAGAGTTCTGTGCTTCTTCACGGTACTCATACTTCTGGGAAGCACAACCGCTTTCGCCGAAGAGGGTATGTGGCAGCTGGACAGGCTTGACGGCGAACTTATGAGCAAAATGAAAGGCCTCGGACTCAAGCTTTCCGGCGACGAGATCTATGAACCGGGAGGAGGAGGGATCGCCTACGCCATAGTGGACCTGGGAGGAGGAACCGGCTCCTTCGTCTCTGACAGGGGACTGATACTGACCAACCACCACGTCGCCTTCACCGCGCTTCAGAGAACCAGCTCGGTGGAGAGCAATTTCATCGAGGAAGGATTCTATGCCGACAGCTACGATAAGGAGATCCAGGCCCCAGGTTATGAGGCCTCCATCCTGATCTCGATTCAGGACGTCACCGACTCGGTGCTGGATGCAGCCGAAGGGCTGGAGGGTATCGAGAGGTTCGAGGCAATCGAAGACCGTATCAAGGAGATAGTAAAGGAGAATGAAGAGGGAAGGGATGTGGAGTGCAGAGTGTCCGGTTTCTTCGGGGGGATGAAGTACAAGCTCTTTACCTACTTCACCATGAAGGATGTCCGGATAGTTTACGCCCCCCCGAAATCGATCGGTAATTACGGCGGGGATATAGATAACTGGATGTGGCCCCGTCACACCGGCGATTTCTCGTTCTTCCGCGCCTACGTGGCTCCTGACGGAAGTTCGGCTGAATACTCGGAAGAGAACGTTCCCTACCAGCCGGAAGTTCATCTGGCGATGTCAATGAAAGGCATAAAAAAAGACGACTTCACCATGATCATCGGTTTTCCCGGACGGACCATGAGGTACCGCACTTCATATTCAATCAGGTACAGCCAGAACTGGATGTACCCGCTGAGGATCAGGGTATTCGGCGAGTTGATCGACCTGTTCCAGCGGGAAGCGGAGAAGAACCCCGCGGTCGCCATAAAGGTTGCCTCGTTCGATCAGATGCTGAACAACGCCATGAAGAATTACCAGGGCATGCTGGAAGGTTTCCAGAAGTCCAGACTGCTCGAGAAGAAGATAGCAGATGAGAAAAAATTCACCGGGTGGCTATCCGAAAATGAAAAGATGGATAGCAAATATGGCAGTATATTGCCTTCGATAGAGGCTCTCTACAGGAAGCAGGAATCTTACCGGGACAAGAACTTTGTGCTGAGATTCAGCGGATTCGGCTGCCAGATGTTGCGGGCTTCGGGAATGCTGGTTCGCTGGAGCATGGAGAAGGAGAAACCTGACCTGGAGAGGGATTCGGGTTTTCTGGAAAGAGATATACCTCAGCTTAAGAGAAGCCTGAGAATGATACAGATGAGCTACGACGAATCTGTGGACAAAGCGGCTTTGAGGTATTTCCTCAAAAAATCCCAGGAACTGCCGGAGAATCAGAGGATTGAAGGTTTCGATTCGCTTCTTGCGGCGGCTGAGGGTGAAAATGTCGATGCCAGAATAGATAACGCCATAGAGAAACTTTACGCCGGCACATCTCTGGACGATCTCGAGGAGCGGCTGCGTTTGTTTGAATCGCCGGGTGAGGAAATCCGGAAAACTGACGATTCCTTTATTAAATTCGCCCTGACGCTGGAGAAGGAAAAGAAGAAACTCCGGGACCTGGATAAGGACTTCGGCGGCAGAATTTCGGCTCTGAGGCCGGAACTCATCAGAGCGCTCCGCAAGTGGAAGAGCGATGAACTGTTCTATCCGGACGCCAACAGCACCATCCGCCTGACTTACGGAACGGTCAGGGGGTATTCGCCTGAAAAGGGCGTTGAGTTCGATTATATTACTTCGCTGAGCGGAGTGGTCAAAAAGCACACCGGGGAAAAACCTTTCGATTGCCCGGACAAGCTGCTTGAGATCCATAAGCAGGGAACTCCGGAGAAATATATCGACGAGTATCTCGACGATGTGCCGGTCGATTTCCTGTCGACCTGCGACATTACCGGAGGAAATTCCGGAAGCCCGATATTGAACGGAAAGGGAG
>JAWODM010000005.1:0-39640 GCA_046483305.1 Candidatus Krumholzibacteriales bacterium | reverse complement strand
TCATAGAACGGAATCAGCAAGAAAAATACCACCGGGATCTATTCCGGCTCCCTTCCGACCTCCCGCGCCGGTATACCCACCACCACACTGTTATCCGGAACATCGTTGAGTACCACTGCATTTGCGCCTACCGTAACATTATTCCCCAGGGTGATGTTTCCTATTACCTTTGCGCCCGACCCGATGAAAATATCACTGCCCAGTTTCGGCACCTCTACCGGAAATCCGTTGCGAGCCGCCCCGAGAACCACCCCGCTTTCCAGCACCACCTTCTTTCCCCCGGCCACTCCTCCGTTAATTACCACTCCTACCGGATGCATCAACACAAACCCCTCCTGGAAAGAGACGCCCCGCCCAATCACGCAGGAGTTAAGGGTCTTATTCAGCTTCAGAATCAGCGCACCGGCAAATCCAAGCTTCATCCTCTGGAAGAACTTGGCGATCCGGTACAATATTACAGCGGATGTTCCGTCAGCGCAGAAAACCCTTGCGATATTCCACCAGCGGCAATCCTCGTAATAGCAGTAAGCTTTGTGCCTCAGGTCATCCAGAATCATCGATAGCGCCCCCTATCCGGCCCGCCCGGTTCATTTTAATGCCGATTGGAATTCTACTTAAATAACAAACTCAGGTCAAGTTATCAAAAACCGGGAATGAAGGGAGCCCTGATTAATAAACCTTTCGGAAGGGATCAAGATACCGGCCTTCCGAGATTTTTCTCCTTTTGATAAGTCAAACGACATTTGTATATTATAAGAAATTTGTAACTAATCCTCAGTTAATTTGTACTATCATAATAATGAACTCAAAATGCAGGTCGCCGCGAAAGAGAGACAAATAATGAACAGACGCAAATCTTTAATCACTGCCGGATTAATCATTGTCATCGGTATTATACTAAGCGCGGTCCTGACCAGCCGGCGCCAGCCGGTAAGCCGAAGGTCAAGGCCGGACAGAGCGCAGCGGGTAAAAACGATCCTCACCGAAAAGAAGGATATGAGAACGACTGTAACTATTTCTGGGCCCCTGAGCGCGCTTGACAGAGTTGAGGTTTATGCTGAAGTCGGCGGAGTGCTCCAGCCGACCGGCAAACGCTTCAAACCGGGTAACAGCTTCAGAAAAGGAGAAACGCTGATTCTCATAGATGACAGTGTCTACCGGAACAACCTTCTGGCTCAGAAAAGCAGCCTGCTCAACCAGCTGACCGTTCTGCTGCCCGACCTTTCCATTGATTTTCCAGAAAGCGCGGACCGCTGGAGGTCCTACCTGGAGAAATACCGCCTCGAAAAACCCCTGCCCCCGCTGCCCGAACCGGGAAGAGAGAAGGAACGGTATTACATAGCTTCACATAACATCTATAACCTCTTCTATACCATCAAAAGCATGGAGTCCACCCTGGCGAAATACAGGATCACAGCTCCTTACGACGGTGTGGTCACTTCCTCCAACATCAATCCCGGCACCCTGGTGAGGCAGGGCCAGAAGCTGGGTGAATTCATAAGCACCGAGATATATGAGATGATCGGCTCCGCCGGCCCGCAGGAGGCGGAACTGCTATCGGTGGGAATGGGCGCGGCGCTGACCTGCCGCGACCTCCCGGGGGAATTCGAGGGAACCGTCAGCCGGATAAATAATGTAATAGACAGGAATACACAGACAGTGGAGGTTTACATTACTACCCGAGACAGCCGGCTCCGGGACGGGCTTTACATGACCGCATCGGTGCGGAGCAGGAAGCTCGAAAACGTCATGGTGGTCCCCAGTAAATCTCTGGCCGGAAATGGAAAGGTGTGGGTTCTAAGGGATTCTACCCTGAGCAAGGCCGATGTGGATGTAGTGGCGGTACAGGAGAAAGAAGTAGTGGTGAGGGGACTGGAAGAGGGCCTCAGAATAGTTACCGAGCCGCCGGTGAAGGCCTATGTAGGAATGACAGTGTTCCCCCAGTTATCCGGCCAGGAACAGGAAGGGGAAAGAAAAACGGCGGAGAAGCAAGGTAGCGAAGAAAGAGAAATAAATTGAAGAATATCATAAAACCGTTCATAAAATATCCGATTCTCGGCAACGTCCTTATAGTGGCTATCCTTCTTTTCGGTTATGTAGGTTTCACCAGCCTCAATACTACCTTCTTCCCCCCTCAACCCAGCAGGACCATAATCATTAACGCCAGCTATCCTGGAGCTTCCCCGGAAGAGATGGAAGAAGGCATCGTAACCAAGATAGAGGATAACCTCAAGGGTATTTCAGGAATAGAACGAACCACTTCGGTATCCAGGGAGAACTTCTGTTACATCAGCATAAGGGTGCTGACAGATTACGACACCAACATTGTGCTTCAGGACGTCAAGGATGCGGTGAACCAGATCAGCTCCTTTCCGCTGGGAATGGACAGAATATCGATTTACCGCAGAGAACCTTTCACTTTCGCGATTGACCTGATGGTAACCGGCGATGTGGATCTGAAGACCCTGAAGTGGCACGGGCGCCAGATCGAGAGAGACCTGCTGGCGATAGACGGGATATCAAAGGTATCCCTTTACGGCTTCCCCGAGGAAGAGATAGAAATAGCGGTAAGCGAAGACGCGTTGAGAGCATACGGCCTGACATTCGGCGAGATACTGACCGCCGTAAGGAACGCCAACATCAAATCCACCGGGGGAAGAATAAAGGGGGAGGAAGAGGAGCTCCTGATACGGGCGGATGTGAAGGGATATTACGCCGAAGAGCTGAAAAATCATGTGCTGAGATCGAACCAGCAGGGAACCGTGGTAAGAATTGGGGACGTAGCCACTGTCAGTGACAGGTGGTCGGAAAATCCGAACCGGATATACTTCAACGGCAAGCCGGCGGTCAGGGTATCGGTGGATAACACCAACAAGGAAGATCTGTTCTTCATAGCCGAAAGGGTAAAGGAATACGGGGAGCAGTTCAACAGCGCCAACCGCGATGTTCAGACCGTGGTTTTCAGGGATGGATCGGAGGTTATAAAGGAAAGGGTCAATATACTTCTGACCAACGGGATGATCGGCATGATCCTGGTAATACTGTTCCTCTCGCTGTCACTCAATCCGAACATCTCGTTCTGGGTAGCCATCGGGATCCCTATCTCATTCGCCGGCATGCTCATGATAGCTCCCTTCTATGGACTGACCATCAATATAATGTCTCTTATGGCAATGATCCTGATACTGGGGATACTGGTGGATGACGGCATAGTCATCGCGGAAAATATCTATCAACACCATGAAAGGGGGGAAAAACCTATCCCGGCAGCCATATCGGGCACGGTGGAGGTTCTTCCCTCGGTGATAGCCTCGGTACTTACCACCGTGGTGATATTCACGACTTTCTTCTTCCTGGAAGGGGGGCTGGGAGACCATACCCGGGACCTCGCCTTTGTGGTTATAGCCACCCTGCTGCTATCGCTGGTAGAAGCCGCTTTCATACTGCCGTCTCATATAGCTCATTCAAGGGCGCTGTGCGGAAAAGGCAAGAAGAGCTGGCTGGAGCGGCATTCCAACAGAATACTGGGCTGGATACGCGACAGGCTCTACAGGCCGGTCCTGAACTCCTCCATCAAATTCCCGGCAATATCCATAGCGGTAATAACGGCGTTATTCGCTGTAACCATAGGAGCCTTCCGCGGAGGTATTTTAAAGACTACCTTCTTCCCTTACATCGAGGGGCGGGCGGTCTCCATATCCCTTGAAATGCCGGCCGGGACACCGGCTGCGGTTACTGACAGCCTGGCAGCCTACATTGAAAAGAAGGTATGGGAAACCGATCTGCAATACCGTGAGTCGCACGGCGGAGACAGGCTTGTAAAATCTGTGTACCGGCGGGTTGGATCCGGCACTCACCAGGGCGCGGTGTACGCCAGGCTGGTGGGGAGTGAAGAGAGGGAGTGGAAAAATATGGATGCCGCAAACGCCTTCAGGAAAAGCGTGGGGAAAATAGAAGGAGCGGAAACCCTCAGCTTCGGGGGCAGCAGGCGCTGGGGGATGCCGGTCACGGTGGCTCTGAAAAGCAACAACTTCGAGCAGCTCCGGGGAGCAACCGATATGTTGAAAACGGAACTGGAAAAGATGAGCCAGCTCAAGGATATAATGGATGACGACCCGCCGGGGCTCAGAGAGGTCAAGGTCACGCTCAAGGAGAAGGCTTTCGCCCTGGGGCTTACTACATCGGAGGTGGTAAACCAGGTCAGAATGGGGTTCTTCGGAGGTGAAGCGCAGAGAATTCTGAGGGGAATAGATGAAATCAAGATATGGATCCGGTACGGGCGGGAAGACCGCTCATCTCTATCCGACCTTGAGAATATGAGGATCCGGACGCCGGAAGGCGGATCTTATCCCCTGAACGAGATCGCGGATCTGTCCATAGACCGTGGAGTAATGGCGATAAACCATATCGACGGCCAGAGAGTAATCAGCGTGTTGGCCGACGTGACCAGCACCAAGGCCTCGGTTCCAACCCTTCTTTCCGATATCAAAGCCAACGTGATGCCGAAGGTCGTGGAAAAATATCCGGAAGTGCGATACAGTTTCGAGGGGGAAAGTTACGAGAACCAGAAAACCATGGACGCCATATTCAGGGTGGTTCCCGCCATCCTGATAATGATGTTCCTTATAATAGCAGTCACTTTCCATTCATTCGGACAGGCAGTAATAGTATTTCTTCTTATCCCCTTCAGTATAATCGGGGTGCTCTGGGGGCATTACATTCAGGGTTACATAGTCAGCATGCTGTCCATGTTCGGCGCCATCGCCCTGATGGGGATAGTGGTCAACGACTCTCTGGTGCTGGTAACCACCCTGAACCGTAAACTGAAATCCGGCCAGGGTTACGACGAGGCGCTTTTCGAGGCAGGCATTTCACGTTTCAGGCCGGTGGTGCTGACATCGCTGACTACCATAGCGGGACTGGCCCCCCTGGTCTTCGAGCGGAGCCACCAGGCGCAGTTCCTTTCCCCCATGGCGATATCGGTAGCTTACGGACTGCTGTTCGGCACCATACTTACGCTGGTCATGCTCCCTTCCATGCTGAAGGGCTTCAACCTTATAAAGCTGAATATTTTCGGGCTGGCAAAGGGAGAGAAACTCAGAGAAAGAGATGTTGAAGCGGCGGTCAGGGAAGAACGGTTCATTGAAAGGCAGAACAGAAACGGTTTTTCAAAAGATGAAGGATGCTCAAAATGAAATGTATGATTACTCTCTTATGCCTTTTACTCATCTCCGGCTCGGCTTCCCCGGCCGAAAGAGTGCTGACCTTCGAAGAAGCGGTAGCGCTGGCGATGAAGCGCAACCCCGGAATAGCCGCCGCCAGGAACGACGCCGAAATAGCCGGCAATAATGCCAGTATCGGAAACGCCGGGCTTCTTCCCAGGCTGGATTTCAGAGGAAGCGCTAATTATACAGGCAGCGATCCCCCGTCAGGGCCGGAGACTGAGACCTCAATAACCAGCGCCCAGCTGAGCGCTTCCTACACCCTGTTCAACGGGCTGGGGAATATCTATGGCTACCGCCAGCTCAGAACGGAGGAAAAGATCAACCGGCTCAGCGCCCGGGAACAGATAGAAAATATCATCATCCAGGTAAGCAGGGCATACTACGGAGCTGCCGAAGCCTTCGAGAATCTGAGGGTCTCCAGGGACCTTCTTGAAATTTCCAGGGAACGTCTTGACAGAGTCAAAAACAGGACCGAATTCGGCCAGGGAGGGACCGTGGATATCCTGGCCGCCAGAGTGGATTACAATACGGACACCGTAACGGTGGTCAAGGCGCGGTTCGCCTGGGAGGAGGCGATGCGCAACCTCAACTCCCTGCTGAACAGAGACGTGGGAGAACAGTTCGAAGTCGACCCCAAGGTGGAACTGGCCCGGCTGCGCCCTCTTGGACTGATGCGAGAGAAAGCTCTGGAGAACAACAGCTCCTACCGGCAGGCCGTTGAATCGGTTGAATCGGCATCCCTTGGACATAAAATTGCCCGCTCGGAATTCATGCCGCAACTGGATCTTTCCACTTCCTACGGCTGGGACCAGTACAGCGACGGGCTGGATTTCAACCTCAACGACCCCACCGCCGGCTGGGGAGTCCAGGCTACTCTCAGCTTCAATATTTTCAACGGCTTCCGCAGGTGGACCGATGTGAGAAACGCGTCCATCAGAGTCAGAAGCCGCCAGCTTATGGAAGACCAGTCCCTTCTGGAGCTGGACAGGGAACTGGTTAACGCTTACGAATCCTACAGTAACAGCCGCACGGTGCTCCAGCTGGAAAAGAATAACCTTGAATCGGCCAGGGTCAACTTCGAGCGTACCAGCGACCTCTATGACCTGGGCCGGGTTACCTCCACCCAGTTCCGGGAAGCCCAGCTTAATCTCACCAGGGCTGAAACAAACGTCATATCCGCCACTTATACCGCAAAGCTCAATGAGATAGAACTTATGAAAATAACCGGAGAGCTGGTCACCAGAATAGACTCCGGCCCGGAGGGATAACAGGCCGCGGACATTCTGCTTGCATCAGCAACGCCGGGAAAGTAGAATCGGCAGTAATCAGGTAAAGGTACTGCCGGTTACTCCCCTGTATTCGCGGATTAATAATTCGCGGGGGAGTTGTTTTACAGGATACTCAATGCCGTGAAGAACAGAATAGCCAAACTTATATCAGCAGCCGCAGTGGCTGTCTTTACACTGGCCCTGATAGCATTCTCTTTTAAGATCGCCCTGGCGGTTTTCGCCGGTTCTCTCTTTCTGGTGATGGTATTCTTCCAGCCCTTCTGGGGGCTGCTGGTCTATATCGCAATGACTTATCTACGGCCCCAGGAATTTGTCGAAGCTCTCAGGGGGCAACCGATAATGCTGGTCATGGCGGCGGTGATACTCGGCACCCTGGTGGTGCACAAGACACTCAGAAGGGAGCCCTTTCCCGCCTTCAAGATGCCCCAGACCATCATAATGATATTCTTTTTCCTGATTATACCCCTGAGCCACCTGCAGATATTCTACCTGACCGCGGCGAAGGACTCGTTCATGGCATTCCTGCCCATCTTCATGTTGTTCTTCATGCTGGTAAGCCTGATTGAAAATATAGAACAGCTGAAGACAGTTTACCTGTTCCTGTTTTCCATCACACTTCTGCTGGCCGTCAACGGCATATACCAGTACCATCACGGAACCGATATAGCCGGGCAGACCATGATTCAGGGCAGAATAAGGTGGATAGGTATATTCGAGGACCCCAACGACCTGGGGCTGACTATTCTGGTATTTACCCCGTTTGCCCTGGTTAACGCATTCTCCAGGTCTGTTAATATCCTGAAAAGGTCTCTCTGGCTGATCGCTTTTCTGATACTGGTTTACGCTCTTTATCTCACCGATTCGAGGGGAACATTCCTTGGGCTGATAGCCGTCCTCGGCTTCTTCTTCGTAAAACGCTTCGGGAAAATGAGAGGCGCGGTACTGGGAGCGGTTCTGCTGCTGGCCGCCCTGGCGGCGGGGCCGGGCCGCTTCAGCGAGATATCGACCGAGGAAGCCTCCGCCAGCGGGAGGCTGGACGCCTGGGCGACCGGATTGAGCCTGTTCTTCTGGCGCCCTCTTCTGGGAATTGGATTCGGTAATTTTACTGAATATCATCACCTCACAGCGCATAACTCGGTGGTCCTGTGCATGGCTGAACTCGGTTTCCCCGGGATATTCGCCTGGATGCTGCTGATGGTCAAGTCCTTCAGGGATATTCTGATAATCGAAGGGCAGAACCTTTCAGGGCGGATGCCGGTATACCTGGAGACCATGCAATTGGCGATAGTTGGGTTCTTTGTATCCGCCTTTTTTCTTTCGAGAACTTATAACGCCGTATATTACATAGTAATAGCCCTGGCTTCCCTGACCGCTTACCTGATGGGCAGAGAATCGGGGACCAGGCTCCCCTTCATTTCGAAGAAAACCGTAATGATTACCCTTGTCTCTATCATAATACTTATAGTGATTATTAAAATCCTGGTGGCGGCCTGATGGGAGATAAAAATACAGATGCTTAAAAATATCCATATATGGCTCCCCTCCTTTATAATGCAGAAGCTCAGGGACCGCCCGGCCGCTTACCCCGTTCATATCCTTTTCGCCATGGCGGATCACTTTGAACCGATGCAGAAACCTTCCGACCCGCCCGGCCTGCAGCTGGAGAGAGTCCGCGACTGGATTGAGCGTTTCGAAGAGGGGGCCGGAAGGCTCCGGGACAGCGAAGGGCGCCCTCCTGTTCACACCTACTTCTTTCCCCAGGAGCAGTACCACCGGGCTGTGCTGGATTCGCTTGGAGAGCATTGCCTGAGGGGCTTCGGAGAAGTGGAGGTTCACATACATCATGACAGCGATACCACGGAGCAGTTTGTAGAAAAAATCAGCAGATTCAAGGAGCAGCTGGCCTCGCACGGCCTGCTCTGCAGGGAATCGGGCCAGCTGAAATACGGTTTCGTACACGGAAACTGGGCCCTGGACAACTCCAGGAAGGACGGCCGCTGGTGCGGGTTGAATAATGAAATAACTCTGCTCAGGGATACCGGCTGTTATGCCGACTTTACCATGCCCTGCGCGCCGGCCGACGGCCAGACCAGGAAGATCAACTCCATATATTTCGCCGATGACAACCCCGAAAAACCGAAATCACATGATCGGGGAACAGACCTCTCCTTCGGGGGAAAAGGGCGGGGAGACCTCCTGATGATCCAGGGCCCCCTGGCGCTCAGGAGAATCAGCCACAGAGTACTCCCCGGGATAGAAAACGGCGATGTCAGTTCGGGGAATCCAATAACCGCCGGAAGGGCCAGAACATGGGTCAACCAGAGAATATCCGTGCGTGGAAAAGAGGACGTCATTTTCATCAAAGTGCACTGCCACGGCCTGAAACCCCGCAATGCGGAGTACCTTCTGGAAGGAGGCCTGGAAAAGGGGCTGAAAATCCTGGAGAACCGATTCAACGACGGAAGTAAATACATCCTTCACTATCTCACCGCCCGGGAGATGGCCAATGTGGCGTTGGCCTATAATGACGGTGTGGAAGGACCGATATCAGAGTTGAGGAATTACCGGCTGAAATGGCCCTGATAACCCGCGGGCACAGGACAGACTATGGATGATTACCTGACTACAAGAATCGCCTTTTTCTCTATGTTGTTATTTGCCAGATCCCTGATCACCACGAAATAACGGCCGCTTGAGACCCCGGTATTGCTGCTGTTCAACCCGTCCCACTCGGTGTTACTGGTCCCGCTCCAGCTGGTGTTCCACACCCTGTGACCGGTGAGATTATAGATATGGAGCTCTCCCCTCTCAGGGAGATTGGTAAGGTGCAGCTGCCCCTCGTCAGGGTTGAAGGGCTGAGGATAGAGGCAAACCGCCGGAGACTGCATTACGTCATGCTGTTGAGATTCATCATTGTCCAGAGACCTGGCTGTAAAAAACCTGATCGGCACGCCGGCGCCGTCCTGGGCCTCAACGACGAAAGTCCCCATCTCATCATCGGTATCTATATCTTCGGCGGCGGCAATCTCTATCATCTCGCCGCTGTTCCAGTTTTCACTGCCGAAAACAATATTCGAACCCGAGCTGACCGTGAGTGTTGAATCTCCGCTGATCCTTCTTACCGAAACCTCAATGTCGATGGGAGGCTCGCTGTCCAGGCTCAACAGGAGCTGCCCGGTCCCGCCCTCATCCACCTCAATCTCCGTAGCGCTGATAACAAAGTTAATATCCCCCTCGATTTCGGTGATAAAGGGGAATTCAGCCGATAATATAATCATTGTTTCATCCTGGGAGTAAGAAACAGCTTTCACCACATAGCTTCTGTTCGGCTGAAGGCCTGTCAGAATAGCTGAGTGAACTTCCGAAGCGGTAACGGAGAGCTGTGTGGTATCCACTACGCTTCCCTGGGATTCGCGGCATATCACAAACCCTGTTGTCGGATTGGAAGTTGACCAGTAAACGGTACAGCTCGAATCATCTATAACTGATATTGAATCTATCCTGCATAACTGCTGTATCGAAGAACTGGAGCTTTCATCGATGGTCAGGCCGGCAACCGCTTGAGAAAATGCGCTGTAGCTTCCGGAACTGTTGCCCGCCTTCAGCCCGTAACAGTACAGAATACCTGTCTGGAGGGTTGAATTATCCGTATATTCGGTAACTCCCGGAGATACCGTCCCTATGAGCACGGGATTGCCAAAGTCATTGCGCGAACGGTAGATACAGACTTCGTCCACATCCGGGTCTGTGACTGGGTCCCAGCTTATGGTATAGGGGTGGCACTGCTGGGAAAAGAGAGGAGAATAACTGAGAATAACCAATATGAAAAGGGCTGCTCCGGTTGTAATTTTTTTCATATTTCTCATACCTCTTTTAAAACGAAATTAGTACTATATTCACTCTCTGTCAAACGATTAAATACTGAACCGCCCAAAATAGGTTTTTTTGCTCATTTGCAATCATTGCTGCCCTGAATAGCGGTTTGCCGACCTGTAATTTTTCAGGCTGGATGCTGTCCGCGCGTTCCTTCCTGTTTCCAGATCTTATTTATAATCCTTTATTGTGTACAAAAGCTGGCAGCGCCAGGTGCTGTTTAGCATTTTATAAACTGTCTTGATTAACAGATAAGCATATGACATTCCAGATTGGAAACTAATTGCCGCTCCGGCTTAAACTCAGGATCCGGCTCAGTTCCGCCGCGTTCTCACTCCAGTCTCCCGCCGGGCATGTTATTCCATCCCGGTTCCACTCTCTCGTCAGCGCTTCTTCCAGAGCCCCGGCCAATTCAGCCCTGTCCCCGGCGGCAAAAAGAATTCCGCTCTCTCCATCGACAATATCAGGTATCCCCCCGGTGCGGGATGCTACCACCGGCCTGGAACAGGAGAGAGCTTCAATGATTACGTTAGGAGTCCCCTCGTTGAGACTGGGGAGGCAGAAAACGTCACAGGAATTATACCAGACCGGCATTTCCCGGTGCGCTATTCTGCCGTGAAGGAATATATCATCGCCCCTGGAAGAATTTCTTATCATTTTGAGCAGCTTCTTCCTCTCCGGCCCCTCACCGATGATATGAAGCTGTGAGACAGGCCTGCCGAGGTCCTCAAAAGCTTCCAGCAGGATCGCCGCTCCCTTACCTTTATTGAGATTCCCGGCGAAGAGAATCACCTCCGCCTCCGGATCAATCCCGGCGGCGGCCCGTGCCTCATCCCGGGGCATGCTTCGAAACAGCTCTCTGTCCACCCCGTTGAGCAGCAATTCAATCCTGTTCCTTTCTACCCCTGCTTCCGCCATCTTTTCCATCAGGGGCCGGCTGACCGATATTACCGCTCCGGAATAATTCATCGCTTCAACTATCATTCTCCTCCGCCGGGGATAGTCGAAGAATCTGTTTATATCACTCCCATGCACCCGGGAGACCAGCGGAAGGCCATGCTCTTCGGCCAGGTCCGCGGCTGCGCAGCAGTCCGGATAGGCCCAGGTGGCGTACAGCAGCTCGGGCTCGAACTCGGAGAGGGCCCTTTCGAATACCGGGCGAATGGACTCCCTGTAGAACTTCCGGTACAGGTTCCTCAGCCCCAGCGGGGTATAAAAGTAGGTAGGGTAATCGATATCCATACTCTCTCCGCAACCGGGAGGCGGATTTATCCTCTCTCCCTTCAGGGCGGTCATTAACCGGTGCGGCCAGGGAACCGGGACAATAACCCGCAGCCGGTGAATATCAGCGAGGCGCGTCAGCTGCTGTCTGTTGAAAGGGGCCAGCCCGGGCCTGGAACTGTCCGGAAATAGATTGGTAATACAGAGAATGTTCATCACTGGTCTCCGGGAGGTTCAACATCTTCAACCTCAATCCATCCGGATATGGCGTATTTCAGTATCAGCAGCCCGATCAGCCCTCCCAGCACTCTTGAGACCAGGGTCACTATCGCCGCCCCCAGAGCTCCGTACCTGGGTATAAATATAAGGTTGCCGATGAAGTTGAGAGCCAGGTTGACCGCCGCCATGAGAGAGAAGAGTTGGGGTTTATTGATGGTATGAGCGACCAGGTTGATTGGATTGATCACGGTCAGCAGCACAAAAGCGCCGATCAGAATCTGAAAAAGCCTCGCCGAGGGGATGAATTCCTCGCCGTAGAAGGTCACCACTATCGGTTTGGCTATAAATATAATTGCCAGCCCCATCACCGCTATGAGGGCGGTAACCTTAACAGTATCCCTGAAATATCTGAAGATTTCAAACTTCTTCCTGAATTTCGATACTTTGGGCAGAAATACGGTATTGAAAGTCTCCGGTATCAGTTCGAAAGGCTTGACCAGAATGAAAGCGACCGAATAAATGCCGACCTGAGAGGCGGCCCTGAAGTATCCCAGCATCAGAACGTCCAGGCGATCGAAGATCATGAAGAGCACTATGAAAAGAAACATCCAGCCGCTGTAGCTGCTTATCTCCCTGAGGGGATAAGAACTCACCGCCTTTCTCCTGTACAGTCTGGAAGGTACCAGGAAGGAGGCGACCAGGAAGCCGATAAATATCTGGGCGAGATTCGAGGCCAGGGTAGTCTCTATATTCAGAACAGAGAAATAGGCCAGGATCAGAATCATTGCTGTTCTGACCGCCTGGCCGATAACACTGACCACCGCCACCTGCTTGAACCTCTCATAGGCCCTGAGGACTCCCTCGGAATGGTAATACATATTGTACAGGAGAGCTCCGAAGGCGGCCATTCTCAACGGCCAGATCAAAGCCTGGGTGCCGTATACCTTCTCCGCCACCACTGGAGCGAGAAACCAGGCCAGAACTACGAAGGCCACAGAAACCTGAATCCTAACCGTATATATCCGTTTGAAAATTGATACAGCCCTGTCCTCGTCACCCTCCTCAATGTGCAGCGATAATTTCCGGACCATGGTAGTGGTGAGCCCCAGCTCGATTACCCTGGCCGAAATGCCCATAATAACTGTAGCTATGGTTAGAATTCCAAAGCTCTCCGCGCCCAGGGTCCGGACCACCACTATACTGACCACGAAACGGAGTACCGCAGACACCGCCCTGCTCGAATATATAAATCCCAGTTGCTTTACGGCCTTCCGCTTAATGGTTTCAAGGAACCAAGATTTGATAGAAAAAAGCAGTTTCATTATTATCAGAAATCCCCGGCCCTTCCTGTTCAGAAAACAGTTTATACAAATTTAGCTTACTTAAGATAAAATACAAGTGCAAATGTTCTGCCAGAAACAATAAATAAAAGGCTTGAATCCATTAAGCTGCGTTAATATTCTTCGAATTGGACTGGATATTGCAAAAATTCTCTCAGGCATTAAGATCATAAAGGGGAAATATGACCAAGAGACACCTGCTGGGCTATATCTTAAGCATCACACCGCCCTCCGTGGCGAGGGCTTTCCGCCACCTTTTCAGGGGCAGGTACCTCACCGTGCTATGCTACCACCGGATAATGGATATTGACGCCGCTTTCCCCTACGACAGCGACCTGGTAAGCGCCTCCACCAGCCAGTTCAGGGCCCAGCTGGAATACATTTCCAGTAATTATAACGTAATCAACTTCCGCTACCTGATGGACTATCTCAGGCGGGAGAACGGCCGCTTCCCGGAAAACTCCCTGATAATAACTTTCGATGACGGATATATTGATAATTATACCGTAGCATACCCGATGCTCAGAGAACACGGCCTCACCGCCACCATGTTCGTCACTGCGGGATTCGTGGGCAGCAGCCATGTTTTCTGGTGGGACAAGATCGCATATATCATAAAGAAAACGGAAAGAGACTCCATTGACATCAAATCTCCGGTGAATATCTCCATGGATATCAGGGAATTCAGCAGCCGCCAGGACTGCGCCAGGAAACTGATCAAAAAGGTCAAGGAGATCCCCGATTCCGGAAAGGAATCAGTGATAGATCAGCTTTCCGATCAGCTCGGTGTCATCCCGGTGAAGGGAAAGACCGGATATGTGATGTCGTGGGACCAGCTCAAGGAGATGAGCGAAGATGGTATTGAAATAGGAGCCCACTCGGTCAATCACCCCATATTTTCAAACATACCGGAAGAGAGGGTGAGAAAAGAGGTGAGGGATTCGAAAGAACTGATAGAGGAAAATATCGGATCCGAAGTGGTAACTTTCGGATCTCCGGGAAGAGGGATAATGGAAAGAAGGGAAAGGGAAATTTTTACCCGCCTTCTCAAAGAAGAGGTCAGAGAGAGCGGCTACCATTTCAGCACCATGTACCGGTGGGGGCTGGTCTATGAAAATTCATTCGACCGGTACGCCATGGAACGTATCGGGATAGAAACTCATGACGGCAGGTCTGTTTTCAAAGCGAAACTGATGTTTCCGGAAATAATAACCTACTGAAATCAGCGAAACAGCAGGGAGGATCGAAGGAATGCGGAAAGAGCGGGAGGAAGGAAGGAAAATTCTCTATCACCTGCGTACCCCCGGTACCGGAGCGGAAGGTGTTCACACCAGGGGTATAGTCAACGGTTTCAGAGAAGAGGGATATCAGGTCGATTTTCTGTGGATATCCGGTGATGGGGACCCTACTGCCCGCGCCGGCGAGAATCCTTACAGCGACAGGAATAAGAGATCCCTGGTGGAGAAGATTGCCTCCATGGTCCCGGGTTTCGTGTTCGCTCTTCTGGAATTCTGTTACAATTTCTGGGCAATACTCAGAATGAGGGGAGCGGTGAAAAAGGCAGCATACAACTTCATATATGAAAGGCACTTCTTTTTCTCCTTCGGCTCGGGGTATATCGCCCGCAGGTTCGGCGTCCCCCTGGTTCTGGAAGTCAACGAGCTGTCCGGATTCGAACGTGTAAGGAAAAACTATTTTTCATCCCTGGCCCGGAAATGCGAGCGTTATATATTCAATAGAGCGGATATCATATCGGTTGTTTCCCGGTTCCTGAAGGATACCATCCTGGAGCGTTATCCCGGAGTAGACGCAGAGAAAATCCATGTTATCCCCAACGGGGTTGAAAAAAGCTTCTTCTCGCGCTCTCCGGGAGGGGACGGGGTCAGGAGCAAGTTAGGGCTGAATAACAGGAAGGTATTCGGATTCGTGGGGTTTCTGGTACCGGTTTCAAGCTGGCACTCCCTGGACTGGTTCCTTCCGGTATTCATCGAATCGGTCAAAGATCAGCCGGATACGGTAATAATGTTTGTGGGAGGAGGGCCCGGCAGGGCCGGGCTGGAAGATATCGGGAGAAAGAACGGCTTCGGGGAAAGGATGATATTCGCCGGGCATGTGCCCAACCCGGAGGTGGCTGACTACATAGACGCGATGGATATCGGAATAATACCGCACAGCAACCGGTACAGGTCGCCGATAAAGATGTTTGAATACGCGGCCGCGGGAAAGCCCGTTCTCGCACCAGCCAGGGAACCGATAGAGACAGTCATCGGCCCGGTCCAGATCGAATACCTGTTCCAGCCCAGGTCGGAAGAATCGCTCCGGGAAAAGATTTCATTCATCCTCCGGGACCGGGAAAGCTGGGAAATCAGGGGCGGCAAATTGAGGGAAAGAATAAAGAATCATTATACTTACGAAAAGCACAGCCGTAAAATCCTGGAATTACTCCAGAAATAGCGGAACTTTATAACTTATAATCAGTAATATATATTTTGAGCGTAATTCTTGCATGCTTGCTTAAACTGTACGATAATTATATATATAATCAACCACGATACCGGGCAATTTGAAAGGATTGGAAATAATGAGAAAAGTACGCGGGATAACCGCCCTCGCAATTTTCACGATTACAATATTTATGGTCGCCGTCTCCCTTCCCCTGTCGGCGGCGGTAAAAACGGGCCATCCCAGAATATGGCTGACCGATCAGAAAAAAGCGCTCCTGATAGACCGGCTCAATTCCAATACCGCCGGAGCCAGGAACCTCAGAGAATGGTGCGACAATCACATAAGCGAGGATCTTTCCGGCTATACTCAATCCCGCGCCGTCGCCACCCTTAAAGCGGTGAATTACGCCCTGATGTATCAGCTGACCGGAAACACCTCATACGCGGACAGGGCGGTTGAAATAATAGAATATATATTCGCCCATCCTTACAGCGGTTATACCATAGATACCTGGATACGTTTTGACAACTACTATACGGACCGGTACCTGGTCCCGCCGGTAGCAATAGTCCTGGATTGGTGCTGGGACCATATGACCACGCTCCAGCGGGATACCTTCATAGCCCAGCTGGATACCTGGGCCGCCGATCTGATGACCGGGGCTCCCTGGGGCTGGGAAGACCCCTCGGTAAATTATTTTTACGGCCACTGCTGGGCTCTGCTCACCACCGCCTACGCCATTCACGGGCATAACGCCAATGCCCAGGCATACCTTGACCATGCCCTCACCATGCTCGACCAGGGTATTAAGTATACCAGGGGCGAACAGGTCATCTGGGATTATATGGGAAACTACACCGGACGGGCCCAGGGCGGGCTGTGGAACGAGGGGACTTCCTACGGCAGTGTCGACAACGAGTTTATATGCTCAGCCATCCTGGCGGTGAGGTCGGCGGAGACCGATAAGGCCGATTATCCCGAATCGGGATTTCCCTTCGCAAATGAAGTTGTGCAATTCTACATTCACGCCCTTTATCCGACCCGGGATCATACCTACGCGGACGGAGACGGAGCCAGCTTGGGCGGGATAGGTCCGACAACCAGGGTTCCGATAGTCCTGTGTACCGCTCTTGCGGACCCTCAGTACACCAGCTACGGCAAGTACTGGCTGGACAGTTACACATCCCGATCTACGGTCGATTACAAGCTCTACCTAGAATTCATGTGGTATCCGGATGAGGCCTCCGCAACCGATTACAGAGGCAACGTGCCGACGCATTACTTCTGCGAAGGCTCACAGGTCCTCTTCTGGAGAAGCGGCTGGGAAACGGACGATACATGGATGGCCTTCAGAATCGGGCTGCTCAATACCGCGCACGCCATGAACGGCCTGGGGCATTTTATCATTTTCGACGAAGGATACCTGGTTACCGACAAGGCGGCCGAGACCGGCAGGAGCATGGACGTGGGGGATGTTCACCATAACGTCCTGTTAATCCCGCCGGTGGAGGAGAAAAAACTCTACTGGGGAGCGTCCGAGATAGAACACTACGAAGTAACCACCAATTACCTCTACCTGGCCGGTGACATGTCGCCGGTATATAACGCCCAGCCGGATTACCGGAACAATACGGTTGACGTAAAGGAAAGAGAGTTCTTCCTCATCAAGGATGAAAGGACGCTGCTGGTGATGGACAGGGGGAGGTCTTTCGACCCCGCGGTGGACAAGATATTCCAGCTGTACCTTCACGACCAGGCATCGCAGTCGGAAGACGATTACATAGTGGGAAACGGAAATACAGATCTTATTATTAATACCGCCTATCCGGATAATGTAAATGCCGGATTTGACGAGTACGGGACGCCCAGGATGAGGATTACCACTCCCGCTTCGGAAGCCGCCAAAACATTTCTTCATATTTTCAAGATATCAGAATCGGGAGAATTCCTGCAGACTTCGGATGTGAGCGTCAGCGGGGCGAATATGATTGGAACAGCATTCGTGGGGAACACCCTGGATTCCGATTTCCTGGTAATGTTCAGCAATAACATAACCGGCGGCCCGGTCACGGAAGGTAACCTGACGGCGTCATTTACCGGCTTCGGCAACTACATTCTAGCTTATGTGCTGAATATGCAGCCCAACACCGAATATTACTATTCAGACAGCCACGTTGATTCGGCGATAGAGCTGGAGATTTCCACCACCGACCTGGGAGCCGACGGCCCGGTGACCAGCTCGGCTGACGGAGTGCTGATACTGGGAATTCAGCCGGGAGAAAACCCGGCGCCTCCGGCGCCCCCTTCCGGAGTAAAGATTCATTAAGAAGAAGGCCTTTATTATCAGCTCTCAGGGCCATTCTATTCAAATGGAGAACAGTTGGTTCCGGAGGCCCTGACTCTGTCCAGAATAGCTTCGGGCTCTTCGCCCCGGATACAGAGCCTTCCCCAGAGCTCAATATCTATCATATTCCAGAGCAGCTTCACGTCGCCCTCCAGAGTATCTCCCAGCCTGCCGGAGTCGTACCCGAGAGCCTCTCTAACGAAACCGTCATCCAGAAGCCCCTTCAGGGGGGCTAACCATTTGTTTATCGGGACATCTCCTCCGTACTTCGATCTGGCGGCCAGCCCTTCGCCCAGGTATGGAAGCGCCGCTCTTCTTACCACTATCTTGGACTCTCTCCAGCTCACGCAGTGCGAAACAGGCAGATTTACCGCGAATTTGACCATTTCGAGATCCAGAAAGGGATAGTATTGAGAAATGCCGCAACCGGCGCTGATCTCGTAACGCCTGTTAAGAAGATGCTGCTGATAATCAAAGAGGTTCTGAAGCATCAGGACCTTTACTTCTCTCTCATTTCTGTCCTCTATGGGCGAGAGCGCTTCCTCTATCCTTCGCTGGTCCGCTCCCCTCTCCAGATTCCCCATACCCAGAGCGGCCAGGCCGCCCAGACAATTTCTCATTCTCAGCTGCAGTTTTATCTTTTCCAGTTCCACAGTTCCAATTTTCATAGCGGTCCGCAGCTTTGAGGGGATCAGGCCGAACAGGGAACGGAGCTTAACATACTTGTAGAATGAAATTACGTTTCCGTAGCCTCCAAACAGAAGGTCGCTGGCCACCCCCATGATATGATTGGGCCTGGCGCGCCTCCCCTCCGAATCGGAGCCGGCATAGAACTTGGGAGTAGACGGATGCACAATCGGCTGGCCGAACTCTATAATAGACCTCAGCAGCAGGGGGTAAAAGTCTTCGGACCGGAGATAGCTGGTATGCAGCTCCACACCGAGCCTGCCGGCGGTGTCGGCGGCCATACTGTCCTCCTGCACCCTGGCGTCGGAAACACTGGTACACAGCACCGGCAGTGGGGAGTCTATATCCTTGAGAACCCCTCCCAGGTAACTGCAGTCGATACCTCCTCCGCAACTGAGGCCGAATCCGGAAAGGTCCTTTCCCTCCAGTATTCTTGACAGGCAGCTTCTGGCGTGGGCGGTCAATTCTCCCGGAGCGTTTATACCCCGGCTGCCGCGGTAAAGACCGATATCGAAGAGCTGTTCATAGCTGAAGTACCTGCCCCTTCTGACCCGGCCTCTTTTCAGGTCCACGGCCAGATAACCTCCGAACTCGGTAAGGAATATATCCCGGTAGAAGGTATACCTTCCGTAGAGGGCGTCGAACAGCAGGTGCTCCACCACTGAAGCTGTCCTCAGATCAGATCCTCCGCAGGCCCCACGCACCGCATTCAGAGAGGAAGCGAAAATAAACCTCCCCCCCCCGCAATAGTAGTATAGAGGGAAGGCCCCGCTTCTGTCTCCGGCGATCAGCAGCAGCTCCTTTTCCCTGTCATGCACAGCCAGTGAGAACATCCCTGGTATCTCGCCGAGAAACTCCTCTCCGAACTTTCTGTAGAGGGCCATGATTACCTGAGCTGTCCCGGTACCGGCGGGAATATCATGCCTGGAGCAGAGCTGTCCGGTGGATGGTATGAACCCGGCATACGCCAGGCTGTAGCTCCCGTCCTCTGATGTCATTATACGCCCTTCGAAAGGCTGACGGTCCCTTACCAGTCCGAGGATCACTCCGGCTTCCCCGGCTGTCTCGGTTTCAGCTTCAGCCCCGGCGGCAGCCGAAAAGCCGCCCCCTGTAATGCCGGCCAGTTCTTCCAGCCTTCCCGTATCATTGAAATCAGCAACACCGAATAATCGGGGCAAATCCTACCTCCTGTTCTTACCTGAAATCTCCAGGTAAAGGCCGCTGTATTTCCGCTCCATCGCTGAGAGCGAAAATCTGTCCCTCAGCTTTCGCTTAGCCGCCTCTGCCATCTTTTCGAATCTTTCCGGTTCCTCGAGAAAACTCTCCATCGCCGAAGCGAGCTGCCTTGAACTGCCCGGTTCAACCATAACTCCCTCAGCTCCGTCAACTATTATCTCGGGGGTGCCGCCTACCGGTGTGGTTATTATCGGAACGCCGGCGGCGGCCGCTTCCAGGATGGTCAGAGACAATCCTTCCTCCAGCGACGGCTGCAGGAAGAGGTCCATGGCGGCAAGAGATGCTGCTGTATCCTCCCTGAACCCGGCAAATACCACTCTTGAAGAGAGCGACAGCTCCGCAGCCATCCTTTCCAGTTCTTCCCGCAGAGGCCCGTCCCCCACAATAAGGAGCCTGCAGTTTTCATGCCCGGCGGCCACCGGGGAAAAAGCTTTCATGATGGTTCGGTGGTCCTTTTCGGGGCTCAGCCGGGACAGAGACCCGATCACCGTTTCCGAATCCCCGATCCCCAGCTCCTCTCTCAACCGGCCTTCGCCGCCGCCGGAAAAAGCTTCTATTTCTATTCCGTTATATACCGTAACTACCTTTCCAGGATCTATACCGGTCTTTCTTATGAAATTTTTCCCGGTCTCGTCCGATACCACCGCTATCCTGGCGGCCAGGTTGTATATCCATCTCCTCAGCCCGGGAAACCTGCTGAAGGAGGATACCGCTCTGCCGTGCTTGGTGTGAATGACAGGTATCCCCAGAATCCGCGCCGCCGGAGCGGCGTGAACATGCGCTACCAGGTTATGGGTGTGGACTATATCCGGCCTGATTCGGCGGAAAAAGGAAACCAGCCGTAAAATCGGCGAGAGATATTTTATCCCCCCCATACCTGTTACCGTCCAGGGGAGTCCGTAACTCTCCGCCTCGCTCCTCAGTTCCCCCGCTCCCACCATGCAGGCCAGCCGCGGAGATATCCTGCCCGAAATCCTCTGCAGATGGGATAATTTCAACACAACTTTCTCCGCTCCCCCGAACTCGAGACTCCGGATGGCATGAACAACTTCTATTTTCTTCTTATCCTGCAATACGCCGGCCCTCCCCTTTCCGCTGAAATAATACAATTAATCCGGGTTAAAATGAAAGGATTTCCGGCGATTAAAATAACGGGGCGTAAAACATAATTTCTCATGTCATTTCCTGTTTGAATAAAGCAAGCGGCAGGGGATAAGATTCCCCGGCTGAGCGGCGGGTATGCGATTTGCGTTGGACAGGTATTTATGATACGGATACTCAAGGCGATAAACAGGTTTCTGTTCAACAGAATGCTGGTAAGCCTGGGGTTCCCTGCCCCCAGGGTCTTCGCTCTCTTCAGCGGGGGAAGGTTTCACTGGCTGGACGCCGGCGATGCCTCAGATAATGAAGCTATCGGGAAACCGGAGAGAAAGAGGGTCTTCTGCAAATCGATCCTGGGTGAATGCGCCGACGGGGTATTCGCGCTCAGAATCGAAAACGGGAAGTTTCACTCTCAAGGCGAACTAATAAACGTTCCGGAAATTATGAATCTGACCGGCGGATCGATTATCCTGCAGGAAGAGGTAATCCAGCACCCGGATACCGGGGTGGCCCTGGGCGACTTCAAAATCCCCTTCTTCCATGATGCTATAGAGATGATACGTAACCTTCACCTTTTCTTCTACGGAGTAAAAAGCATAGGATGGGATATAGCGATCACTGAGAGGGACCCGGTCTTCATAGAAGGAAACGACAACCGGGAAATGAGCTGCCATCAGAGGAACGGAGGAACCCGCAGAAAAACAATTGAATGGTTCAGCGAGCCCTGGCCGGCAGCCGCTATCTCTTCTGGAATTCTTTTATTCTCTCGTCCACGATCTCCCCGTCCCTGATAACCGTTGCCTCCTCAAGAACCTTACTCTCTCTTCCCTCCACCAGGCAGTCGAGGAAACCTGGAAGTTCGGCGCTGATACTCCGGCTGGCCGACCTGTGAAAGAGTGTCGGCACGTGATCCACCGCGTAATGTATTACCCCTTCCAGGGTATAAACCGGATCTTCAACGGTAGTCGGGTGGGTGGTTTCCATACAGATCCCTTCGCTGTCACAGCTTACATCTATTATCATCGATCCGTCTGCCATCCTCCGGACGTCATCGCGGGAGAGTACCAATCTTTCTTCCATCGGATCCCACAAGAGCGTGTTCACCACCAGGTTATACCTGTCCAGTTCGTCGCTCAGATCGAAGATCCTGTCCCGGTGGTAAATTGTCACTTCGGCGCCGAAACCGTTCAAAATATACTCGGCCCCTCTTCCGCAGTTACCCAGCCCGAGAAGAGCGGCCTTCCATTCGGAGGGTATCCTGCCGCTGAAACAGGCACCGTGAATTACCGCCCCGCCGCCCGCTATCTCATTGTTTCGGCTGAATATATGCCTCCCATCCTCGAACATCTCTCCCCAGGCGATCCCGGTCATCTTCTTATCTACCAGTATATCGGTGACCTTTCTGTTCTGAACTGCGTGAACCCACCCGAACAGTATCTGGCCCGGTTTGAGAAAATCTGTCATATCCGGGTCCAGCGCCTTGGGATTACAGATAACCTCCATCTGAAGTATTTCTTCGCGGCCGGTGACCCTGCCCCCCACCTCCCTGTACTCCCGGTCAGCTATACCCAGGGGCTCTCCGAACCCTCTTTCGAAATAACAGAATCCGGGGTTCTTCATCTTGGCCAGATCGGGAGGCAGAAGCGCTCTTCTCCGTTCATTCTCCTTCTGGCTTATGGGAAATCCTATTCTATTCAATTTGTTCACTCTCCTTCGAAATAATAAATGCGGATCATTCATAATACCGGCGGCGCCGGAGCCCGCCTGTTAATTGATCCGGGTTTAACTGCTTACATCGGACCTGAAAAAGCTGGTTTTACCCATCCTGCTTACCTCGATATTATCCACGTACTCGATATCTATTGATATACTAAAATCGGAAAGCTTGTGCAGCGCGCCCTCCACCCCGGCTGTGGTAACATCCCTCTCCACCGAGCGGTCATGAACAATATTCACGGTAATATGGTTCAACGAATCCTGAACAACCTGAAAACGGTCTATTCCCGGAACCCGGGAGAGTTTCCACAGGAAAAACATATCATGCATCCTGGTACCATCCTCGGTGATCAGGGTATCTGAAGCCCTTCCCATGACATCCTCCAGCATCGGGAAATTTCTTCCGCAGGAACACTTCTTTTCACTCATAATCGCGATATCGCCGGTCCTGTAACGGATCAGAGGCATGGCGTAATTATGAAGGTCGGTAACTACAATCTGACCCGGCTTTCCGATGACCGGCCGGTCATTCTCGTCAACCACCTCCACCCAGAGACAGTCGGAATTCATGTGCAGCCCTTCCCTGCTGACGCATTCTGAAGCTATATTGGAAAACTCCGTGGAGCCGTAGCGGTTATAAACCGGACAGTTGAAAGATTCTTCTATCGCTTTCCTCTGGAAATCGAAAAGCCGTTCCGCCCCTATCACAATACCGTCCAGCTTCGGTGGTTCCAGGCCGTGCTCGGCGATTACACGGGCCAGCTCATAGACCACCGTGACGTAGGATTCCAGAAAACGGGAACGGCATCTCTTGATAATTTTTATGTATTCCAACAGGCTCTTTTCACCCACGTTGAAAGCGGAGAGGAACTTGTAATTCTGGAACCTCCAGTATAATCTCTCCTTTACCAGCCCAAGACCCGAAAGGTCGGGTTTGTGGCCCCATATTATCGTTGTGGGGGCACCGATATCCTTTCCAAACCAGTTTTCGGACCTGTATTTCAAAGCCATCCTCCTGCACCAGTCATCGTAACGCATGTGTACCAGAAACGGTTCCCCGGTTGAGCCGCTGGTCGAGCTGTTCAGAAGACTATTACGGTTATACCTCCTGGAGAAAATAGACAGGGGTGACTCCCGGAGGATCCTCTTGGAGGTGGAAACCCCGCACCTTCTCAGGCCATCGATATCGAAAACCTCCTCCGCCTCCACCTTCTTCCTGTCGAACATATCCCGGTAGAAGGGAACGTTCTGGTAAGCATACCTGACAAGGTGGTTCAGTTTCTGCCTCCTCATCCTCTTCAGCTCACCCTCAGGCATGAAGGAGTTTCCTGTCAGTTCCTTATAGTAATTGTAGATCCCCCTCCTCTTTATAAACTTGTCATAGAAGGGGAATACCACATAACGGTATAAATATTCGTAAACCATCACTTCCCTTGACTTAAGATCAGGCTTTGAGCTCCATAATATATCCGGTTGGCTTTAGAGTATTATTTCACATAATTTCCCCGCTTTCAAGCAATTTGCCTTGCCGTGGCATCCGGGACCAGCTTTTTAACAATAATCTAACGAAAACAGCTTGCCAGATCGAGAGTTTGCATATTCTGTTCCTCATTGCACTGATCAGGAGGAGTTGCGGCGTCCGGTGGCATATAAGTTGCGGATAATATGTTATGAAAAGAGCTTGAGGCAGCCATGGGACATATAAGAAGTAACAGGGAATAACTGGATACCACTATTTTTGAAAAAATCATTGCCTTATTGGCAAAAATGGAACAATATACTTCAACAAAAGGGGCAGATAGTATGGGAATGATGACAAAAAGAAATATTGCAATAAATTCCACATCTGTCATTATCTTTCTCCTTCTTCTCCTGCTCCCCGTGGCTGCGGGAGCCGAGGGCGCAGGGAGCACCGGGGCCAGTTATCTGGAACTTCCCGTGGGCGGAACCATGATATCGATGGGCGAAACCGGCGCGGCTAATCCCGGCGCGCCCTTCAGCTGGCTGGTAAACCCTGCCTCACTGGCAAACTGCTCCGAGACCGGCATTGGGATCTTCCACAGCCAGTGGATTATGGACACCAACTACAACAATGCGTTCGCCATGAAGAGGGTGCACCCGAAAATTTTCTTCGGGGCGGGCCTGACATACCTCTCGGCGCCTGAGATTCAGGGCTTCAACTCGGTGGGAGAGAAGACTGACCCATTGAAAAATAATAATCTCAGCGGTTCGGTGGGAATTTCCTTCGCGCCGGCCGAATACCTCGGGATAGGGATGAACGCCAAGTATCTCCAGGAGAAAATTGCCGATTATTCAGCCCGCGGTTACGCGCTGGACCTGGGCATACTGATCAAACCTCCGGTATCGGGCCTTCAGTTTGGAGCCTCAGTCAATAATATCGGGCCGAAGATTAAATTCATATCCCATCAGGAAGAACTCCCCTTCTGCGCCAGATTCGGCGGTTCCTATTCAGTCAGAGGGCTTTTCAATAAGTGCAGGCTGACTATTGCCGCCGATATGGTCAAACCGAAATACGAGGATATCTACGGCTGTTTCGGCGGGGAGCTCGAAATCGGGGAAATTCTGTTTCTCAGAACGGGATACGTCGCCGATGAATCAAGAATAGCGGACGGGTTCACGGCAGGAGGCGGTATTAACCTGGGGAAGGAATTCCGGATCGATTACGCGTTCACACCCTACGGAGATCTGGGAGATTTTCACAGGATATCGATATTCTACCGTCTCAATAGATAACGATCGAGCGCAGGGGACTGAAGAATTATGCTCATCCAGATTATCTTCTTTATCCTTATACTCTCTGTTCTGTATACATACTTCGGCTATCCCCTTCTGCTGGCACTTCTGTCGTCAGGCCGGAAGGGCTCAAAGGACAGGCTTGAAAACGAAGAAGTTACCCTCCCGGACATCACCCTCCTGATTGCCGCATACAACGAAGAGGATATCATCGAGGAGAAGATACTCAACAGCCTGGAGCTCTCCTACCCGGAGGGCCTGCTTACCATAGCGGTAGTGTCCGACGGCTCCACCGACCGGACCGACGAAATAACCATGAAATACAAAGAAAAGGGAGTAAAGCTGATAAGGGTCGAGGGAAGGCAGGGCAAGACTATAGCCAGGAACGAGGCGGTAAAGCAGACAGGTTCTCAAGTTATAGTATTCAGCGATGCCAACGCCATGTACCGGAAGGCTGCGCTGGTAAAGCTGGCCCGCCACTTCAGCGACCCCGGTGTGGGAGTGGTCTGTGGAAACCTCCAGCTGAAGGAAGAGGGCGAGGAAGAGAATACTTACTGGAAATATGAGAAGATGCTGAAGCGCTACGAGGACCGTTTCCATTCTATCATCGGAGCGAACGGCTCCATCTACGCGATCAGGAGGGAGCTTTACAAACCGCTACCGGCTGAGGTGGACGATGATTTTATAGAACCGCTGCAGGCGTATACGGAAGGGTACCGCCTGGTCCTGGAGATGGACGCGGTGAGTACCGAAAAGGATATTGCCAGCAGCGACATGCGGGTTGAGTTTCAGGCAAAGAAGCGGGTGGTGATCAGGGGGATTCAGAGCCTCGCGCGCGTTTCGCACCTTCTGAACCCGCTGCGCTACCCCGCCATTTCATTCGAGCTTATCTCCCACAAGATACTGAGGTGGTCCATGCCGTTCCTGCTGCTCGCTATCCTGGCCCTGAACTTCTTCATGCCCCGGACTCCGGTTTATTCGATAATCTTCCTGGCCCAGGTAGCTTTCTATTCCGCCGCGGTGACCGGCATCCTTTCCGGGTTCAGGCCTTTCTATATCCCCGCTTACTTCCTCTCCACCAATACCGCCGTATTAGTGGCGGGGCTCCATTACCTGGCCGGAAGAAGAAGCCGCACCTGGGATAAGAAGCGGGGATAATCTTCTGAATTCAGGCAAGACAAAACCTCCCCGGAATGTTAATATCAGACAGGTAACCTGTTAACTTAACACGGCGGGGCCCTGTGAATGAACCTGATATAACCAGCGCTTCGAATCCTTCCCTGAAGTTCGCCGCCCGTCTGCGCAAGCGGCGGGAGCGGGACAGGCACGGCCTCACCCTGGTGGAAGGGCCGGCCGAGATCGGAATGGCCCTCAGCGCGGGAGTGGTATTCCGGGAGGCATATTACTGCCCCGATATCATAAGCACCGAAGAACAGAGGATGCTGCTGGGCAGATTGAGAAATGCCGCCCCGGCAAAATCGGTCAGCAGCAAGGCTTATGACAAAATAGCATACCGGGGGAGCACCGGCGGATTCGCCGCGGTGGCGGAGAAGCCGTCACTATCCCTTGCCGACCTGCCCCCGGCCTCCAACCCGTTATACCTGGTAGCCGACTCAATTGAAAAACCGGGGAACCTGGGAGCGATGCTCCGGTCGATTGACGGGGCGGGCAGCTCGGGGATGATAGTCAGCGACAGGAGGACCGACCTGTTCAACCCGAATGTTATCCGGGCCAGCATGGGAACTGTTTTTTCGGTTCCCACGGCTGCCGCCTCCAGGGATGATGTAATCGGTTTTCTCAGGGAGCGGGGCATCAGGATCGTAATCACCTCTCCAGAGGCCGAAACCCTCTATACCGATGCGGACCTGACCGGGCCCGTGGCGGCGGTAATTGGGAGCGAGCATTCCGGGCTTTCCCGGGTATGGTTCGAAAAGGCCGGGGAAGCGGTAAAGATACCGATGCTGGGAGCGGCCGATTCACTCAACGCCTCTGTTTCGGCGGCCCTACTTCTTTACGAAGCGGTGCGTCAGAGGGGGCTGAAAGAGATTTGAACGGAACGGCAACGAGCGGCCTCTTTATAAATGAGAGGAAGAACAAGGAAAATAAGTAACGGAGGTATGATATGTCTATCGATATTATCCTGGCAAGGAGAAGCATCAGGAGGTATACCGGCGATCCCGTAGAAAGGGAGGATATCCGGAAGCTGCTGGAAGCGGGGATGGCCGCCCCTTCATCCAGGGACAGGAAACCGTGGCACTTTGTGGTGGTAACCGGGCGCGCGACCCTGAATAAGATGGCCGAAGCGCATCCTTACGGCAAGATGCTGGCAGAGGCGGGCGCCGCCATAGCGGTCTGCGGAGATACCGGGACCTCTCCCGATTACTGGGTACAGGACTGCTCCGCGTCGACAGAGAATATACTTATCGCCGCGGCGTCGCTGGGCCTGGGCGCGGTGTGGCTGGGTTGCCATCCGAGAGAAGACAGAGTCGGCGCTATCAGAGAGGTTCTCGGAATACCGGAGGATATCGGAGTGCTCAGCCTGATCTCAATCGGCAAACCGGCAGAGCGCAAGGATGCCAGAACCCAGTACGACGAAGAAAGGGTTCACCGGGAAAGCTGGTAGATAGCAAACAGAGGGGAAATATGGATGCCATAGCGGCGTTAGTTGTTATTATTTTATTATGCTGGACGATCAGCTGGATAAAAAACAAGATACAGAGAAGAAATAAATAAGCGCGTCGGCCTAATCGCTGCCGGCTTCCATTTATGATCTCAGAATCTACTCTGAGAACCTCCCGTTGTCCCTGGTCCCCTTTGAGATTATCCACCTTTGAATCCAGCCACCCACCCCTGACCTTCTTTCTGGCGTCGAACTGCTGAACGCAGGACTTGATATCCAGCAGCGGCGTTCCGTCCAGAATATCTACATGATGAAA
Source organism: Candidatus Krumholzibacteriales bacterium (assembly GCA_046483305.1). GTDB lineage: Bacteria > Krumholzibacteriota > Krumholzibacteriia > Krumholzibacteriales > WJIX01 > WJIX01. Next base: position 11,254 of record JAWODM010000005.1, on the reverse strand, counting down.
ATAAACCCCCGCTTTTCAGACCGGGAAATCAAAGGACAGTCCGGGGAGACCAGATTTGCTTTTCCAGAAGCCTGGTTTATCCAGTATCAGGAAATGGAGGACTGATTTCGACACCAGAATGCTCATAGGTGGAATCAGTCATTTTCCAGGAAGCCCTTGACATTAATATAAATATCTGTTTATTAATAGGGAGTGAATACTAGGGGAAGTGCAGCGTTCCGGGAGGACTTCACAGTTAATCAGAGTGGAGTTGGATTCCACGAAGCTGGTAACAACTTCATTTATTGAAATTAGCTCTGGATAACTATGAAATATCATTCCGGAATGAAACATAATCTCCTAACGGATAAGATATTTGACGTTAATGTCGGGTGTGAGGACGAATCTTTAAATCTCCCTGAAATATTATCAGCGCTAAGCCGCGAATCACCGACGATAATATCATTTAACAAACTGATGCCGCACCAGAAACAGGCCTGGTATTCGTTCCTGGTTCAACTTGCGGCAATAGCCTGTTTCCGGGCCGGTCTAAAGGAACCTCCCCTGAAAGAAAAGAAATGGAAGGAAATATTAAGAAATCTTACTTCAGATTGGCCGCGGGATGAACCCTGGCATCTCATTGTGAATGATCTTTCGAAACCGGCATTCTTTCAACCACCCGTGCCGGAGGGAACATTAAGAGAATTCAAGAAAATAGCAGAACCTGATATTGATGGTACCGTTGATCTGCTCGTTCTTACAAAGAATCATGATATTAAAAAGGGGCGTATTCGTCATACATCGTGCGAATTGTGGGCATATTCCCTGATTACAGTTCAAACCATGGGCGGGTATCCGGGTAGAGGATATACCCAGATAAGCCGCATAAACAGCGGTTATGGTAACAGGCCTCTGGTAAGCATGGTTCCGGGAATTGAATGGAACATGAAATTTTCTCGCGATCTGAGAGTGCTTGTAAATAACAGAAACAAGGTTATATCGAATCATCAATTCTTGAAAGGCGACAAGGAATTACTCTGGTTATATGAATGGGATGGGAAAGCGCCTTTGAGATTAGATGATCTTGCGCCCTACTACATCGAGGTATGCAGAAGAGCGCGTTTTACAAAGAAAAATGGGAAAATAATAATGAATATAAAAAGTACGAATAACTGCCGCATATCAGGAGCAAAGCAGCACAGGGGAAACGTAGGCGATCCCTGGATTCCAATTGAAAAGAAGGGGAAAAAGGCGCTTACTATCGGGAAAAGCGGTTTCAGATACGACAAGTTATGTGAAATCCTATTCAGTGGAAACTATAAGACAAATATTTGTTCTGCATTCAATAGCAAAGAGAATTACCTCTATTGCTCTGCCTTATCTCGAGGCAAGGGCAAGACCACAGGTATCCATGAGAGAACTATTCAAATTCCTGAGCCCGTCAAGAATATGCTTGTAAATAAAAGCGGTCTGGCAGCCCAGATGTCACAGGACTGGATTGAAGATGCAATATCGGCAAGAATTCGACATTTAAAACCGGCATTATTGTCATTGATTCAAGGAGCGCCAGGAGAACTGGAATGGCAGGATACCCGGGCGGGAAAATGGTTATCGGAATTTGACCGCCGTGTTGACCTGATTTTTTTCCAGGCATTATGGAAAGTACTGGCTGAAGCAAATTCATCCGGGAAAGCTGATTCGGAAATAACAGAAAAGGCAGTATGGAAATGGAGGAATCAACTGATAGATATTGCTATTGAGATCTTCCTTGAAGCTAAGGAAGCCCTGCCAATACCTTCTGCACAGAAATACAGAACGATTGCCAAATCAACGAATAGATTGGAGCGATCTTTAACTTCTTTCTTAAAGGATGCATATGATGCCAATCGGGTTTCAGACAGAAAAGCGATATGATCATTTCCAGAGTAAAGAGCTATCTATTATGGTAAATGGTATTGCCAATGCTATGAACAGGGAAATGATCAGCAGGGGAGATCTGGCAGAATTTCGAAGAATCACCAGCTTTGATAATACCAGCCCGTCTTTCCGGAAAATTGTTAACAAATATATCCCGGAGAATGCCAGGAAAGAATATCCGGATGAGATGAAATCAAAAAGCTGGTCGGTAATCCTTGCAGGAATGGCCCGAATGTTTCCATTTCATCACGATCACAATATAGCTATGGGGATCGCTCTGGCTAAGAGCCATTTCTCTGAATCAAGACTGACCAGGTTATTGCAATCATCCGGTTCTGCTTTTTTTGACAGTGTCCGGAGAGTTTCAATTCATCTTGCTTCAAGAAGTCAGAGATTAAATTGGATAGAATTTGCCGCACTTATACTCTCCACTAATCCCGAGAAAAAAGCAGAAATAAGAGAGAAGATTGCCATCGATTACTATAAATTGTTGGAACAGGAGGGTAGCGGCAATGAGTGAACCCAGGTTTATCCAATTGCACTATTTAACCCCCTACCATGCAAGCCTTCTAAATAGAGACGATCTGGGGCTTGCCAAGAGAATTCCCTTTGGGGGCGCAAGCCGGATTCGAATCTCCTCCCAGTGCCTCAAACGGCACTGGAGAGTATACGAAGGAGATTATTCTCTGAAAAGCATTACGGAGGGATCAGACAATCTTGACATGTCGGTGAGGTCAAGAGGGATTTTTGAGAATGAAATCGCCAAACCCCTCCTGAGCAAGGGCTATAACAGAAGTTACCTATACAAAGCTCTGAACAAACTGGTTAATACAGTCCTGGGTATTAATCTGGAAAGAAAAAAAGAAACTGAGAAAGAAGAAGCTCTGGCCATTGAAACTCCACAGCTCGTAGTGCTGGGAAGGCCGGAAATAAACTATTTGAAAAGATTGACCGAGGAATTAATTAGTGATGCTTCTTCGGTTGAGGAAATTGAAAAAAGATGCAGAGAAAAAATACAAAAAGGTGAATTAAAGAAAAATCTGCAGGCTCTGGACAAGGCAAGCGGCCTCGATGCGGCTCTTTTCGGCAGAATGGTCACGGCTGACATCCTTTCCAGGGGCGATGCGGCAATTCATGTGGCGCATGCTTTCAGTGTGCATGAGGAAGAAACAGAAACTGATTTCTTTACCGCTGTCGATGATCTGGTAAAGGCAGAAGGAAAACTCGGCAGTGGACATATTAATGAAACAGAATTAACCAGTAACATATATTACGGATACGTGGTAGTCGATCTCCCTCAGCTTGTTTCCAACCTCGAGGGGGTTGACAGAAAGGATTGGGCAAAAGCAGACAGGACACTATCTGCCAGAATAGTTCATAACCTTGTACATATAATTGCAACAGTATCCCCCGGCGCCAAATTAGGTTCTACCGCCCCTTATTCACGTGCCAATACAATGCTGATTGAGAGCGGCAGCAGCCAGCCGAGAACTCTGGCTAATGCCTATATTAAACCTGTAAACCTGGAAAAAGGATCAGATCCCCTCCGGGAATCCGTGGATGCAATGGGGAGGCATTTGAGAAAGATGGATTCAGTATATGGGAAGAACGAAGAAAGGCGTGTGGTGTCTATCCAGGAAATCGATGATGATTTTCCGGCGGAAAAATGCGACTCAATAAATAATCTGGCAGTATGGATTTTAAATCAAATCGAGGGAGGCGAACAGTGAGAATCCTGGTCCTCAGATTTGATGCTCCGCTGATTTCTCTTGGTGCACCCATCATTGACAATTATGGCGAAATCCAGCAATTTCCGGCTCTCTCGATGCTTACCGGTTTGCTGGCCAATACTCTTGGTTACGATCATTCAGATTACGACAGGCTGAACAAATTACAGAGCAGAATAATTTTTGCAGCCCGGCAGGAAATTCCAGGGAAAAAAATAAGGGATTACCAGACCGCCGATTTAAATCAGGATTACATGAATATGAATATAATGGGCTGGACGACATACAATAAACGCGATAACAGAAAGGGCAGATCGGCGTCAAGAGGTACTCATACACGTTATCGTGATTATTTAGCAGATTCAGTTATTACTGTTTTTGTTACACTTTCACCCGAAAACCAGAAGCCCACAATAGACAACCTGATAAAAGCTCTTCTTAACCCCGAACGTCCATTATTTATTGGAAGAAAATGCTGTATTCCATCTTCCAGCATTCTGGCCGATGTTATTGATGGATATGATCTTCTCGAAGCATTGAAATACTATCCGTTATTTAACAGAGAGAGAATGCAGGAGTATGTTCATAAAAAGAATGTATTTGCTCAGTGGCCGGACGAGAAAAAGAAGAAAACATCCCCGGTGCTGTCGATAATGGATAAAAGGGAATGGCAAAACCAGATACACTGCGGAGAGCGCTTAGTCAGGCAGGGTAATATCAGGCTGGATGGAGAAAGCAGCAATGTATAATTTGCATATGGTAAAAACATTCATCGGGGCAACGGAATTATTTCAGATTGCCCAACGCCCGCATCTTTATAAGAAGGAAGTTGATTCCGGTTATTTATTACACTGCCTTCTGAGAGAATTATTTCTGAATTACAGTCCTCATCCGTTTGCTATTGTCAATGACACAAATTCTAATATTGAACTCCTCGGGTATTCAGACAAACCGGCCGAAGAACTGAAAGATATAGCGGAAAGAAACAGATCCCGGAAAATATTTGATGCTATAGACTGGAACAGATTTTCTTCAAAGCCCATGCCATCGGAGTATTTGGATGGTTCTGTATATGATTTTCAATTGCGTGCCTGCCCTGTCGTCCGTAAGGGGCGCGGTTCAGATAATTTCAAGCCGGGGGCGGAAGTGGATGTGTTTCTCTCAGAAGTTACTGAAAATAAGGATTACGGGAATATCTCGAGGGAAGCAGTGTATAAAAAATGGCTCGAGGATATGTTTAATCGATATGATATAGAGATCATTTCAAATCCTGAATTAACAAAGATGAAACTAACGAGATTTTTAAGAAAAAGCACAGAGAAGAACGTGAAGACCATGACAAGGCCGGATGTGATTTTCAGGGGAAAAATAAAAATACATAACGGCAGAATTTTAAGTGAACGTTTACGAAAAGGATTCGGAAGGCATAATGCTTTTGGTTTCGGCATGATACTCTTGAGCAGATAAATGATTTTTAAAGAGAGATCAGGATTTAAAACCCGGTATTTCCCATTTGGATGGGCCGGTAAAACTCTAACTTTCAAGGAGGAAATTATACGCAGGAAATGGAACTTATCGAATTTAATTCGGGCAAACATGCGATACCATTTTAAAGCATCCTGCATGCTGGAGATTACTCCAGGGGCGTATACCTCGCCCGCCGTGAGCAGAGGCATTTGAGAAAGACTTTGTGAGACAGCAAATTTGCTGAATTTTCCCCCGCAAGCGCGGGGATAGACCACTGAAACAGTAGTAGGATATGATTACAGTAGAGTTTCCCCCGCAAACGCGGGGACAGGGCCACTGGAACAGCAATGGAATTTGACTGGTAGAGTTTCATCCGCACGCGCGGGAATTGACAACTGAAACAGTATTTGGATTTATTTATATCAGAGTTCCTCCCGCGCGTGCGGACAAATAAAAATAATATCTTAAAATCAATTATCTTAAAAGCCTTAAAAAAATTAATATTTAAGGTAATGAGCTATCATAAAGAATTATAATTGATTTATGAGATTATGTTATTTATTCCATCCTGCCATAATGCAACCGATACCACCTACTCCGCGAACCTCCCGTCGTCACTGGCCCCCTCGAGTTTTTCGACTTTTGTTTTCAGCCACCCTATCTTCACATTTTTCCTGGCGTCGAACTGGGGAACGTAGGGCTTGATATCAAGAAGTGGCGTTCCGTCCAGAATATCCACGTCCCTGACATGAAGCACATTATCTTCGATACTGCCCAGAGCCACCACCGAAAGCCCTATTCTGTTCGGCCTGGAAGGGCCGCGCATGGCGAATACTCCGTGATAATTGTCATCCAGAAACGGTATAAAGCGCAGGGGGCGGCCTCCACCGGATTTATGAAAATAATAGATCAGGAATATATGCGAGAATCCTTCCAGGTCCTCCAGGCCTTCCGCGTATTCGGGGAATAATTCCACACTTCCCTTCGCGCCGTCCGCGCCGGGGGGCTGGATGGGGGTTCCCGCCGGCTCGGTGAAGGGAGAATGAATAACTCCAATCTGTTTGAAGGATATTTCATTACTCATTATCAGCCTTTCCTTCTTTCATTTTAATCCTCTTAGTACAACGAAGGATCCTTCGCCGAATCCTTCCCTGACCGGTTCTATGCTATCTACCTCAGACAGGTCGCTGAATAGGGTCTGCACAGACTCAAAATCCCTGAACCCGGCCCGCATCAGATACGAGATGACCTCGGCGGCAGAATAGAAAACCGCCTCTCCGTAAAATCTGCTTCTCTCTTTCCTGAGCTGGTACAATTTCCCTAGCCGGCTCTGTTTGTCCACGAACCCGGCGACGAAACTCCCGCCGGGTTTCAGTATCCGGTGCGCCTCGCTGAAAGCGTCCTCCACGTCATCCAGAAAACAAACGGTGGTAACCATCAGGGCAAAATCGAAACTGCCGTCATCCAGAGGAAGCTTCTCGGCGGCCCCCCGGATAACTTCTATTCCCTTCTTGCCGGCAAGCCCGGCCATCTCCGCCGAGGGCTCCACCCCGCAGCCGATCCCCAGCGGGGCGGCGAAACGGCCGGTTCCCACCCCTATCTCCACGCCCCTGCCCTCCTTCGGAAGAAGCTCTCTGACGGCATTGAGCTCAGACTGATATACATATTTATTCCTGTCGAACCATTCCTCGTAGCGGGAAGGGTATTTATCGAAGGGGCCGGTCTTAGTCATAATTTATCACCGGCTATATTATATCTGATTATGAGCAGGTTCAACAGCAACTATTCATTGGAGGTTAATCACAATTTTTCAGTGGTTATCCCGTTTCGAGGCTGGCTGATTTTTTCAAAACCCTCTCGGAGGACGAGCGGGCTCGGATTTCCGCCCCACAGGGGCGGAAAGAGCGAGCCCGGGAGCGGGAGCGGCGATTTCCTCGGCCGGCGAGTAATCGACCGCGGCTTTGAAAATATCAGCCAGCCGGTGAACCTGGTCCAGCAAACCGGACTTCAAACCTTAATCTATATAATCCGGTTATTTATCAAAACTACTGGTATATTCCCGGGGAAATACCGTAACCAATTTCCACAGCCCCGCCGCTCAGGCGAAAATATCGTCTTCCAGTGTACCGTAACGGCTGAAGGAGCTTCTCATGGTCGTCAGTATGGTGAGCAGTACGCTGAGGATGGTGCTTACCACGATCGCGATCATGATCATTATCTGGTATTTAATCGCCACCTCCGGGCTGGCTCCCCCCAGGATCACACCTGTCATCATACCGGGAAGCGCCACTATCCCCATGGTGGCCATGGCGGCGATGGTCGGTTTCAGGGCAAGCTGAATGGCGTCTCGAAGGTACGGCCTTATCGATTCACGAAAGGTCGCTCCCAGCGATAGCCGGTACCTGAAATTCTTCCGGTCCTTCCGTATGCTCTTATAGAAGGAGGTAATCCCTATGATATTACCCCTCAGTGAATTGCCCAGCAGCATTCCTCCCAGGACTATCAGGTACCTGGCGTTGAACACATTGTCCAGCCGGATTACGAATATGTTAAAAAAGAGTATTATGGAAAATGTCGCCAGGCTGAAAGACAGGAACGCCGGAAAGAGCATTTTCCCCAGTTTCATGGAGGACTGCCGAACCGCGCTTACCACCGCCACCAGCACCATTACCGCCAGCCATAGTATATTGAGCGGGGTGTTATCCCATCTGAACAGGTATTTGAGGAAGACCCCTATCAGGACAAGCTGTACCGTCATCCTGGCTGCCGCATAGAGCAGCTGCCCGGTCAGCCCCACCCGGTATATTCTGCTGATCGCAACCGGCACCACGAACAGGGCGAACGCTATCAGCAGGGATACTATCGACAGGTCTACTGTTTCCACTGCTCTTTCTCCAGGTCATAGATTTTTACCCGCGGGTCAGTTACCCAGACCGGGTCATGCGAGATTACCATTACTGTCCAGCCTTCGTTTCCGGCAAAAAGCTCCGCCGTTTTCTTCTTGAGGTCCCTGTCCAGGGCGGAGGTTATCTCATCCAGAAGGAACAGTTCCCTCTCCAGCAGGACTGCCAGTATGATAGCCAGACGCTGCCTCTCCCCGCCGGAGAGCTCCTCTATATTCTTTCGGAGAAGGGCTTCGTCAGCTTCAAAATACTCGAGCAGGCGGCCCAGTTGCTCCTCCGGAAACTCCCTGCCGGCATTAGCCTTGAATTGGAACGCTGAATGCAGGAAACCGGCGGCCGTACCGTCCCCGATACTGACATCCTGGTCCACGTAGGCGATCCTGCGACGGATATCCCATATACTCTCTTCATCGACCGGGACGCCGTCCACTATAACCTCGCCGGCGGCGGGCCGCACGAAACCGAGAATCAGGTTGAAAAGTGTCGACTTGCCGATACCGGACTTTCCCAGCAGGGCCACTTTTTCCCCCTTCCCGACACTGAAATCGAATCCCCTGAAGATGTCTTTTCCGTCGTATTTTATATCTATATTCTTTAATTCTATCATAGCCACAGGTTTTCCTTAGATTCCCCTACCGGGCCGGCCGGACCTGGATTTGAAAGAAGTAATCATCCGGTTAATCTTTTTCTGGCCTGTTCAACTCCCGCATACTCACCCTGATAAACTCGGCAAGCGACCAGGCCTGGCTGGTGGCGCCCCCGAACTCATCCTTGCCGGGGGTGTACCGGCCGTCCTGAATCTCCCGGAGAGACCCCACGCAGGCCTGGCTGAGTATCTCGTCGACCAGAGGCTGGAAAAGCTTCTTCGCCTCGGCCTCTCTTCCCTCCGCCATCAGGCAGGTTACCGCCGGCCCGGTAAGCCACTCCCACACGTCGCCGTTGTGGTACGCCTCGTCGTAGAAGTATTTATCCAGGTTCAGATGGCAGGGATGAAAACCGGGATCGTCAGGAGAGAGAGAAGTAACGCCGTGATCAAGAATTACGCTCTCCAGGGCCTTATCCACTATGCCCTTTTTCATTTCAGCGGTAAGAAGGGGCTGAAAATCCCCCGGATGAGAGAATCCGAACCCTTCGCGCTTCCCGGTGAAATCGCTCTCCTCATCCAGGGAGACCATCATCGCCAGAAGGGCGTTCGGCCTGATCTGCGGGTCGGGAGAGCCGTCCGGGTTGAGGTGGTCGAAGAGGTAACCCTGGCCGGGATCCCAGAACTCCGACCTGAAGCTCTCTCCCAGGACCGCCGCCTGCCGGAGCCATCTATCGGCGGCTTCCACAAGCTCTTCGGCGGACAGGTCAATGGACTCCAGCTGTTTGACAGTGAAAGAGCCGCCGGCCAGGGTCCGGGCCCAGGATGCCCCGGCGAGAAGGCCGTAATGAAACAGGGCCTGAACTTCCACCGCCCGGTCGCCCCTTGGAGAATAGGGATGAGAGGAGCCACCCGCGTCCATCCAGGTCTCCCAGTCCTTATGGGCAAGAAAACCCTGCTCATCAGCGGCTTTTTCCAATGCTCCGTCAAGAGCCAGCCTTATATTTCTGAAACTGCCCAGCATGAATTCCCTGTCACCGCTGTCGATAATATACTTCCAGGCGGCACGCGCCAGCCACCAGGTCCCGTCGACACCCTCGTACTGAAGATTATCCGGATTTACTATATTCGGCACCCTCCCCAGGTGGGGATCATCCCGGTCGGTCTTCTGATATTCCATGAAAGAATCCAGTATCTCGGCCGCGATATCGAATCTTCCGGCCGCAAGGCATGCCCCGGGGAGGCTGATGAACGAATCCCTCCCCCAGAAGGTGGGGAACCAGTGAAACCCGGCGTAGATCCCCCTCCCCCGCTGCCGCATGATCAGGTTATCCATGGAGGCGAAGGCCCAGCGGAAAGCCTTGCGGTATTTACCTTCCCGGTAAGGGTTATCCACTTCATCCAGCAGGCTTTCCAGCCGCTGCAGCTTCCTCTGCCGCACGGTGTCGAAATTCCCCAGCAGCTGTTTTGCTTCATTTGATGCCTCATCTTCGCTCTCTCCCAGGGCAAAGACGAACTCAACCGCTCCATCTTCCCACTGACCCTCCGGAACGATAAAGACACCGGGCGAAAAGGGAAAGGTTTCTGCCATGGCGTTGCGGGCGGCGTCCTTGGGATAGCGCTCCCTGCGCCTCTGTTCGTCATAGAGGAAATCCATCCTGATATTGGAGGTAACCGCTATCCAGCGGGGTATGTCCCGGGGAAAGGAGTTGTCATCCCTGGAAATCAGCAGCGTATTGCCATCCTTTTCCCAGAAGATGCGGTATTGCGGCTGGGGCACCTTCCAGATATATCTCATATCGACCCAGGGCCGGAGCCGGAACTCCTCCCCGTGATTGCCGCTGAAGCGGACTATCAGCCCGTTTCTTTCGTCGGGAAGCACTATCTTCTCCTCTATCCCCACATCAGGGTAAGACCTTATTATCATGTGGGGATATACCATCGCCCCGGAAATATCCCTGAACCGGGCAGGCCTTCCAGCCACCATGAATTCCCAGGAGTCGAGGTATTCATGCATGGAACAGAACAGACCGTGATAGCTCCTGCTGTGAGCCCCGGCCGACTCCCCGCTGAAATGCGTGGCCACCTTGTTGGTGAATATGAACTCCCTCCGCTCGCCATGATCAACTCTTATCTCCCATCTCTCCCTGACCCTGCTGTCTTCATACTGAGAATCCAATCTGTTCTCACCTCCGGCAAAACAGTTGCCCTCTGCGGGCACGCCGGCTGAAATAATAAAAACCGCTGCTATTAATATTGATATCCTGCAGATAAAGAATTTCATTTAACCCTCCAAGATAAATCCGTTAAGAGGATTTGAATATATACCCCCTTCCCGGAGATACTATCACAGGATACCGGCTGTTTTCAAAATATCTTTGGGCGCGGTCAATTCCAATATCAGGTATCAGTAGTCCCGGATACTATTTCTCTAATTTTATCTCTTCCATACTCCCTCTCCGCCATCAGCCGGTTATGCCTTCCGCACAGAAGCCGCAGGTTCTCCGGGGAGTTGTCCCCGCCCATGCCGAATGGCAGAAACAAAGGAAAAAACCCTATGAGCTTCTCTGAGGAGGAATTACTTTTTTCTGCCATAGAATACATCCAAGATTCAATAACAACACAATCTTCATGGTAATATTCCTTCATCACTTTTAATGTTACCTTAAGCAAAACCC
>JAWODM010000062.1:0-87331 GCA_046483305.1 Candidatus Krumholzibacteriales bacterium | reverse complement strand
CCGTCGCCGCCCGCGAGATCGCCCAGAACGGCGACGAGTACGACGCCGGCGTCCACGACGTGCCCGACGACCTCGATCGCGAGATCGCCGAGATCAAACTCGACGCCGAGGGCGTCGAGTTCGACTCACTGTCGGCGGAGCAAGCGGAGTACATGAACAGCTGGGACCACGGGACGTAGAAACCGGACCGCGAAACGCTATGCCGTCTGTGTTCACCGGAACACGTAGTTCATTAGCACCCGCCCGAGCAGTCCCTGTGCTCTGGTGCTGTCGTGACCCTGCACCATCACGGCGGCACACTCGACGGACTCGACGAGCTGGTTGCTCGGACTCCCGAAAAGCCGACTCCTGAGACCACTGCTATCCACGCCCGTCACCAGCAAGTCGGCATCGCCGACAAAGCGGGCGAGCCCCGCCACGCGGTCGTCCGTCTCGATAACCGACGAGCGGGCCTCGACCGTACAGATCGAGATGAGCTCCTGGTGGTACTGTTCGACGTCCTCGCGCTGGCTCTCGGGGGCGTCCTCGCCGAGCGCCTGAATAAGATGGATCGACGCCCCGGTCTCCTCGGCGACGGCATCGGCGATCAGGAGCTTGATCGGATCGTACGCTCCGCGGGCGGCGACGACGGCGATTTCGTCAGCGCCATCGAAGCCCCGGTCCTCGACGAGCATCACGTCACACGGTGCGTTCTTCAGCAGCCAGTCGGTCTCGTTGCCGAATATGCGCTCGTGGAGCTGGGTGCGGTCGCGTTCCAGCACCAGCAAGTCGTAGCCATCGTAGGTGGCGTAGTCGACGATGGCTTCCTTGTGATCCTCGCTGTCGATCTCTCTGTGTTCAACTTTCGTCGTTGGGCGATCGTCGGTCCGTTCGGCGTCTATCTGTACTCCGCCCGAGGTGCGCTTTGGCGGCCGGAAGGCTCCGTCGGGCAGCCACTCGGGGCGGTCACCCGACTTGTCCCGGATCCATTCCGGTTCGTCCAGATCGTACACTTCGGCGTGATCCTCGTGGAACATGCGATGTGGAACGTCGAGGAACTCCGCAACGGTGACAACGGTCGTTCGGAGCCGTCCCAGATCAGCGGCCATGCGGACCATGTCGCGTTTCGCCCGGTCGGAAGTGCGTTCGGTAAGCCCGACCAGCACGTCGTACTCGCGGGTACTCTCGAAAAGCTCACGGGTCCGGTCGAGCGCCGTGGCGCTGACTTCCTGTCGGATCCCGGAGCGGGCCGCCCCCTCGCGGCCGATCCGCTTGCGGGCGTACACGTAGTACCAGGCCATCGAACCGGCGGTGATCACAATGGCACCAACGATCGGGATCGTCCCCATCGTCGTCAGCAATGCCAGTCCGGCCACGATCCCGAACACCTGGAGCCACGGGTATAACGGCGAGATAAAATCGGGGTCGTAGTCGTCGACAGCACCCTCGCGGAAGCCGATCAGGGCGAGGTTGACCAGCACGAACACGAGGATCTGGAACGCCGAGGCGAGTTTGGCGATCTGGAGGATCGGCACGAACGCGATCATCAGCATGATAATCGCACCGGTGAGCATGACTGCCTTCGACGGCGTGCCAAACCGCTCGCTGATGTCGGTAAACTGCGACGGGACCAGATCGTCTCTGGCCATCGCGAAGGGATATCGTGACGCAGAGAGGATTCCCGCGTTAGCCGTACTGATGAGCGCAAACATCGCGGCGACGGTGATCGCGATCACACCTGGCCAGCCGAGGATATTATTCGCCGCCTCGGCGACGACGGCGTCCTCGGCACCGGGGATGTCGATCGTTCCCAGTGTTCCACTGGGTGCTTCGACAAACCGACAACGATTTTGAATTAATCACTCAGCCGCAAACCAAACCAATAATTAAACTACCTGATAGATTATAAAATTGGGGAAACTCCAAACACATTAATATTGATTTCTTCAATGTGCGGATGTTACAATTACCTTTCGAGGTGGTTGAAATGGAAAAGACATCTTTTGTTTGCGCGGGAAGCAGGGCTTCAACGAGGGCATTTGTTTACAGTGAGCTGCCCCGGAAAAGAAGTAAGGAGGAGTTCTTTGCTTTCTTCCTGTCAGCGGATTCTTCCGGCAGAGAAACACTGAAATGGCTTTTCAGGAAAGCAATATCCACCTCCAGGATGGGAACCGCCAGGAATTACTTCCTCAAATTTATGAATAAAATCTCAGAGAAGGTTGAGCCGGATACCGATTTATTCAACGGATCAATTATACTCCTGATGATAAAAAGGGGTGATCGTATCCACCTTCTTCACAACCGGGGGGTAAAAATTATTCACTGGGACGGTTCCGGAAGAGAAGAAGGCTCCGAAGATATTTTCACGCCCCTTGATCTTAATGGGGGAGTTGAACAGCATGATCTATTCGATAAATCGACTGAAGAGCTTTTCTCTCTTAAAAGGATTGACAGGTTGGCCGGAAATCATACTATTTTGTTCGTTCCTTCCGAAGAGTTCGCGGCCAGGTACCGGGAGGAGTTTCTGGACAGTGTCTTTTTCCCATCTTTCGGAACAGGAGAGGGTGGAAACATAAAACTTGAGACTGAGTGCGACATACCCGGCATCCACTGGAATATGGATGAACGCGGGGCTGCCGAAAAAGAAAGGTTCAGTGATAGAATGAAAAAAATGAATGTATCAATTCCGATAATAACCGGGATCATCGCTGCGATTATAGCAATATTTATCTTCTTCAACCCTTTCGGAGGTAATGACCAGGATGAAGCCGGAAGAGAAAACCTGCTTTTTTCGGCTCAGGAAGACATTGAACGGGAACCCTCCGCAGATAATGCTGCAGGCCCGTCAGATGAATCAGGCGCGCAGGAAGATGCGGAAGCAGGCGAGGAATCCATCCAGGCAAAAAGCGGCGGCAACCGGGTTGAATCGCAGGAAGACCAGAGCGCAGCCTCGATAAAGCTGAAAATGGTACGCAGCTGGAGGAAGAAGTTCGAAAGGCCGGTAACATCATCTCCGGCGACCGACGGCAGTGGGATAATATTCGGTTGCCGGGACGGATACCTTTACTCCTATTCAGGGGACGGGACATCCAGGTGGAAATATAACTTCAACGCGGGGGTAGGTTCATCTCCGGTGATAGTGCCCGGAAGAAGAGTTGTCTGCGCCGATTATCAGGGGGATCTGGCCTGCCTGGAAACAGAAACGGGAGAAAAGGTCTGGGAACTGCCTCTTGGAAGCAAAGTGGTCAGCACCCCGGCGTCTATAGGCAAACTGCTTTTTGTGGGCAGCATGAACGGAGACCTTCACTGCATAGATACTGATACCGGCAAAGAAGTGTGGAAAAGGAAACTGGGCGACGGAATCTGGTCATCGATCTGGGCGGAGGGCGATCATATAGTTGCGGCTACAGTAGATGGTTTTATCAAGAAACTGGACAGGAATGGCGGGATTATATGGAGTGAGACACCGGGAAGAGATATATACGCTACTCCCCTGTGCATACCGGAAGAAGACCTGATAGTAGTTGGTACCATTAAGGGATTGATTTCAGCTTTCAGGCTCAGTGATGGAGTATTGAAATGGCAGTATGCAGTTAATGACGAGGTACGAAGCACCCCGGCAACTTACGGGGATAATATAGTAATCGGCACAGACGACGGCAAAGTCTACTGTTTTAATACGGCGGGAAGAATGAAGTGGATGCAGGATATCGGCATGGCGGTAAGATCAAAACCCCTGTTAAAGGACGGGGTTGTCTATATTACATCGTATAAAAGCAAACTGACCGCCATAGATCTGTCCACGGGTAATGTGCTGGCTGAATACCCGACAGAATCCCGTATTTATTCATCGCCTCTCTATTACGACGGAAAGATATTCTTCGGGACCAACGGAGGGTTCTTTCACTCCGTTGAAGTTGTATCCGGCTGAGGTCAGCAAATCTATACAAGCGGTCACAAATCAGAGTTACAGGGTTGATTAAAGCCTCCTCTTATATTAGTTTCAGTTAGAAATGGAGGTATATTTTGTTCAAGAAATTACTGCAGCTTGTTTTCGGAGACAGAAAAGAAAGATTGATGAAGAGTCTCCGTGAAGATATAGACAGGATCAGGGAAATCATGGAGACCTACCGAGACCTCAGGGATGAGGATTTCCCCGCCAGAACCGAGGAGTTCAGAAACAGAATAGCCGGCGGTGAAAACACCGATGACCTTATGCATGAAGCTTTCGCCCTGGTGTGCGAGGCATGCTGCAGAAGAGTGGGGGATACATGGAAAGTTGTCGGCCATGAAATGAAGTGGGATATGATTCCCTACGATGTTCAGATAGCCGGCGCGTTAGTACTTCACCGCGGTTCCGTGGCCGAAATGGCAACCGGTGAGGGCAAGACGCTGGCCGCCACCATGCCGCTCTACCTGAACGCTCTGGAGGGCAAAGGCGCTCACCTGGTTACGGTTAACGATTACCTTGCCAGAAGAGACGCAGAGTGGATGGGAGGAATTTATGAATTTCTCGGCCTGAAAGTGGGTTACCTCCAGAATGAAATGGATTCTGAGGAAAGAAAGAAAGAATACAGCTGCGATATCACCTACGGAACCAACAATGAGTTCGGATTCGATTACCTCAGGGACAACATGAAGCTGGAGCTCGAAAAGCAGGTCCAGAGAGGATTTCACTTCGCAATTGTTGATGAGGTTGACTCAGTTCTCATCGATGAGGCGAGAACCCCCCTGATAATTTCAGGCCCGGTACCGGGCTCTTCCTCCAGACAGGACTTCGAGCTGCTCAGAAACAGGGTTGAAGGACTGGTGATGAAACAGAAGAGAATGATAAACAGCAGGATAAGCGACTTGAAGAAGATCGATATCGAAGAAATGGACGAAGAAACTGAATACCAGGTGGCCGAATCGCTTCTGCTTGCCAGAAGGGGGGACCCGAAAAATAAGAGATTCACCAAACTGAAAAAGGAAACCGGATATGAGAAGTTGATGCTGACTCTGGAAACCGACCTTATGAGGGAGAAGAAACTTCACCTTTTCGACGAAGAGCTTTACTTCGTGGTGGACGAAAAATCGAACACCGTTGACCTAACCGAAAAAGGGAGGAATAATCTCAGCTCCGAGGAGAGAGAACTGTTCGTTCTTCCGGACCTCAGCATGATACTGCACCAGATAGATCAGGACCAGACCCTTTCGGAAAAGGAAAAAATAAGGCGCAAAGACAGGGAATACAGAAAATACGCTGAGAAAAATGACAAGATTCACAATTTCAATCAGCTTCTGAAGGCTTATTCCCTGTTCGAAAAGGATGTGGACTATGTAGTTCAGGACAACAAGGTCATGATAGTAGACGAGTTCACCGGCAGGCTGATGCCGGGGCGCAGGTTCAGCGACGGCCTGCATCAGGCGCTGGAGGCCAAGGAACGGGTCAGGGTAGAGAAAGAGACTCAGACTTTTGCCACCATAACTCTTCAGAACTATTTCAGAATGTACGATAAACTGTCGGGGATGACCGGAACGGCGGAAACTGAAGAGGAAGAGTTCAATAAGATATATGAACTTCCGGTACATGTAATACCTACTAACCGGCCGGTTCGCAGAATAGATTACAACGACCAGATATACAGGACCAGAAAAGGCAAGATAAGAGCAATAATAAATGAAATCAAAAGACTTCACCAGAAGGGCCTCCCGGTTCTGGTGGGAACCATATCGGTTGAATTCTCGGAAACCCTCAGCAGAATACTTAAAAGGGAAGGAATTCAGCATAACGTTCTTAATGCCAAACAGCACCGCAGGGAAGCAGAAATCGTGGCATATGCCGGAAAGAAGGGAGCGGTAACCATAGCCACCAACATGGCTGGAAGGGGAACCGATATCAAGCTCGATAGAGATATTGTGAAATGCGAAACCTGTGCGTTACGATGCGAGGAAACCGGCGACTGCGATCAGTACGAGAGAGGCCTTAAGGAGAGATGCGAAGAGGATGTGCCTTGCGGACTTCACATAATAGGCACGGAAAGGCACGAGAGCAGGAGAATAGACAGGCAGCTGAGAGGAAGAGCTGGAAGGCAGGGAGACCCCGGCGCCTCAAAATTCTTCATATCCCTCGAAGATGACCTGATGCGTCTCTTCGGATCGGATAGGGTGACCGGAATAATGGACAGGCTGGGCCTGGAAGAGGATGAGGTGATCGAACACCCCTTCATCACCAAGGCTATATCAAAATCGCAGAAGAGGGTGGAAATGTACAACTTCGGAATACGTAAGAGGCTTCTCGAATATGACGACGTGATGAACAAACAGCGGGAGGTTATCTACGAAAGGCGCAACGAAATACTCCGGAGCGATGACCTCAACAAACTGGTTGAAGACCTGATAGAGGACTATATCGACTCTGTAGTGGAGAAATACCTGCCGGAGGAAATTTACCGGGATGAATGGGAGATCGAGCCACTGCTTAACGAGCTGAGGGAAACCTTCATTGTTCCTTTTGAGCTGGATATTGATATCGATGAAGATATTGAGATAGATATGGATGAAATAAGAGAGCTTCTTTACCAGAGGGGAAAGGAAGCTTACCGGATAAGGAAGAGCGCCATACCGCCGGAGATAATGACATCCCTGGAGAAGATGATCATGCTCCAGAGTATCGACAGCAGATGGATGGATCACCTCTATAAGCTCGATAATCTGAAGGAAGGCATCCATCTCAGGTCATACGCCCAGAAGGATCCGGTAATAGAGTACAAGCAGGAAGCATTTTCCCTGTTCGCCGGGATGATAGATGAAATAAATAAATCTGTCCTCAGGGGGCTCTTTCATTCACAGATTGCGGAAAGAGAAAAAGCCAACGATCAGGGAAAGAGGATTCACGAAGTTGCTACTGCATACCAGTCAGCCCCTTTGCAGCCGGGGATGACCGAAGAAGAGATGAAGCAGAGAGAGAAAACCTCTGATATGGCCGGGAAAGGCTCGGGAGAGACGGTTGTAAAGGATGAGCCCAAAGTGGGCAGAAACGATCCCTGCCCATGTGGAAGCGGAAAAAAATATAAGAAATGTTGCGGTAAGAATTATTAGTTCTTATTTTCCGGTAACTGCATCGTTCGCTTGAAAGGAAAAACTGGATGAATAAGAAAGTGAAAGAACTGATTAATTATCTCAGAGAGGAATCCGCAGCGGGATACCAGAGGGAGTTCTCCGTAGGCGAACTTCTGGAACTGGGATTTACCCCTGAAGTAATAGGGGAAGCGCTCAGACTGTTCTACGACGAGGATTCGATAACCGCCCCTTACTACAACAGGGTGCTCAGCGAAGCTGAAATACTTAATCTCACTGTGGAAGCTCAGGGATACCTCTTTGAACTCATAAACAACAGGCATATATCCGAGACCCTGCTGGGTTTTATACTTGAAAGCATCCTTATTGAATCGAGGGATCTGGCAGGCATAGAAGATATCAACAGAATAATTGCCTCCTATCCGGCAAGCAGGATTCTGGCGGGTATTGACAGGCGGAGCATAAACATTATCAACTGAAGGTGTGAAAGTGAATAAATCTCTGGTAATTGTTGAATCTCCGGCCAAGGCCAGGACGATAGGTAAATACCTTGGAGAAAGCTATCAGGTAGTGGCCTCGGTAGGGCATATCCGGGATCTTCCCAAAAACAAACTGGGTGTTGACATAGAAAACGGATTTGAGCCCCAGTATGTAAATTACAGGGATAAGAGTACCGTCATAAAGAAGATAAAGAGTTCCGCAAAAAAGAGCTCGTCTGTTTTTCTGGCTACCGATATGGACCGGGAAGGCGAGGCTATTGCCTGGCACCTGAGCGCTATTCTCAATAACTCCGGCGACAGGATCCAGAGGGTGGTATTCAATGAGATAACCGAGAGGGCGATTACCGAAGCATTTGAAAACCCCAGGGGCATTGATATGAACAAGGTGAATGCCCAGAAGGCAAGGCGCATACTGGACCGCCTGGTGGGCTATCTGATTAGCCCGGTGATCTGGAAGCTGTTCTACAGGGGGCTCAGCGCCGGAAGAGTTCAGAGTGTGGGGCTCAGGCTCATCTGCGAGCGCGAGGAAGAAATCAGGAACTTCAAGCCTGAAGAATTCTGGACTATAGAGGGAGAATTAACCGGAAGCGCGGGGGATGTATTCTCCGTTAAATTAACCAGAATAAACGGCGAAAAACCTCATATAGGAAACAGAAAAGATTCGGAAAAGGTGCTGGAGGAACTTAAGGGGTGCGACCTGAAGGTCGGAAGCGTGGAAAAGAAAGAGCGTAAGAGGTTCCCCTACCCTCCATATATTACCAGCACCCTTCAGCGGGATGCCTCTTCCAGACTTGGCTTTTCGGCTCGAAAGACAATGGTTGTCGCCCAGCAGCTCTACGAAGGTGTCGAGCTTGGCAGTGAAGGTTCGGCAGGCCTGATCAGTTATATGAGGACAGATTCGACCAGGATCAGCGACGAAGCTTATAAGAACGGATTGTCCTGCATCAGGAGCGAGTTCGGCCCTGAAAAAACCGGAAAGGGGAGAAGAAAGAAAAAGTCAGGCAGGTCAATCCAGGACGCGCATGAAGCAATTCGCCCCACCGACAGTTTCAGAACCCCGGATTCGATATCGGGGTTTCTCAACAAGGACCAGATAGCGCTCTACCGGTTGATATGGCAGAGATTTCTGGCTTCACTTTCAAAACCTGCCATTTACGAAAATACCAGGGTGCTGATAGAGGGGGACAAATACACACTCAGCGCAAAAGGAAGAAAACTGATCGATCCGGGATTCCTGGATATCATGCCGGATTATAAGCCTTCAGATGATTCCATACTGCCCGAACTTAAAGAGGGCGAAGAGGTTAAGGTCAGGAAGCTTGAGAATATTCAGCACTTTACAGAACCGCCTCCGCGTTATTCAGAATCGGCCCTTATAAAAACCCTGGAAGATAACGGCATCGGAAGGCCAAGCACATACGCGGCCATACTTTCGGTAATACAGAACAGGAAATATGCATCGCGCGAGGGAAAAACGCTGTTCCCGACCAGGTTGGGAGAAGAGGTGTGGAAGGCTCTGTCAACCTATTTCACCGACATCTTCGAAATAGACTTCACAGCCGGCATGGAAGAGAAACTTGATATGATAGAAGAGGATAAGATTGAGTGGGATAAGGTAGTGGAGCAGTACTACCAGCCGCTCAAGTCTGATCTGGAATATTTTGAGTCGGTCAAGGACGACGCCAGAAAATTGATTCAAGAGGAGACGGACCAGGTCTGTGATAACTGCGGCCGGAACCTTGTAGTTAAATGGAGCAGAAACGGACAGTTCCTGGCCTGTCCGGGATTTCCGGAGTGCAAGTTCACCAGGTCGCTCTCGGAAGACGAACTGGAAAGGAAATGCCCCGAATGCGGAGGAGCGCTGAGATTAAAGAGGGGCAGGTTCGGAAGGTTCATAGCGTGTTCAAATTATCCTGAATGCAAATATACTGAACCGGTGAAGATAGGAATCAAGTGCCCAGAAGAGGGGTGCGGCGGAGATATCATCGAGAAACAGACCAGGAAAGGCAAGATATTTTACGGATGCAGTAAATACCCGGACTGTAATTTCGCTTCCTGGGATAAACCAGTTCAGAAGAAATGTCCTCAATGCGGAAGCAGCATAATGGTTGAAAAGAGCACCAGAAAGAAGGGTGAATTCCTGAAGTGCCTATCCTGCAAGCATGAAGAAAAGATCTGATCCTCATCTCTCCCATATTTCATATCATCCTGTAAGTATGAACCTTCATACCTTGTACGGCCAATCTGTTCTGTGGTATATTTGCATTATGCTGCTGTACCATGCTTTAAAGAAGTATATTGTATACCTTGGTATCGAGAGAAAGGTTTCAGACCAGACACTGCGAGCGTACCAGGGAGATGTGGAACAGTTTCTTGAATTTCTCAGAGAGGAGACCGGGGAAGAACCTGAACTTGAAGAGATAGATTATATCGCGGTAAAGTCTTTTCTGGTTGATCTGGTAAAGAATAACTATTCCAGAAGAAGCCTCTCCAGGAAACTGGCGGCGGTCAGGTCATTCTTCTTCTTCTGCAAGAAAAAGAATTTTGTAGACAAAAATCCTACAGTGGGTATACATACTCCCAGAACGGGAAGGGACCTCCCTGTTTTTGCCAGCAGGCAGGCTGTTGAAAGAATGATGGAGCTTCCGGACAGATCGGACGGCAAAGGGGTCCGGGACAGAGCCATACTGGAGCTTTTGTACGGTACCGGAATGAGGCTTTCAGAAATAAGGGGATGTAACGTGGGAAGCTGCAACTTTTCCGAAGAGACTGTAAAGGTCATTGGAAAGAGAGACAAGGAGAGGATCCTGCCGCTTACCGGAAAAGCGGCCGAATCACTGAAAAATCATTTGAAAACCGCTTACGGCGTTCCCGAAGCGGCATTCACAGACCGGAACAGGTACATTTCCTTTTTCAGCGGCAGGATGTCAGATCCCCTCTTTCCGGGCAGCAGGGGACGGAGAATAAGCAGAAGGACCATACAGAGAATAGTCAAAAAATATCTGACACAGGTAGCCAGCCTGTCCAGGGTCAGCCCTCATGTTCTGAGACACTCTTTTGCCACCCATCTGCTGGATGAGGGAGCTGACCTGAGAGCTGTTCAGGAACTGCTGGGGCATGTCAGCCTTTCTACTACACAGATATATACGCATGTCACTACCGAGAAACTGAAAGAGGTCTATAACAGAGCGCATCCGCGTGCCGGAGACAGCGGAGATTAACTTATAGCTGTAATAAATAAACCAATTCGGGAAGGAAAATAATGTTTAAGGGAACAACCATACTGGGAGTAAGAAGAGGAGAAAAGTATTCCATGGGCGGTGACGGGCAGGTAACCATGGGAGATATAATCGCCAAGCAGGGCGCCTGCAAAGTCAGGAAAATAAGCGAGAGCTCGGTTCTGGCGGGGTTCGCCGGAAGCACAGCCGACGCCATGACCCTGTTTACTAAATTCGAAGGCAAGCTGGAGGAATGCTCGGGGAACCTGGTCAAGGCTGCCATCGAAGTAGCCAAGGAGTGGAGAAGCGACAAGGTTCTGAGGCATCTGGAGGCCCTTCTGGCCGTTATGGACAGTAACCATTCACTGATGATATCGGGGAAGGGAGATGTGATTGAGCCTGACGATGGAATCCTGTCCATTGGCTCCGGGGGGGCATACGCTTTGGCCGCGGCCCGTTCGCTTCTGGAAAATACCAGCCTTCCCCCTGATAAAATAATCAATAAATCTCTTGAAATAGCCGCGAATATTTGTATTTACACTAATGACAACATATCTATTGTTTCCATATGAGGTGTTTCAGCCATGGATAATTTGATTCCTTCAAGGATCGTCGAAGAACTTGACAAGTACATAATAGGACAGGATGACGCCAAAAGGTCCGTAGCCATAGCTCTGAGAAACAGGTGGAGGAGAAGGAATGTGAAGGGCGAGATCAGGGAGGAGATTGTGCCGAATAACATCCTGATGATCGGCCCCACCGGAGTAGGAAAATCCGAAGTCGCCAGAAGGCTGGCCAACCTTGCAGAAGCTCCTTTCATAAAGGTTGAAGCGACCAAATTTACGGAGGTAGGGTATGTGGGGAGGGATGTTGAGGTAATGATCAGAGACCTGGTATCAATCGCCATAAACGCTGAAAAGGAAAAGGTTTTTGCCGAGGTTGAGGAGCAGGCCAGAGAGAATATGTGGGAAAGGCTTCTTGATATACTCCTTCCCCCGATGAGAAAACAGCATGACGTGGAAATAGAGAAAAAGAGAGAGAGGACCAGAGAAAAGCTCAAGAAGAAACTCATTGCCGGCGACCTGGATGAGAGAAAGGTAAACATCGAAACAACGGACCGCTCCAGCCCTGTGGTGGAGGTATTCTCCGGTTCAGGTTTCGAAGAGATGGGTTTCAAGATGCCTGACGGATTGAAAAATATGTTTCCCGGCAGGAAAAAGGGCAAGAGGGTCAGCGTGGATGAAGCGAAAGAGCTGCTTCTCAATGAAGAGAAGGAAAAGCTGGTTGATATGGATACTGTGGTCTCTCAGGCTATTGAGGCAGCCGAAGAAAGCGGAATAGTATTTATTGACGAGATAGATAAGATTGCCAAGGCAGGCGGCACCCAGGGGCCTGATGTTTCCAGGGAAGGCGTTCAGAGGGATATCCTTCCGGTGGTGGAAGGGTGTACGGTCAACACCAAACACGGACCTGTCAAGACTGACCACATCCTATTCATCTCAGCCGGCGCTTTTCACATGTCCAAACCGTCTGACCTTATCCCCGAGCTGCAGGGGAGATTTCCCATCAGGGTTGAATTCAACGCCCTGACCGCGGATGATTTTGAAAGAATACTCCTGGAGCCAAA
This sequence comes from Candidatus Krumholzibacteriales bacterium, assembly GCA_046483305.1. Classification (GTDB taxonomy): domain Bacteria; phylum Krumholzibacteriota; class Krumholzibacteriia; order Krumholzibacteriales; family WJIX01; genus WJIX01. Next base: position 74,948 of record JAWODM010000062.1, on the reverse strand, counting down.
ATCGGCCCTCATAAAACAGTACAAGGCCATGGTCGAGACTGAAGGATGCAAGCTTGAATTCGAAAGAGACTCAGTCAGGGAAATCGCGCATATGGCCTTCCGCTCAAACCAGAAGATGGAGAATATAGGGGCCAGGCGCCTTCATACTATTATGACCACCCTTCTTGAAGATATACTTTATGAACTTCCCGATTCGGGCCGTAAAGATATCCTGATCACCGCAGAAGAGGTCAGGGAGAAGCTTGAGAAGGTTATCGAAGACGATGACATAGCCAGGTACGTACTTTAGAAAGGAGAGAGAATGAAGCTGAACAGCAAGGACTTCGTTACGATAAGGGATTTCAGCAAAGAGGAACTCACTACCATACTGGAGCTGTGCGCCAGGCAGAAACCTGAAGCCAGGAATTTTACCCTTAAACATACCCATCCGGGACGGGTGCTGGCCTGTATTTTTCACAAACCGAGCCTCAGAACCAGAATCAGCTTTGAAGTGGCCATATCGCAGCTTGGCGGCACCAGCCTTTACCTTACCGATAAGGAGATCGGTATGGGCTCCAGAGAAGCTCCCAGGGATGTCGCGGAAGTTCTCTCAAGATATGTGGACGCAATAGAGATAAGGACATTCGGCCAGAAGATGGTCACGGATCTGGCGGAATACGCAAGCATACCGGTAATAAACGGACTGACCGATCTCCTTCACCCCTGCCAGATAATGGGGGATATCTTCACCGTAAAGGAAAAACTTGGCGATATCGAAGGCAAGAAGGTGGTATTTGTCGGCGACGGCAATAATGTATCCCGAAGCTGGCTGAACGCTGCCACCAGATTCGATTTCAAGTTTGTCCTATGCTCGCCCCCCGGGTACAGAATTTCCGAGTCCTTCATAGCGGAAGCGCAAAATGACGGGGGATGCGATTACGAATGGATTGAGGACCCCGCGGAAGCGCTCGATGGGGCCGACGTGGTTTACGCTGATGTCTGGGCGAGTATGGGGCAGGAGGATGAGGAGAAGGAGCGTGTGGAGAAGTTCAAACCGTATTCGGTAGATGATGAAATGATGTCGCTTGCCAGTGATAACGCGCTGTTCATGCACTGCCTGCCAGCCCACAGAGGATTGGAGGTAACCGACTCGGTAATAGACGGCAGGCATTCGGTGGTTTATGATCAGGCTGAAAACCGGCTTCATATTCAGAGAGCCATACTGGCGCTTCTGATTCCGACAGAAAGTGAACTGTAGAATTGAATAGATTCGTTCTGCTGGCATTCATAAGCACACTGGCGCTTGCCGCCTGCGCGGTAAGGGAGCCTCCCAGCGGAGGCCCTGAAGACAAAGATCCTCCCAGGTTTCTTAATACCGTTCCTGAAGCCGATTCTGCCGGACTCCCCAGGGATATCTCGTTTACGGTTAATTTCGGCGAAAAGATAGACGGGGAGAGTTTCAAAAACAAGATAGCAGTTTATCCTCAAAACCCATTTGATGAAATAAAGGCGAGCGATTCCAGGCTCGAAATATCGTTCCAGGAGATTTTTCCTGAAACAACCATTTCTCTGTACATAAAAAAGGGATATATGGATTATCACGGAGTGGAATCGGGAAAGGGAATGGTATTCTATTACTCCACTGCCGATTCATTTGAGAGAGGGCTGATATCAGGTACAGTTAAATTCAAGAATCAGGCAACCGAGAAGGGCATAGTCAGAATTGCGCCTCTTCATCCAGATACTGTGGATATTTATGACCGGAAAGAAAAGAGAACAGTTCCGGCTGACAAAGAAGGAAGATTTGTTTTCAGGTACATTCCCGCAGACAGTTCCGGTTTGCTGATATGGGGATTTATCGATGAAAATGATGATGGTAATTTTTCGAGGCAGAGAGAATTCGCCCTGGTTTATCCGGACACCTTTTACCTTACCGAGGGGAGGCCCTCCAGGGAAGGACTGATACTGAACATTATCGATCCGAATGAGCCGGGTGAAATTAGCGGAGAGGTAGTTAACGAGACTTCTATCGATCTGCGCCCATCAGTCCTGATAAGCCCTCTCCGGGAAGGGGAAAGGAAACACTACACAATCGCCGACAGTATCGGTTATTTCCTGGCAAAGCCCCTGAAACCGGGAAGATACACTCTGGAGGCCTTCCTTGATATCAGCGGCGACAGTTCAATGAGCTATGCCATGGACCCTGCCGATTCAACCAGGTCCATAAGGGAGCCGGGCATATCGCTTCCCGACACCCTGGAAGTGGAACCTGGCGAGAAGAAAGAGCTGGATGTTATTATTATAAAGAAAGGGCCGGGAGAGAAGTAGAATGGAATTCACTAAAATGCACGGCGCCGGTAACGACTTCATTATGATCAACGATATGGATGAGACTCTGGATATATCAGCTGAGCTTGTATCTGTTCTATGCGCCAGGCGTTTCGGCATCGGAGCCGACGGGGTGGTCATCCTCAGGCCGTCCAGGATCAAGAATTTCACCATGATATACTATAACAGCGACGGAAGTAGAGCCGGGATGTGCGGTAACGGCGCAAGATGCGCCGTCAGATTCGCGGTTAACGAAGGGATAGCGTCAGGCAGAATATCTTTTGAATCTGATTCCGGATTGATGGAGGGGAGAGTTCGCGGCGAAAGCATAGAAATTTCGATGGGTGAAGTACGCGGGTTGAAACTGAACATGGAGGTTGAAGGTGAGCGGGTATCATATGCGGTGGCGGGAGTCCCTCACGCTGCGATTTTTGAAGAGGGCGGCGGTTCCTCACTGCAGGATGATTTTGTGGAAGTCGCCAGGAAGATCCGATACAGCGAACGGTTCAAACCTGAGGGGGCGAATGTGAACCTGGTATACGGTATCGGTTCCGGCAGTCTGAGCTACAGAACGTATGAGAGGGGAGTGGAGGCCGAAACAATGGCCTGTGGTACCGGAGCTCTGGCTATTTCAGTTTTAGCCGGTCACCTGGGAATTGCCGGCGAATCGGTAGAATGCAGAACATATGGAGGAGATATCCTGAAGGTAAATTACCGGAAAAAGCATTACGGAGCCAGCAATTGCTTCCTGACAGGGCCGGCCATCGAAACATTCAGGGGATCAGTCGATATCGCGGAATTCAATAAATGAAAGCATGAGCCGGTCAAACTGTGCTCAGGACATCCATGGCCAACTGTGAACGGTTAAAGGGAGCGCTTACCTGGACACCCGCAATTTCGGATTTTATTTCATCAAGTATCTCTACAGCGATTTTAACGCCCTCTGCAGCGGCCGCTCTTCCGTCGGGGGCATTCTTCATTCTTTCCATTATACTCTCCGGCACTGAAACGCCAGGAAGCTCGTTATTCATGAACTCCGCGTTGCGGTAGCTGGCCAGAGGCCAAATCCCTGCAATCACCGGAATATCCATTGATTCAATCTTTTTCTTGAAGCTGAAGAAGCTATCCGGATCGAATACCGGCTGAGTCATGGCGAACTCCGCCCCGGCGTCTACTTTCCAGTAGAACCTGTTCAGCTCGTCTTCCAGATTTATGGCCTGAGGATTTACCCCAACACCTATGAACAGGGATGTTGGCCTATCAAGCTTTCTTCCGCCGATATCAAGGCCTTGATTGAGATTATTAACAACATTGGTCAATCCTATCGAGTCGATATCGAAAACAGCTGTGGCGTCTGGATAATCATGGGTTTTCAGCGGATCTCCGGTTATTATTAATATGTTCTTGAGCCCCAGAGCCTCAGCGCCCAGCAGATCGGACTGCATCCCCAGGATATTCCTGTCCCGGCAGCAGTAATGGAGAAGGGTCTCTGTTCCGATCTCTCCCTGAATAATCAGGGCCAGGGACAATGCGCTCATTCTTGAGGTTGCCCGCGGACTGTCCGGAATATTTATGGCATCCACTCCGGCGCCGGCAAGTTCAGCGGCAGATTCTAATACCTTTCCGGGATCGCATCCCCGCGGTGGTACCAGTTCAACCAGTTTTGCGGGGTCTTTCGAATAGACTTTCGAAGCCAGTGAAGATTTAGCTTCGGTGGGTACCGACTCAGCGGCAGTCCGCGGCTCGGGGCATTCAGCCTTCTTTAAACGTATCTTCATCGCGGGAGCGGAATCCCGGACAGATTTCCTTATCGCCTCGATGTGACCGGGAGTAGTCCCGCAGCAGCCGCCTATGATTCTGACTCCCTTCTTCACAAACCTTCTGGCGTACTCGGCTATATATTCAGGCGAAACCATGTATATGTTTCTGTCGTCCACATTCTGGGGAATTCCCGCGTTCGGCTGCGCGGAGACAGGTTTAGAGGTACAGGGGGCCATCTTTTCTATGACCTCGAGCATTACCTTGGGGCCCACATTGCAATTCACTCCGACAGCGTCCGAACCCCATTCATCAAGCCTGCCGGCGAAAACCCCGGGCTCGGTGCCATACAGCCCGATACCGTCCTGCTGAACGGTCATCTGTGAAATAACCGGCAGGCCGGAGATTTCCCTGACCGCTTTCAGCGCCTGATGGATCTCGTTGAGGTCGGCGAATGTCTCCAGGATGAACAGGTCAACACCACCTTCAAGAAGTGCCGCGGCCTGCAATTTGAAAGCTTCCATGGCTTCTGAATTGGAGGTGGGGCCCCACGGCTCTATCTTGATACCGAGGGGGCCTATCGCGCCTGCCACCAGGGCTGAGCCGCCAGCGGCTTCCGTAGCTATACTGGCGCCCTTAATATTGATTTCCTCCATTCTGTCTTCTATGCCGAACTGTTTCAATTTATAGAAATTGGCCCCGAATGTATTCGTCTCTATAACATCAGCCCCCGCCGAGATATATTCGAGGTGGATTTCCCGTACCATATCCGGCCTGGCGAGATTTACCTCATCAAAACACCTGTTTATGAAAATACCTCTCTGATAAAGCATGGTACCCATCGCGCCGTCGAAGAGAACCACTCCTTCAGTCAGCATTTCTCTGAAATCCCTCTTCATAAAATCATCCCCGCGTAATTGATAAATTAATATACGGTATGTTAGTTCCGGCTTGCATCCAGCCGGCAACTATTTTAGTATACCAATTACATAAAGTAAAAGTAAATTCACTCCTTAATAGAAAGAGACAGAATGCGCTGGTCCGAGAGCTGTATCCCGACACTGAAAGAGGATCCCAGGGAAGCGGAGATTCCAAGTCATAAGCTTATGCTGAGAGCAGGCCTCATCAAGAAACTGACTGCCGGGGTTTACACTTTTCTTCCGCTTGGATTCAAAGTGCTTAAGAAGATCGAAAACATCATAAGAGAAGAGATGGATGCCGCTGGTTGCCAGGAAGTTCTGATGCCGATTATGCATCCCATAGATATTTATGAGGAAAGCGGAAGGGTAAAGTCTTTCGGGCCCGAACTGTTCAAGCTCCATGATTCAAGAAACAGGATGTTTGCGCTGGGACCTACCCATGAAGAGGTAATTACCCGTATTGCAAGAGAGGATATGCAGAGTTACAGGGACCTGCCTCAATGTATATACCAGATACTCATAAAATTCAGAGATGAGATAAGGCCCCGCTACGGGGTTATAAGGGCCAGGGAATTCATTATGAAAGACGCTTACAGCTTTCATGCGGACGATAAGTCCCTGGATGAAACCTACCGGAAGATGGAGCGGGCTTACGGGAAAATCATTGAGAGGTGCGGGCTCGACTACAGAATAGTAGAAGCAGAATCAGGTTACATCGGGGGAAATGAGTCACACGAATTCATGGTACTTGCCGATAACGGAGAGGACCGGATACTGAGCTGCAGCTGCGGCTATTCGGTTAACCTGGAAAAGGCTGCGGCGATACCGTCCGGAGGCACTGAAGGAGCTGAACATCAGGAAGAGATGGAGGAGGTTAAAACTCCAGGGGCATCCACGGTACAGCAGGTCAGTGATTTCCTCCATGTTGAAAAGAACAGAATAGTTAAAACCCTGCTGTACAGGGTGGGAGATGAGAATATCGCCGTGCTTATCCCCGGAGACAGAGAAATAAACGACATTAAGCTATCAGCTCTGTTTGAAGACCGGGAGATAAGGTTCCTGGAGCCTGATGAAATCATTGAAGCTACGGGTGGCCCCCAGGGTTTTTCGGGCCCGGTGGGGTTGGGAGACGAAATAGAGATAATTGCGGACAGGCTGATAGAGGATTTCGGAGATATGATTGTAGGTGCGAACAGGGAAGGCACCCATATTATTAACGCAGTGGCAGGGAGAGATTTCCACATCAAACGTTTCGAAAGCCTGGTGATGGCGCGGGAAGGCGACCTGTGCCCCGAGTGCGGAAAACAGCTCCAGCTGAATAAGGGTATTGAAGTGGGGCATATTTTCAAGCTGGGCACAAAATATTCGAGCAGTATGGATGCTGCGTTTCTGGACAGCGACGGAAAGAGCAGGTATTTCATAATGGGCTGCTATGGATTCGGGGTCAGCAGAATGATAGCTGCCTCCATAGAACAGAACTATGACCAGGCTGGAATAATATGGCCCAGGGAGATTACTCCCCTGGATGTAATAATACTTCCCGTTAACACGAAAGACCGGGAGCAGCTGGATGCCGCCGGGAAGCTGGAAGACGAACTGCGGGAAATGGGAATGGACTTCCTGACGGATGACCGCGATTTGAGCCCGGGCGTTAAATTCAAGGACTCAGAACTTATCGGTATTCCCCTTAGAATAACAATTGGCAACAAACTCAAGGACGGCAAAGTAGAAATCCTCTACCGCAGGGATATGGAAGTCAGAGAGGTGCCTTTAACAGAAGCAGCCGGGAAAATAAAAGAGTATTATTCCGGTTAGAGCTTCTGAAACCCCTGAGTTCGAAAATAAACCGGAAATCAGAGAGGGGGCTGGTCCACGCTTCTGGTAAGCCTTGATTTGAGGCGAGCGCTCTTATTCCTGTGATAAATGCCTTTCTTCACGGCCTTATCCAGAATAGAGAGAAGATGCGGCAGGCGTTCTTTGCGTTCAGACGGGTCTTCCAGCGCTCTGAAATCTTTAAGAGCTTTACGAACATGGCTTTTGAAAGATTTATTTAACTGGCGCCTGTACTCATTCTGGCGCATTCTTTTATAACACGATTTATGTTCGGGCATTATCAACACCTCCAGTGTTGCGGTATAATAATAGAAGGGAACTCCCTTGTCAAGCAGAGATAAAAAGTCATTAATAGAAAAAAGCGGCCGGATACCGGCCCTTCCGGGGGTTTACCTGATGAAGGACCGCATGGGTAAAATAATATATGTGGGTAAGGCTAAAAATCTCAGAAAGAGGGTAGGCAGTTATTTCCGCCCATCCGGTTCCCAGGATCCGAAGACAGAACTGATGACAGATAAAGTCAGAGATATCGACTACGTCACCACCAGGAATGAGGTGGAAGCCCTGGTCCTTGAATGCAATTTCATAAGGGAGAACAGGCCCGCTTACAATGTCAAGCTGAAAGGCGGCCAGAAGTACCCTTACATAAAGCTGACCGCCGATGATGAGTATCCAAGAATAATGTACGTTCGTGACGTCAGGAACGACGGGTCTGAATATTTCGGCCCATATACCGACGCCGGAGCGGTACGAAGAACAATGAGTTTGATAGGGGATATCTTCAAGCTCAGAAGATGCGGCCAGCGGAAATTCAATATGCACGATTCGCGCGAATGCCTTTACTATCAGATTGGAAAATGCTCGGCTCCCTGTACCGGCAAAATAGAAAAGGACCAATATGACCAGCTTGTCCGGGAAGTCAGAATGTTCCTTAAGGGAAGAAACCGGAAATTAATATCCGATCTCCGGAAGAAGATGAACAGCCTGTCGGAAAAGAAAAAATACGAACAGGCGGCGGTGGTCAGGGATCAGATCAGGTCTTTAGAGAAGATTTCGGAGAGGCAGCTCGCCTTCGACCCGGGCGGTTCTGACGAAGATATAGCGGCAGTAGCCCGGGAAGACAGAAATTTCTGCGCCGTTCTGATGAAAGTCAGAGAGGGCAGGATTCTCAGTTCAGAAACTTTCTTTCTCCCTTCGTACAGGGATTATTCCATAAACCAGGCAGCCGAAATATTCCTGAAGCTTTACTACCATTCTGCGACGGATATCCCAGGGAAGATCTACGTTCAGGCAAAGCTCCCGGAAAGGAAATTACTGGAAGAATGGCTCAGGGCCAAGAGGGGAGCCGGAGTCAAAATAATGGTACCCGGAAGGGGCAGAAATAAACGGATGGTTGAGCTGGTCAGAAGAAACGCCGCTGTAAAGCTTCTGGAGAAGGCTGGAGAGGTCAGCGAGGATATCGAAATGCTGGAGAGGGTTAAGAGCAGGCTGCGGCTTCCTTCAACTCCAATTAAAGCTGAGGCTTATGATATTTCCAATATACAGGGTTCAGAGGCGGTCGGCTCCATGGTTACCTTCAGATACGGTAAACCTTACAAGGCGGGATACCGTCATTTTAAAATAAGAAAGTCTGAAGGTCCCGATGACTTTGCAATGCTGGCGGAGGTTATCGGGAGGAGGTTCAGAAATCTGTCCGATATGCCCCCTCCGGACTTCATTCTCATAGATGGCGGAAAGGGGCAGGTCAGCTCCGTTGTGAAAAAACTGGAGGAAAAAGAGATATTCAATCTGCCGGTAGCGGGGCTGGCCAAGAAGAACGAATTAATTTACCTGCCGGGGAGAAAGAAGCCTCTTACCCTACCCGCCTCCAGCGATTCACTCAAATTTCTCCGGCGAATGAGAGATGAAGCTCATAGATTCGCGGTGAGTTACCACCGTAAACTGAGAATCAGTAAGCTTTCCCGCTCAATTCTGGATTCAATAGAGGGGATAGGGGAGGAAAGGAAGATACTGCTCCTGATTGAATTCGGGTCAATCGAAAACCTGAAGAGAAGTTCTGTTGATGAGATTATGTCTGTTCCCGGCATTGGGAAGAAACTCGCTTCAAGGATAAAGAAGGAGCTCGACAGGAACAATGAAGAGTAGAGAACTGAAGAGAATAATTGACGCATACATAGATCACCTCATAGTAGAAAAGGGCCTGAGTAACCATACCATTAATGCATACCAGAGCGACATGAAGTTATACTTTAAGTTCCTTGAGGGAAGGCTGGGAGCGGAAGAGAAGCTTTTTACTCTCAGCGGTATGATTCTTTTCATCGAGAAGGCCCTTAAAGACAGGTCGCCTTCTTCCAGATCACGGATTCTCAGCGCCGTCAAGGGGTTCCATCGCTTCCTGTACAGGGAGGGCGTGACCGACCAGCTGGAGATTCAGGAAATCTCGTCTCCCAGAATAAGGCAGAAGATACCGTTTGTCCTATCACAGAGAGAAATAAGCGATATCATAGAAAGGCCCGATAACTCGGTCACCGGTATTCGGGACAGGACAATAATGGAACTTGCCTACTCTACCGGGATGCGGGTTTCAGAACTGAGTAACCTGAAGTTCGAAATGATCAATTTCGCGGAATCCCTTATCCGTGTTACCGGAAAGGGGAACAAACAGAGACTGGTGCCCTTCGGGAAGAGAGCGCTGAATTCTCTGGAAGTCTACCAGGCTGAATCGAGGCCGGAGCTGGCGGGTGATGCCTCCACTCCTTACCTGTTTCTGAACTATCGGGGAGGAAGGCTCTCCAGAGTCAGTATATGGAAAATGATCAAGAAATACGCGGCTGAAGCCGGACTGCCCGGAGATGTAACCCCTCATACCTTCAGGCATTCCTTTGCCACCCATCTGATAGAGGGAGGGGCTGACCTCAGAGTTGTCCAGGAACTGCTGGGCCATTCCAGTATTTCAACCACCCAGATATACACTAAACTGGATATGAACTACCTGATGGAAGTCCACAGAACCTTCCATCCAAGGGGATGAAATTCCGGGGTAATACTCTCTTTTCACCCAATTGAACTTCCTGAAAAGTATTAAGTTGACATAGCCGTAATGTTGAAGTAGGATTTCATGGATGGCGCCTCCGGCAGGGAGCAGGAGTGGCCGGTATTAATTCATCAGGCTGGAGCACAGATGGTTTACCTGGTAAAACTGGATCATTTCGAAGGCCCGCTGGATCTGCTTCTTCATCTGATAAGGCGTGACAAACTCGATATTTACGACATACCTATCTCGCATATTACCCATGAATACCTTGCCTATATAGATATTATGAAGGAGATGGACCTGGATATAGCCGGAGAATTCTTTGTTATGGCAGCTACCCTGATGAGGATAAAAGCAAAGATGCTCCTGCCGAGAAGAGATGATGAAGAAGAAGAGGAAGAGGATCCCAGGGATGAGCTGGTCAGGAACCTGCTTGAATACAGAAAGTTCAAGAAGGCTGCCGAACATCTGGCCGAAAAGGAAGAAGATATGCTGAAGGTGTACCGAAGGCCTTCTCAGGGAGGTTTGCCTGAATACCGCGAGGATGAAGAATCACTGGATCTTTCGGTATTTGATCTTATGGACGCTTTCAGAAATATACTCGGCGACCTGAAGAAGGAAGTAACATACAAGGTTCTGGGGGAACAGTACTCCGTGGAAGAGAAACTGGAATTGATACGCCGCAGAATAGATGAAAACTCGGAAATTCTATTTACCGAACTCTTCGAGGGGGGAAACAGCAGGGCGGAACTGATAGTAACATTTATCGCAATCCTGGAATTAATGCGTAATGGCACCCTGATAGCGAAGCCGATGAAGGGGAATATGGATATTTGGATATACAGAACGCCACAGAAGAGCGGGGATGCACATGGATAGCGACGGAGATATCAGATCTGGAAGGATGCTGGAGAAGCAAGTCGAAGCTCTTCTTTTCGCATCTGATATACCTCTTACACCGGCCAGGATGAAGGAGCTGACCGGCGCTCAGTCAAACAGAGAGGTAAGGGATGCTGTGGAGTCTCTTTCCGGTTTCTACTCCGAAACGGACAGGAGCTATAAAATAGCCGAAGTTGCAGGAGGGTACCAGCTGATCACCCACCCAGAATACTCTGAAATAATAAAATCTCTTTTTAAGAACAGGAGAAAAAGCAGGCTGTCCGGGGCGGCGCTGGAAACCCTCGCCATAATAGCTTACAAACAGCCTGTGAGCAGGGCGCAGATCGAGGCGGTGCGCGGTGTGAACTCCGGCGGAGTGCTTTCCACTCTGCTGGAGAGGGACCTGATAAGGATATCGGGGAGGGGGGACAGTATAGGAAGGCCCTTTCTCTATTCTACTACCCGTCAGTTTCTGGAATATCTTGGATTGAAGAATTATAATGACCTTCCCTCCATAGATCAGTTTGCCAGCGAGGGGGAGGCAATCAGGCTGCTCGAATCCAGAATTGAACAGAACAACCCCGGTGAAGAGACGGGCGGCGAAGAAGATAATACGATTGAAGAGAAGATAACAGGCGGCGATGAGTGACCGGATGATAAGGATAAACCGCTACCTTTCGGGGAGCGGTCTCGGTTCGCGGCGTAAATGCGAAAAATATGTACTGGATGGAAAGGTAAGGGTTAACGACGAGATGGTTACCGATCTTGCTTTCAAGGTGAACCCTCTGGAGGACCGGGTAACCGTATCCGGGAAACCGGTGGCGTATATAAGAAACCGTACAGTCCTGGTAATGAACAAACCGCCGGGAGTGATCTGCTCAGTTTCAGACAACCTGGGCAGGAAAACCGTCATTGATATCGCAAGGGAGAACGGTTACAGCCAGAGGCTCTACCCGGTAGGGAGACTTGATATCGACACCACCGGCATTCTGCTTCTCACCAACGACGGGACCCTGACCAACAGATTGATCCATCCCCGCTATCATGTGGACAAGACTTATACTGCCAGGGTTGATGGAAAGGTGACCGAAGAGACGGCGGCTGAACTGGCCGCTGGAGTCGATATCGGAGGTTACGTAACCAGCCCCTGCAGTGTAAGAGTCATCAGGGCGGGCGAAAAGCATTCTGATGTGGAAATAAGGATAAAAGAGGGGAAAAAGAGACAGATAAAGAGGATGTTCTTGTCAAGAGGCCATTCCGTTATTAAACTTCACAGAAGCAGTGTGGCGGGTCTGAAATTCAATGACCTGGAAAAAGGACAGATAAGGCCGCTTAAGAATGAAGAAGAAAAACATTTGAGGAAAAAGGTCGGTTTAGCTTAGAAGGAGTTGCTGAAAATGGATTTTAAGTCTTTAATGCGCCCCCATATGAAGGATATCAGCCCTTATATTCCGGGCAAGCCCATTGAAGAGGTCAGACGAGAACTCAATATAAAGGGAGAGATCATCAAACTTGCGTCAAACGAAAACCCCTACCAGCCTCTTCCTGAAATACTCGAGGCTATCGAGAAGGAAAGCGGGGAGATCAACCGTTATCCCAATTCAGGGTCCCACTACCTTTCTCACGATATAGCGGAACATCTTGTAACAGACCCTTCCGGCATATTCGTCGGAAACGGATCCAATGAAATAATCGACCTGCTGGTCAGGGGGTTCGTGAATCCTGACGAGGAAGTAATAATACCATATCCCAGTTTCATAGCTTATCCGCTGATCATTCATCTCGCCGGGGTAAAAGAGGTTAAGGTACCACTCATGGACTACAGGCTGGATATGAAGAAAATGAAGGAAAGTATAACCAGCAGAACCAAGATGGTATTCATCTGCAATCCCAATAACCCTACTGCGACCTATGTTACGGCAGAGGAAGTAGCAGAATTCATGGAAGGAATCCGCAGGGATATACTGGTAGTATTCGACGAAGCTTATTATGAATACGTTACCGCGGAAGATTATCCGCAGACAATTGAGCTCCTGAGAAAAATGGATAATATCGTTATCCTGAGAACATTCTCAAAGGTTTATTCCCTCTCCGGACTGAGAGTCGGATACTCAATATCACACCCCGATCTGGTCACCTGCCTTCATATGGTAAGGCAGCCTTTCAATGTAAACCGGATCGCTCAAGCGGCCGCCAGAGTGGCTCTTAAATACTCCCATAAACTGGACGAGAGGGTCAGAGAAAACACCGAGCAGCTGCAACGGGTTACGCAGGAGCTGAGAAATCATGGATTCACCGTGCCTGAATCGCAGACCAATTTCATTCTGGCCATACCTCCGGAGGGAATTGTAGATGACATTGTTGGTAAACTGCTGGAGCGGGGAGTGATAGTCAGGGGCATGAGCCCCTTCGGGCTCGGCTCGGAAGCGATCAGAGTAACTATAGGCACACCGCGGGAAAATACCAGATTTCTGCGGGAATTGGATGAAATTATTTCCTGAACAAGAACAGTCTTCAAATGAACTTGACTGAGAAATCCCTGAGCGGTTTCAAGAATATAATAATCACTCTCGACGGGACGGCGGGTTCCGGCAAGAGCACTACCGCGTCCATACTGGCCGACCGGCTCAATATGAAATATCTGAACACCGGCTCCATGTACCGGGCGGTGACTTATGCTGTCCTTAAGGAAGGGATTGATCCTGAAGACGAGCGCAAGGTTTCTGAGCTCGCCGGAAGGATTAATCTGGAACTGGTGGAGATAGATGGCGAAAGGGTTCTCTTTCTCGACGGTGAAAACATAGAACAGGAGATAAGAAAAAGCGGTGTATCAGCGGCTGTCTCCCCGGTGAGCAGGCATGAAAGTGTAAGAACTGAAATGGTAAAACTGCAGAGAAAGATAGCAGGCAGGGGAGGAGTGGTGGCTGAGGGGCGTGATCTGGGAACAGTGGTTTTCCCACACGCCCAGGTGAAGCTTTTTCTGATAGCCGACATTGAGGCCAGGGTCAGGAGGCGCTCTGCTCAACTGAGGTCGATAGGTATAGATCAGGATGAAGATAAGGTAAGAATAAACATCGAAGAGAGAGACAGAATAGATTCAACCAGGCAGGTAAGCCCGCTTCTTAAGCCACCGGGAGCGAAGGTCATTGACACCTCGGGGCTTACCATAGACCAGCAGGTGGGGATAGCGGAAGATTACGCGCGCGGAAGGCTGAAGGAGATTATTCAAAGGGATAAATATTATCTGAACAGAAAGTCCTCTCTGTACTCAACACGCTATTACAGAGTCACCAGAAAACTGATTTACTGTATCTTCAAATTATTATTCGGCCTCAGGGTATACGGCAGGGAAAACCTGAGAACCGGAGGCAATTTCATTTTCGCCAGCAACCATATATCCTACTCCGATCCTCCGGTGGTCGGTTCAATCCTTAACCGGGAGGTCTGGTTCCTTGCCAAGAAGGAACTTTTCAATAACCGTTTCTTTGGCTGGCTGATAAGCAAATATCACGCGGTCCCAATCGACAGGGATTCTTTCGACAGGGCGGCAATCAGAAAAATAGTGAAACTTCTCAAATCCGGCAGCTCCATATTGATGTTCCCGGAGGGAACCAGGTCAAAAGACGATCGCATCAGGATGCCGAAAATGGGCCTTGGTTATATAGCGGTTAATTCGGGAACAGATATCATCCCTGTTTATATTTCCGGTTCCAACCGGATGGGAAGGGCCTTTCTCAGAAAGAACAGGCTGGAAGTGCATATAGGCCCCCCCATATATATTGACAGCGGTTATAAGAGTGATGACAGGAAGACGGATTACAAACTTATAACTTCAATGTTTTACGAATCAATAAAGATGCTGAAATATGGAACGTAAGATTGAAATTCTGGTATCTCCCTACACCGGATACTGCTTTGGCGTCAAGAGAGCAATGAGCCTTCTGGAAGAGGGGCTTAACAGGAACAGCGGTAACCGGGTATATTCGGCCGGCGATATAATCCACAACCCTCAGGCGATAGAACAGTTGAGATCCAGGGGGGTGGAGAACGTAAAAGAATTATCCGATCTAAGGGAAGGCGACACCTTCGTTATACGCGCCCACGGAGTACACCCATCCATAATCGATGAAGTGAAGAAAAAAAGCCTCAAACTGATCGACACCACCTGTCCGTTCGTAAAGCGCAGCCAGAAGTACGTAAAGATTCTGTCCGCGGAAAACAGAGATATCATCATCATCGGCGACCGGGACCACCCCGAAGTGAAAGGCCTTTCCGGGCATGCGGGGGAAAAACCTTTTATAATAAATTCACTGATGGAGGCTCAGCGTCTGCCCGCTCTCTCCAGAGCCGGAGTGGTAATTCAAACCACTTTTTCGGCCAGGGAATCAGAAGCTATAATAACCGAACTAAGGAACAGAATCCCCGATCTGAAAGTATTCAATACCATATGCAAGGCCACGGCAAAACGTCGAAAGGCCACTATGGATATTGCGAGAAAAGTCGATCTGATGCTGGTGGTAGGGGGGAAGGGAAGCTCCAATACAAAGAGGCTCCACTACATGTGCCTGGATAACAATATTCTTTCGAGGCATATCGAGACGGCGGATGAAATAGAAGAATCCTGGTTCACCGGCATCAAAAGAGTTGGCCTTACCACAGGCACTTCCACGCCGGACTGGGTTCTTACCGAAGTCAAGAAAAAGCTCCGTGAAATATCGGGAGACTGCTGATCTGACTATTCATCAGGCGTCAATTGAATTGCCGGGATATCCTCTGCTGAACATTCCTCCTGTTATACCAACCGGACAGCCAGAAATCACTTGCGGAGCAGAGTGAAAAAATCTATCATTAACAACAAATATTCTATGGAAGGAGAGATGTATTAATGGAAAACGAAGTAAGCATGACCGGAGAAGAACAAACCAGGGCTATCGATCCTGGAAGGAAAGAGGGTGATAACAGAGCAAGTTGCGGGAAGCTTGGATACCTCGAGGATGATGATATGTTCGAAAAGGTCTCCCCTGAAGAACTGCAGAAGCAGCAGGAGGAAGAAATCCTGGAATACGATCCCGATTTCGACAAGGAGATAAAGGCGGTAGACCTTAAAGAGGGCAAGATAGTGAGGGGAAAGGTCTACAAGATAACCGGCAACGAGGTGATTCTTGATATAGGATTCAAGAGCGAAGGCACCATCCCGATAGGACAGTTTAAAAATTGCAGCGAAGTAAAAACGGGTGATGAGTTTGACGTTTTTCTGGAAAAGATGGAAAACCAGGACGGCCTGGTAGTACTGTCCAAATCCAAATCAGATTTCATCAAGGCATGGGACGACATCAAGGAGTTCTATAAAAACAAGGAAATCGTCACCACCACAGTGGATCGGAGAATCAAAGGCGGCCTGATGGTAAAGCTGCTGGGTGTGGACGCGTTCCTGCCGGGTTCTCAGGTCGCACTGAGGCAGATTCCCAACCTGGAGGAGCTGATCGGCCAGGAACTCGAAGTCAGGATCATCAAGATAAACAAGAGAAGAAGAAATATCGTTGTTTCAAGACGAGTGGTTCTCGAAGAGATCAGGAAACAGAAGAAGGAGAATCTGCTTTCCGATCTTGAGGTCGGGCAGGTACGCGAGGGTGTAGTGAAGAATATTACGGACTTCGGCGCATTCGTGGACCTCGGCGGAATCGATGGACTTCTTCATCTAACCGATCTCACCTGGGGCAGAATCAGCCATCCGTCCGAGGTAGTAGCACTCGGCGATGAACTCAAGGTTAAAATACTGGATTTTGACCTTGAACGTGAAAGGATTTCGCTGGGCCTCAAGCAGCTTACTCCCTATCCCTGGGAAAATGTGGAAGAGAAATACACGGTGGGCAAAACCATCAAGGGAAAGGTCGTCTCTATTACCGATTACGGCGCTTTTGTAGAGCTGGAAAAGGGAGTGGAGGGACTGATTCATATTTCCGAGATGTCCTGGACCCGCCACGTAAAACACCCTTCCAACATAGTTGGAATAGGAGACAATGTGGAGGCGGTAGTGCTGAACATTGACAAGGAGAACGAAAAGATCTCCCTGGGGCTGAAGCAGCTTGAACCTGATCCGTGGAAATCCCTGGAGAAGAAATACTCTCCGGGCACCAAACTCAAGGGGAAGGTCAGAAATCTTACCAACTTTGGAGCCTTTGTGGAGATAGAAGACGGAATTGATGGCCTTGTCCATATCTCTGATATGTCCTGGGCGAAAAGGGTAAGACATCCGTCTGAAGTTCTCAAGAAGGGCCAGGGAATCGACGTGGTGGTCCTTAACATAGACAGCGAAAAGCGGAGAATCAGCCTTGGCGTAAAACAGATACAGGAAAATCCCTGGACCAGTCTGGCCGAGGAATTCTCGGTAGGCACAGAGACAAAGGGGAATATCACCAGGTTGCTCAACCGCGGCGCTGTGGTTGAAATAAAGGACAATGTGGAAGGTTTCGTTCCGATCTCTCACATGGGTATCGAGGGAGTCAAGAAGGTGGCCAATCATTTCGAAGTTGGAGATGAACTTCCCCTGGAGGTAATAAAGATGGATCCTCAGAAGAAGAAAATCGTTCTGAGTGTCAATGCCTACTTTGAGGGAAGAGACAGATCCGAGATGGAAAGCTTCGCAGAGGCGCATCCTTCATCAGGGAAAGATGACGATGATGATACTTCATTGCCGGAATCTGACGCAGACGATGAATACGGTGATTACGAGGACGAAGATGAAACCGCCGGGGAACCGGCAGAAGAAGCCGAATCCGAAGCAGCAGCCGGCAAGGATGAGAGCGGCCAGGCCGGAGAGGACGAACCGGAAACTGAGTCGAAGCCGGTCGAAGAAGAGGCCGGAGAAAGCGAACCTGAAGACGAAAGCCCGGCAGAAGGGGAAGAACCCCCCGATGAAAATAAATAATCAGTATACGTCACTGATTATCCGAGGCATTTATGAGGGTGGATTTTCCACCCTCATTTATATTAATCGTATTTAGTTAACAATGTCCCTTTCATCCGAAAAAACATTCTCGATAAGAACACTGGGCTGCAAGCTCAACCAATATGAATCCGAGTGTATGAGGCAGAGAATCGAGAAGTCAGGATTACGATACAGAACCCCGGATCATAGAACTGATTTCTGTATTATTAATACCTGCACTGTAACCGGAAAAACGGATGCCAGGTGCAGGAATGCCATAAGAAGAGCCAGGCGCCTGAGCCCCGATTCGGTTATCATTGTAACCGGATGCCAGGTAGAAATATCGGGGAACCGTCTGAAAAGGATGAAGGAGGTGGATTACATTATAGAAAACAGCGGAAAGGGAAAGATCGATCTTCTGATAGCAGAGCTCGCCGCCGGCAGAACCAGGGTTGCCGAAAGCATGGATTCCAGATTAAGAAATTACCGGGAGCCTGACAGGTTCCCTATCGACAGGTTTTCCAATCACGCCCGCGCTTTCATTGAGATACAGAACGGTTGCAACGCCTTCTGCAGTTACTGTATTATACCTTTCGCCAGGGGAAGGAACAGGTCGATACCCCCCGAAAGTGTAATAACCCAGATAAGAAATCTCGTCCGTGGAGGATACCAGGAAGTAATTCTTACCGGAATTCATATCGGGCGTTACGGGGAAGGAGAAGGGTTCAACATCGATCTGGCCGGCCTCCTGAAGATGATACTTGAGCAGACCGAAAGAATCCGAATACGGTTGAGCAGCATCGAACCGAACGAAATTGAGTTGGAATTGGTAGAACTGGCGGCCTCTACGGAAAGGATTGCCTCTCATTTTCATATCCCACTGCAAAGCGGCGATGACAGTATTCTGGAAAAGATGAACCGCCGTTACAGAACTTCTCAATACCGTGAAAAAATTGAGATGATCTCCGGTAATATCAAGGATGTATGCATTGGAACCGACATGATAGTCGGATTTCCGGGCGAAAAGAAATTGAATTTCGAAAAATCGGCCGAATTCCTGGAGAGTTTGCCACAGATTAAATACTATCACGTTTTTTCCTATTCGGACCGTCCCGGTACCAGAGCTTCGGAAATGAGAGGAAAAATCAACCCCGCTGAGAAGAAAAGAAGGTCCAGAACCCTCATCGAATCGGGAAAAAAAAGAAGGCTCGAATTCCTGAAATCACAGCCCGGGAATAACAGGCTTGCGGTAATATTGGAGGAATCCGGCGAAAAACCGGGTTTCTTCAGAGCTATAACAGGCAATTACTGTAACGTGGCGGTGAAGGCTGAACCCCGCCTTATCAGGAAGCTGGTTCCAGTCAGAGTGGAAAGATTCGAAAACGGCAGGCTTACCGGCAAAGTCTGCGGAAGACCTTATTTCGAGGCGGGGAAGAATGAAAGTTGAAGCGGAGAAAATAAGAGAAAAAGTTTTTTTTAAAACCTTCGGCTGCCAGATGAACATGTATGACAGCCAGGTGATTCAGTCCATTCTGGAAGAACGCGGATTCACGACGGTGGATGACTCTTCAGAGGCGGATATTATAATCGTTAACGGATGCAGCATACGAAAACATGCCGAGGACAGGGCGATTAACTGGATTCATAAATTCTCCAGTATGAAGGACAAGAGGATAGCGGTAATAGGATGCCTGGCCCAGAATCTCCAGAACGATCTGCATGAGATGGTAGAGGGTATAGATATTATCTGCGGCCCTGATAATTACACGGAGCTGGCCGATATAATCAGCAGCCGCGATTCCGGAGTCACCCTGCCGGGCAGGGATCACATGGTAACATACAGCCTGGCGGAAAATTTTGATCCGAGCAGGTATTCAGGGTTTGTTTCCATAACCAGGGGATGCGAAAATTTCTGCAGCTATTGTGTTGTTCCATATCTCAGGGGCAAGCTGCGCAGCAAGGACCCCGGCGCGGTAGTGGAAGAAGTCGGCCGGCTTGCCCGGCGCGGATGCAGAGAGATTACCCTGCTGGGCCAGAATGTTCTCGCCTACAGGTATGAGGATAAAGGTTTTACTGAGCTTCTGAAAATGCTTCTGGAAGGCACGGATCTGGAAAGGATAAGATTTCTCACTTCTCATCCAAGAGATGTGACCCTTGATCTGTTCAGGCTTATGAGGGACCATCCTCGTATATGCCCCCATATCCATCTCCCTCTTCAGTCGGGAAGTGACCGCATACTGAAACTGATGCGAAGAGGATATACCGCAAGGCAGTACCTTTCGCTTCTGGAACAGGCCAGGAAGATTCTACCCGATCTTGCAGTTACCACAGATATTATAGTTGGATTTCCATCTGAGACGGAGGATGATTTCAAAAGAACCCTGGAAGCGGTCAGCGAATCCAGATTTGATTCAGCATTTACGTTCAAATATTCACCGCGAGAAGGGACTTCCTCATGGAGATTTCCCGACAGTGTAAGCGCCGAAACAAAGAAGGAGAGACTTTCGAGATTAAACGATCTGGTAAGAGAGATAAGACTGGATATCCTGAAGGGCCTTCTGGGCAAGAGTTTCAAAATCCTTCTTGACGGAACGGTTGAAAGAGGCGAAAATCAATACTTCAAAGGAAGAACTCCGCATTTCAGAAACGTTCTGCTGGACAGGGCGGAAGTGAAAGAAGGGGATATCGTGAATGTAACCCTGGATAAACTGGAAAATTTCACTTTTACAGGTAAATACAGGAGGTAACGTTTTGTGGATTATCAGAGGAATAATACTATTCGCAGGCTCTGTTGCCCTGATATGGCTGGGGACTAAAAACGCCGGAACAAAGGTGACATTCTATTTTTTCAATCATACATTTCCTGAAGCAGAACTCAATATAATAATTGTTTTTTCCTTTATTGCCGGTATGGTTATCTGGGCTGTGGGGGCATGGATACGGGAAGCTCAGTTAATGCTGAGAATAGTAAAGAAAAACAAGGAGAAAGAGAAACTGATGGAAGAGATTTCCGAACTGCGAAACATCCCGATCGCCGAAGGTATCGGAGAAGAAATTGAAGATCGGGATTAAGCGAAGGTGATTATGTCTACCCGGTTGATTTTAATAGTAATATTTCTGGCAGCCCTGTTAATTCTGGCCCTTATTATCGTTCTGGAGAGAAAGAAGAAGAGAGAGCCGGAAGAGAGAGGTTATATCAAAGCCCTTTATTCGCTGATAGAGGGAAACAGACAGAATGCCCTCGTATTCCTGAAGCAGGGAGTTCAAAAAGGCGAGAGAAGGGTGGGGGCCTACATACTGCTTGGAGACCTTCTCAGGGACCAGGGACAGCCTGACAAGGCTCTTCAGATACACCGTAGCATGTCTGTGAGAAGAGATCTGACAGAAGAGAACAAGAAAGATATCCAGCTGGCTATCTCCAGGGATTTGATGGCCCTGGACAGAAGTCAGGAGGCAATATCGACCCTGGAAAATATCAGAAAATGGAAGAACCACCCGTCAATAGTCTTCGCCCTCCACAGATTCTATCACCTGAACGGAGAATACGACAGAGCCCATAAGGCCCTCAGCAAATTCGTCAAACTCGAGAGTTCGCGTTCAGACGAGCTGATTAAAGCTTATCTTACATCAGTAGCTTCGGATTATCTGAACAGAGGCAACTACGGGAAGGGAGCGGAGTATTCCGAGAAAGCTATAAGCATGGACCGGGATTATACTCCGGCCCTGTACACCTGCGGCCTGGCGTATTACCGTGATGGAGATAATAACAAAGCGATCGGGAAATGGATTGCCCTCCTCAGAAATGATATATCCTGTCTTTCCCTTACCCTCAAATACATGGAGAAGATGCTTTTTGAACAGCAGGATTTCGGAAGGCTTGAAACCATACTTACTGATCTTTACGAGAGAAACAAGGGTAATCCTGAGGTCTTCAGGGCGATATCCTCTTTCTATGAGAGAAAGGGCGAAATTGAAAAGGTGATTGGCTTTTTCGAAAGCGAAATCAACCAGCTTGTTCTGGATGACAAACTCATTATAAGAATGGCGGGCATCTACCTTGACAAGGGTAATACAACTAAAGCAGCAGAAACACTGGACAGATACACAGCCTGGGCCCCTCCTGCCCGCATGTATAAATGCGAGAACTGCTCGGCTGTTACTGAATTCGATTTGCCTTACTGCGTGAAATGCGGCGGCATAGGCACTTTTCTGGAATATTATGAAGATATATCTGCTTAAATCAGTTGCAGCGGCGGTGCTTCTGATGCTTCCGCTTCACAGCGCCGTTACCATGCCTTACGCTCTGTGGAAGATTCAGCAGAAGATTGCGGAAATGGAGTACCGTGACGCCGAAAGTGAGCTGGCAGCCATGATTCCGGGATTGAAGGGGAAAGAGCTCATGTGGGGAAAACTGCTGTCTGCCCGCCTGGAAACCGACAGCGGAAGAGCTTCCGGAATTTACAGGGATATCGTCTCTGAAGGGGGGGTAGTATCATCCATTGCCAGACTGGAACTGGCCAAGATATATTACGCCTCCGAACGCTATGAGGATTCCGCGGGGCTGCTCGGGGTAATCCCGGATGCCAGGGATTCAAAGGTAAGACTGGAGTCTCTTTTCTTCAGGGGATTGAGTTATAAGCTGCTGGGTGAAATATACCGCGCCCGTGAGGACTTTAAGCTGATAGACAGAGGCAAATATCTTTACCCGGCCTATATGGAACTGGCTGAACTGGATATGCAGACAGGAAATTATACCGGCGCAGCAGAAAGATATGAAGCGATAGGAGGTATTCACTCAAACCCGGTGGCCATATTCAAACTGGGCGTCTGCTACGAAATACTGGGAGATAACGGAAAAGCGCTAAAAGCCTACAACTCCCTTATCAACAACTATCCCCATTCCCTGGAAGCGCCCAAAGCGAAGGCCAGGACCAGCAATCTCCGCCCTGACGCGGGCCGGAATCACTCGGGGAACGAACGTACAAGAGAACCGGAAACAACCGGAACCGATCCCTTTTTCACCCTGCAGTTCGGGGCTTTCCAGGAAAAGGCAAATGCCGAAAAACTTTACCGGGCAATATCCGGAATATTCCCGGAAACAAGGATTGAGAATGCTTTTTCCGATTCCGGAAGCGAGATATTCAGAGTTCGTTCCGGACGGTATGGACAGAGAAGAAAAGCGGAGAGAGATTCAGTAACAGCCGAGAGGAAATACGGATACAAGAGCAGGGTTTTAACAATTCACTGATATGTCTACCAAGCACTTAACACCGCTGATGGCTCAATATCACAAACTGAAAAAGCAGTACAGCGACGGTATACTGTTTTTCCAGGTAGGGGATTTCTATGAAACATTCTATGAAGATGCTGAGGCAGTATCAGAAATTCTGAACATCGCCCTTACTTCCAGGGACAAGAAGAATCCGGTTCCTCTTGCCGGTGTGCCTATCCACGCAAAAGATCCTTACATAGCAAAGCTGCTTAACGCCGGGCAAAAAGTAGTGATATGCGATCAGGTCGAAGATGCGTCCCAGTCAAAGGGGCTGGTGAGAAGAGAGGTGACCGATATCATTACTCCCGGGACATCACTTTCTCCTTCAACTCTTAAAAGCAAGGAGAAGAACTACATAGCAGCACTGACCGGTGATGACAGAATGGTTGGGGCGGCACTGATGGATATCTCGACCGGCGAGTTTCTGGCCGGGCAGGACAGGGCTGATTACATGGAAAATATTCTTTCGGTAACCAACGTAAGGGAAGCGATCTACCCGGACAACTTCGAGTGGGCGGGCAGGAAGATCTTCATGGGTAATCCCGGATGTACACTTTCAGACAGCGATCCCTGCAGTTTTAGTTATCAGAAGGCAGAGGAATCGCTGACCGATCACTTCAACACGGACAGCCTGGCCGGGTTCGGACTGGGAGACAAACCTCTGGCCGTCGCCGCCGCCGGGGCGCTTCTGAATCACGTCAAATCCTTGAGGCGTGAGAAACTCAATCATATTAACGAGATACGTATATTGAGGTCTGACGACAAACTGTTTCTGGACCGGGAAACTGTAAGAAACCTGGAACTGTTCGAACCGATAAGGGGAGATTCTCCTGACGTCCCCCTGATCAATCACATAGATTATACTATGACTGCGGCGGGGGGCAGGATGCTCAGGGAATGGCTGAGAAGCCCATCCCGGGATATTGAGCTGATAAATAAAAGGTTGGACGGGGTTACTCAATTCACCAGGGACCAGAGCATGCTCCGGAAACTGAGAGAATCCCTCAAGGGATTTCCGGATATTGAAAGAATCGTATCAAGGATATCCACCGCCAGGGTACTTCCCAGGGAACTGCTCCAGCTTATGCAGGCGCTTCGCAGGCTCGAGGATATAGCCGGAGCTGTTTCAAACGCGGATAGAGGCATAATTTCTGACAGGAGCAGGAAACTTAGGGGACCGGTAAGGGCAATGGAGATAATCGAGTCCGGAATACGAGAGGACTGCTCGGTTAATCTCCGGGACGGGGGAGTAATCAGAAAAGGTTACGACAGCAGCCTGGATTCTCTGATAGAGAGGGCCGAAGAGGGAAAGGCCTGGATAGCCCGGCTTCAGGACACCGAGAGAAAAAGAACCGGTATATCGACCCTCAAGGTCGGTTTCAACAAGGTATTCGGGTATTACATAGAGGTCTCAAGAACCCATGAGGATAAGATCCCGGAAGATTACATAGAAAAGCAGACCCTGGTCTCCTCCAGAAGATATGTCACCAGAGCCCTCAAGGAGAAGGAAAACGAGGTTCTCTCCGCTGAGGCCAGGAGGATCGAGTACGAGAAGAAGATATACCAGGAGATATGCAGCAGGATAGCCGAGACCAGCAGGCGGCTTCAGGAAGTAGCCGACGCGGTAGCGGTCCTGGACCTCATATCATCGCTGGCACACCTGGCTCTGGAGCGTGACTATACCCGGCCGCTGATAGATGATTCCGAAAGATTGATCATAAGGGACGGAAGACATCCGGTAGTGGAAATAATTTCGGATAAGCCCTTTATTCCGAATGATATCAAACTTATACCCTCGCGGCAGCAGATACTGATCATTACCGGACCTAATATGGGCGGCAAATCAACTATTATCAGGCAGACGGCTCTTATTTCGATCCTTGCCCATATTGGAAGCTATGTTCCGGCCTCCCGTGCCGAAATCGGGACAATGGACAGGATATTTACCCGGGTGGGATCCAGCGACAACCTGGCAAGGGGCCAGAGTACCTTCCTGGTGGAGATGACCGAAACGGCGAATATCCTCCACAACTGCACTTACAAAAGCCTGGTTCTCCTTGACGAAATAGGCAGAGGGACCAGCACCAGCGACGGACTCGCACTGGCACAGGCGGTAACCGAATTCCTGGTTTCAAAGAAGGGCAGGAATCCAAAAACTCTATTCGCCACCCATTACCACAAGTTGACCTCACTCTCCAATAAGTACCCGCGCATCAAGAACATGAGGGTTGCCACCAGGGAGTGGAATGACCGGATAATATTCCTGTATAAGCTCCTGGACGGAAAGAGCGACCGGAGTTACGGTATACATGTTGCAAAACTGGCTGGGCTTCCGTTGGAAGTTATAGAGAGGGCCAGAGAGATTCTCTCTTCCGGAAACCCGCTGGATTCCGGAGAAACAGTGAATGCTGAAAACAGGAAACAGGCCGTTCTGTTCCCTTCGGAAGATAAAATCCGCAGAATTATCCGGGACACCGATGTCAAAAGGATAACTCCGCTGGAAGCGCTTAATATACTCGTCCAACTTCAAAAACTTGAAGAAGAGAATTGATTCAGCAAAAAAATGGCTTGACTCTTGCAATAATCAATGCCGAGAAAGTATATCTTAATTTTCAGGTTTAAAAATGTCCAGAAAACTGAAAATAGCGGTACTTGGCGGCAGTGAAAGAGAACTGTCCGTTATCAGAGAAATCCACGGAAAGGATGATATATCCATTATAGGGGTGTATGACAGGGACGACTCCAGCCCTGGTATAGTAATCGGGGAAGTAATAGGGTTAAAAACTGTTTCTGATGACAGCTATCTGGAACTCTTCAGGAACGCCGACCTGGTAATAACCAATATGGGCAGAAGAGATCTGAGGGAGGAAGCAGATAGCCTGTCAGAATTGGATGTTGACATCATCGACATATCAGATGTTTATAAGTTACTACTTGACAAAGACAATGACGAATCACCTGATGCAGGACATGAGACAGATAAGCTGGATGAGGCTCTCCGCTTCATGAACAGAATCGCAGACAGCGGGAAGCTCCTGAAGTGGATACTTCGAATTTCGGCTGAATCACTGGGCGCTTCTCAGGGTTCCCTGATGCTTTACTCTGAAAGTACTGAAGAGCTCTACATCGGTTACGCAACCGGCCTGAGCGAAGAAGTAGTCAAGGAAACCAGGCTGAAACTTGGGGAAGGTATAGCCGGAAAATCGGCTTCCATTCGCAAGGCTATACTTACCAGGGATATTGGTGGCGTTTCAAGGCCCGGTATGGAGAGAGAGAATATTACCACTGCGGTCACCGCGCCTGTAATATACCGGGGAAAGCTGCTGGGAGTTCTCAATATTTCAACAGACAGGGGTGAAAGAGAGCTTGACGAGTCTGACAGAGACCGGATCACGGTAATCGCTTCGAAGATAGCCCCGTTACTGAATAGGCACCTCAGGCTTGATAAAGATGAATCGGATATGATCGAAACCTCCATTAATGAATACCTGGAGAGGGCATCCAGAAGCGGGAACGGATTCCACTACGTCTTCACCATGATCAGCAAGTTTATCAATGGACTGTTCAACGCTGCCACCACCTCAATTTACACCGCCACAGACGAGGGGGACTGGCTTATACTGGGCGGAAGCAACAATCTGGTACAGGAGGACGAATCGGCATCCCGGGTTCACTGTATCAGCGGCACTCTGGCGAGGGCTTACCTCAGCGGGGAGACCATAGTAATGACCGAGGATAGAGAGGAGGAAGAAGAACGATCAATATCGATCGTTTATCAGCCCCTTTTCTATAATGAACCGGTCGGGGTAATAGTAATAGAGTTCGATAATTTATGCGATCAGGAGAGATACCTTAAATATATGGACCGGATAGGTTTCAGACTCGGTATTTTCATAGCCTCCAGGCTCCAATCAATGAAACAGCAGCGCCGTCTTGAGAACCTGGAAAAGTTTTCCAGGCTGGTTCCCAGGCTTATTGATGCAGGTTCTCTATCCGATAACCTGAAGAAACTCCCCGGGATTCTGGCAGATTTCATAAACGCTGCATCGGCAAGCCTTCATTATTTCGAAAATGGCAGGGAAGAGGTCTTTTACCACAATTTTCCTGAAAATGAAACTGAACTTAACAAATACAAGCGTTTCGATTCCGAGATTGCCGGCAATGCCGCGGAAAAAAGGAAAGCTGAGTGCACCAGTTTTCTGTCAGCCTCCGCTGATAATTTCCGGTCCCAGCCCTATTACCGGTCAGTTATCGTGTATCCGCTGCTTGAGTTGAACAGAAGAAAACTGATATTCGCCGGTTATAATAAGAAAACCGTTTCTCCGCTTGATCCGTCAATATTCGGCAAGAAGGATATCGAGCTCATAGAAAAAGCTGAAAACATAATAAGAACGCTTTATTCAAGGGAACCCGAACCGGAGAAATACAGTAAGGAAAATGCGCCCCTGAAGCTGGACAAACTCCTGGAGATGAACCAGACTCTACTGATCAGCAGGATCGATGAAGAGATACGCAGGGCCGGGAGGTATCATCACACCTTTACCCTCACTACCATAAGAATAAAGGGGCTCAAAGAGCTTCTTTCCGAAGACAGGGAAAAGGGGTTACAGCTCATAAACCAGATCGGGTCGGGGATAAAGAATATGATCAGAAGCACTGATTATTACTCGTGGATTGAGACCGACACTTTTACCGTGCTATCAATTGAGAGCCTGGGCCGGATCAAAACCCTGGAAGAAAGAATTAATAAATTTATTAACAGTTTCCTGGAGAAAAAGGATATGTACGATCCCGAATCATTCAAAGCTTTCAGTTCCTACGCTCGTTTTCCCGGCAAGTCAAAAACCCCTTCCGAACTTATAATAGAATCCAGAAAACTGCTGCCGGGGTAAAGTGGTATTCCAGATATTGACAATTTCCCCGATAGTTACTTTCCTGAATTAAGTGGACAACTCAACATTCAGAACATAGAATGAATCATCAGGATACGGCAGGTTATTCATTCAGACGGGCCTGGAGCAAGATGAGTTATTTAAACAATCTGGAATGCTCGCTCTGTGGAAGAAGTTATGACGCCGGCGGGTTGATGAACCTGTGCCCCGGATGCGGCAGACCGCTGTTGGCCCGCTACAGAATCGACCTGATCAGAAATTCGCTGTGCAGAGACGACCTCCGGAGTAGAAAGCCGGGTGTATTCCGATTCCGGGAGTTTCTTCCGGTAGAGAATGATGAAAATATCATTTCTCTGGGAGAAGGGGGCACTCCGATTCTAAGAGCTTCGAACCTGGGGAGAGATTCCGGTCTCGGTTCTCTTTATATCAAGGATGAATCTCTCAATCCTACCGGCTCCTTCAAGGCCAGAGGTATGGCTGTGGCCGTCTCCAGAGCCCATGAACTGGGGGTCAAAGCTCTTTCTATCCCCTCTGCCGGCAACGCCGCCGGGGCAATGAGCGCTTACGCAGCCGCAGCCGGCATGAAAGCTCATGTTTTCATGCCGGAAGATGTTCCCTCCACTTTCATATCCGAATGCGCAGCTTTCGGAGCGGATATCGAACTGGTAAAGGGCTATATCACAGACGCGGGAAAGGCGGCCGCCGAGCAGCTCAAGAAGAACGGCAGGTTTGATGTCTCAACGCTCAAGGAGCCTTACCGGCTGGAAGGAAAGAAGACCATCGGTTTTGAAATTGCTGAACAGATGAACTGGATCCTGCCGGACGTGATAATTTACCCTACCGGTGGCGGTACGGGGCTGATAGGAATATGGAAAGCATTCCAGGAACTTTTGGAAATGGGATGGATTGAAGACAGGCTGCCCAGGATGGTAACGGTTCAGTCGGACGGCTGCGCCCCCCTGGTCAGAGCCTTCCGCCAGGGAAGGGAATTCGCGGATTACTGGGAGGGAGCCGAAACGGTTGCGGACGGTATCAGGGTCCCCTCCGCGGTAGGCGATTTTATTATTCTGAGAATACTCAGAGAGAGCGGCGGCACCGCCCTGGAGGTCCCGGATAGAGAACTTATGGGAGCGGCAGTGAGAATAGCCTCGGCAGAGGGGCTCTTCGTTTCGCCTGAGTCGGCGGCAACCTTTCTGGCCTTCCAGAAACTCCTGGAGGAGGGATGGATAGAGAGGGATGAAACAGTCCTTCTTATAAGTACCGGAAGCGGCCTGAAATACATTCATCTATGGGAGGGATTAACTTCCAACCGGGTCACGTGAGAACATTTCTGACAGGAGGTGCGGTAATTGAAGATAGCGCTGATTCAGACCGGATGCTCGAAAATTGTTGAAGAAAACCTGCGTCGAGGCGTTGAAGCGGTTGAAATGGCGGCAGCGGAGGGCGCGAAGATAATCTGTTTCCCCGAATTATCTTTCCAGCCTTTCTACCCGCGCCTTCCCGCCGGCGGAAGCAACCTGGAGTTCACCGATACAGTCCCAGGCAGAATAACCGAGCCTTTCTCCGCTCTGGCAGCCGAAACTGGAACAGTTATTATTGTAAATCTATATGAGAGGGATGGCGACAATACTTACGACACCTCTCCGGTGATCGATACAACCGGGGAAATAATTGGCAGGAACAGAATGGTGCACATCACGGATTACAGCGGTTTTCATGAGAAGGGGTACTACCAGCCCGGCGACCTCGGCCCTGGAGTCTTTGATACCGAATTCGGGAGGATAGGAATCGCCATATGCTACGACAGGCATTATCCGGAATATATGAGGGCGCTTTCCCTGATGGCCGCTGAGATAGTGTTTGTTCCACAGGCCGGTGTGGTTGGAGAGTGGCCCCCGGGGCTCTACGAAGCTGAAATGAGGGTGGCCTCATTCCAGAACGGCTACTACACGGCGCTGTGCAACAGGGTGGGGAAGGAGGGAGAACTAAACTTTTCCGGCGAATCCTTTGTATGTTCTCCTTCCGGAGAAGTTATCGCGCGGGCGGCCTCAGGCAGACCGGACATTCTATACTGCGATCTGAACACCGAAATCCTGCCTGAATCTCACGCTCACAGGCTCTTTCTCAGGGACCGGAGGCCGGAGCTTTACGGGAAATGGTTCGGGGATTAAGTCCATGTATATAATACCGGATGCATCCGGAACGTACGTCCTTATTCTGAGAGCGCTTTCATCAGGGACAGTAATGGCCGGCAGTTCCGGCGGAGTCAATCTGGTTACCGGATACCTTGCTTACGCTGGCAGCGCCCTGGGCAGGGGAGGCCTTAGAGCCAGAGTCCGGCGGCATATCATCTCCGATAAAAAACAGTTCTGGCATGTTGATTATATCCGGCCATACACGCTGATAGATGAAATCTGGTTCTTTCCCGGCCGGGAAAAGCTGGAACACCTTGCCGCTTCGGCGCTCCAATCGCTCCCCAGCGCATTTGTCGCGGCTGAAAATTTCGGTTCATCAGACTGCAGATGCGAAAGCCATCTTTTCAGGTTTAACGGCAAACCTGCATTCAACGCGTTCAGAGATGCCTTGGGGAATAAAGCGGGAGCCTGCAAATGGAACTGCGCGAAACCCGCCGGCCGCCCCATGATAGTGGTAAGCAAATGCCTTGCCGGATATAACTGCAGGTATAACGGAGAGACCCTGGAATCTGATATCGTTGACAGGTTGAGATTGTTTGCCGATCTGATAGAGGTATGCCCGGAAATGGAAATCGGGCTTCCTGTTCCAAGGAGGCCTGTAAACATAGTCATCTCTGAAGGAAAGAAGAAGCTGATTCAGTCAGAAACCGGAGAAGACCTTACCGGATGTATGATCGAATTCTCTTCTTATTTCATCAACCGCACCGCCCCGGTCAGCGGTTTTATCATGAAAGGGCGCTCTCCTTCCTGCGGAATCGGGAACACCCCTGTCCATGGGAGTGAGGGTACTTACCGGTCAGGATTATTCGCCTCCGCATTCAGGGAAAGATGTCCGGAGACACCGGCGGCAAATATTGAAGGCCTGAAGAGTAACAACGATCTGAGTAAATTTCTTGAAGAGGTGCTGCGTGAAAGCGGGAAACTGAGAAACGCCGGCCGCAGCTTCAGCGCCGGCTCACTGTTTCATATATGGATTAGAGAGAATACTGCTTTGATGGCCCGGTATCTTCTGGAAGGCCCATCAGATTAATCATTTACTTTTTATCCGTCAGTAAATAAACTTAACCGGAGAATAACGGGAAGTATTGTCTTGAGAACCATTGGGGAGAAAGGCATTGAATATCAGAAATATTATACGGGCAGAGAAACTGGCCGTTCTCATAATACTATCGGCCTCTCTGGTTATCTCCTACAATTACTTTCATTTTGTGGAAAGGCCAAATATCACCGAAAGGATGGTTATTCACGATTCCATACTGGAAGGGGAGGCCCCGTCACCCTACCGCTACCGGGTACTGGTCCCTTTTGCCACTCAGGGCATGACAGATTTTGTCAGGGCGGTCACGCCGCTATCTTACCGTAATTCCTGGATTCTTTCGTATATCATATATGACCTTGCGGCTATCTTCCTTTTCATTTCAACTCTCTACTTCTTCCTGATGGAGTGGCATCAGAGGATTTACTCGCTGGCGGGGGCGCTTTTCTGCTGCGCCGTGCTCCCGCTCTCGCTCAGAGATCATTACTTTCAACCATGGTCGCTTATTGAATCCTGGTTTTTCTGCGCGGCATTCCTCGCGGCCAGGAAGAAGAATTACTACGCGATTCTGGCGCTAACCCTTGCCGCTTCCCTTAACAGGATGTCGGGGCTGTTCATTCCCCTGATATATCTGGCTTCCTTCTTGAGATTCAGAGATACGGAAAATGAGGGTTCCGGTTTCGATACCCTCGCCGCCGGGAAGTTTCTGCTGCTGGCCGCGGTGTCCGCCGGGACCATACTGACACTGCGCTACCTTATGGGCTGGAGCGAGAACATACATTCAATCCGGTATCTCTGGGGCCTTAACAGGACTTTTCCTTATTACATATACGCAATCATAAATATCGTACTGTTCGGCGGTGCCTGGTGGTTCTTCTTCGCCGCCGGCATAAAATACGCCGACAGATTCACCGTCAGCATGTTCCCGGTTATACTGCTTTACCTGTTGCCGGTAGCGATATTTGGAATCTGGAAAGAAGTAAGACTGCTCCTTCCGGTATATCCGGTTCTGATATCTACCGGTCTTTTTTACCTGAGACAAAAGATGAAGAGCAACGAAGCAGGAATCAGAGCGTGAATCAATCCCCTAGAATCTTCTGGAAAAACCCACCGGCGAGAACCTGAAACTAATCCCGGCGGATAATATGTTTTCCTGGTCCATGGAAATAAAAATCCCCGGCGAAAGATGTTTGAGCGGAATCAGGCCGGGATAGATATTGAGCCTCAACTTGTAATCCTGGGTTTTTGAATATATCAGCGAAGCGAGAAGGGAATTGTTCCTGTCGTAGAAGATACCGGCGGTAACAACCAGCCTGGCTGATAATTCGCGGAATGTAGTGCTTTCGCCAATTTCAAATAATTCATTCGCCACCAGTCCCGCTCCAGCCGATATACAATCCCCGTTTTTCGAACGGAAGGATAAACCAAGCTCCCCATGAGTTCCAAAGTGATAAAACAACCCTATGTCATTATCATCGTTAAGCCAGTATTTTAACACGAAGTTCTGCCCGATGTTCTTCACCGCGTTTCGGTACGGGTCATAAGCGAACTGGTAAGACCAGTCAGCCATATTCAGAGTTCTGCTGAAAAAGGAGCATACCCTGTCGCTGTTGAACAGAACGATACCGAGTGGGTCAAACAGATAAAGATCCGCGATAGGATCGGTATTATACCCAACGAAATTGCTGTTTTCGACTACTTCGTTGAGGAAATGGTACACCGACATGGTAAGCACAGAGAACGCCCTCGGATAACGGAAATCATGGTACTCAAACCATTCCGCTATCATTCTGTATGACATACCGCCCCCGATGAGGTGGAGGGTATAATTGGGCCAGTAGTAGGCCTTATGCCGGTTGATACTTACAGGAAAGACCTGGTTGAGAAAGAAATCTCCATACCCGGTTTCACCGATCGTTCTCAGCGGGCTGGACATATTCCATGTTACATTATTCAAACCGGTCCGGAAGTCCACTTCATCCAGAGAATTGCTCCTGTTATCCATCTGCAGTATCCCGAACCCTCCGTTAAGAATTATGCTGAGGGGATTTATCAGCGATTCGCTGCCGTAATCATAGCCACGGTAAAAATAATACCTTTCGGGTTTTTCCTTGTCATCGGACGCAGCCCGGCAGGGAGATACCGTTGCCGAAAGAATCAGTGCCGCGGATATTATATAATTTATGGTCTTCATGGCCGGATAATAACCTCTTAATCCTGTACAGATGTTCCAGGGCGATATTTGACAAAACCGGACAAAACTCATTTATATAGAATTACGGAGCTACAATCAATCAAAACCGTTACCAATAAAATATTAAACTTAACTGAGGTGTGAAACATGATATAATGATTTTCGTATCAGAAGCAGACCGGAGAATCAGAATATTGAATTTTCTGTATCAGAGATATTTGTATGAGCAAGACGCCTTTTATAATATTGCTTGCATTAATTGCAATTTCGCCTGCCATCCCCGCGGCCGGGGAATCACCGGAAAAGGAAATTAACTGCGGCGAGCTTTCGGAAATACTCTCCTCAAAAGAAATAAGAATTCATTACGGAGGGTTGCGAATAAATCCCGGAGATACCATTTCAAACGACGCCGCCGTAATCGAGGGGTCGCTGGATATACAGTCCGGAGGGGCGCTCCTGGGAAACGCCTGGATAGTAAACGGCAGGGCGGTTCTTACAGGCGAAGCTTATATCGGCGGCTCTCTGAACCTGGTCAACAGCGATAAGTATATATCCAGGCTTTCCATAATCGAAGGGACTGCCAGGACATACCGGGGCGGATGTGAACTTGACTACGAAATCTACAGGGAAGAATCAAGAATCGTGTTCAACAGAAAGGATGATCCTTCATCGCTTAATATTGAATCCTCCCTGAAGCCCGGGACTCCATCGCGGGTGGACTACAACATACTGAAGGTAGGCCTTAAGAGATTAAATCCGAGGCATGAACGGCCTTATGTTTCATTCGACTCGCACCTTCATATACCGATCTGGAAGGAGGACGGAGGTTTCCTCGGGTTCGACGCGGAAATCAGGTTTCCGCTGCTTGATCAAAAGGCTCAGTTTATCATGCGGGGTTTCAAGAGAACAGAAACAAATGATGACTGGCAGCTTTCCAGATTGGAGAACGGAGTGATAGTAGCCCTCTCAGGAAACGATTTCGCGGATTACTATGAGACAAGAGGAATACAGGCTGCAATGTCTGTTAACAGTTTCGGAGGTTTAAGGATAAAAGCATCTCTATCCTATCAGCGGGATGTTTCACTCTCTGCCAGGCCCATCCCATCTCTTTTCTACAACCATGACCGGTTCAGAGAGAACCCTTCAATTGATGAAGGTGACAGGGTATCCTCGAGGCTCCAGCTCATGTTCAACACCAGGGATGAGACAGGATGGACATATGGTGGCTGGCAGGCAAACCTCATGTTCGAGAAGGGGATCGCGGACGGCCCCGGCGATTTTTCATATTCGGTAATGGATATCGATATCGCCCGCTTTAACGAAATCAGCAGGGGCCTGAAAATAGATTTAAGAGGAAAACTGTTCACCTCTTTCGGAGAGATACCAGAACAGCTGACCATGTCGGTAAACGGCTACGGCGGGATCAGGGGATTATCCGACTTCCCGTTTTCGCCAGACCGGGGTGACAGGATGGCGCTTTTTACGGTTGAGATCAGGAAATCGATACCAGAATTACCCCTGCTTGAAAGAGTCTGTTCCCGGATGGACCTGCTTATATTTTCGGATTCTGGGATACTTGCCAGGGCGGGCAATCCGGATATACCTTTTGATTTTATTGATGATAAGTGGAAGAGCACAGGCGGTCTTGGTATATCCGCGAGATCCATCCTGCCGTGTGTAGGTTTTTATGTCGCGGAGGATCTGGAAGCGGAGGAATTCTCGCCGCGATTCATCCTCCGGGCGGAGAGGTCATTCTGAAAGGTACGCTGACGATTACGGAGGCGGGAAATATTCATGGAGATCAAATCTGAATACATTAACATAAGAGGGCTCGCCAGGAATTTCGGTAAGACCGAGGCTTTGAAAGGAATAGATATATCGATTTCCCGGCCTGGAGTTTACGGCTTTCTGGGTCCAAATGGCGCCGGCAAAACTACCACCTTCAAGATAATATGCGCTTTGCTCAGGCCGACTTCAGGGTCGGTACGGGTCTGCGGCATAGATGTATTCCGGAATACGGTTGAAGCCATGTCCAATCTGGGCGTTCAATTCGATTCGCCGGCTTTCTACCCCTATCTCAGCGGCAGAGAGAATCTTATCCTTAAAAAGCGGTGGCTCGCCGGCCATAAGACTCTGGAAGTGGAGGATATGATTGAAATGAGCGGCCTGAAGGACGCAGCGGACCGTAAGGTAAAGGAATACTCCTGGGGAATGAAACAGCGTCTCTCTCTGGCTGCCGCCCTTCTGCCGGATCCCCGGGTTCTTCTGCTTGACGAACCTACCAACGGACTCGATCCGGCCGGTATTGCGTACATGAGAAAATTGATCCCCCTGCTTGCACGGGAAGAGGGCAGGGCGGTGCTGCTTTCCTCCCACCGGATGGAAGAAATACAGCAGATATGCGACAGTATGATAATAATCCACCGGGGAGAGATAATAATATCGGGAACTGATTCACAGCTGAGGATGATCGAAATCCATTCTGAAGATCCTGAAACAGCCGAGAAATTAATAGGAGAAATTCACCAGATTGTAAATTTCAAGAGAACCGGGGAGAAAATCCTGGAAGTTATAGCTCCCTCTCTGACCACCGGACAGCTCGGGGAGAAACTCTCCGGAAGCGGTGCCGGAATAGAGAACATAAGAGAAAAGGAATACAGGCTGGAGGAGATCTTTCTCCGCCTTACCGGTGAAGAAACGGATAACCATGGGTGATATTGCAAAGATAATCTCAGCGGAAATATACAAACAGAGCAAAACCAGGTCCTTAATCACCGTCCCTGTTATGATAATAGTGATTACGGTCCTTATTTTCCTGGCAGTCAGCGCCGCCTCGGACAACCTATCCTTCGGCCC
This sequence comes from Candidatus Krumholzibacteriales bacterium, assembly GCA_046483305.1. Taxonomy (GTDB): domain Bacteria; phylum Krumholzibacteriota; class Krumholzibacteriia; order Krumholzibacteriales; family WJIX01; genus WJIX01. The sequence goes on along the minus strand of JAWODM010000062.1, from coordinate 38,844 downwards.
GGCCAGTGGATTCTATATAACCGCGGCCTCTCTGGGATGGATTGTAAAGGGGGTTTCCCTTGCGGCGGTTATAATAACCTGTTTTCAGATTTCCAATGAATTCAGTATGGGGACCGTGAAGGCGGCGTGGGTCCAGCCGCTTTCCAGAAGAATGTGGTATTCCGGAAAGTTATTACACAGCTGCATAATATCCTGGGGCATACTTATAATATCCGCGGCGCTGTTAATTCTGCTGGCCTCTCTTAAATATGATTTCGAATCCCTGGTCGAAAATAATTACCTTATCCACTCGGAATCCGACCTGTGGCTCAAATCGGGCCTGATCCTGCTTCTAAGCTTATGGGTGACAGGAGTAATTATAGCGGCAACATCAGCCGTCTCCCTGATTTTCAACGCTGCCGGCTCTTCCATATCAGTGGTCATCGCCGCATCCCTGCTGATGGTGATACTGGAAATATTCGGCGCGGCCAGACCGTTCCTTCTGACCAGTTATATATCATTGCCGGTGGAACAGTTCGTACTCATGGCCAAGGGGCTCCCTCTTCAGATGTCATGGAAGGAAATTACATACCATACCCTGGGATTTCCCGCGGGGTATCTGGCCCTGTCGCTGACTGCGGGATATGCCATGGTAAACAGAAAAGAGATAAAGTCATGATAAGCATAAATGAGGTGACAACTGTGATGTTCAAGGGATTACGCAAAACCGGATACCCTTTGATATTAATAATTCTTCTGGCGCTGGCCTTTTCCGCCACTCCGGTTAATGCAGATGAACCGGCGTTCGAAATATCTCAACTGGGAGTCGCGGACAAGATGCTGGATATCCATATCAGCGATTTTGACAGCGACGGCCTCAAGGATATAATGATAACGCATATAAAAGGGCTTCCGCCAAAAGAAACCAGATGGATATCGATCTTCCACCAGAGCTCGAACGGAAAGTTTTTCAGCGCCGCGGATCAGTCCTGGGAGATAGACAGCGCTGCAGTAATCATGGATACAGGGGATATTACCGGCGACTCCCGTGAAGAAATCGTATACTTCACAGATCGCAGCATCAAGTATTATCAGATACGGGACGGGTTCTATTTTCATACGGAACCGGAAGTACTGCTCAATGTCAGAGGCATGACTCTGTTCCCTGAAAAAGACGACATTCCCTTAATTGATTTTGTCAGAGACTGGAGCGGAAACGGCAGGAATGAAATTGCGGCATTCAGGTTTGAAGGGTTATCACTCTACTCAGCGGATTCCGCGGGCGTATACCGGGAATATAACAGCATCCCCGTTAAAATCGAATCATCCGTATCCGGCCGCATCAGCCGTGATTATCCTTTCCGGACCGAAGGCCTGACCTCCAACTTCTATTTTCCCGACCTGAACCTGATAGATTATAACAATGACGGGCGCAGCGATCTTCTGATAACCAGGGAAGACAGGTTGTACGTGTACATCAAGGACAGAAGCAATATGTTCAGGGACCAGCCGGAAGTATACATGAATTTCGATGTGCGCTCCAGGAAGGAGAAGATCGAGGCGATGGCAAATGTATACACCACCATTCAGAACCTCGATTCTGACGGCTACTCGGATGTTATCGTAACCAAGCAGACCGCCAGGGGGATAACCGAACTCAGGGGGGTGCTCAGTATCTATAACGGCCGAGAGGAGGGCTACAAATCGACTCCCGACCAGGTAATAATATCGGAGGGTACAGCGTCGGCGGGAACCACTATAATGGATGTGAACGGCGACGGGAAGATGGACCTTATACTGCCTTCCGTGAAGATCAGCGTTACATCGCTGATAAGATTCCTTATTACAAGGTCTTTCCCCATCAGATTTAATATTTTCCTTTATAATGAAAACGGCCGTTTCTCGGAAAACCCGGATTTCTCCAAAGAGGTTAAATTCAAAATCGATTTCTCAGGGGAGAGCGATACCCAGGCTATCAATCTTCATGGTGATTTCAACAATGACCTCAGAAAAGACTTTGTCTTCGCCACCGACGATGACCAACTATCGATATACCTGGGAATAACGAACAATGACGACAAGATCTTCTCAGACGACAGGGCTGCTGAAATCGATATCCTGGCCTTCGGCGAAATTGAGGTAGAGGACCTTAACGGGGACGGATATTCAGACATGCTTCTGTATTATCCTCAGAACAGGGATATGGAAGGGAAGATAAACGTCCTGATGAATCTGCGCCGGATAAAATAGTATCGCACGCCGCCTTCAATCCTGCCTTTCCACAGGTTACATCGATTATTCGTTGCCGCTCCCGCCGGGCTGTGTTATTTTCGTTCTAGATAATATTGTAATGGTATTCAAGCTGAGAAGGACTGAAAGTTGGCTTTTATAAAAAAGTTATCCAGAGAGACCACCGCCAGGATAGCAGCCGGCGAGGTGATAGAACGCCCGGTTAATGTGGTCAAGGAATTGATAGAGAATTCCATAGATGCCGGTGCGGCCAGAATATCGGTCACACTCCAGGGGGGAGGGAAGGAACTTATCAGAATAAAGGATGACGGCGCCGGGATTCCCGCTTCGGAGATTGAGGCCGCGGCAGACAATTTCTCGACCAGCAAAATCAGCGGCATAGAAGATATCGGCACGGTAGATACGCTGGGATTCAGGGGAGAGGCACTGGCGAGTATCAGAGCGGTAAGCAGGCTGAGCATTCTATCGGGTACCGAAAATGACGAGGCGGCCAGGGAGGTTTCCTGGGAGGGCATAAGGCTAACCGGGGAAAAGCCTGCCGCGCGAAAAACCGGCACCACGGTAACCGTCCGGGATCTCTTCTTCAACCTCCCCGCCAGAAAGAAGTTCCTCTCCAGCGATTCCGCCGAAACCCGGAGGATAACAGCTCTGATAAGAAGGATGAGCATATCATTCCCATTTACTGCCATCACTCTGGAAAGCGACGGGAAGAAGATACTATCCTACAGCGCCTCGTCACTGAAAGAGAGGATAGAGGCGGTTACCGGTCCTGGAAATTTCAACCGGATGAAGAAGGTTGAAAGGGCCGGCGGAGAATTCAGGCTCTCCGGTTACGTCTCCAGCCCGGAATTATCGAGGGGCAACCGCTCCATGCAGTATTTTTTTGTGAATAACAGATACGTAAAGGATAAGATTATTGGTTACGCGCTCCGGAGGGCATATGAGAATGTGATACCGGCCGACAGGCATCCCATGGCGATTCTGTTTCTGGAGGTCCCGCGCAATCTGGTGGATATTAATGTCCACCCCTCAAAATCAAGAATCAAATTTCAGAACGAGAGAGAGGTACACCGGTTTGTCCACCGGTCAGTAAGGGATGCTGTGAGGGGAGAAAAAACGGTCTCTTTTCAGGAAAAGGTTGAATCTGTCTACCGCAGTATCTTTCCGGAAAAACAGAAGGAAGAGATGCCGGAAGCGGCCGGCCGGGATACTCCGGAGTACTCGCGGCAGGGCGAGCTTGATATAAGGGAAACAGAATGGCTGGCCCGGGAATCTCCTCAATCTCTCCTCAATGAAAAATCTGAGATGTCAAAATCGGCGGAGCTTTACTGGCAGCTTCATGACAGCTATATATTTATCCAGATCCGGAACGGAATGGTTATTATCGACCAGCACGCCGCTCACGAAAGGATTCTTTACAACAGGGCCAGAAATAACATAGCGGGAGAAAAGCCCAGGGTTCAGTCTCTGCTTTTTCCGGCTACCATAGAACTCTCGCCGGAGGAATATGATAATTTCGAGGAGTATTCAGATATCCTCCCCCAGCTGGGATTCGAAGCAGAGCCTTTCGGAATCAGGACCATTATAGTACGGGGGATTCCGGCGGGAGTCAAGAACTGGAGCGAGGGGGCGCTGCTGAGAGACATCCTCGGCGAAACGGGAGGAAAAGGAAGCTCCCTCGACGCTATGCTGAAAAGTTACGCATGTCATTCAGCAATCAGGGCAGGCGAAAAACTGTCGGTTGAAGAGATGGAGAGCCTGGTCGATCAGCTGTTCGCTACAGAATATCCGTTTACCTGCCCTCACGGACGCCCCACCATGCTGCGTATCTCCCGTCCGGAACTGGATCGCCGTTTCGGCCGTAAAACGGAGGAGAGATGAAGGGACTTGTTATCCTTGGGCCCACGGCTGCGGGAAAAAGCGGACTGGCACTCGAAATATCTCAGGAATACAGAGGTGAAATCGTCTGTATAGACTCCCGTACAGTCTACAGGAAAATAGATATCGGCACCGCCAAACCTACTCCGGATCAGAGGGAGACGGTACCCCATCACATGCTCGATCTTCTGGACCTCGATCAGAAGTGTGACGCAGTCTGGTTCGCGAAAGAGGCCAGAAAAGCGGTAGCTGATATTTCCGCCAGAGGCCGGATGCCCGTCCTGGTCGGGGGGGCCGGTTTCTATCTGAAGGCTGTTCTTCACGGGCTTTTCGATATCGATCTCTACGAAGATGAGAGAGAGGAGTTCGCTTCCCGGGTAAGCGATACCCCTACCCGGGATCTCTATGAACAATTATCGGAGATTGACAGGGGAATCTCGGAGAAAATTCATGAAAATGACCGGTACAGGATTATCAGGGCTCTGGAAGTATACAACCTGTCCGGGACCCCCCTGAGTGAGCATATCCGTAACCAGACCGATGAGAACGAGTTCGGCCTGGAGGCCGTTAAAATAGGGCTGAATTCCCGCAGAAAGATTATTCACCAGAGAATCAACAGAAGAACGGCTGAGATGATAGAAAGAGGATGGATAGATGAGGTCAGGGGACTTCTGAATGAAGGGATAGGCCCGGAGCTTCCGGGGATGCAGACCATTGGCTATCAGGAAATCATATCTTACCTTGGCGGGGAGATAGACCTTGAATCCTGCGTGGAAAAGATATCCGCCGCAACCAGGCAGTACGCCAAACGGCAGCTAACCTGGTTCAGAAAGGAGGATAACGTTAAATGGCTTGATATAAACGAAGATGACCCCCTGGAAGAGGTCTCCATGATCCTTGACAAGGAGTGGCCAAACTGATAATTTGTTTTCTGTGCGGGCATAACTCAGTGGTAGAGTTTCAGCTTCCCAAGCTGAGGGTCGCGGGTTCGAATCCCGTTGCCCGCTTTTTTATTTAAAGCTTAATAACAATCCGGGAATTTTCTCATGGGTGTAAAAATAGAAACCGTCGCCGGAGATCAGGAGCATATCTCTCCCGGTGATGAGATAATCTCCATCAACGGAAAGAAAGTGCACGATCAGCTGGATATTCTTTTCAATATGGGGGGGGGAGAGCGCGCCAGGGTGAAGATAAGAAAAAAGGAAGGCGGGCGGACAGAGATGAACCTGGAATACAGTTATTTTGAAAGAGAGGGGGTCTCCTTCCGGGAAATGGAATTCAGGACCTGCGGCAGCAAGTGCATATTCTGTTTCGTGGATCAGATGCCGCCGGGCCTCAGGGATACCCTGTATTGCAGGGATGATGACTACAGGCTCAGTTTCCTCTACGGCAATTATATAACTCTCAATGATATATCTGAATCCGATATCAGCAGGATAATTGAATATAACCTGTCCCCGCTGTATATATCAGTTCACGCGGTAGACAGGGATTTGAGGGAATATATCTTCGGACGTCCGATTAGCAGCGATATTCTGGAAGTGCTCCGGAGACTCACCGGAGAAGGGATAACCTTTCACGCCCAGATAGTTCTGGTTCCAGAGGTTAACGACGGCAGATACCTTTCTGAAACAGTTCAATCCCTGGCCGGTCTATATCCGGGATGCCGTTCCCTTTCCATCGTGCCGGTAGGCCTGACCAGGCACCGGGATAACCTTCCATTAATAGAAAGGGTCACTCCGGAGAGGGCGGAGGAAATTTTCAGATGGAAGGATTCAATGGAGAGCAGGCTGGAGGGGACTGGAGAAATGGAAGAAAGATTCTTCTACCTGTCCGATGAATTCTATCTGGCCGCCGGGCGCGAACTTCCACCGGACGGCTACTACAGCGAATATTTCCAGATCGATAATGGAGTCGGGCTGTCCCGACGGTTCATAGAAGATATTAAAACAGAAATTGAGAGATTAAGGAGAGAGGGATTAAAGACCTCTGAATTTGCGGTAATTACCGGAAAGCTTGGCGGCCGTCTCATTAACAGATATATTATGCCGCTGGTAAGAAGTGAGATGCCGGAATGCAGTATTCAGATTGTTGAGGTCGAAAACAGGCTTTTCGGTGAACAGGTCACCGTTTCAGGCCTGCTCAGCGGGTCTGATATAATATCAGCCGCCCGCGGGATTGATAATCTGAGCGGCAGGGTAGTGATACCTCCCAATGCGGTAAATCATCGAGGTATGCTCATTGATGACAGCTCCGTGGACGATATTGCCGTGGCTCTTGACAGGGAGATTATTCTTCCCGAAAGCAATTTCCTGGAGCGGTCAGTCACCGGCATCTGATATTCCGGAAATTCATCGACGGATTGAAAAAAGGGAACAGTTATGAGCGGAGAATTCAGCGTGGTAATAGTGGGGAAGCCGAATTCCGGCAAGTCGACTCTCTTCAACCGCATAGTCGGCAAAAGAGAAGCAATTACCCACTCAACTCCAGGTGTCACCAGGGATACCATTGAAGAAATAGTATCCTGGAACGGCAGCAGATTCAAGATAATCGATACCGGGGGATTCTGCTTTACCAGGGGGAGCTACCTCAATGAGGAGATTACCAGAAGAGTGCTGGAATACTCCCGGAGGGCCGACCTTATTATATTTCTGGTTGACGCTCTGACCGGTTTAACCAGCGAAGACCAGTCTCTGTTCAATAACATCCGGAGAATGTATGACAAAATCATCTGCGCTGTCAACAAGGTCGATAACGAGCAGATGATTCCCGCTGTAAATGAGTTTTATTCTCTCGGCTTCAGCAGGCTGTTTCCAGTCAGCGCCATACAGGGCAGGGGGGTAGGAGATCTTCTTGATGAAGTGGTCGAAAGGCTGCCATCTTCCAGGCCTCCTTTGAGAAAAGAAAAGGAAGCGCTCAATATTGCGATCATAGGGAAACCGAATGTGGGCAAGAGCTCCGTCCTCAACCGCCTCATCGGTGATGAGAGAAACATAGTATCAGAAACCCCCGGAACGACCAGAGACAGCATAAACCTTCACCTGAAGTATCACGGCAAAGATGTAGTGATTGTTGATACTGCGGGAATAAAAAAGAAATATAAGAAGGAGAGGGGGCTGGAAGGGCTTACCACCATGAAATCACTCAGGAGCGTGGATCAGGCAGATGTAGTGCTGGCGATCATCGACGCATCCCGCTACAGCATAACCAGGCAGGATATGCGGGTGATATCATTAGCTCATAAATCGAGGAAGGGATTGATAATAGTATTCAACAAATGGGACCTGGTCGACACCGATCAGTTCAGTTTCGGGGATTTCAGGAAGATGGTCTATGATTCTCTTCCCTTCGTACAGTATGCTCCGATGATAACTGTTTCAGCTCTTTCAGGCAAGAGGATCAGCAGAATACTTCCTCTCTGTTTCACCATTCAGGAGGAGAGGACCAAACGTATCCCTACCCCGGTTTTTAACAGGGAACTGGGCAGAATAACGGAACAGAACCCCCCTTCATTCTACAAGGGGGGAACCGGAAAGATATACTACGGGACCCAGATAGACATAGAACCTCCAACCTTCAAGCTTTTTGTTAACAATTCCAGTTATTTCCCAAGATCTTATAGGCGTTATATTAATAATCAATTAAGAAAAGTGTTTACCTTTGAGGGGACAGCTGTTAGACTGTTATTCAATTCAAGGGAGCATTAGTATGGAGCTTTTTCTGAAAATTCTGGGGATTGCGGCGTCGGGCTATCTGCTCGGTTCAATTCCTTCGAGCTTTATAATGGCGAAAATGCTGAGGGGGATCGATCTGAGAGATTACGGCAGCGGCAACCTCGGAGCGGCCAACACCTTCAGGATCCTTGGAGCGAAGGCTGCCGTTCCGGTTCTGATAATCGATATAGGCAAAGGATTTCTTGCGGTAAAACTTGTATCAATGGCTGGAATCGATAACTTCGCCTTTATCGCTCTTGCTGCCCTGATGGCCATCCTGGGGCATAATTACTCGGTGTTTGTAAGATTCTCGGGAGGTAAGGGGGTAGGTACAACTACAGGCGCATTCCTGGCGATAGTTCCGGTTGCGGTGCTGATATGCCTCCTTATATGGCTGACCCTGCTTCTAACCACCAGAATAGTCTCTCTGGCGAGCATAGCGGCATCGATAGCCCTCCCGCTGGCGGTACTTGTATCAAAATATTACATGGGAAGAGATATCAATATTCTTGCTGTGGCGCTTTCGGTCATTGTATCGGTGGTAGTGGTCTACAAACACAGGTCAAATATCCAGAGATTGAGAAACGGAACAGAAAAGAGGATATTCTGATGCCTTCGAAGAGAAAAAAGGAAAGTGTAACCGTTCTGGGAGCAGGAAGCTGGGGAACCAGTATAGCCATCCTCCTGTCCGACAACGGCCACCGTGTCACCATGTGGGAGAAGTTCGGCGAGCAGGCGGAAGCCCTGAAGCGTGACCATGAGAACATCCGTTTCCTTCCGGGTATTTCCATTCCCTGGTCCATCAGGATTACCTCCGGCCTGAGAGAAGCCCTGGAGGGAAGCGATTACATTGTGTTTGTCACACCCAGTCACACGGTGCGGGAAGTGGCCCTCAATGTGGCCTCTCAGAGCACTCTCAACCGCAGGGCGGTGGTGATCAACGCCTCGAAGGGACTGGAGGAAAAGACACTCTGCAGGATGAGCGAGGTACTGATTGAAGAACTCCCCCAGAGAAGCAGTCTGATAACCGGGCTGCTGGGGCCAAGCCACGCCGAAGAGGTGAGCAGGAAAATGCCGACATCGGTAGTGGCGGCGGGCGAAAACCAGGAAGTCTTGAGGAAGGTTCAGAAACTCTTTATGTCCAATCACTTCCGGGTGTACACCAATACGGACCTGGTGGGGGTGGAAATCGGGGTATCGCTCAAGAATACCATCGCCATTGCCGCCGGGATATGCGATGGGCTCGGTTACGGAGATAACACCAAAGCCGCCCTTATTACCAGGGGGCTGGCCGAGATCAAGCGCCTGGCTGTGAAGCTGGGAGCCAGGAAAGAGACATTCAGCGGGCTTTCAGGTGTGGGGGACCTGATAGTGACATGTATGAGCAGGCACAGCCGGAATCGTTACTTCGGCGAGCAGATCGGAAAGGGGAAGAAACTCAGGGAGATACTGGACGACATGGTTATGATAGTGGAGGGGATAAAGACTACCCGTGCGGCGGTTAAACTCGGTAAGAAGCATAGGGTTGAACTCCCCATTGCCGAACAGGTCTACAGCGTACTCTTTCACCGAAAGCACCCAGAGAACGCCATCAGAGACCTGATGCTCAGAAAAGCCAAGAAAGAGATGTATTAGGAGGGATAAGAATCTATTAATTTAGCCGGGTGAAACAGACTATGACTAGAACAATGACTAAACTTTATTATTCTATCGGGGAGGTAAGCGAACTGGTAGGGGTAAAACCTCATGTACTCCGTTACTGGGAAACCCAATTCCCCAAGCTGAATCCGAAGAAGAACAGGGCTGGAAACAGGAGCTACAGGATAAGTGATATCAAGTACCTCCTCAGCATAAAGACACTGCTTTACGAGCGGGGCTACAAGATAGACGGCGCCCGGAAGAAAATGAACGAATCGCATAATAACCCTGACCTTCTGGTTCAGCAACTGAATATCCCGTTTTCCGATCCCGAAAACAGGGAAATCATCTTATCGCTGAAGAAAGATCTCACCGAACTGAAGGAAATGGTGGATAAGCTTTAACCGGCGCCGTATTGCCGATCAATTATACGGCCCGTTATGACTTCATCCTTAAAATTGGCTTGTATTTTATCAATATAAGATATAGATTAATTCTGAGTCGGGGCGTGGCGCAGTCAGGTAGCGCACTTGCATGGGGGGCAAGGGGTCGCTGGTTCAAATCCAGTCGCCCCGACCATTTTCACCAACTGGTACCTGTGGAAGAATAGGGGCATTTCCATTACTCATGAGAAGCACCGGGGATAACAGCGATATCGCGGTAATCATACCCGCCTTCAATGAAAGCGGAAAGATCAGGGGCGTAATAGAGGGTGTTCTCGAACAGGGTTTGCCTCCCGGAAACGTTATTGTGGTGGATGACGGTTCTTCGGACTCCACTGCCGAGGCTGCGTCGGCAGTTGGGATAAAAGTCATCCGGCACCGCGCCAACCGCGGAAAGGGAGCCGCTTTGAGTTCGGGATTCAGAGAAGCAGCTTCCCGGCCCGGTATCTCCGCTGTTATTGCCTTAGATGCGGACGGGCAGCACAATCCCGCTATGATACCTGATTTTATAAATCAGTTCCGTGAAACCGAAGCGGATATAATAATTGGAAGCAGGATGCACGACATTGAGGGAATGCCTCTGATAAGAAAATTAACCAATAAAACAACCTCGTCAGTGATCAGCCGGCTGTCGGGCAGCCATATAAGAGACAGCCAGTCCGGCTACCGGCTTCTCAGTATCGAGGTGCTGAACCGTTTTGACAAGATGAACAGCAGCCATTATGACGCCGAGAGCGAAATACTGATAAGGGCGGGCAGGGAAGGATTCATCATATCGGAGATCCCCATTGACACAATATACAAAGACGAAACCAGCAGCATTAATCCGTTTATAGACACCATAAGATTTATATCGCTGGTTTTCAGGTCTGTTTTCTGGTAAATTCATTCCTTGAGCAAATATTTAACAGGGTTTGATGTACAGCAATGAATAGAGATATAGATATACTGATTACCAATGATGACGGAATCGGGGCTCAGGGCCTGGAGATTCTGGCAGAGAGCCTGGCGCCACTGGGACAGGTGACCGTGGTAGCTCCGGAGTCGGAGCAGAGCGCTTCCAGCCATTCCATTACGCTTAACAGCCCTCTCCGGATCAAGGAGTACAGAGACTCCTGGTACAGCGTAAGCGGTTCTCCTGCCGATTGCGTCATAATGGCGGTTTACAGGATAATGAAGAAGAAACCCGCCATTATAGTATCCGGAATCAACGACGGCCCCAACATGGGAGAGGATGTAATATACTCAGGAACGGTCGGTGCCGCCATAGAGGGACATATACTCGGAATAGATTCGATGGCTGTTTCTGTTACTTCCTACGGCAGCGGAACATTCGAGCCGGCCGCCGAGGCCTCCGCCTACCTGGCCGGCAAAATAATCGAGGAGGAAAAAGACCATAAAGTGCTTCTGAATGTCAATGTTCCTCCTTTGCCAGGCAGCAGCATAAAAGGAATAAAGGTGACCAAACTCGGATCCAGGGTATACAACGACCTGATAATAGAGAAATTCGATCCGAGGGGCAGAAAATATTACTGGATCGGGGGAGGGGATCCAGGGTGGAAAGATGAGGAGAAAACTGACTTTCATGCCATAAAATCAGGGAACATATCAATAACTCCCCTTACCATCTCAATGACCGATTACAGCATGATGATAGAGCTTGAAAGCTGGAACCTTGATTTCAATGAGGCCTGATAAAACTGAATCGCCCAATCCGAGGCTGTAATAAATATTTATTAAGCTTGAAATCTCTTTTTATCTGTATTTAATTGTTGTCTGGAACCCTTGTTGCTTCATTTGTTTTTGAACCAACTGAATTGCCCGGCCGCTCTGTTATTTACCGCGGCGGCAGGACATGTGATTTCATTCAAAGCGCATTCAACCGGGAGCTGAATTTGTTTATAGCCTCAGCAGTAGGGACCGACCTTCCGAACGAACTGGCTACCTTCATCATTTCAACCCTTCCCGTATCGGAGCTGAGGGGCGCCATACCTTTCGCGCTGAGCAGAGGGTTGACCTGGCAGAGGGCGTATATTATTTCAGTAGTGGGGAATTTTGTGCCGGTTATCCCGATTCTGCTTCTTCTGGGAAGGGTATCCGAATTCCTGATGGAGCGTTCCAGGCTCTTTGAGAGATTTTTCTCCTGGTTGTTTACCAGGACCATGAACAGAAGCGCCATGGTGGAAAGGTTCGAGGCTGTGGGGCTGATACTCTTCGTGGCCATACCGCTTCCGATAACCGGAGCCTGGACCGGCTGCGTAGCCGCCTTTCTGTTCAAGATCCCCCTTAAGCACGCCGTTCCGGCTATCCTGGGGGGGATCATGATCGCCGGAACTGTGGTTACACTGGCCAGCATGGGAGTAATATCTTTCTGGGGAATATAGGTTAATATATTTTTTAATGCTTAATAATGTTTGTTTTAGCCGATAATAATTGATATCTTATTTTAATAAAAAGGTTCGGGGCGTGGCGCAGGCCGGTTAGCGCGCCTGCTTCGGGAGCAGGAGGTCGCTGGTTCAAATCCAGTCGCCCCGACCACTTTTAAATTAATGCGATTACTCACCGCAAAGAAAACCCTGCCGATATCGATGGCTGCAGTCCTTCTTTTCTCAGGCTGCACCGAATCGCCAATATACCGGGGTGGAGAGAGATCCCGGGTCAGAACGGTTACTCCTCAGCCTGCTCCTCATCCGGAAAAAGGGTTCTTTTCTCCGCCGGTCTATAATCTGAGAAGGAGCAGGATATCCAGCTGGTTCGGAGTCAGGAAGAATCCCCGACATAATATAAGGGAATTCCATAAGGGGATAGACATCCGGGCCAGGGCGGGGGAGCCGGTACTATCTTCGGCGCCCGGTGTGATTGAATTCGCCGGAAGAAAGAGCGGCTTCGGGAAGGTTGTAATAATAAGTCATAGCAGGGGATATCACACTGTTTACGCTCACCTGTCAACCATTCTGTGCAAGGAGGGAACGCAGGTTGAAAGAGGCGAGAAGATTGGAAGAGCGGGTAGTAGCGGTAACGCCACGGGTATACATCTTCACTTTGAAATCAGAAAATACAGTAAAGCTCTCGACCCATCACTGTTTCTTGATTTATAATAAGAGTTGAAAACAGGTATCGGCTATTTTATCAGCATCTCTGCCGGGGAGGATGAATGGCGAATAAGAGAAGAGATACTGAAGACGTTTCCAGAAAGTATTTCAGGGAGGTAAGCAAATACCCACCTCTGAGCAGGGAGGAGGAGTACCGGCTGGCCATCAGGGTAAGGGAAGGAGACGAAGAGGCGAAAAAGAAGATGATCCTGTCGAATCTGAGGCTGGTAATAAGTATCGCAAAATCTTATACCAACCACTCGGTTCCATTCCTGGACCTTATAGAAGAAGGTAATATGGGCCTGATCAAGGCGGTGGACCGTTTTGACCCGGAGAGAGGCTTTCGCTTCAGCACCTACTCATCCTGGTGGATAAAGCAGTATATCTCCAGAGCTGTCGCCAACTATTCCCGGACCTTGAAAATTCCGATTCATATTTTCAAACTCATGATAAAATATTTTGACCTGGAGGGTTTAACCGCCAGGGAGAAGAGAGCGGAACTGGGTATATCCGAAAGGAGATTCAAGACGCTGGAGCAGCTGATTAAGAATATCAGGGCTCTCGACCTTTCCAACACCATAGACAAGTACAATCAGCTCGCCGATAACGTAAAGGCTGAGGAAAGCATAGACGCCGAGCAGATAATACTGAACCAGATAGAACATGAGGAATTGTCAGAACTGATAAAAAGGCTTTCCGACAGGGAACAGTTTATACTGAAGATAAGATACGGCTTTTCGGACGGTGCGCCGCATACCCTGGCCGATATCGGAGGAAGAATGAATGTTTCCAGAGAGAGGGTCAGACAGCTTGAAAAGAGAGCCCTCCGTAAACTCAAGGCAATTCTGGATGCGCAACGCGACACTTAGAGGGAGACGGTTGAATTTATGATTGATATAAGAAAGTATATTAGGGAGATACCGGACTTTCCAAAAGAGGGAGTCCTGTTTCGTGATATCACCCCGGCTCTTATAGAGCCCGAGGTTTTCGGAGAGATTTGCGGGACAATGCACAGGAGGTACCGGGATCGCGGTATTGATAAGATAGCCGCCATAGAATCCCGGGGATTCATTTTCGGATCAGTACTGGCGCACACCCTAAAGACCGGCCTGGTCCCTGTTCGCAAGGAGGGGAAACTGCCCTCCGAAACGCTGAAGGAAAGTTACGCCCTGGAATATTCGGAGGCCACTCTTGAGATACATACCGACGCGATTGAAAATGGGGAGAAGGTACTGATCATAGATGACCTGCTCGCTACCGGAGGCACCGCGGCCGCCACCTGTAAATTAATTGAGGATCTGGGAGGGAGGATAGATGAGCTCTGCTTCCTGATAGAACTCTCCTCCCTGCGGGGCAGGGATCTTCTGGAGGGAAAAAATATATTTTCCATAATAACTTATTGAATAATTTTATTTGATATTAGCCGCTCCGGTAATTAATATAATAAAAAGCTTCACTTCCGCCCCCGTAGCTCAGTTAGGATAGAGCATCGGTTTCCTAAACCGGGTGTCGCATGTTCGAGTCATGCCGGGGGCGCTTTCTTCTTCAACCGGAACTGCCGTAGATAAGGAGGGTAGTGCTGTATAAAGCAAAAGGGAATAAGACGGAATCCCTTATTCCCCTGCTGAGAAAACTACCTGTACAACATAGGGCGTGTCACGGATCTCACAAACCATATCTTAGAGCAAAACCGCATCAAATTTTGTTCTGAAACCCCTGAAATCACATCACCTGTTATACAAATGATTTTCCTACTATCAATTATATCGAACCTCGCAAAACTATGTCAAGGATTTATTATCATTATAATAGGATATAATATCAGTATGCTACGCAATAGACTTAATAATGCACATTAGATATTATAAAGAATTTTTACAGTCCTGAAATGAATATTCCCGACGGCTTACTCCTACAAACCAGCGGGAATATTCATATTCAGGTTAATATCTCGAATATCAACCAAATACTGCTTAACGCAACCACCACAACAGGTCAATTATAAAGAATATATATAACGGTAGCATTTTTTCACCTCCTTATACTCCAGGACGGTTATTTGCTCTACCCTTTGTCAGTAAGCGCGGAACTGGAGGCTTTAATTCAGGTATAGCGGCATAAACTATACCAATATGGGACAGCGCTAAGGTAATAGCTGTGCAAGGAAGATTACATCTGATATATTAATAGATATAATAGGATGTTACAGAGATAGGCAGTTACCGCTGACTTTTACTGTCCGCCCTTTGTGTATAGATTGAAATGTGGTCGAACGTGGCAATTTTCAATTCATCGAACTGCTTTTTTGCCAATCAGGAATGCTTATTGAGAATGGCCTTCAAAGCTTTTTCAGTATCATCGCTGTAATATCGTCAGTAATCCGACCGTGGCAATAAAGGTCAAGTTTCTGAAAAAGCTTATCCAGGAGATCATCCACAGGCATATCGATATTTGACCTCACAAACTCGACCAGCCTCTCAATCCCGAAAAATTCTCCGCCGTACTGCAGCTCGCTCACTCCGTCGGTAAAAGCTATCAGGAGGTCTCCCGGCTCTATCTCTATGGAGCCGTTAAGGTATTCAGTCCCTTTTTCAATACCAACCAGCATACCGCCTCTTCTCAACCTGGTTATCTGCCGGCCTTCCTGCTGGAACAGGACAGGGGGCAGGGCGCCTGCATTGCAGTAGTCCAGTAATCCATTGCTTTCATTATACTTGCCGTAAAAGAGAGTGGCATGCCTGATACTGTCGCTTCTCTCATAGAGGTAATTATTGAGGTAGTATACGACCTCGGAAGGAGTTCTGTCGAATTTCGCCTCCGCCCTTATGGAGGCCTTCAGAGTGGACATCAGGAATGAAGCGGGGATACCCTTGCCCGAAATATCCGATATAACAAAAACGGTCACCTCCGGAGAGATTCTTATAAAATCATAGAAATCTCCTCCCACACCCTTGCAGGGCCTTATTCGGGCTCCCAACCTGGCTCCCCGCAGCAGGGGAGGCCTCTCCGGAAAAAGGTTCTTCTGAATGGCGCTGGTAATTTCAATATCTCTTTCCATTTCCTCCTTTTCCCTCCTTGACCTGTACAGTTTGATATTATTGACAGCTTCGGCCGCAGTCTCAGCTATGGAATTGAGCAGGTCCGCGTCCTCGCTGTTATATAAATTCCCGGACCGCTTGGGACCAAGAAGGATGAACCCCGTAACAAAATGCTCCTTGATTACGGGAATTATTGCCGAGCTGGAAGCGCTGTAAATAAGCTCTCTTATCACCCTGTCCAGATTATTGCTTATCCACATCGAATCGGAATACTCAAGCACCAGCGGGTACCCGTTGGAGTAGAGAAAATTCTCAATATTCCGGTTTGCCGCTATACCGGTTATCGGTATATGCATATCCGGGGGATATATATTCTCCAGTTTGTAGGAGCCGTCATCATCCATCATGAAAATGATTATATTAAGCGGATCGAAGATAGATCTGATTTCGTCGGCAACTCTCCGCAATACGGCCTGTTCCGTCTCGCAGCTCCTCAGATCCCTGGAAAACTCTATATAGTCCTTCCTCGAAAGGACCGCGGCCTGCCTGTCGTGGAAATAACTGTCGAACATATTGGATATATATAACCTTGCGGGGAAGAACATGACGACCGCCAGGATAACTATGGCCGCGGCATAGAAAAGGTAATTATTAATCCCCAATGCGCTCCTGATGCCGGAACCATCGAACCATTTGAACAGGAAGTACAACAGCGCCGCTATTATAACCAGAAGGACCAGGTCCGCGCCTCCTCTGAATATCAATTTTATATTGAACACATTATGCTTGAGGATGGCGTAACCGAACGAGATCGATATGAAGGAAAGGGACATCCCTGCAAGGTTGAGAGATTTGTGATGGGATATATAGGACTGATTTAACTGCATGAGCAGCACCAGAAATATCACAGGCAGCAACCCGGCAACCAGCCCTATGGTAACGATCCTGAATTTTATCTTAAGCGCTCTGGAAGAAGTGAGGTAGGTGCGTATAAAAACAACCGGGCACAGCAACATGTATGAAAACCAGTATATGGAGGTTATGGTCTCATGAAAATATATTACCGAATCACTGACGGTGGTCGAGTAATTGGCAAGCGCCAGTACAAAGCTCACCAGGTAGATGAAGACAGGGGGGAGGTACATCCATCTTTCCAGTTTGAATCTCCTGGTTCCGTACTCTATTTCCCGCCCGGGAAACATCAGGAAAAAATGCAGAAATACCGCCGGCAGGAATATAAAGACAAGGTCATATATCAGTTCTCCGGCTATATGAAGTAAGGGGAAGGGAACCGCAGGCCTTACCGTCAGAAGAAATGCTATCAACACACAATCCACGGAAAAAAGCATCCCCATTATATCAGGCCTCTTGAGCAGAACTATCAGTCCTACCAACAGAAAGGTGAAACCGGATATCATCAGGCCGAACCTGGGCAGTATCTCACCCAACGTCTGTTCCCTGACCTCTATTTTGCTGTAGAAAAGCGAATCGTTTCTCTCAACGGTGAAAGTGAAAGGCTCGTGTTCTTGATTGAGACTCATTAGATACCTATAATGGTTTATATTTCTTACCCTTACGCCATCCACTTCGACTATTTTATCACCTCTTTGAATAGGAGAATCCTCGTTAGGCTCATATATCTTGGTAATTTTCATGTTGTGGTGTCTTATGCCGGTATACGGCGATTCCAGGAAATCGGCCGCGCCAAGGAAGTTGAGAACGATAATCAGTAGAATGGCGGTTATTGTGCAATATCTGACAATCCTGGCCATGGCGCGCTCCCTTGAAATGATAACTGATTTTCTCAAATAGGAATACCGCTGTCAAACCAAATTTTTTATCCGAATATCGGACATATTTCTGCTGTTGATTAAAATATTGATATCTGTATTATTTGCTTGTAAATATCTAAAAAACGGCTTATGTTAAAGACCGAAGGAGGTACAGAAAAGTGGCTAAAAAGAAACTTGACAAACATGCTCTCAAGGAAGATCCATTTATAGATTTCTTTCTGAGAGGGTACGAATATATAAAAACTCATCAGAATGTCGTATTTATAGCCCTGATCGCCCTTATACTGATAGTTGCCGGGACCTTCTGGGTCAATAACAGCAGGGAGGAAGCCAGAATAGAGGCTGCCAACCGTTTCTCAGAGGCTACTCTTTTCTTCTATTCGGGTGATATGAAGTCAGCGGGCCAGATATTTGAGATTGTACGCGACAACTACGGTGGAACCAGAGAAGGAGCTTACGCATCATACTATCTTGGCAAAGTTGCCAACGCGACCGGAAATTACACCGAAGCGATCAGGCATTTCCGCGATTACCTGGAAAAAGCGGGGAAATACCCGTTCTTCAGGGAAGCCGCACGGCGTTCCATCGCTACTTCGCTCGAGAATAACCGTGAATTCGAAAAAGCGGCGGAAATGTACTCGGAGCTGGCCGATGCAGAAAAGGAAGACGAAGAAAAGGCTGTATATCTGGAGAAGGCAGCGGAGTGTTATGAGCTCGCCGGAATGGACAGCAAAGCAGTTGAGGTCCTGAATGAGCTTCTGCCTTTGAGGGACGGTCTTGCCGAGAAAAAGATCAGGGTCAGGATAGATATTCTTTCAAGGTAATTTCGAGCCTTTCTAATAGAGATATTTCCACTTACAGGAGAATTTAAAGGCAGGGAAGTGGATTGGATATAATAAGATAAGAGAGATGGTGGCGGGGACTGAATGTCGCATAATATATATTATGTTAACCAATGGATATATACTTCATCACATATCTGCTAATGGGGCTTCCAGCTTATCATAGGAATTAATGATTCAGATATCCGGAACCAGAACGTCAGGCCACGATATTAACCAGCCGTCCCGGTACTACTATGACCTTCCTGACTTCCTTCGATCCGATCAGCTCCCGTATCCGTTCGTTATTGAGGGCGATATCCTTCAGTTCATCCCTGCTGCTGTCGTTTTCAGCCTCCACCCTTGCTCTTACCTTCCCGTTGACCTGAATGACCAGAGTAAAGGTATCGCTCTCGATGTAATCCTCATCCGGCTCGGGGATTTCTTCTCCGAAGACGGTTGAGGAGAAACCGCACCTTTCCCTGATTTCCTCACAGAGATGAGGCGCTATCGGGCTCAGGAGAAGAACCAGAATGCCGAAGGAATAGATGAAAAGGTCTCGATTCGGGCCTTCTTCAGGGTCATAATCGAGCAGAAATGAATAGATTTCGTTGGTAAGCTCCATCAGGGCGCTTATAGAGGTATTAAAATGGAAAGAATCGCCGGTCAGAAGGTCTTCCCTGATCTTTGATATGGTCTGCTGTACCTTGCTGTAGAGCCCAAGATGGTCCGGGCTCATCTCTTCTGGGTCTATTTCGCCCGTTTCGAACCGGCTGCCGTCCAGGAATGAGCCGTACGAGCTGTAGAGCCGCCAGACCCTGTTCACAAAGCGGTAAGCTCCTTCCACCGCCCGGTCGTTCCATTCAGCGTCCTTCTCCGGGGGTCCTATGAACAGGGTATATATCCGCACAGTATCGGCCCCGAACCTGTCAATAAGTGGTTGCGGGTTTACCACATTTCCGGCGCTTTTAGACATCTTGGCCCCGTTTCTGGTAATCATCCCCTGAGTGAAGAGATTCTTGAACGGCTCCCTGAAATTAACCTCTTCCTGATCGTAGAGGAACTTGACTATGAATCTTGAATACAGAAGATGCAGAATAGCGTGTTCCACCCCGCCGATGTACTGATCCACAGGCATACACCTGTCTGCCAGCTCTCTGTCGAAAGGCCTGTCCTGATCGTGCGGCGAAATATACCTCAGGAAATACCAGCTGGAATCCACGAAGGTATCCATGGTATCAGTCTCTCTTCTGGCCGGGCCGCCGCATCCGGGGCATTCGGTATTCACAAAACTCTCTGACCTGGCCAGCGGCGATTTGCCGTCTCCGGCGGGTATGAAATCGACGTCTTCGGGAAGCAGCACCGGAAGGTCCTCAGCCGGGACCGGGTTTATCCCGCATTTATCGCAGTAAATGACCGGTATGGGGGCTCCCCAGTAACGCTGCCTTGATATCAGCCAGTCTCTGAGCTTATAATTGATGGTCCTTACGGCGGCGCCTTTCTTCTCAAAGTCATCCGTAATCCTTTCCATGGCGTCCAGGTTGGAGAGTCCGTTGTACCCAGCCGAGTTAATCATCACGCCGTCATCCACGTACGCCTGCTCCAGCTCCTTTTCCGGTTCATCTTCCGGCTTAATCACCTGGATAACCGGTATATCCATATCTATCTCCCCTGCGAACTCAAAGTCTCGCTGGTCATGGGCGGGAACTCCCATAACCACCCCTGTGCCATAATCCATCAGAACGTAACCTGTTATAAATACCGGTATCTTTCTCGAATCAGCAGGATTGACGGCATAACAGCCGGTAAAGAAACCTTCCTTGTTCTTTTCAGTGCGTTCTTCCCTCTTCAGGCTCTTCTGGCGCGAAATAAACTCCCCTCCCTCCTTCTCTCTTCCTCCCTTCCGGAGCAGCTTCTCCGCCATGGGGTGTTCTGCGGCGATAGCCAGGAAAGTGACGCCGTAAATAGTGTCTATTCTGGTGGTGAAACAGGCCAGCGTTTCATCCATTCCGTCGATGCCGAATTCAATCTCCACACCCTCGCTTCTTCCTATCCAGTTCTTCTGCATGGTTATGACCCGGCGGGGCCAGTTATCGAGAATCTCAAGGTCATCGATCAGCCGGTCCGCGTAATCTGTAATCCGGAAGAACCACTGCTTGAGCTTCTTGTCTGAAACCTGCTGCCCGCACCTTTCGCACTCTCCCCCCACCACCTGTTCATTGGCCAGAACCGTTTTGCATGACGGACACCAGTTTACCGCTGATTCCTCGCGGTAAGCCAGTCCGGCTTTGTACAACTGAACGAACAGGTACTGTGTCCACTTGTAGTATTCCGGTTTGCATGAGGCTATCTCACGCGACCAGTCGTAGATAACTCCCCACTGATAAAACTGTTTTTTCATCTCTGAGATATTACGGTCGGTCCACTCTGCGGGGTCTATATTGTTCTTTATGGCGGCGTTCTCAGCGGGAAGTCCGAATGAATCCCAGCCCATCGGCGCCAGCACGTTGTAACCCTCCATCATCTTTATCCTTGCCAGAGCGTCCCCTATGATGTAGTTCCTTCCATGGCCCACGTGCAGGTTACCGGATGGATAAGGGAACATCATCAGACAGTAGAACAATTCTCCGGGGCTCTCCAGATCGCACCTGAAAAGAGATTCCCAGCGTTCTCTCCATTTGTCTTCGCATTCCTTGAAGGGGAAATGATCACTCATGCCTATACTTCCTCATAGCTGTCAAGATTCATGATTAGATGGTAGTCGTCGCCTACCCGGTCAAGCTCGTAATCCGCTGATATTTCTCTGAAATAGGTTATTATTTCGTCGGCGGCATCGATGTTTGATACAATAATCCTGAGGTTCCCGCTGTACTCGATCTCCTTCAGTTTCTTCTTGAGCATCAGAAGCGGGCCGGGAGGATTGAGCCCCCTGGCTATTAATTTCTCCTCTTTCCTTATCATCTCAATGTCCTGTTTACTGAGATAAATATCTCAAATAAATAAATATCAGGTTGAATAATAAAGTTTGAGAAATACTGCATCAAGTAGATTCGACCAGAGTATCCAGTTTCTTCTCCAGGATATCCCTTGAGATTGAACCGGCCGTTCTGTCTATTACCTTTCCCTTCTTTATAAACAGAAGATGCGGAAGGTTCTTGACGCCGTATCTTGAAGTAATCTCCCGGTTGCTTATCACGTCTACCTTGCAGAAGTTTATATCCCCTTTGTATTTCTCAGCAACCTCTTCAATCACTTCCTCCAGGCGTTTGCAGGGAACGCACCAGTTTGCCCAGAAATCGACAACCACAGGTTTATCAGAATTCATTATTTCGCTGTTGAAATCCCTGTCTTCAATCTCCTTAATCGTTTTTTCCACATCGACCTCCAATCCTTATCCCGCTCTGAGAATAAAATGTCTTCCTGTCCTGCCGTATAACCTTCCATTAATAGAGTTCATGAAACAGTTCATTATTACAAGTTCATCCGGCAGAAGGCTGCTCTTTATATCCAGGTCGGCCACCCTGAGATTCTCCAGCCAGAGAAGGACATCCCTTCGCCCGAAAGCGTCAGCCTGTTTTTTTAATTTCCGGTACCAGTATCCACCGGCCCTGTATCCGGATTGAATCTTCAAAAGATCAAGAAAATGCCTGATCAGATTGTATATTAACACAGAGGGATTTTCAGCTCCAGAGTTTAATATTCGGAGCAGTATGCCCAGCGATCCGGTTTCATTGCCGGGCCTGAGGCTGTCGGTCAGGTCATAGACGGCGTTTAGCCGGTATCTTCCTATGATCTCTTCGAGGTCCTCAGCCTCTACTTTTCCTCCCTGAAATAGTATACCCAGCTTCCGGAGTTCATTCATGATGTCATAGAGGTTGTCCCCTATGCTGCTGACTATAGCCCTGGCTGCCCCGGTGCTTATCTCGACTTTCATCTTCCTGCACCGCCCCCTGATCCATCTGACCGTGTCGGCCTCCGATAACTTCCCGAACTGGTAAACCTTTCCTCTGCGGTTCACCGCTTCCTCCAGTTTCTTGTAACCTGAAGGCTGCCTGTTTCTCCTCCCCAATTCATTATGAGTGTTATATATGATTATAACCACGCTGGTTGAGGCCGGATCGCCGCAGTATCCCGCCAGTCTGGAACAGCTGCCCTTGAGTTTTTCCAGCTCTCTGAGTACCAGGACCTTCCTCTCCGCCATGAATGGGTATGAATTGGCGTCTGATATGAAATCTGACATCTCTGTCTGATCGGCATATTCGACGGAAAGGTTAAAACTCCTGAGGCTTTCATCGACCACGGATGAAATAATCTTTTCGGCAAGCTGGTTCATTATGAATTCTTCCCGGCCCTTGAGCAGAAAGACAGGGCATTCCCGGCTTTTCTCAGCCTCCTTGAAAATCTTTCTGAATTTATTGAGATTATTGCCCATTTTTACCAGTCCTGCAGAGTACTGGAGAGTATGCCGTCCACCAGATCGGTGTAGACATTCTCCCTGGCGTCCTCATAATTCTGTTCCTGGCTTGATTCCAGAAAGTAATCTCCCTTACCCTCCAGGGTCTTGTTTTCCCAGACATATTCATCCCCGGAGCTGTCGTACAGGGAAACCCTGATCCCTATGGTCAGCCTGTACTGCTCAGCCCGGATGTTCTGTGAACTCCTCTCCGAATAAGTGTACGGCTCGTTGGCGTATTTCACCACCGAGCCCTCCAGTACAGCATCCGCCTCGTCCTCGTCGACTACCTTGAGAGTATTATCCTTTATAATCCCGTCTATAATTCTCTCGGTGATCTCTATCTCCACACTCGGTTCGGGAGTTTCATTATCCAGGTATGGTATATATATCTTCTTTATATCTCCCGCCACCCGGCTGGTAGTTCCGTAATACCCGCAGGAGCCCGCGGCTGCCAGAACAGCCGCCGCCAGCATAAGTAACTTTACGGCATTCAACTTCATCCTGCTCACTCATCCTCAAAGTCGAGATTCTTTAACCGGTAACGCAGTTTATCACGGTTCAGGTTCAGCAGCTTGGCCGCTCTGCTCTGATTTTCGCCGGCCTCGCGCATCGCTTTAGCTATAAATTCCCTCTGCAGGTGGTTGATTATATCTTCGAATTCTATGCCATTCTGAGGGTACGGTTTGTTCAGGGCCACCTTGATCCGGTTGATCAGGGACTGGTCGCTCAGAGAAACCCCCCTGCTCATACTCAAGGGAAGGTGCTCCACCCGTAATACCCGGTCATCCTCGAGAAGGACTATTCTCTCTATGACATTCCTCAGCTCTCTGATATTGCCGGGCCACTTGTATTCCAGGAGCTTCTGGAATGTATCGTCTGCTATCTCCTGGAAATTCTTCCGGAATTTACTGTTGAATTTATCCAGGAAATGCATCACCAGCGCGAACAGGTCTTCCTGCCTCTCCCGCAGAGGGGGTATATTAATCGGTACCACTTTAAGACGGTAATAGAGGTCTTCCCTGAATTTCTTTTCTTCCACAGCCGTGACAAGGTCCCTGTTGGTGGCAGATATAATACGGACATCCACCTTGAGGTCCTTGGTCCCTCCTACCCTCCTGAAAGTCATCTTTTCCAGGACCCGCAGAAGCTTGACCTGGATGGTCATACTCATCTCGCCTATCTCGTCGAGAAACAGGGTCCCTCCGTCGGCGAGCTCAAGGAGGCCCAGCTTTCTGTTCTTGGCATCGGTGAATGCCCCCTTTTCGTGTCCGAACAGCTCGCTCTCCAGCAATTCCTCCGGAAGGGATGCGCAGTTGACCTCCATGAATGCCTTTTTATTCCTGGGGCTGAATTTATGGATAAAGTTTGCTATCATCTCCTTACCGGTACCGCTTTCTCCCTGAATCAGCACCGTGGTGGTATCGCTGGCCGCCACTGTTTTGACCACACTGTAGATCTTCCGCATACTTTCGCTCCGTCCAGGAACGTAATCCTTATCGAAGTCGAGTTCTATACGGCGCCTGAGATTAATCAACTCCCTGTTCAATCTCTGGGATTCCAGGCCCTTTTCCACTACAAAGAGCAGCTGGTCCAGGTTCACCGGCTTGCTTACGAAATCAAAAGCTCCTTTTTTCATGGCTGAGACCGCGGTTTCTATATCCCCAAAAGCGGTAAGCATCACTATGCAGATTTCCGGGTACTCGTTTTTTACTTTTTCCAATACCTGAAGCCCGCTGATATCCGGGAGCTTGAGGTCAAGAAGAACCAGGTCGGGAAGCTCTCTTTCCACTATCTGGAGGGCCCTGGTGCCGTTCTCGGCTGTAAACGTCTCGTAACCTTCGTCCCTGAGCGTTTTCTCAAGGAAAAGCCTGATAGTGTCTTCATCGTCGACCAGAAGAATTAGCGGTTTCAATTTTAAATCAACCTCCGTGTTTGCCCTTTGGTAGTATCAATGTGAATGTGGTTCCCTTGCCGGCTTCAGATTCAACCTCTATCCTTCCATGATGATGCTGAATAATACTGTGGCTGATGTACAATCCCAGCCCTGTGCCACTGTTCTTGCGTGAGTAGAAAGGTTCGAATATCCTGTCGATATGCTTTTCGTCTATTCCGCAGCCGTTATCAATTACCTTTATTTTAAACCTCCTGGCGGCCATTCCGTTATCCTTTTCCGGCTTCCTGTCCACCCCGGCGGTTACCACTACTCTTCCCCCCCCGCCTTCAAAAGATTCGGCTGAATTCTTTATCAGGTTAATGAGTACCTGGCTTATCTGGTCAGGGTCTAATTCAACCTCCGGCATATCATCGTCAACCTGAAGTTCGAACTCCACGGAGTTCTCCCTCAATACCTCACTGACCGAATTATAACTCTTTTCAATAATTTTCGAAATATCAGTTTTCTGATAAAGTATGCCCCTGGGTTTGGCGACCTTGAACAGGTCGCTTATGATCCTGTCCAGCCGGCTCACTTCGCTGAGTATCGATTCAATGCTCGCTCTCTGCTCCTCATCAAAATCGCTGCTTCTCTTCAGATACTGGATCCCGGCGCCTATCCCGGTAAGGGGATTCCTGATTTCATGAGCTATCGCAGAGGTAAACCGTCCCAGGGCGGCCAGCCTGTCAAGCTGCCTGATCTCTTTTTCCATCTCTTTGATGTCGCTGATGTCCACAAAAAGAACTATGGCTCCCTGGAGTTCTTCGCTTTCGCCAATGAATCTGGAAACGTTCATCCGGATAGGTATTTCAAATCCATCCCCTCCCCTGAGGTATGCCTCCCGGAAATTAATCGCCCCGTCCAGATACAGTGTATCGAAAAAAGTCTGTTCGTTAACTCCGCCCTCTATATCCACTATCAGGTCAAAAAGGCTCCTCCCCTCCAGTTCATCCGCCGGTTTCTGTGTAAGGATCTCCGTACTCCTGTTAACGAATGTGATATTACCCTCCAGGTCGGTTACAATTAATCCATGTATCATTCCCTCCAGAATTTTGGTTCTGAACCTCTCCTCCTGTTTGAGGTTCTGATACAGGCCCCAGTTTTCTATATTTGCGCTGACCAGGGAACCTACCGTCTCAATGGTAACCTGGTCTATTTTAGTCAGCGGGGTCGCCCGGTACCCATCGGTCACTATAAGAGCTCCCAGCATCGGGATCTCGGAGCAGGACAGGCACCTGTTATCACACAGATAATATTGGTCCCTCTCGCCTTCGGCGGCCAGTATGCAGTACTCCTCGTTGCCACATACGACTTCCTGGGAGTTCTTGAGAAGAGGCACGCATATGAATGAGGACAGGGTGCTCTCCGGGAACAGCTCCTTGCCGTCGATCACCGGGAGCGGATGCATCGCCGCATCCTTTATCATGAACGGTTTGCTCGATTTGAGCGATTCCATCACCGCTCCATCCAGGCTGTCCAGATCAAAATTAATCACCCGCCTGACTACCCTGCTGCCCTTTTCAATATTGACAATAGCCTGAATCATATTCCTGCTGCGCCTCAGCATCAGCAGTGCAACCTCCTTGTATCCCACACCCTGCATCAGATAGTCGAACATGGATTCAACCAGCTTCTTCTCGTCAAGCGAGCTTATAATATTCCTGCCGATTTCCTTCAGGCTCAGTAACTGTATATTCTTTTCAACCAGTTTGAACATGGTTCTCTCCATGTCCTTCAGTATTGCCAGCAGGGTGTTGTAGAAAATGTCTCCGCTCTCATGTATTCTTTCTTCTATATAAAGGCCCTCGCTCCTCAGGTTACGCAGATTCCTGCGGACTGTCTCAACTTTTCTTTTATGCCTGGAACTGTAATACCTTGCCAGAAATACCGAAACTATTATTACCACCGGAAAAGAGAATACCGCCGCTCTCCTGGGCAGAAATATCGTCACCGCAAGGACCAGGAGAAAAAAGGAACTGAATATTATTATAAACCTGCTCATTTTCATAACTGTTCACCGGAGATGAGTTTAAAATGAACCGTCTTCCAGGTCAAGCTATTCCGTTTTCATGCTTGGAAATATATCCCGGACATGGGACAGGGCGGACTTTACTGGGCTCCCCTTCCGGAGACTACCACATAGAAAGTCTTGAGAACGATCGCCAGGTCCTGAAGCAGTGATTTACTGAGGATATACTGGAGATCGTATATGAGCTTTGTCTTCATCGCTTCGAATGTATCAGCGTAACCGGACTCTACCTGAGCCAGGCCGGTAATGCCCGGTTTTGTTTTCAAGCGTAGAGGAAACTGAGGCACATCCCTGGAGAGGGTCCTGATGTAAAACGATCTTTCGGGACGAGGCCCTATCAGAGTCATATCCCCGCGGATAACATTTATGAACTGGGGCAGCTCATCTACTCTGGTCTTTCTGAGAATCTTTCCTACTCTGGTTATCCTTGAATCGTTTTGGGAGGCAAGAGCGGGGCCGTTCTTTTCAGCGTCTGTTTTCATGGTTCTGAGTTTGTACATTATGAAAGGCTTGCCTGCTTCCGAATTCTGCCTTCGGTCTGTACCAGTGCGCCTGTCGCTGTCGTCCCTGGCCCGCGCGGAAGGATCTCTTCTTCTGTCGCTATTCCTGCGGTTAAGCCCTATTCTCTCCTGCTTATAGAAAACCGGGCCCCTTGATTCCAGTTTAATAAGGACTGCGGCAACAGCTATGACAGGAGAAACCAGCAGAAGAGTTATTATACCTGTAAAGATGTCCAGCGCCCTTCTGGCGGGATAACGGGAATCGGTAAGCGGCCGGGTATCCTCAAGCCTGCTTTCCAGCATGGAGATATTATCCACGAACGGATCCAGAGACCTGTTCTGGTAGGTCCTTTCATTTGATATGCTGCTTATGGATCTCTTATACAAGCTCATTTTTAATATTTACACAAAAATTGAATATAACAATACTTGTGATATAGCATATGCAACATCTATACCGAAAAATCCTGCCATTCGACCACTTCATATAACACATTATATACACACTGTATCCTACTGTAATACAGCCAGTTACACCATACACCAATTCGGGCCTCGTTCAATACGGCTCAAACCTGAGATAATGATATGGGTATTATTACCCATATTTCAGATTTTTTTGGTAATTTTTCCGCAGTCCCTCGTCCCTTAGTACTTTTCTACTCAGCAGATGTCACTTCGTTACTTCTGCTGAAATTCCCACTTTTATCATATATGTATATTCTATAATATAAATCGTTAATTGTCAAATCAATACCGGTATCGTCATACCATGTAATCTCCCTGTCCTCTATGGTGGCTACCAGCAGAGAAGGCTGGTTGGTAACCCCGGGGGATGTATCCCGGTATATCCTGTACTCCATGAAGTCGGAGTTCTGGTTGACGCTCCAGGTCAGAGTAACACGATCTGCGCCAATCGATGAGAGCGGATCGAGGGTAACAGGATCAGGCATGGCGTCATAGGTATGAGCTGAAATCTGGTTGCTTGCCGCTGTCTCATCCATATCATTTACCACAAATATCCTGTAATAGTAAACCTGCGCTTCCTCCAGGCCGCTGTCCGGATAGGAATCCTGCTCAGGATTAAACAGTTCCCTGATTCTGTACCTTGGATCCTCGAATTCAGCTTCGCTGTGGGATACGGTATCCCGGTAAATTCTGTACATATGGAAATTCTGGTCCACCGAAGGTACCCAGTTTATGGTTATTCTGTTAACAGTAGAGTCGATTGCGCCTAAAAGATTGACCGGCTCCGGGGGATCTGTAAAAGAGAGGGTTCCCTCCGCTTCAAAGAGCGGCGATATATTCCCCGCTCTGTCGGTAAATATCCCGGTTACCATCAGATCAACTCCCCGCAAAGAACTTGGACTCCTGAAATCCACTTCATAAATCCCGTCAGACGCCTCATTGTCACCGGAAACTCCGTTGTCGTAGAGCTCTATATCCCGGGAATACCCTTCAATATTGATATGCCCTTCACCCTCCGTTTCATTCCCTTCCACATCCATCCTGAAATGAATAATATCTCCAATGTTATTACCTGACTCAGGGGCGATGGTTATCCCGCTTACTGACGCGTAGGTATCCAGGTTGACGGTTTTGGTAACCACGCCTGATTCGCTTCCGTTCTCATCCATGAACACCGCGTAAACCGTTTTCAATCCGTCACCGCTTTTCAGAATCCAGCTCCTGGTAGTCCTGAAGGTTTCCCAGTCCGCCCCGTCGAGGCCGGCGTCGTTTGAGATCTTCATCAGCGAGGTAGTTACCGGGGCGGTTAAGGTGAGAACCGCATTCCGGGAATTTGTATACCCGCTTCCCTGATTAATTACAATGGAGTATGCAGAGGGAACCGCCTGAACCCATTCTGACCTTGACCCTTCCAGCTCGCTGCTGCCGACTCCCGCGACCGAATAGTAATAATCCCTCCCGTTAAGAAGGTTCCTGTCTGTATATGAAGTGTCCGCAGTTCCGGCAACCATTCTTTCGTCTCCCTGGACCGTCCGCCTGTAAACACGATACCCCTCCGCTTTATCCACGGTGTTCCAGGCCAGAGTCACCGCTCCGTCCTCTGTGTTTACCTGTATAATTTCAGGGGCTTCTATCTCCTCCACTTCCCCGTTGAGGGGTATCTCCTCGATACTGTCAAAACAGCCGGTGATCATACCCGCCAGCAAAATTACCAATATCACCATGATAATTTGCGAAAAAAGCCTGCTCATAATTTTCCAACCTCCGTGATATCAGAATCTGTAAGCAAGTTCAAAGCCTCCCGGCGTAACATTAAATGAATATCCGCATTGGACCCCCCTGCATTCGAACAGGAGGGTATCGATCAGATTGGCTCCCCAGATTCCCGCAAGGATGTAAAGTGAAAGATCCCTGTTATCCCTGGCATCTTCCGCATCTTCCCTTAGAATAGAGGCAGTCCTGATATATTCACTTCTTTCACTGATCGTCCGGGCATAATTATATTCTTCCAGTGTTATATTATAATCATCGAGCTTCTTCTGGTACTGATTGTTCTGGTCCAGAGCAACATATCCGGCCAGTACGGATACAGCCGAATAGAACAATCCCCGTATATTCTTCCCCTGGTAATACTGCCCCCGCCCCGGCCTGACCAGGGAATAGAGGAAGGCTTTGCCGGTGCTCTTTCTTCTGCCGCTGAAAACAATATGGGAACTGCCCTGATCCCTTCTGTATGGCGGCGGGTTATCTATAAACAAAGGCTCCAGAACCTGAAACGCGTAGAGAGCGGAGGTCAGCGCGAACAGCTGTTTACGGTAGGTATTCTGCTGTTCCGCGTAAATATAGGCGCGGTGCGCTTCCTTTCGCAGCTGTTCGGCTTGATCGATACTTCCTGAACTCTGAAGGTATGAATTGAGCCTGTCGTATCTGTCCTTGAGGTCATGGTACTCGCTGTTCTCCTCATAGAACTGATAAAGCCCTCCCGCCATAGAAAGCAGATCCAGATAACCCTGCTGCTCTCTTCCCCGCATAAAGGTCCCGCTGGTTGGCAGAATACTGTTCATCAGAACAGTTTCAGTTCTGTAACCCGTTATTTCAGGGATTCCTTCGTCAGTCAGTTCCATCTCCGCCGCTCTCTTTTCGTAACCTCTCCCGAATGTTGAGACATCATATTGCAGGTCCCGCCTTAAATCGCAGACCCTCAATGGAAGCATCCCGCTGATTGTATAGTCCCGGCTGATGGTTAATCTTAAACCTGGAGAGAGGCTGCTGAAGGAACAGCAGAGAGAATCAGGAGCTGACCGGGCAGAGCCGCTCAAGGCGAATAGTACTGAAAGAAATAAAATTGTCGCTACCCCGCGCCGGGGATCTCTCTTCATAATCTATTCCTCACTTCTTAAGCTTACTGCTGTAACCATAATAATTATAATCATAATAATAAGGGAGTACCTCCGAGAGATTATTGACTACCACTCCGATTATATTGGCATCCGCATCCTGCAATATATTTCTGGCTCTCACCGCTACGTTCCGGGGCGTTTTTCCCGCCAGGGTCACCAGTATCACCCCATCCACCGCTCCCGAAATAAGCATGGGGTCGCTGACAGGGATAACCGGGGCGCTGTCCACTATGACAATATCATAATAGAATTTGATCTTTTCGAATATCTCAGCCATCACATCCCGCTCGAACAGGTGTGCCGGAGAGCCTCCGGGCCTGCCGCTGGTTATCACCTTCAGGTTTTCAATCCTGGTATCCTTTACTACATCCAGGGGGTCAACCTCGCCCTGCAGGCATTCAAACAATCCCGGCTCCTTGGGAAGATCAAAGATCTTATCGATTTTCGGCCTTCTCAAATCAGAGTCTACAATCAGGGATTTCTTGTCTTTGAAGCGCGCCACCGTAAGGGCCAGGTGCGATGCCACAGTACTTTTGCCTTCACCACGGTTAGCGCTGGTTATCAGAAAACTCCGCATTGATTTCTTCTTGAGCCTATTTCTGATATTGGAGTAAAGCCTTCTCATCTCAGTCGCGATAGGGCTCTCCTGGTCGAACATATTGAAGATATCTTTTGGTTTATCCTCTTTTTTCAAGCTCAATCCCCTTTGATGGTGTCGCTGATCCTGAATCCCAGCCTTGATGACTTGAGAGAATTTGCATAGAAATATATGGCTCCGCTTATCACTGACGCGAATATGAAGATACTGACAATCCAAACCAGCATCTTACGCCCCAGATCCCTTCTTTCCCACTGGAACTGATCTACAGTCCTGGGAATGGTCCCAAGAACGGGAAGTTGAAGAACTCTCTCCACCTCTTCA
Organism: Candidatus Krumholzibacteriales bacterium; assembly: GCA_046483305.1. GTDB lineage: Bacteria > Krumholzibacteriota > Krumholzibacteriia > Krumholzibacteriales > WJIX01 > WJIX01. The sequence goes on along the minus strand of JAWODM010000062.1, from coordinate 6,991 downwards.
ACTGACTTGAAGGAATCGTCCACGTATTCGGATAACAGGATAGCCCCCGCCCCGGTAGCGCAACCGAACATCAGGGCGACGATAATAATCTTGATTTTATTAGGTTTGACCGGGGAAAGCGGTTTCTTTGCCTTTTCTATTATCTCGAAGTTCAACCCCAGCTGGGAGCTCTGCACGGCCTCGCTTATCTGCGCCGACGTCTTGGACTCCAGGAACGCCTGATATATGGCACGGTTATTTTCAACTTCTCTTCTTACGCTCTCTATTCTTCTTTCCAGCATTGGGCGCCTCTGCAGGTCGTTCTCGTACTGTTCTATGTAACCCTCAAGTTTATTAACCTTGGTCTGGTAGTACTGAAGTTTATACTGCTGAAAGAAATATTCTGTAATAATCGGGTGATATTCACCCGAGACTTCAGAGTATTCCTCCCTTACAATCGCCCCTATTCTGGCTCTCAACTGGTCCCAGAGAGATTCGATTCTCTGATCTATATCTTCTAATCCGGACTCTGATCCCATCACTGCCAGCATCCTCTCATCCCCTGTCGCGGAAAGCTGATTCTCTATGCTCTGCACCCTTTCGTTCTCCGCAATCCGGCGGCTGGAAGGAATCATCTCGAATATTGAGGTAAGCCTGTTTCTGATCCTGTTCAGGGTGATTCTGTTCTTTCCCACCTCCGCCTTGAGGTTGTTCAGCCTGACCTTTGCCGCATTCACGTTTCTGCCGTTCACCGGGTTGCCTTCCTGGTCGCTTCTGTTCAGTTCAGCTTCCAGCCGGGCAAGTTCCTTCTCGGAAGCATCCAGCTTTTCCCTGTATATCGCCAGCTGTTCGTTGCTGAAAGCGCCGGCCTTCCTGATCCCCGCTATCTTCTGCGTCTGCTGAGCGTCAAGATACGCTTCTGTTATTTCTTCGGCCAGAATATGGGCGTTCTCCGGATCCGTATCCAGAACTCCTATCCTGTAAAAACCTGGAGCCGGCGAAGACACCTCCAACTTATCGCTGAGCAGCCCCACTAACTCTCTGCGGAGCCTGTCCTCTGGAGAAACAACTTCCTCCCCGCTCTGCCTGTCCCTCAAGTATCCCCTGGCGGCGGCCGCCTCCATCAGGCCCAGTTTCTCGATTACAGATTCAAGGAAACTGGTGCTGTTTATTTCAGCCCTGACCATGGAGAGGTACCTTCGATTCCTGCTGTTTCCCCCGTTATCCGAGATATACCTGTCCACAGAACCGGAAAAAGCCCGGTCCCTTTCCGCCGAAATCACAGTGGAGGACTGATAGACCGGAGTCAGCTGCCTGACTCCGAAGATTGAGATGGCCATAGATATCACCGCAGGAATTATCAGCATGTATTTCTTCCGCCATAATATCTTCCAGTACTCCTTCAGGTCTATCCTTTCAGGATTCTGCTCAGGTGTGATTTTTCTTACATTATCCACTCTTTTCCCACTTTCGCCGAAACGAATTAATCACTCCACAAGGAAGACACTGTTATAACTGTAGTAACCAGCGCGAGAATGTATCCCGGATTGGTAAATATCTGCCGTAGAATATTAGTCTGTCTGGGGATATTCACGGTATCCCCCGGATAGATAACCGGATTGTTCTTCATATCCCCATAGTCCATGTAAAGATTGAAATTTACTGTTATGATATCAACTTCACGGCCTGTCTTTTCTCTCAGGATGGTGATATTGTCCAGCTGGGGATTCGACGAGAATCCGCCTGCCGCAGCTATGGCATCCTCCAGCCTCTTATCCTTTCCCAGGTTATAGGCGCCGGGAGCTGCTATGGCTCCCAACACTATAACCGATCCTTCGGCGCTTATACTGGTTCCTCTCTCGGGAACAAATACGGTATCCCCCAGCCTCAGAACCGGCAGTGAACTGAAATCTCCACTGTCTATAGCCCGCTGCAGATTCACGGTCTCGGTTCTCTGCTCATCTCCCCTGCCCCTTATTATCCTCACCGATTCCAGCGCGGCGCTCGGAGAAGCGCCTCCCGCTTCCCTTATCACCTCCCACACATTCGGCGGATCCACAAATTCATACCTTCCGGGTCTCACCACCTGTCCCTGAACATATATCAGCCTTCGTTTCTCCTCACCGATCAGAGACAGTTCAATCTGACTTATGTCCGGGTATATTTCTCTCAGCTTTTCCAGGATTATGCTCTCGGCATCCGAAAGAGAGAGGCCGCCGATCCGTATCGGCCGGGTCTCCGGTATATTTACTTCATTCTGCTCGCTGATGACCAGCATGCGATCCAGTTCCGGCCTCTCCTGAACAGCCAGCCTGAGCCTGTCTCCCTCGCCGAGTGTTATACTCTGAGCAAGCAGGAACGGGCCTGCACTCATATTAATCACAAACAGAGCCATCAGCAGGGTTATTGATTTTTTACGTTTCATTTTAACCGCCCGCATTATATTTAAAGACTGATTCGCTTGAATTATTATATTCAAGACTGTTGGTTCTGTCTATACCAATCGATTGTTTTCCTTAAACCCTCTTCGAAGCTTACCTCTACCGAATAATCGATCATCCGCCCGGCTTTCGAAATATCAGCCAGGGAATGTTTCACGTCTCCCGGCCTCGGATCCTCGAACTCCGGTTCGGTGTCGCTGCCCAGGTATTCACTGATTATTTCCAGCAGCCGGTTAACTGTATACTGATCTCCGCAGGCCACGTTCATCATCTCTCCCGCGGCTCCCTCCGATTTTGCCGCAAGTATGTTGGCTCTTACCACGTTGCTTACGAAGGTGAAGTCCCTGCTCTGTTCGCCGTCTCCGTATATGACCGGCGTTCTACCTTCCAGCAGGCTCGATATGAAAATAGGCACTACTGCCGCGTACTGGGACCCTGGATCCTGCCGGGGCCCGAATACGTTGAAATACCTCAGCGATATGGTGGGCAGGCCGTATACATTCGAATAGACTGAACAGTAATGCTCCCCCACCAGCTTGCTCACAGCGTACGGAGACAGCGGACGGGGCCTGAGCTGTTCGTTTTTGGGTGAGATTTCGGAATCGCCGTAGGCGGAGGAAGACGCGGCATATACCAGTCTCTTAACACCGGCTTTTCTGGCATGTTCCAGGATATTGATAGTACCGTTGACATTGACGTCGTTCACCAGGACCGGGTCATCTATGCTGCGTGGAACCGAAGCCAGTGCCGCCTGGTGAAGCACATAATCTACTCCGGCCATCCCTTTACGGACCGCTTCGCCGTCCCGTATATCCCCTTTTATCAGATCGATATCATCCATGAAACCCTCTATATTATCCAGATAACCTGTCGAAAGATCGTCAAGGACTACCACCTCTTCCCCCATCTCAACCAGCTCTTCAACTATATTGGATCCGATAAAACCCGCTCCTCCGGTTACCAGATATTTAGACATATTGCCTCCTCCTGCGATTTCGCTTATAGTCTGATTATGTTCTCTCCGTCAAAATTCTTCAGGGTATTCCTTGAATCGAATATCAGCGGGCAGTTATTCACCAGCAGCTCATAGTCAACATTTCCATGGCCGGTAACTATTATAGCGCAATCGATTCCCCTGAGGTTATCAGCTTTGTAATCGAACCTCTTTACCTTAAGATTATCATCCAGGTCCCCGATATTATTATCGTAATAATATACCCTGGCTCCTTTCATCGAAAGAAGCTGTATTATATCAAAGGCCGGGGACTCTCTGGTATCATCTATGTCCTTCTTATAGGAAACCCCCATAATAAGTATCCTGGCGCCGTTAACGCACTTCCTGGCGCGGTTGAGAGCGTCCGCAACCATGGTAACTACATGCGAGGGCATATCCCCGTTCACTCTCCCGGCAAGCTCTATGAATTCTGAATTAAAGCCGCTCTGTTTTGCCTTCCATGAAAGATAGAAAGGGTCTATGGGAATACAGTGCCCGCCCAGGCCGGGCCCCGGATAGAACGGCATGAATCCAAACGGTTTGGTCTTTGCCGCTTCGATCACTTCCCATACATTAATTCCCATCCTGTTGCACATCAGCGCGATCTCGTTAACCAGACCGATATTCACGCTTCTGAATGTGTTTTCCAGGAGTTTAACAGTCTCCGCCACCCGCGAAGAGCTGACCGGAACAGGATTCATGCCAGCAGTGCTGTAGATAGACGCAGCCAACTCTGTACAATTCGCTGTAACGCCGCCCACTACCTTGGGTATATTCCTGGTGGTATATTCCTTATTGCCCGGATCCACTCTCTCCGGGGAAAAAGCCAGATAGAAATCCTCGCCGACCTTCAACCCGCCCTCCGAAAGCATGGGGAGTATTACCTCCTCGGTGGTACCCGGATAGGTGGTACTCTCCAGAATAACTACCTGGTCCCGGTGAAAGTATTTCCTTATCTCATTCATAGCGGATACTATATAGGAAATATCCGGGTCCTTGGTTTTTCTCAGCGGCGTGGGAACCGCAATATTTATGGTATCGGCATCCCGGAGCAGTGAAAAATCGCCTGATACATTCAGCTTTCCGCTTTCCACAACCTTTCTGAGTTTCTCGTCCGGGACATCCCTGACATAGCTCCTGCCCGCCTTTATAGACTCTATCTTATTTTCGGCTATATCTATCCCCACTGTATCTATTCCGGCCAGCGCGAATTCCACAGCCAGCGGAAGCCCTACATACCCAAGTCCAACTACTGCCTGAACGGCATTCCCGGATTCAATTCTTTCTTTTAATTCCAACTTCACTCCTCGTAAATTACACGGTGACAAAATCAGTTACGAGCCAGCCGGAACGGAACATCTGAATGGCTCCGCCATAAACGGCGCACTCTGCTGTTTAAGGTATTCTGCACTAAATGATCAACTTTTTTCAAGCTTATTATGGATTACCTGGTAAACCCTCACCGTATTCTTGCCCTCTTCCTTTGCGGAATAAAGAGCGGCGTCGGCTTTTCTGATCAGTTCCTTGAGATATTTTGAATGGTGAGGAAAAATCGATACCCCTATGCTGCAGGTTAATATTCCCCGCCTGTTTTCGTTGAATTCATGATTATATACCGCATCCAGAATCCTTTCCCCCAAAAGCTTAGCTCCCTCCAGATCGGTCCGGGGAAGAATAAGGGCGAATTCGTCCCCTCCATATTTGGCGACTGTATCAACTTCACGGCACTGCTTCTCTATGATACCCCCAATAGTCCTGAGAGCTCTGCTGCCGTACAGGTGACCGTTCTTATCGTTGTATTCCTTGAGATTGTCCACATCTATCATCATGAACGAGAAAAATCCCCCGAATCTGAGGACTCTCTTGATCTCTATATTCAGAGACCTTATCAGAAATCTGTAATTGTATATTCCGGTCAATTCATCTGTTATGGATTCGTACTTCAGCTTCTTGTAAAGCAGATAGTTTTCGTAAGCGATCGCCGCCTGGTTGGCGAGAGTATTGAGGTAATGGATATCGCTTTCCCTGAAAACCGATTCGCTCGATTCGTTCATGGCCATTATTATGCCGAATACCGAGGATTTGGACATCAGGGGAGCAGATATGATGGCGCTGGATCCGTCCCTGTCTCCGCAGCATTCCTCAGCAATAGTAGAAAGGTCCAGGGAAAATATACTCCTCTTGTCTATCTGTTCGGAGGTTAATTCCCTTCTCAGCCAGTTATATATCCCTGAGGTGTTCTTGATATTCGAGATATCGATAGACCTTCCCCCTTCCCTCTTTTCTCCCTTATATTTCTTTACCTTATCGTTCTCCTGGATAATCAGGTAAACAGTTCTGGCCGGAAGAATATCAAGGGCGCTCTTTATTATTTCACTGAATATAACTCCCCGTTCCTTACCCAGGCTTATCAGGCTGGATATCTCAGAGAAGGTCTTGAGAAGTATCTCATATTTGGTTTTATGCCCGTATTCCTCCATAGTATTCATGCTGGCTTCATAAATTCGCAAAAGATATGCCATTGTACGCTCAAAAGCCTGTTTTTATTGAAAGATCAAAGAATTAATGAACTCTGATAATTTGAAAGGGCGCCGAAAGGAATGTCCGGATTTATTTTCTTCGTCTGGATAGATTGGCTATCTCTATGATACTATTTATAATAGAATATATGAGGACTATCATGAATATTATAACCAGAAAAGGGACCGCGTACCTGACCGCGAAGCTGGAATCCTGGAATCTCGAATTAAAAAGGTTTATCGATACACTCAACAGGACGCCGAGAAAGATCAGGAGTATAATTTTCACAACTACCACTGTAATAGCGGAATAATAACGTTCCCGCTCTCTTCTCGCTTTTTCCCTTACCTTTGACTTGAATTTCCTTCTGTCCGGTTTCTGTATCTTGAAAAAAATCATTCCTTATCCTCGTTCTCTACTTCTTCGAACTCTATGTCTTCTATCTTCTGGTCGGTTATATTATCGTAATAGGGATCATTTCTTCTTTTAGAATAGGCGCTGCCGTTTCTGCCTGTTGCGGAGAAGAAAATCTTCTTCAGGGATCTGTAAAGAAAATACAGAACTATAATAAGAAATATGAATCTCCAGCTCATCTCTGTTCTCCCCCGCTGCTTTTCATGCTGCTATCTATAATTTTACGCGCCCGAGAGGATTCGAACCCCTGGCACCCGGCTCCGGAGGCCGGCGCTCTATCCAACTGAGCTACGGGCGCTTTTATCCTTAACAAGCTGAATTGCCAGTTTTCTGCTCAACAGCCTCTTGTCTCCAAGCATTCTTGCGAGTTCGTCTACCCTTTCCTCACCCTGGAGCTCACTGGCGAAAGACCTGGTGCGATTATTCTCGATGTTCTTTCTTATCACTATATGTTTCCCGGCTCCGGCTGCTATCTGCGGTATATGAGTGATACATATGACCTGGTAACTTCTGGAGAGCTCTATCATCTTATCGGAAACTCTGTCACCCATATCCGCTCCCAGGCCTGTGTCTATTTCGTCGAATATAAGAGTGGGAATACCCTTTCCGGCAGCCAGAAGAGACCTGAGAACCAGGGTCACCC